>NZ_JBFAYZ010000008.1:0-401715 GCF_040681515.1 Kribbella sp. NPDC051718 | reverse complement strand
AACGGCATGGCGGCCTGCAGGACCGGCCCCATCGCCAGGTGGGCCTCGATCGGCGCCGGGAACGGGTTGCCACCGGTGATCTGGGCGATGATCGCGGCGTGCCGGGACTCGACGCCCGCGATGGAGGCCGCAGCGCCGAGCAGCTCGGGGTTCTTCACCAGCGGTACCTGCCCGTGGTAGGCCTTCACGCCGAGTTCCTCGAAGACGCCCGCGGTCTTCAGGAACGACGCGCGGTTGGCGAAAGTACCGGCCGGGAACTTCACCTTCGGCTGGGCGACCGGTTTGCCGCCGAGCTGCACGATCGTGGAGCGGACCACTGCGACGTGATCGGCCTCGTGCTGCTGGATCGGGTCGACCAGTTCCAGCTCGCGGCCCTTCAGCAGCTTGGCCTTCAGCCCCGCGGTGTAGAACGCGGACTCCAAATATTCCAGCGTCAGCGCGTAGTTGAGGATGTCCAGATCGCTCGCGTTCGCATCGTTCTTGGCGAAACCACGGTCGGCCTGGCCGAACGCGACCGGGTCACCCGCACGTGTCGCCACATAGGTGACTCCGACACCGATCAGCGCGGCGTTGCGCAGGAAGGCGCGACGGCCGTGCTCGTCGGCGAACTCGAGGACCGGACGGCCCCCGAAGATTGCTTTGATACCCATGACTCTCCTTGAGTTGACACTCAGGCAGCGCGCGCCTGGACGACGATGCGCTGGAAATGAGCGGTGATGGGATTGCAGGCGAACAGGGTGATCACCCGATCGCCTCGCCCGGTGGGCTGCCGCAGGACGAACTTCACGTACTCGGCCTGCGGCACGATCGTGGTCTTGAAGACCTTGTACGTCGTACTTCTGGCCCCGACGGTGACCTTGATCGGATCACCGGGCCGAAGCCGGTCCAGGTAGAGGAACGGCTTCTCGTTCGTACTGCGATGGCCGCTGATCACACTGTTGCCGGGCCCACCCGGCAACGGCGTACCGGGCCAGTGCCCGACGCCATGGACGAGAGCGGCCTCGTCGACCCCGTTGTTCAGCGGCTGATCCACAGCCAGCTTGGGAATCGCGAGCCGGCCGAGCCGCAACTGCTCGCCAGGCTTGGCCTTGATCGCCTCGATCGGTACGCCGGCCGCCGGATTGCCCTCGCCCGGAGCGAACTGCGACTCGACCGGCTTGCCTTCACGAATCTGGTCCAGCATCCGATTCACCAACGCGTCTGGCTCGTTGGCAGGTGCCGAAGCCTTGGCAGACGGAGTACTCGCAGCTCCCGTGGGACTGCTAGTGGCGACTTCCTTGCTGTCGGGGCCGAAGACAACGACTCCCACTGCGATCAGTGCCACGAAGCCGGTACTAGCCGCCAGCCATCGATAGACAGGTTTCCAGGCCTTCATGCTGCCGACCATC
This sequence comes from Kribbella sp. NPDC051718, assembly GCF_040681515.1. NCBI lineage: Bacteria > Bacillati > Actinomycetota > Actinomycetes > Propionibacteriales > Kribbellaceae > Kribbella > Kribbella sp. NPDC051718. The sequence continues at coordinate 400,327 of NZ_JBFAYZ010000008.1, read as the reverse complement.
TCCCTCACGAGGTGGACCATCGGCAAGGACTTCGGAGGCAGGCGGTCTGCGGATAGGTGACGCGGCAGTTGTCGACCTCTCGATGGCGGAGACACCACGCCGATCTGACCCTGCCCGGGCGGGCAGCCTCTTGACCGAGAGGGTGAGGTTGGTCAGACTATCCGAACTGTTAGCGTTAACAATCCTGGTGAGGTTGCGATGCAGATCAGTATTCGCTCGTCCTTGGTGGTCGCCTTGGCGGCCTTTGCGATGCTTGGTGGGCAACTTGTGCCGGCGACGGCAGTCGCCGAGGGCACGTTGGCCGACCAGGCGAAGGTGGCCGCGCCGTACGCCGGTTATGTGTTCAGCTATTTCACCGGCAACTCGATCGCCGGGGAGAAGATCTACTTCGCCGCCAGCCGTGGCAACACGGCGCTCAAGTGGGACGAACTCAACAACGGCCAGCCCGTGATCGAGTCCACCAAGGGCACTCTCGGTCTGCGGGATCCGTTCCTGATCCGCTCGCCCGAGGGCGACCGGTTCTTCCTGATCGCGACCGATCTGTCCATCGGCCGCAACGGTGACTGGGATGCCGCGCAGCGTCAGGGCAGCCGCTATCTGGAGGTCTGGGAATCCACCGACCTGGTGACCTGGTCGGAGCAGCGCCATGTCCTGGTATCGCCCGAGACGGCCGGCAATACCTGGGCACCCGAGGCCTACTGGGACGACGAGCTTCAGTCGTACGTCGTGTTCTGGGCGTCGAAGCTGTACGCCGCCGACGATCCGGGACACACCGGTTCGACGTACAACCGGATGCTCTATGCAACGACTCAGGACTTCCGGACCTTCAGCGCGCCGGCCATCTGGCAGGACCGGGGCGAGTCCCGGATCGACTCGACGGTGATCAAGGAGAACGGCGCGTACTACCGCTTCACCAAGGACGAGGGTGGCGGCGGCACCGGCTGCTCGGACATCATCCAGGAGAAGTCCGCGTCGCTGACCGCGGTCGATCTGCCCGGCAAACCGGCGTGGGCGATGCAGGACTCCTGCATCGGCCGGGACGCCGGTACGTCGGCAGTCGAAGGACCGACCGTCTTCAAGTCGAACCCGGGCGACACGTCCGGCTCCAAGTACAACCTCTTCGTCGACGAGTACGGCGGCCGCGGCTACATCCCGCTCGGCACGAACGACCTCGAGGCGCCGAACTGGCAGGTGCCGGCGACGTACTCGCTGCCGGCCAGCCCCCGCCACGGCACGGTGCTCCCGGTGACCCAGGCCGAGCTCGACCGGCTGCGCAACGGTCTGGTGCTTCCACCCCCGGTGAAGGCGGATGCGGACGGGCTGGTCGCGCACTACCCGTTGAACCAGACCAGCGGCGGTACGGCGACCGACGTCACCGGTCACGGGTACGACGGTGTCGTCGCCGGCGACGCGACCTGGGCCGACGGCGCTCTCACCCTCGGCGGCACCAACGGTCACGTGAAGCTGCCCGACAACCTGATGACCGGGCTCGACGCGATCACCGTCTCGGCCGACGTCTGGATCGACACCGGCCAGGCAACGCCGTACTTCATCTGGGGACTCGGCAACACCGCGAGCGACATCGGCAACGGCTACCTGTTCACCACCGGCGACGCCTATCGAACGTCGATTGCCACCGGCAACTGGTCGACAGAGCAGACGGCAACGTCGGGCAGCGCCGTACCCCGTGGTGTCTGGAAGGCGCTCACCTACACCCTGACACCCGACGGCATCGCCACGATCTACCTCGACGGGGTCCAGGTCGGGCGGAAGACCGGCGTCACGATCGATCCTGGAGATATCGGTGGCGGTCGTACCACGGCCAACTACATCGGGCGTTCGACGTACACGTCGGACAAGTACCTCAAAGGCAAGGTGCGCGATTTCAGACTCTACAACCGGGCCCTGTCGGCCACCGAGGTCAGCGACCAGGACGCCGACCCACGATCGGTCATCGGCGTCGAGCTGGCGAGTCTGAAGGTGCCGGCGATCATCGACGACGCCTCCTCGACCGTCACCCTGCCGGTTGCCCCCGGCACCGACCTGAAGAAGCTGGCGCCGGTCCTGAAGGTCGTCTCCAGCTCGAAGGTCTCGCCGGCCGGGCGGGTCAACCTCTCGAGGCCCAGGACCTACACCGTGACTGCTCAGGACGGAACCCAACGGATGTGGACGGTCAAGGCCGTCGAGATGCGGTCACCCGTACTGCCGGGGTACAACGCCGATCCGAACATCGCTCGGTTCGGCGACACCTACTACCTCTACGTGACGACCGACGGAACCGCCGGCTGGGGCGGCAAGGACTTCTACGTCTGGAAGTCGAAGAACCTGGTGGACTGGCAGCGATCGGCCAAGCCCTTCCTGACCCTCGACGGCGCGAACGGCACCGTGCCATGGGCGAGCGGCAACGCCTGGGCGCCGACCATCATCGAACGCGCCGGCAAGTACTACTTCTACTTCTCCGGACACAACCCGGCCTACAACCGCAAGACGATCGGCGTCGCGGTGGCGAACAGCCCTGAGGGCCCGTTCACCGCGCAGCCGACAGCGATGATCCTCAACAACGAGGCGGTCACGTCCGGTCAGGCGATCGATCCGGCCGCGTTCCGCGATCCCGTGACCGGGCGGTACTACCTGTTCTGGGGCAACGGTTCGCCGGTGTATGCCGAGCTGAGCGACGACATGCTGGCCATCAAGCAGGAGACACTGAAGCCGATCAGCGGGCTGACGAGTTTCCGCGAGGGGTCCTTCGTCAACTATCGCAAGGGGACGTACTACCTGACGTACTCGATCGACGACACCGGTTCGCCCGACTACCGGGTGGGTTACGCGACGGCGAGCAGCGTCGACGGACCGTGGACCTACCGCGGCGTCATCCTCGAGAAGGATCCGGCGCAGGGCATTCTGGCGACCGGCCATCAGTCGATCATCCAGGTGCCGGGCACGGACGACTGGTACATCGCGTACCACCGCTTCGGTATGCCCGGTGGCGACGGCACCCATCGCGAGACCACGATCGACCGCCTGTACTTCGCCGCCGACGGCACGATCGCGAAGGTCAAGCCGACCCTGACCAGCGTCCCCCCACTCCGGAACCACCCCCGCCACTGAACCGGGGAGGGGTTCCGGGTCGGTGCGGATGTGTACGAATGTGATCGCTGTCTGGTGGCCTGCCGGGGCACGCGAGAGCATTGCCGGATGACCGTTGCCCAGCGCTGGCGCGCACTGGATCCGGCCATCCGGAGGGCGGCTCTCGACTCGGCACGGGATCGTGCCGGTGTCCCGGACCTCGAGCATCGCGGGGTCTGGGAATCGCGTCCTGCGTCGGTAGCCGTGCTGGAGCGCGCCGCGGCGGATCGTTCCAGGCCGTGGCCCCGGTTGCTGCTGTCGGACTTCGCCCGGTACTGGCGTGACGGCGTGCGTACGGCGTACGAAGGCCCGGCGGGGGAGTTGCGGCAGCGAACCAGTACGGCGGTGCTCGCGGCCGTCCTGACGGGAGACCAGCAGGCTGTCGACGAAGCCGCCGACGGACTGTTGCTGCTGTGTGAGCAGACGACCTGGTGCTGGGCAGCTCACGAGTCGTTCGCGACGGCGCGGGGGGAGGTCGTAGCGGATCCCGGTACGCCGTACCTCGATCTGGGCGCCGCCGAGACTGTGGAGATCCTCGCGTGGGCCGACCTCGTGCTCGGCCCGGCACTGGATGCGCGGGTGCCGGGTCTTCGCCGACGCCTGCGGAAGGAGGCCGAGCGGCGGGTACTGCGGCCATTCGTCGAGGACCGTCGCTGGCACTGGCTCGGACTCGACGGTCACCTGCACAACTGGAACCCGTGGATCCACGGCCACGTACTGGTCGCCGCGCTGTTCCTGGAGACCGATCCGGTACGCCGTACGCAGGTGGTCGATCTCGTTGTCGACGGCCTCGACCGCTATCTCCGGGCGCTCCCTGCCGATGGTGGGTGCGATGAGGGCTACGCGTACTGGTGGAACGGACCGGCGCGACTGGCCAGCGCGCTGGAGCTCCTCGACCGGATCACCCTCGGCGCCTTCGATCCCTGGCAGTGCACGCCACTGGAGGAACTCGCCCGGTATCCCCAGCGGATGACGCTGGGCGACGGCTGGTTCGTGAATGTCGGTGACGGATCGGCCAGGCCGGCACCTGACCAGCCGTGGGACGTGTTGCACCGCTGGGGTCGCCGGATCGGTGACGAGGGCGTCATGGCCCAGGCAGCTGCGCACCGTGAGGAGCTGGGGTTCTTGGCCGGTCTGGGACGAGCGTTGGTCGCACTTGCCGACGACGACTGGTGGCAGGCGACTGCCATGCCACTGCCGTTGCCTCGATCGAGTTGGCTGCCCGAGGTGCAGTTGCTGGTAGCCCGGCAGGACGGCGGCTCCACCGCGGGCTGGGCGCTGGCCGTGAAGGGCGGGCACAACGACGAGAACCACAATCACAACGATGTCGGCTCGTTCATCGCCGCACTCGATGCGACGCCGGTGCTGGTGGATCTGGGGCAGCCGACGTACACGGCGATCTCGTTCTCCGGTCGCCGGTACGAGCAGTGGGTGGTCCGCAGCGAGTGGCACAACGTCCCCGTCGTCAACGGTCTGGAACAGGATGCGGGTCGGCAATGGCGGGCGACGGATTTCGCCGTACACAGTGCCGGCGACACCGAGCGCGCCGAGCTCGATCTGTCGGACGCCTATCCCAGCGGGAACCTGCGACGGACGGCGACCTTGGACCGGATCGGTCAGGCCGTTCGCGTCGTCGACACCTGGGCGGAGGGGACCGAGATCGCCGAACACTTCGTGATCGCCGGACAACCTGTTGCTCACGAGCCAGGCCGCCTGGTGGTCGAGACCCTTGGCGGCAGCGTCGCGGAACTGCGATGGGATGCCGACCTCGGCACCGGCCGGCTGGAGACGCGAGCCGTCGACGACGAACTACTCCAGCGGGTCTGGGGCCCGGCCGTCCATCGCCTGATCCTTGCGGTGGGCAACGATCGTTTCGAACTCACTCTGACCCGAGGACCTCGTCGATGAACGACACCCGCTTCACCGGCCTGACCCGCGACTCCTGGGCGGCGGTCGCCGACCACCTGCTGCTCTCACTGCGTGGCTGGGCTTCGCCCGAGCACGCCCGGATCGACCTGCCTGGACGACAGAGCGCGTACGGGCCCGACAGCGACTCCCTGGAGGCCTTCGCCCGGTCTTTCCTGCTGGCGGCGATCCGGCTGAAGGGTGAGGACGGCAAGGACCCGCACGATCTCGCCGGGTGGTACGCCGAGGGTCTGCGGGCCGGTACCGATCCGATGTCGCCGCACGCCTGGCCGCGCCCGGACCAGCTCGGGCAGGCCAAGGTCGAAGCCTGCTCGATCGCTCTGGGCCTGCAGCTGAGCAGGCAGTGGTTGTGGGACCGGCTCGACGACCGTGATCGCGACCAGATCGTCGCCTGGCTGGCGACCGTGGTCGGCGAGAAGTATCCACCGATCAACTGGGTCTGGTTCCAGATCGTCGTGGAGACGTTCCTCGAGTCGGTCGGCGGACCGTGGTCCCGCGACGACATCGACAGCGGCCTCGCGGTGCACGAGTCGTTGTATCGCGGACACGGCTGGTACGCCGACGGTCCGGAGCGTGCGTTCGACCACTACAACGGCTGGGCCTTGCATGTCTATCCGTTGCTGTGGGCATCGATGGACACCGGGTTGTGCGATCCCGCGCTGGTGACCGAATGGCGCGAGCGGCTGACTGCCTTCCTGGATTCGGCGGTCCACCTGGTCGGCGGCAACGGCGCACCGCTGATCCAGGGCCGCAGCCTGACCTACCGGTTCGCCGCGGCCGCGCCGTTCTGGATCGGTGCGATCACCGGGGCCACCGATCTCGCCCCTGGCCTGCTGCGCCGGACGACGTCCGGAATGCTCAAGTACTTCCTCGACCAGGGTGTCCCCGATCGGCGAGGTCTGCTCACCCTCGGCTGGCACGGCGAATGGCCGGCGATCGCCCAGTCGTACTCCGGCCCGGGATCGCCGTACTGGGCAGTGAAAGGCATGCTCGGCTTGATGCTGCCGGCAAGTCATCCGGTCTGGACCGCGGCCGAGGAGCCCTTGCCTGTCGAGCGTTCCGACTTCACCCGCGAACTCGCGGAGCCTGGCTGGCTGATCAGCGGTACCCGATCCGACGGGATCGTACGGGTCGTCAACCACGGTACCGACCACTCGGTCCCGGGCGACGAACGCGCCGACTCGCCGTTGTACGCCAGGCTGGCGTACTCGACCCACACGATGCCACCACTGAGTACGCCGTACTGGGCACAACCGCTCGAGAACGCTGTCAGCATCGTGCACCCCGAGCTCGGCCGGTCGCACCGCAACGGCTTCACGACGGTCGGTACGAACGCCTCGATCGCGGCGATGCACTGGGTGCGGACGACCGATGACGCCGGACCGGAGCACGGCTCGGGCCGCGGCGGAGCGGTCGTCGCGGGACCGACGGTCGCGATGGTGTCCTCGCTGCGCGGAAGCCACGAGGTGCGGGCCGCACGCATCGATCCGGATGCCGTCGTCGAGCCAGGCCGGCTGCTCGAGATGTCCGGATGGCCGCTGACATCCGACAGCCCGCCGTCCGCCGTGCTCGATGCGCGGGCCGCGGTCCGGGCCGCTGAGTTGCTGTCCTCCATCGAGGGCCGCGTCGGCTTCGACGTGGTCGACATTCGCCGATCCGACGAGTCCGAGGCGCTGGGCAACCACACCGCGATTCCGCTCGTGCGTGCGGCCGTCGTACCGGGTCAGGTCTTCGTTGCCGTCGTCTCCCTGTCCGGCGGTCACCCCGAGCCTGTTCCGGACCTTGCGGTGGACGGTAGCGGGGTTCGGGTCACCTGGTCGGACGGCACCGACGAGATCTTGTCGTTCGGCTGGTGCGGCATCGATGAATCGCGGATGACCAGCTCGGGCACGATCAGCACGCGTTGCGGCGGGCGGCGGCGGCCTTCGGTCAGCCGGGCGACCATCTGCTCGACCGCGGTCCGGCCGACCATGGACTTCGGCGGCCGGATCGCGGTCAGGGCCGGCTCGGCCAGGTGGGCGATCTCGTCGTCGTAGGCAACGATCGCCAGTTGGTCCGGGATCGCGATGCCCTGCTCGGCGCAGTACTGGGCGACTGCCATCGCGTCGGGGTCGGAGTGCACGACGAGGGCTGTCGTGCCCGCGGTCCGGCAGCGGTCGAGTACCTGAGCGATGATGTCGCGATGCCGAGGCTGGTCCATGTTCACGGACTCGCGAATCACCAGGCCGGCTGGGATCGCGAGATCGGCACACACGAGGTCCCAGCCGGCCGCCAGATGGGCCGAGGTCGGACTTCCTTTCGACAGCAGTAAAGCCAGGTTGCGGTGGCCCTGGGCATGCAGGTGCCGGACGGCCAGCTCGACACCCAGGGCGTGATCACTGCGGACCCATTCGACCTGGTACTTGGTCGGTGTCCAGCGCGGCGGCTGTCGCTCGACCAGGATCACCGGTACCGGGAGCCGGGCAATCCAGTCGATCATCTCGTCGACAGGGGCTCCCTCGAGGTTCGGCGCCAGCAACAGGCCCTGGACCTGCTGGGCCTCGATCAGCCGGGTGATCTGCCGGCGGTCCTCGGCCCAGTCGTAGCTCGATCCACGCAACTGGATCGCCACTCCCAGTGCGGCGGCGGTCGTCCGCGCCCCGGAGACGATCGGCGGCCAGTAGTAGTCGAGGGAAGGCACCACCATTCCGATGGTGAACCGGGGCGCGGCCGGTCCCCGGCGCCGGGCCGGTGCCGCCAATTCGGTGGGCAGCGTCGCGCCGCCGTGCACCTTGGTGAGCAGGTTCTGCGCGGCGAGAGTGGCGATGTCCCGGCGGACGGTCAGCTCGCTGACGCCGAGCAGGACGGCGAGGTCCTTGACCCGGACAGCCCCTTCCCGGCGGAGTTCCTCCAGCACACGTTCGTGCCGCTGCAGGCCGAACAGCCGGTCGTCCGGCACTCGCCTCACCTCCGGTATCGAATCTGATCGTTTGCGATCGAATACGGACGAACCGTAGATGATCTGAACGTTGCCGACATCTCATGTTCACATGACCGCAACGGTAACCGCTTACCGCAGTGAGGCACTGCTGGTGATGAGCCGCGAGGCGTTCGAGGCTCACTTCGACCGGCCCCGGCTCGATCGGCTTCGCTCGCTGGTGGCGCTGCCCGATCCGATCTGGACCGACGAACTCGACTCCGCGCAGGCCCGGGCCCGGCTCGCGACGGCCGACCTGATCGTGACCTCCTGGGGCGTGCCCCGGCTGACGGCCGACCGGTTGGCCGCGGCCGCGCGGCTCAAAGCCGTCTTTCACGCGGCGGGAAGCGTCCGGTCGCTGGCCGACGACGTGCTCTGGGCGCGCGACATCGTCGTCACCAGCGGGGCCGACGCCAACGCGATCCCGGTCGCCGAGTACACGCTGGCCGCGATCATCTTCGCGGGGAAGAAGGCGCCGTTCCTGGCCGCCGACGCCGCGACGGCGTATCGGGGATGGGGTCCGGTGCAGGGTTTCGGCGACCTGTCGAACTTCCGCCGCACGATCGGTGTGGTCGGCTTCTCCCGGATCGGCCGCCGGGTGGTGGACCTGCTCCGGACGCTCGACGGACCGTCCGTGCTGGTCGCCGATCCGCATGCTGACCCGGCCGAGGTGGAAGCGGCCGGCGCCCGGCTGGTCGGACTCGACGAACTGCTGCCCCGGGTCGATGTGCTGTCACTGCACGCGCCGGCCCTGCCGAGCACCTACCAGATGATCGGCGCGAGAGAACTCGCCCGGCTGCCCGACCGCGCCACCGTGATCAACACAGCGCGCGGCAGCCTGATCGACTCGGCCGCCCTCGCCGCCGAGTGCTCGGCCGGGCGATTGTTCGCGATCCTCGACGTCACCGATCCCGAACCACTGCCGGCCGACTCTCCGTTGCGTTCGGCCGGCGGCAACGTGATGGTCACCCCGCACATCGCCGGCTCGCTCGGCACCGAGATCCATCGGCTCACCGATCACACGCTGGCCGAACTCACCCGCTGGCTGGCCGGTGAACCACTCCACACCCGGATCACCGCCGACGCCTTTCCGCTCACCGCCTGACCGCCACCCGCGCAGTACGAAGTACAAGGAGAACGCCCGTGAAGCGACACCTCGTCACCATCCTGGCCGGTGCGGCCGCGCTGGCCCTGCTGGCCGGCTGCGGAGGCAGTTCGAACGGTCCGGCCGCCGACGGGCCGCAGACCATCAAGGTCGCGCTCTGGAACTACGCCACCACGCCGGAGTTCAAGGCGATCATCGACGGCTTCCAGCAGGCCAACCCGCAGATCAAGGTCGAGCCGGTCGACATCCTGGCCGACGACTACGCCGAGAAGGTCACCACGATGCTGGCCGGTGGCGACTCGACCGACGTACTGACGATGAAGAACGTCATCGACTACGCCCGGTTCGGCACCCGCGGGCAGTTGCTGCCGTTGACCGACCAGGCCAAGGCGTTGGACCCGGCGAAGTACTCGGGCCTGAAGTCCTACGAACTCGACGGCAAGTACTTCGCCCTGCCGTATCGCCAGGACTTCTGGGTGCTCTACTACAACAAGACGCTGCTCGAGCAGGCCGGCGCGCCGGAGTCCAAGCTGCAGAACCTGACCTGGGCCGACTACGCCACGCTGGCCAAAAGCCTGACCAAGGGCGACGGTCCGGCCAAGGTGTACGGCGCATATCAGCACACCTGGCGCTCGGTGGTCGAGGCCACCGCGGCGGCGCAGACCGGCGGTGACCTGCTCGGTGGCGACTACGGCTTCCTCAAGGACCAGTACACGATGACGCTGGGTCTGCAGAGGGACGGCGCACTGTTGCCGTGGGCAACCGCCAGGAGCCAGAAGGTCACCTACAACACGATGTTCTCCACCGGCAAGGCCGCACTGATGCCGATGGGCACCTGGTACGCCTCGACGCTGCTGGCCGACACGAAGTCGGGCAAGACCAAGGTGGAGTGGGGGATGGCGCCGCTGCCGCAGCGAACGGCGGACGGAAAGGTGACCACCTTCGGGTCGCCGACCGCGTTCGCGGTGAACAAGAACTCCAAGCACGCCGACGCGGCGAAGAAGTTCGTCGAATGGGCGTCCAGCGAAGCCGGCGCCACCGCAGTCGCCAAAGCGGGCGTCACGCCGTCGCTGCAGAGCCAGCAGATCCTCGACACGTACTTCGCGCTGCCGGGCGTGCCCGGCGACCCGGTGGCGAAGAAGGCCTTCAAGCCCGACAACGTGGTGCTCGAGATGCCGGTCGGCGACAAGTCCTCCGACGTCGACCAGATTCTGACCGAGGAACACGAGCTGATCATGACCGGGCAGAAGTCGCTCGACGACGGCCTGGCCGAGATGGCCAAGCGGGTCAAGAACGAGGTCCGCTGACCGATGACAGCCACCGTGTCCGCACCGCGGCAGGTCCGGCCCCCTGTGCCCGCGCCGCGGCCGGTCCGGCGTCGCAGCCGGGCCTGGGTCGGCTGGAGCTTCATCCTGCCGAACTTCATCGGCTTCGCCGCGCTCACGCTGGTGCCGGTGATCGCCTCGCTCGCGTTGTCCTTCCTCGACTGGGACTCCTACAGCACCCCTGAATGGGTCGGCCTGGACAACTTCGAGCGGATGATCCACAACGACACCTTCTGGACGGCGCTGAAGAACACCGCGTACTACGCCGTCGGGCACGTGCCACTGACGCTCGCCGCCTCACTCGGTTTCGCGGTACTGCTGAACCAGAAGCTGAAGGGAGCGCGGTTCTTCCGGACCGCGCTGTTCTTCCCGTACATCACCTCGCTGGTCGCGGTCGCCGTGGTCTGGAACATGTTGCTCAGCCCGGAGTCGGGCCCGGTCAACCAGTTCCTGCGGGCCATCGGCATCGACCACCCGCCCGGCTGGACCACGTCGACCACGTGGGCGATGCCAGCGGTGATCGTGGCCAGCGTGTGGCGCGACCTCGGCTACTACATGATCCTTTACCTGGCTGGTCTGCAGACGATCCCGGCAGAGCTGTACGAGGCCGCGCAGGTGGACGGGGCGAGCGGCTGGCAGCGGTTCCGGCACATCACCCTTCCGGGGCTGCGGCCGACCACCTTCTTCGTGCTGATCATGCTGACCATCTCCAGCTTCAAGGTGTTCGACCTCATCCAGGTGATGACCGAGGGCGGTCCGGGGCGCGCGACGCTGGTGCTGTCGCAGGTGATCTACCGCGAGGGCATCGTGCAGGGCCGGTTCGGCTACTCCTCGGCGGTGTCGATGGTGCTGTTCGTCATCGTGCTGACGATCACCGTGGTCCAGTTCCGGCTGCAGCGAAGGAGCGAGCGATGAGCCGGGTACGCCGTACGTCGGCGTACCTGCTGCTGGGACTGCTCTCGGTGGCGGTGCTGGTGCCGTTCGCCTGGATGGTCTCGTCGTCGCTGAAGGCCGACGCGGACGTCTTCAGCGTGCCGGTCCGATGGATCCCGGCCGAGTTCCACTGGGGCAACTTCAGTGCGATCTGGGGCCGGATCCCGCTGCTCACGTACCTGCGCAACTCGGTGTTCCTCAGCACCACGATCACCGCCTTGCAGGTGCTGACGGGCAGCTTCGCGGCGTACGGGTTCGCCAAGGTGCGGTTCCCCGGCCGGGACGCGTTGTTCCTCGCCTACATCGCGACGATCGCGGTGCCGTGGCAGGCGTACATGGTGCCGCAGTACGTGATCATGCAGAAGGCCGGCCTGGTGAACACGCACCTGTCGCTGATCCTGCTGCAGGCGTTCAGCGCCTTCGGGGTGTTCCTGATGCGGCAGTACTACCTGACCATCCCCGACGAACTCAGCGAGGCGGCCCGGCTGGACGGACTGAGCGAGTACGGCATCTGGGCCCGGATCATCCTGCCGTTGTCGAAGCCCGCGCTGGCCAGTCTCGCGTTGCTCACCTTCGTCAACACCTGGAACGACTACATGGGGCCGTTCATCTACCTGACCGACAACAAGCTGTGGACGATCCAGCTGGGACTGCGCTCGTTCGTCGGCCTGTACGACGCGGAGTACGCGATGATCATGACCGGCTCGGTACTGTCCGTGCTGCCGATCCTGGTGATCTTCCTGCTCGGCCAGAAGTACTTCGTGCAGGGCATCGCGACCAGCGGGATGAAGTGATGGCCTCGCCGCTGTCGCGGGTGAACGTCCGGGCGGACGCCTGGGACCTGCTCTGGTCCTTCGCCCATCGGGTCCTGGCGGTCAACTTCGTGCTGGCCGTCGCTGGGACGCCGCTGATGCTTGCCCTCGGCACCGTTGCCACGCCGTGGCGATACCCGCTCTTCTTCGGTCTGCTCGCCCTCCCGCTCGGCCCGGCAGCGGCCGCCGCTTTCGGATACCTGGCCATCGATGATGCCCGTCCTCCGTTGAGAGCCTTGATCCGATTGGTGCGGGCCACCGGTCGTCGCTCGCTCGTCGTCGCCTCGCTCACGGCAGGCCTGGCAGGAGTGCTGCTGGCCGACCTCAAGGCGCTGGCCGGTGCACTTCCGGTCGTTGCACCCCTGCTGGTGGTGCTTCTCCTGCTGGTACTCAACGCAGGCCTCGCGGGCTTGGTGCTGGCCGGCACCGAGCCGGCGCTGGACCTGCGAGCGCTGCTGCGGCTCGCTGTCTACACAAGCGTCCGCGGCTGGCCGCTCAGCCTGCTCTCGCTCGGTGTCCTGCTGGCCGTACTGATCATCGTCAGCCAGGTGCCGGTAGCGGGCCTGGCCACCGTCCCAGGGTGTGCCTTGTGGGTGGTGCACACGAATACCAACGCCCAGCTCGCTCGAATCCGGAATCCGTCCGCCCGATGAGGAGAATCCGATGAAGCTGCTCAGACCAGTGCGAATCCTTGCCGTCCTGGGCGCCGCGCTCACCCTGCTGGCTCCGGCCACGGTCGCGGCCCAGGCCGGACACATCGAGAGGTACACGTCGTTCCGCCCAGGTGCTCGATGGCTCGACAACAACGGGCAGGTGATCCAGGCCCATGGTGGACAGATCGTCGCCTCGACCGATGGTGGCGGGAAGCGAGTCTGGTACTGGTATGGCGAGGACCGCAGCAACGGGTACTACGACAGCCCCGGCGTGCACGTGTACTCGTCGTACGACCTCTACAACTGGAAGGACCGCGGGCTCGCCTTGCGGGCGATGAGCTCGCCCGGCCAGTTCGAGAGCGATCCGTACTTCGCCAAGGTCTACAAGCACTACAGCCCGGCGCAGAAGGAGGTCGTCTGGCGCGACCTGTCGGCCAACAGTGTGCGCGCGGACGGCTGGGCGCGACCGTCGATCCTCGAGCGGCCGAAGGTGATCTACAACAAGGCCACCCGCAAGTGGGTGATGTGGGTGCACTCCGACGGGCCCTCGTCACCGGCCAGTACGTCGACGTACGCGCGGGCCGAAGCCGGTGTGGCGATCGCGGACTCGCCGATGGGACCGTTCCGCTGGATCGACTCGTACCGGCTGAACCACGTGCCGGGCGATTCCGTGCCCTGGTGCGGCAGCGGGTCCTCGTTCGACCCGGCCGGCGGGATGGCGCGGGACATGAACCTGTTCGTGGACGACGACGGCTCGGCGTACGTCATCTACTCCTCCGAGGAGAACCGGTCGATGTACATCTCCAAGCTCGACCGGGACTACACCTATCTGTCCGCACGGCCCGAGAACGCCATACAGGGCAAGGACTTCGTCCGCACGCTGGCCTGCAACCAGCGGGAGGCGCCGGCGATGTTCAAGTCCGAGGGCCGGTACTACCTGCTCACGTCGGGCGCGACCGGCTGGGATCCGAACCCGGCCAGGTATGCGACCTCGGACAACGTCCTCGGTCAGTTCACCGACCAGGGCAGCCCGATCAGCGGACCGGGCGCGGCGACCACCTTCGGCTCGCAGAGCACCAACGTGATCCCGTACGACCAGAAGGACAACAAGTTCATCTTCATGGCCGACCGCTGGACGCCGAGCGACCTCGCGCACGCGCCGTACGTCTGGATGCCGATGTCCCTGGGTGAGAGCGGCAGCCTGTCGATCGGCCCCGACCAGGACTGGACCCTGGACGGCTTGGCGCCGTACCAGCGGTGGAGTGTCGAGACCCAACTGCCGGACCACACCTGGCTCGGCGACACGAGCGCCCTGCCGGCCGAGGTGACGGTGAAGACGGGCACGCGGTCGACGCAGGTAGCCGTGACCTGGGATGCGACCAGCGTCGCGCGGCCAGGACCGGCCAACCTCCGTGGGACGCTGGCGGACGGACGGACCTTCACCCGGTCGATCGTGGTGATGCCGCGTGAGCTGCGGTACGCGGTCAACGCAGGCGGCGTGGCCACCGCGGACTGGCAGATCCTGGCGAAGAACGCCTCATTGCTGAACTCGAGCGCGGAACGGGTGCTGGGCACCGATCCCGTCACCGGGACCAGCTGGGGTTACACGGGCGCGAGTGCACCATCCGGTACTGCGAACGGCGACCTCTACAGCACCTTGCGGTACGCGAAGAACCACGAGCCGCTGACCTACACCTTCGGGGGCCTGGAACCGGGGACGTACACCGTGCACGCCGGCTACTTCGATCCCTGGCCGTGGGCCAACCGGGCGGCGCAGGTGACCGTCAACGGTGCCGTCGTCGACCAGCAACGCCTGTTCACCGGCACCAACGAGGCAGCGACGTACGACGGCGTCACGGTCGGCGCCGATGGCAAGATCTCCGTCACGATCGCGCCGACCAGGTCGCCCGACATCCAGGTCAGCTGGCTGATGGTCGCCCGTACCGGCTAACGCGGGCGGCTCGCCGTACGGAAGGCTCCTGGGGTGGTGCCGGTGCGGTGCGAGAAGAACTTGGAGAAGTTGGCGGCGTCCTCGAAGCCGAGCCGGTCGGCGATCTCGACGATCGGCACGGTTTCGTGGATCAGCCGGCGTTTGGCTTCGAGGACGACCCGGCGGTCGATCAGCTCCTTGGCCGTCGTTCCCGCGTGGATCCGGGCCAGGCGGTTGAGGGTGCGCTCGGAGTAGCCGAGCCGCCGGGCGTAGCCGGCCACGGTGCGTTCACTCTGGAACGACTCCTCGATCTCTTCCTCGAACCAGCTGAAGACCTCGTTGCGAGGCCGGGTCGGGCCACCGCCGGCCGGGCTGCTGCCTGCCAGCACGAGAAGGGTCGCCAGTACCGCGTGCGTGAGCGCCTGGTCCCGTGCGTCGGGCTCGAGCTCCGGCGCCTCCCGCAGTCGCCGGTCGATCTCGGCTGTCGTGCTGAACGATTCCCAGAGCACGCTACCGGGCAATGCAGCGCCTGGCCAGTGATTGAGATGGCTGGTGCCGAGTCGCCGGAACAGGTGCGCGGTCGCCTCGTCGTACAGGTCGGGCGGGAGCATCAGAACCGGTCCGTCGATGGCCGAGATGTTTCCCCACTGCTGCACCTGCCCGGCGTGGATCCAGAAGACGTCGCCCGGGCCGAGCGGGTAGCTGGTGAAGTCGACCTCGTGGACGGCGTGACCTGAGCGGATCTGCAGGATCAGGTCGAATCCCAGTCTTTGCGGGGCCTGGAACTCGCCCGGCCCGGCCCGGCGCAGCAGCGTGGCCAGGTCGGCGATCTCGGCCCCCGCCGAGTGCCCGGCCGGCGGCGCGTAATCGACCTTCCGGATCGTGGATGTCCGATTTTCACCATAAACTGACGCACTCACACAAGGGATCCTACGGCGCTGAGTCCTAATATCACAGTAACGACTCATCCATCGAAGGAACCAGAACAATGTCCGAACTGAACTACACCGTCCTCGACTTCGCGGACTCCTCGCTGAACAAGACTTCTGTCCTCGTCACCGGCGAGAACGACGCGATCGTCGTCGACGCCGCCTTCACCCGCGCGGACGGCCACCGCATCGTCGCCGCGGTACTGGACGCGGGCAAGACCCTGCGCACGGTCGTCGTGACCGGCGGCGACCCGGACTTCTACTTCGGCGCCGAAGTCATCGCCGACGCGTTCCCCGAGGCGGCCTTCGTCGCTCCGGCCGACGTGATCGAACACATCACCGCGGCCTACGAAGGCAAGCTCAAAGCCTGGGCACACCTGGGCGCCAACCTGCCGACCCGGCTGATCGAGCTCACCGCGTTCACCGGCGGAGTCGAACTCGACGGCCGGACGCTGGAGTTGCGGCACGCGGGCGACAGCCTCGGCGATCGCGGCTGGTACCTCTTCGAACCGCAGCAGCGGGCCCTGCTCGGCGGGATCCTGCTCTTCGACGGACTCCACGTCTGGACCGCCGACAGCCCGACGACGGCCGATCGTGCGGCGTGGCTGACCGCCCTCGACACCCTCGAGGCGCTTCAGCCCAGCTTCGTGGCCGCCGGGCACCGTACAGCGGGTGCGCCGACCGACCTGTCGGCGATCCACCACACCCGCGCCTACCTCACCCTCTTCGAGGAGACCGTCGCCGCGGCGGTCGACGCCGCCCAGGCCAAGGAGAAACTGCTCGCGGCCTACCCCGACGCCGGCCTGGTCATCGCCGCTGACCTCGGCACCAAGGTCGCCAAGGGAGAACTGCAATGGGGCTGATCGACGCAGCAGGAACCGCTCCGGCCGACGTCCTACGCCGCCAGTACCTCGCCTCCGCCGCCGGTGACCTGGAAGCACTCCGCGCCACCCTCGCCCCTGATGTCGAGTGGACGGAGATGGCAGGCTTCCCCCTCGCCGGCACCTACCGGACCCCGCTCGGCGTCACCACCAACGTGATGGAGCAACTCGGCAAGGAATGGGAGAACTGGGTCGCTCACGACGACACCTACGTCGTCGACGGTGAGAACGTCGTGGTCCTGGCGCGCTACACCGCGAACAACCTGGCGACCGGCAAGACCCTGAATGCCCGGGTGGCTCATCACTTCGTGGTCAGGGCCGGTCTGATCGTCCGGTTCGAGCAGTTCACCGATACGGCTCTGGTGCTCCAGGCAAGTAGTTGAGCGACTAAAGGCCGAGGGCGAGCCGGTGGTAGGCCTGGTTCCAGCGGATCTCCTTGTGGAACTGGCGGATCTCGGTCGAGGCGTCGATGGTGAGGAGTTCGGTCCGGAGCATGGTGGCCAGGTCGTGGAGTTCGTCGGAGCCGACGGCAGCCGACAGCACGGTGTGGTGCGGGGCGCCCGCGGTCAGCCACGATTCCGCCGACGTACGGAAGTCCGGGCGGGGTTTCCAGACCGCTCGGGCGACCGGTAGTCGGGGGAGCGGCTGGTCGGGGGCGACGACGTCGATCTCGTTCGCGACCAGCCGGAACCGGTCGCCGAGATCGGCGAGTCCGACCACCACGGCCGGTCCGGGCGCGGCGTCGAAGACCATCCGGACCGGATCCTCGCGGTTGCCGATGCCGAGTGGGTGGATCTCCACCGTCGGGGTGCCGGCCGCGATGGTGGGGCAGACCTCGAGCATGTGGGCGCCGAGGATCAGCTCCTCGCCCGGTACCAGGTGGTACGTGTAGTCCTCCATGAAGGAGGTGCCTCCTGGACGGCCCGCGCCGATGACCTTGAGGGTCCGCAGCAGTACCGAGGTCTTCCAGTCGCCCTCGCCGCCGAAGCCGTAGCCGTCGGCCATCAGCCGCTGGACGGCCAGGCCCGGCAGCTGACGCAGTCCACCGAGGTCTTCGAAGTTGGTGGTGAAGGCGGTGAAGCCGCCGGCTTCGAGAAAGGCCCGCAGGCCGGCCTCCAGCCTGGCGGCGTAGCGCAGCGAGTCGTGCCGGTCGCCGCCGGCGCGCAGTTCGGGCGCGATCCGGTACGTGTCGTCGTACTCCTTGACGAGACTGTCGACGTCGCCGTCCGGTACCGCGTCCACGGCGGTGACGAGGTCGTTGACCGCGTAGGTGTTGACCGAGACACCGAACCGGCGCTGGGCCTCCACCTTGTCGCCTTCGGTCACCGCGACGTCGCGCATGTTGTCGCCGAAGCGCGCGAGCTTCATCGAGCGCAAGGCCGACAGGCCGGCCGCGGCGCGGGCCCAGGCGCCGATCCGGGCGGTGACGGACGGATCGCTGACATGGCCGGCGACGGTGGTCCGCGGGATGCCGAGCCGGGTCTGGATGTAACCGAACTCGCGGTCGCCGTGCGCGGCCTGGTTCAGGTTCATGAAGTCCATGTCCAGCTCGGCCCAGGGGAGCGCGACGTTCGCCTGGGTGTGCAGGTGCAGCAGCGGCAGCTGGAGCGCCTCCAGGCCGCCGATCCACATCTTGGCCGGCGAGAACGTGTGCATCCAGGCGATCACGCCGATGCAGTCGTCGCTGGCGTTCGCCTTCAGGAAGGTGTGCCGGATGGCGTCGGCATCGGTGACGACCGGGTACCAGACCACCTCGGCCTGGAGCTCGGCCGAGTCGTTCAGGGCCGCGACGAGCTGCTGGGACTGGACGGCGACCTGGTTGAGGGTTTCGAGCCCGTAGAGGCCTTGGCTTCCGGTGAGGAACCAGATCCGGGGCCGTTGAGTGGTTTGCATGATGGGCTCCAGAGATCAGCGCTGACCGTAGACGGTCTGATAGCGGCGGTAGAGGCTGTCGACGTGCTCGGGGTCGATGGGCAGCGGATCCCCGCCGGTCCGGGCGAGGTGGACGGTGCGGGCCACGTCCTCGCACATCACCGCGGCCTTGACCGCTGCCCGGGGGTCCTTGCCGATGGTGAAGACGCCGTGGTTGCGCATCAGCACCGCGGGCGAGCGGGAACCGGCCAGGGTCTCGACGATGCCGCGGCCGATCGAGTCGTCGCCGATCAACGCGAACGGTCCGACCGGGATCTCGCCGCCGAACTCGTCGGCCATCGCGGTCAGCACGCACGGGATCGCTTCGTTGCGCGCGGCCCAGGCAGTGGCAAACGGTGAATGCGTGTGGACCACGCCGCCGACATCCGGCCTGGCGCGGTAGACGTACGCGTGGGCGGCGGTGTCGCTGGACGGCGCCAGTTCGCCCTCGACCAGGTTGCCATCCAGGTCGCAGACGACGACCGAGGCGGGGGTGAGATCGTCGTACGAGATCCCGCTCGGCTTGATCACGAACAGGTCCTCCCCAGGCACCCGCCCGGAGATGTTGCCCGCGGTCCAGGCGACGAGCCCGTACCTGACCAGCTCCGCGTGCAGCGCGGCCACCACGGTCCGCAGTTCGTCGACGGCCACTGACGCGGTCACCCGATCACCTCGTTCTTGAGTGCGTGCAGACGATGCAGTACGCCGGTACCGCCGTACGCCTCGCCCGCGAACCAGTCATGGAGTTCCCGGTACTCGGCATACAGCAGGTCATAGCGATCGGCTCGGGCGGCATCGGGCAGGTAGGCGGACTCGGTCCGCCGGCCCATCGCCGCGGCTGCCGCCGGCACGTCCGGATACGTGCCGGCGGCAACGGCCGCGTGGATGGCCGAGCCGAGTGCGGGGCCCTGACCGGACGCGACGACCGAGATGGGACGGCGCAGGACGTCGGAGTAGATCTGCATCAGCAGTTCGTTCTTCAGCAGGCCACCCGCGACGATGAACTCTTCGACGGCCACACCCTGCTGCTCGAACGCCTCCACGATCCGGCGGGTGCCGAACGCGGTGGCCTCGATCAGGGCGCGGTAGCCGTCCTCCGGCCGGGTTGCGAGGGTCTGCCCGACCAGGACGGCCGACAGATCGTGGTCGACCAGGACGGATCGGTTGCCGTTGTGCCAGTCGAGGGCGATCAGGCCGTGCGCGCCCACCTGCTGCTGGGCCGCGAGCCCGGTCAGGTAGGTGTGGACCGAGACGCCTTGCCGTTCGGCCTCGGCGACGTACGCCGGGGGAACGCAGTTGTCCACGAACCAGCCGAAGATGTCGCCGACCGCCGACTGGCCGGCCTCGTAGCCCCAGAGCCCGTCGATGATGCCGCCGTCGACCACGCCGCACATGCCGGGAACCTCGGCCAGCCGATCGGAGGACATCACGTGACACGTCGACGTCCCCATGATCGCGACCAGCTGCCCAGGGCGGGTGGCGTCGGCCGCCGCGGCCGTCACGTGCGCATCAACGTTGCCAGCAGCAACAGCTATGCCGGCCGGCAGGCCGGTCCACTCCGCGGCCTGCGGGGTCAGCCGGCCGGCCGGTGCGCCCAACGGGAGCAGGTGGTCGGCAAGCTTGTCCGTGAAGTCGGTGAAGGCCGGGTCGAGGGCCGCCAGGTAGTCGCGGGACGGGTAGCCGTCCTCGGTCCGGATTCCCTTGTAGCCGGCCGTGCAGACGTTGCGGGACTCGGTGCCGGTCAGTTGCCAGATGATCCAGTCGGCGGCCTCGATCCAGCGGTCGGTCCGCGCGTAGAGCTCCGGGTCCTCCTGCAGTAGCTGGAGACCTTTGGCGAACTCCCACTCGGAGGAGATCTTGCCGCCGTACCGGTTGAGCCATGGCTCGCCCCGGTCCGCGGCGACTTTGTTGATCAGGTCCGCCTGTGGCTGCGCAGCGTGGTGCTTCCAGAGCTTCGGCCAGGCATGCGGGCGGTCGGCGAGATCGCCGAGCTCGCACAGCGGTGTGCCGTCGGCGAGCGTCGGCAGCACGGTACAGGCGGTGAAGTCGGTGCCGATGCCGATGACGTCGGCCGGGTCGACCCCGGAGAGGGCCAGCGCCTTCGGTACCGCCTGGCGGAGTACGTCGACCCAGTCCGCCGGCGACTGAAGGGCCCAGTTCGGTCCCAGCCGGACCCCGGATCCGGGCAGCGAACTCCCGATCACCCCGTGCGAGTACTCATGCACCGCGCTGCCGAGCTCCTCGCCGTCGTCGGCGCCGACCACCACGGCCCGCCCGGACAGCGTGCCGAAGTCGATGCCGACGACGTACCGCCGGGCCGGGTCCGGTGCGCTGTCGGCGCTCACGTTCTGCTCCACATGTGAACGCTAACATTTTTCCGCCGGACGGCAACAGTCATCAGCCGGGCGAGCATTCTCAGAGGTCCAGTTCGACGGTCGCGAAGGAGTGCGGGGGGAGGGTCAGGCGCAGCCCTCGGTCGTCCCTCGCGATGCCGGTCAGCGCCGCCGGTACGACGGCCTGCGGATCATCCGTCGAGTTGTGCGCCTGCAGTTCGGAGGCCGCGAGCAACCGCCCACGATGGTCGCGGATCGTCGCGCCCCGCAGGTCCAGCACGACCTCGGCGGACGCGGCCGGATCGAGATTGGTGATCGACACCAGGGCGTGGCCGTCCTTCACGCTGGCCGAGGCCGAGAGCAGCTCCAGGCTCTTGCCGTCGAGCTCGTACGGCGCCGGCTTGTCGACCAGATGAACCGGTACGGACGTCGCGTCGTGGTGGCCCTTGTTCATCTCGAAGACGTGGTACGTCGGTGTCAGCACCAGCCCGCCGGTGTCGTCGGTCAGCAGCATCGCCTGCAGAACGTTCACCGTCTGGGCGATGTTGGCCATCACCAGTCGCTGCGCGTGCCGGTGGAAGACGTCGAAGTGCAGGCTGGCCACCAGCGCGTCACGGAGTGCGTTCTGCTGGTACAGGAAGCCGGGGTTGGTGCCCGGCTCGACGTCCCACCAGGTTCCCCACTCGTCGAGGACCAGGCCGATCCTGCGCTGCGGGTCGTAAGCGTCCATCACGGTCGAGTGTCCGGTGAGCACGCGGTCGATGTCTTGGGCCTTGACCATGGTCCGGTAATAGTCGTCTAGGTCGAAGTCGGTCGCGCTGCCCTTGTGTTCCCACGATCCGGGCACGGTGTAGTAGTGCACCGAGACCGCCTGGAAGAGGTTCCGCGGTTCGCCGCCGAGGCTGCTGATCGCCTTCATCAGGGCTTCGGTCCAGGCGAGGTCGTGGTCGGAGGCGCCCGCGGCGATCCGGTACAGCTTGTTCCCGTCGTGGTCCTTGCAGAAGGTCGCGTACCGGCGGGCCAGCTCGACATAGGCCTCGGCGCTCAGGTTGCCGCCGCATCCCCAGGCCTCGTTGCCGATGCCCCAGTACGGCACCTTCCAGGCGGCGTCGCGGCCGTTGGCCTTGCGGAGCCGGACCATCGGGCTGTCGCCGTCGCGGGTGAGGTACTCGACCCAGTCGCTCATCTCCTGCACGGTGCCGCTGCCGACATTGCCGTTCACGTAGGGCTCGGCGCCGAGCAGCTCGCACAGCGCCAGGAACTCGTGGGTGCCGAAGTGGTTGTTCTCCACCACGTTTCCCCAGTTGGTGTTGACCATTCCGGGCCGGTCGGCCAGCGGGCCGATGCCGTTCATCCAGTGGTACTCATCGGCGAAACAGCCACCCGGCCAGCGCAGGTTGGGGATGTTCAGGGCTCGCAGTGCCTCGACCACGTCGAGCCGGATCCCGCCCTCGTTCGGCAGGCTGGACGATTCGCCGACGTAGAAGCCGTCGTACACACACCGGCCGAGATGCTCGGCGAAGTGCCCGTAGAGGTGCCGGCTGATGGTCGGGCCGGGGACGTCGAGGTCGATCACGATCCGCGATTCGGTGGACAAGTGCTCCTCCTGGGGGTGAGGCCACAATGTTAGCGCAAACATAATTCGCCCAGAGGTGTTGACCAACGGAAAGTTAGCGCTAACAATCAGCCCAAACAGTGCTGGACGGAAGGACTGCCGGGATGAAGAGACTGATGGCCGTGGCGACGGGGCTGGTGCTCGTCGGAGGCCTGGCGGCTTGCGGGGACGACAAGCCCGAGGCGAAGGCGGCGAGCGGCGACAGCATCACCATGGGCTTCGCCCAGGTCGGCGCCGAGAGCGGCTGGCGGACGGCGAACACGAAGTCGGTCCAGGAGGCGGCCAAGGCCGCGGGGATCGAGCTGAAGTTCTCCGACGCGCAGCAGAAGCAGGAGAACCAGATCAAGTCGATCAGGTCGTTCATCCAGCAGAAGGTGGACGTGATCGCCTTCAGCCCGGTGGTCGAGACCGGCTGGGACACCGTGCTGATGGAGGCCAAGCGCGCCAACATCCCGGTCATCCTGACCGACCGCGCGGTCGACTCCAAGGACACCTCGCTCTACAAGAGCTTCCTCGGCTCCGACTTCGTGGTCGAGGGCAAGAAGGCCGGCGAGTGGCTGGTGAAGCAGGGCGACACCGCGGACGTGAACCACGACGGCTCGATCAAGGTGGTGGAGCTGCAGGGTACGACGGGCGCCGCGCCGGCCATCGACCGCAAGGAGGGCTTCGAGGAGGCGATGAAGGCCAATCCGAAGATCGCCATCGCCGCCTCGCAGACCGGTGACTTCACCCGGGACGGCGGCAAGAAGGTGATGGAGTCGTTCCTGAAGTCGCAGAAGGACATCGACGTCGTGTTCGCGCACAACGACGACATGGGCCTGGGTGCGATCGAGGCGATCGAGGCCGCCGGCCTCAAGCCTGGCAAGGACGTCCAGATCATCACCATCGACGCCGTCAAGGACGGGATGACCGCGCTGGCGGACGGGAAGATCAACTACATCGTCGAGTGCAACCCGCTGCTCGGCCCGCAACTGATGGGTCTGGCGAAGAAGGTCGTGGCCGGCGAGGAAGTCCCGGCGCGGGTACTGACCGAGGAGACGGTCTTCGACCAGGCAGCCGCGAAGACGGCGCTGTCCGCACGGCAGTACTGATCCGGCGATGACCCAGGCGATCACTCCCGCCCCGGCGACGGCGCTCACCCCGCCGGTGGTCGAGATGCGCGGGATCAGCATCGGCTTTCCCGGTGTCAAAGCGCTCACCGACGTCGGCTTCCGGCTGCTCCCCGGTGAGATTCACGCCCTGATGGGTGAGAACGGGGCAGGCAAGTCGACGCTGATCAAGGCCCTGACCGGCGTCTACGCGATCGACGAGGGCACGGTGGAGATGGCCGGTGAGCAGCAATTGTTCAGCTCACCGGCCGACTCGCAGGCCGCCGGGATCAGCACCGTGTACCAGGAGGTCAACCTGTGCACGAACCTGACGGTCGCGGAGAACATGCTGCTCGGCCGCGAGCCGCGGCGGTTCGGCCGGATCGACGGCAAGGCCATGAGGGTCCGCGCAGGGCTGATCCTGGACCGGCTCGGCCTGGCGATCGATCCGGGGTCGACGCTGGCCGAGCACCCGATCGCGATCCAGCAGCTGGTCGCGATCGGGCGGGCGCTAGATCTCGACGCGCGGGTGCTGATCCTCGACGAGCCCACCTCGAGCCTCGACGCGGACGAGGTGGCGAAGTTGTTCGCGGTGATGCGGACGCTGCGCGACCAGGGCGTGGCGATCCTGTTCGTCTCGCACTTCCTGGACCAGGTGTTCGAGATCTCCGACCGGATGACCGTACTGCGCAACGGCAAGCTGGTGGGGGAGTACCGGACCGGGAGCGTCAGCCAGTTCGACCTGGTCCAGGCCATGATCGGTCGCGAACTCCAGACGTTGGAGAAGCTCGAACAGCACACGTCGGCCGACGTGGCCGAAGACCGGGTACCGCTGGTGAAGGTACTGGGTCTGGGCCGCCGCGGCAGTCTGCAAGCCGTCGACCTGGAGATCTACGACGGTCAGGTGATCGGCATCGCCGGCCTGCTGGGGTCGGGACGAACCGAACTCGCCCGGCTGCTCTTCGGGGCCGACACCGCGGACACCGGCTCGATCGACGTACGGGGCACGCGGCGGAGGTTCCGTACGCCGCGGAACGCCATCGGCGCCAAGATCGCCTTCTCCAGTGAGAATCGGCGCGCGGAAGGCGTGGTGGAGGACCTGACCGTCGCGGACAACCTGCTGCTCACCCTGCAGGCTTCCCGCGGCTGGCTCCGCCCGGTACCGGTCCGGACCCGCGAGCGGCTGGTCGCGGAGTACATCAAGGCCCTGGACATCCGGCCTCCCGACCCGGCCGCGCTGATGCGCAACCTGTCGGGAGGCAACCAGCAGAAGGTCCTGCTGGCCCGCTGGCTGATCACCGAGCCGGAGCTGCTGATCCTGGACGAGCCGACCCGCGGGATCGACATCGGCGCCAAGACGCAGATCCAGCAACTCGTCGCGAAGCTCGCCGCCGACGGACTGTCCGTCGTCTTCATCTCCGCCGAGCTCGAGGAGGTACTCCGGCTCAGCCACCGGGTGCTGGTGATGCGGGACCGGGCGAAGATCGCGGACCGGCCCAATGACGACACCGTCACGGTGGCCGGGATCCTTGAACTCATCGCAGCCGGCGGTACGACGACAGCCGAAGGGAACCCCGATGCGTGACCTCGTCCGCCGGCCACTGTTCTGGCCGACGCTGGCCCTGGTACTGCTGCTCGCCCTCAACACGGTGGTGACTCCCTCGTTCCTGTCGGTGCGGATCCAGGACGGTCACCTGTACGGCAGCCTGATCGACATCCTCCGCAACGGGGCTCCGGTGCTCCTGGTGGCGCTGGGGATGACGCTGGTGATCGCCACCCGGGGAATCGACCTCTCGGTGGGTGCGGTGGCCGCGATCGCCGGCGCCGTGGCCTGCGTCTACATAGCGGGCTCGTCGCAGCAAGCGGCGACCTCGACGCTGCTCACCGCGGTCGCGATGGCGGTCGGCGTCTGCGTACTGCTCGGACTGTGGAACGGGTTCCTGGTCTCGGTGCTCGGGATCCAGCCGATCATCGCCACCCTGGTGCTGATGACGGCCGGCCGCGGACTGGCCATGCTGATCACGGACGGCCAGATCACCACGGTCGTCAGCCCGGGGTTCAAGGTGATCGGCGCGGGCTTCGTCGCGACGCTGCCGGTGGCCATCCTGATCGCGCTCGCGGTCTTCGCGCTGACCGCGGTACTGGCCCGGCGGACCGCGCTCGGCCTGTTGATCGAGTCGGTCGGCATCAACCCGGAGGCCAGCCGGCTGGCCGGGATCCACGCCCGGACGATCACCTGGACCGTCTACGTGTTCAGCGCCTTCTGTGCCGGTGTCGCCGGGCTGATGATCGCGTCGAACACGAGTGCGGCGGACGCGAACAACGCCGGCCTGTGGATCGAGCTGGACGCGATCCTGGCCGTCGTGATCGGCGGCACGTCGCTGGCGGGCGGAAAGTTCTCGCTGACCGGGACGCTGATCGGCGCGATGTTCATCCAGACCCTGGCCACCACGATCCCGACCATCGGGATCCCGGCCGAGGCCAACTATCTCTTCAAGGCGGTCGTCGTGATCGTGGTCTGCCTCCTGCAGTCACCGAAGGCGCGGGCCGCGTTGCGCAGCCGCCGGCCTCGCCGGGCCACCCCCACCGTACGGACGGAGACAGCATGAGCGCGTCAGCCCTGTCGCCCGCGGTGGCGGCCCGGATCCGCCGGTACAGCCCACCGCGCCGCTACCTGCCGGTCGCGGCGGCGATCGCGCTGCTGATCGGGATCTTCGGCGCCGGATCGCTGCGCTACCAGGGTTTCGCGGATCCCCAGGTGATCCTGAACCTGTTCGTCGACAACGCCTTCCTGCTGGTGCTGGGGCTCGGGATGACGTTCGTGATCCTTGCCGGCGGCATCGATCTGAGCGTCGGCTCGGTGGTCGCCCTGTCCACGATGATCGCGGCGTCGACGCTCGAGTCGGGCTGGCCGGTGGCGGCCACCGTCATCGCCGTCCTGCTGTCCGGGACGGTGCTCGGGACGTTGATGGGCCTGGTCATCCACTACTTCGACGTGCAGCCGTTCATCGCGACCCTGGCCGGAATGTTCCTGGCTCGTGGCCTCTGCTACCTGATCAGTGTCGAGTCGATTCCGATCCGCGATCCCGGTCTGACCAGATTCGCTCAGGGGACCGTCCCGGTGCCGGGCGGCTACCACGTCACTCCGAGCGTCGTGGTGGCGCTGGTGGTCTTCGCGATCGGCGCGTGGGTGCTGCACCTGACCCGCTTCGGGCGGACGGTCTACGCCGTCGGTGGCAGCGAGAGCTCCGCGCATCTGATGGGGTTGCGGGTCGCTGCGGTCAAGGTCGGCGTGTACACGATCAGCGGCCTCTGCTCGGCGCTGGCCGGACTGCTCTTCGCGGCCTACACGCTGTCGGGGTACAGCCTGCACGCCGTCGGGATGGAGCTCGACGCGATCGCGGCGGTGGTGATCGGCGGGACGCTGCTGACCGGCGGCCGCGGCCTGGTACTGGGGACGATGGTCGGCGTCCTGCTGCTCGGCACCATCCAGACCTTCATCTCGTTCGACGGCACGCTGAGTTCCTGGTGGACCAAGATCTCCATCGGAGCGCTGCTGCTGGTCTTCGTGGTGGTCCAGCGCCTGCTGACCAGAAGGCAGACCTGACGGCGGTCAGACGGCGCCGGAGCTCTGCCGCACGATCAAGGTGGCGGGGATCTGCTCACTGCTCGACTGTCCGCCGTTCATCTGCTCGGACAGCAGATAGAAGGTCCGCCGGCCGACCTCGTCGAAGTCCTGCCGGACGGTGGTCAGCGGCGGGTTGAAGAACTCGGCCTCCGGGATGTCGTCGAAGCCGACCACCTGGACATCGCCGGGTACCGAGATCCCGGCCTCGGCGAACGCCCGCAGCAGGCCGAGCGCCATCTGGTCGTTGGCGACGAACACGGCGCTCAGGCTGGATTCCCTGGCCAGTGACCTACCGGCCTCGTACCCCGACCGCGGGCTCCAGTCGCCCCGGGTCAGCCGGGGCCGGCGGACGCCGTGGGCCTTGAGCGTCTCCCGCCAGCCGCGCTCGCGTTCGGCCGCCTCGAGCCAGTCCGCCGGTCCGCCGACATGCCAGACCGTCTTGTGACCGAGCGACAGCAGGTGCTCGGTCGCGAGGCGGGCGCCGTCGTACTGATCGACCGAGACGGTCGGTACCGGTGGTGCCGCGCCGCCGACAGCGACGAGCGGTACGCCGTGCGGCGCGAACTCCAATGCCTTGGCCGTCGTGACGTGGGGTGCGATCACGACGATGCCTTCGACCGCCTGGCGTTGCAGTGACTCGACTGCCTCCGCGATGGACTGTCCGCCCGGCCGGCTGACGCTCGCCACGGTGATCGCGAAACCGGCATCCCGCGCCGCCCGCTCGATGCCGTAGAGCGTGCTGGCCGGTCCGTACAGGGTGGAGTCCAGCGTCACTACTCCGAGCGTGCCGGTCCGCCCGGTGACCAGGGCTCTGGCGGCGGTGTTCGGCCGGTACCCGAGGCTCTCGATCGCGGCCAGCACCCGCTCGCGCGTCGCAGGCCGGACCAGGTCGCTGTCGTTGATCACCCGCGACACCGTCATGTGGGACACCCCGGCGAGCACGGCGACATCGGCCAGACTCGGATGCCGCCGGGCCGACGACGAGGCCACCGGCGCGTGCTCGACGTCCGAACCCTTGACCACGTTCACCTCTCCGATCATCGCCTGGGCTGAATTCTGTCATCCGCCACCCGTTTCCCGGCGGATGACGGCACCGGCGCCATCACTCGGCGAGCGGATCCTCGCTGGGTGGGCGTTGATGGAGATAGTCCTCGACGGCGAAGAGGTGCGCGGACATGTAGGTGCGGGCGCGGTCGGAGTCGTGCGCGGCCAACGCCGCCAGGATGGAGCGGTGTTCGGTATGGGTCGCCTCGTCCGCACCGTGCTGACTGATCGAGCGCCACAGCCGGTCCCGGCTCGTCCGGCCGCCGAGCGCCTCGATCAGTGCCGCGAGGACCGGGTTGCCGGCGGCTTTGGCGACGACCAGGTGGAAGGCGATGTCGCCGTCGATGATCGCCTCGTGATCAGGTTCGCCGTTCGCGAGCTCAGCCTCGATCCGGCCGAGGATGAGGTCGGCGGCGGCCAGTTCGTCCGGACCGATCGACTGGGCCGCCAGGCCGGCCGCCTCGGTCTCCAGGATCCGGCGTACGGCGTGCAGATGGTGTGCGCCGCTGCGATCGTGCAGGTCGACGACCAACCCCATCGGCGCCAGCAGCATCGAGGAGTCCAAGGTGGTGACATAGGTCCCGTCACCTCGCCGGGTCTCCAGCACGCCCATCGCCGACAGCGCGCGAACCCCCTCCCGCAGCGGATTCCTGGACACGCCGAGCGCTTCGGCGAGATCCTTCTCGACCGGCAACCGATCGCCCGGCCGGAGCCTGCCCTCGACGATCAGGTCCCGGATGCCCTGGACGACGACGTCGGTCTGAGACGTCATGACACCTGCTCCGCGACGGACCGCGCCGCCCAGTACCTGCCGGCCGGGTAGGTATAGGTGTCGACCGAGTCACCGTGCATCTCGGCACTGTATCCGGCCGCCGTCGGCAGGACGTAGGCCCCGTCACGGACGACGCACGGGTCGACGAAGTGCTCGTGCAGGTGGTCGACGTACTCCGTCACCCGCCCCTCGAGGGTCGCCGCGACCGCCACGTAGTCGAAGATCGCCAGGTGCTGGACGAGTTCACACAGCCCGACACCGCCGGCGTGCGGACATACCGGTACGTCGTTCCAGGCGGCCAGCAGATAGACCGCGAGGATCTCGTTGATGCTGCCCAGCCGGGCCGCGTCGAGCTGGCAGTAGTCGATCGCTTCGGCCTGCATCAGTTGCTTGAACAGCACCCTGTTCATCCCGTGCTCGCCGGTCGCGACCCCGATCGGCGCGACGGCCTTCCGGATCGCCGCGTGGCCGAGGATGTCGTCCGGGCTGGTCGGTTCCTCGATCCAGAGCGGATCGAACTCGGCCAGGGCGAGCACCCAGTCGATCGCCTGTGGCACGTCCC
This sequence comes from Kribbella sp. NPDC051718, assembly GCF_040681515.1. Taxonomy (NCBI): domain Bacteria; kingdom Bacillati; phylum Actinomycetota; class Actinomycetes; order Propionibacteriales; family Kribbellaceae; genus Kribbella; species Kribbella sp. NPDC051718. The sequence continues at coordinate 370,798 of NZ_JBFAYZ010000008.1, read as the reverse complement.
AGACCTGGTTCGCGTCGATCATCAGCTTTCCGTCCGGCCCGAGCACCTCCCGGGCGATACCGCAGCGCCGGATGTCGTCGTCGAGGTTGGCGCCGACCTTCAGCTTGACGTGGTGGTAGCCGGCGGCAACCGCTTCTTCGCAGAGCCTGCGCAGCTTGGCGTCGGAGTACCCGAGCCACCCCGCGGAGGTGGTGTAACACGGGTACCCGGTGGCAGCGATCTCGTCGATTCGTTGCTTACGGCCCGCTTCCCGCGCGGCCAGGAAGGCGATCGCCTGATCAGCGCTGAACACGTCGGACAGATAGCTCAGATCCGCGGCGGCGACCAGCTCCTCGGGCGACATCTCGGACAGCAGCCGCCACAGCGGTAGTCCGGCTCGCCGGGCCGCAAGGTCCCAGACGGCGTTCATCACGGCGGCGAGGGCGAGGTGGATGACGCCCTTGTCCGGTCCGAGCCAGCGCAGCTGGGTGTCGGACTGCAACTCGCGGTAGACCGCGCCGAGATCAGCGCAGAGTTCGTCGACGTCGCGTCCGGCCAAGGGGATCGCCCGCTGCTGCGCGGCGGCGACGCACAGGTCGTTGCCGCGGCCGATGGTGAACGTGAACCCGTGGCCGCGCAGATTCTCGTCATCGGTGTGCAGGACGACGTAGGCGGCCGAGTAGTCGCCGTCCTTGTTCATCGCGTCCGAACCGTCCTGGGTCAGCGAGGTGGGAAAGCGGACGTCGGTGACCTGCACGGACGTGATGCGTGGCATGAGATCCCCTCAGCGAAACAATAGATGGGATGTTTCGGCAGATTCTTCGAGCCACAGTATGGATCATGAGCGCGTGCGGCGCTACGATCCCGGCAAAACATGGGATTAATCCCGCCTTTCGATGAAGGGTTCCTCGGATGAGGCTGTTCTACGACCATCCCGCGCGCAGCTGGCTGGAAGCGTTGCCGCTCGGCAACGGGCGGATCGGGGCGATGGCCTTCGGTGGCGTCGGCAGCGACCGGATCGGCCTGAACGACGAGACCTGCTGGTCAGGCGGTCCGGAGACGGCGCGCCTGCTCTCGGAGCCGATCGGTGCGATTGGCGCCGATGCTGTCCAGGCAATTCGGGGCGCGCTGGCTGCTGGTGACATCCGGCGCGCGCACGAACTGGCTGGAGGATTCCAATCCGGCTACTCGCAGGCGTACCTGCCACTCGGTGATCTGCTGCTGGACATCACGGTCGACGGCTCCACGCCGGTTGCCGACGACGTAGCGGAGTACGGAAGAAGGCTGGAGCTCGACCTCGCCACCGCACTGACGGAGTACGAGGTCGGGGAAGTGGCCGTCCGGCAAGAGGTGTTCGTGAGCGCGCCGGCCGGGGTGCTCGTCGTACGGATCACCGTCTCGAAGGCGGGTGCGCTCGGCCTGACCGCGCGGCTCGACTCCCAGTTGCGCTCCCGGCCTCATGCCGCCGGCGACGGCGTCGGGCTCCTGCTGCAGGCTCCGGCCGATGTCGCGCCGCCGCACCGCGACGTACCGGAACCCATCCGGTACTCCGAGGGCGCGGACCGCGGGATGGCCGCCGCGATCGCGCTGCGTGCGCGCACCGATGGCGACGTGCACGCTGACGAAAGAGGCCTCAGCGTGACTGGTGCCACCGAGCTGACGCTGATCCTCTCGACAGCGACCGGGTACGACGGCCCGTCGACCGTGCCGACGCGGACGGCGGAAGAGTGCTGGGCGATCGCAGACGACCTGGTGGCGGCTGCGCTGGCCCGCGAGTACGGCGAACTGACGGCTGATCACACCGAGGATCACCAGAAACTGTTCCGTCGCGCATCGCTCGAGCTGACCGGCCTACCCGATGCCGCGGGCCTGCCGACCGACGTACGACTGGCACAGCACGGTGACGACCCCGCCTTGGCCGCGCTGGTCTTCAACTACGGCCGCTATCTGATGATCGCGAGCTCTCGGCCCGGCGGTCTGCCGACCACCTTGCAGGGCATCTGGAACGACATCCTGCGGCCGCCGTGGAGCAGCAACTACACGATCAACATCAACACCGAGATGAACTACTGGCCCGCCGAGACGACCGCGCTCCCGGAGTGTCACCAGCCGCTGCTCGACTATCTCGAGCACCTCGCCGAGGCAGGACAGAAGACAGCGCAGGAACGCTACGGCTGTGCCGGCTGGACAGCGCACCACAACGCCGACGCGTGGTGCTGGACGCTTCCCGTCGAGGGCGACCCGCGATGGTCGAACTGGCCGATGGCGGGCGCGTGGCTGGTTCGCCATCTGTGGGAGCATTACGCATTCACAGGCGACCTGGACTTCCTCGGCCGGGCCTGGCCCGTACTACGAGGCGCTGCGGAGTTCTGCCTTGACTGGCTGGTGGAAATGCCGGACGGCAGTCTCGGTACCTCGCCGTCGACCTCACCCGAGAACGACTACCTGGCCGACGACGGCGAGCCCGCCTCGGTCACGATCTCGTCGACGATGGACCTGTCGCTGATCGCGGACCTGTTCGACCGGTGCGCGCAGACTGCGGGGCTGCTCGGCGTGATCGATCCGCTCGTGGACCGGCTCGTGCTGGCCCGCAAGCGGATCCCGGAGCCGTCGATCGGTGGCCGTGGGCAACTACAGGAATGGGCCGCGGACCTGCCCGAGGAGGACCCGCACCACCGGCACATGTCACACCTGATCGGTCTCCATCCCGCCGACACGATCACCCCGGACGGTACGCCGGCTCTCGCCGCCGCGGCGGCGAGAACGCTCGACCTGCGCGGAGATCGGGCCACCGGGTGGTCGCTGGCGTGGAAGATCAACCTGCGGGCGCGGCTCCGGGACGCCGCGGCGGCGCAGCGACTGGTGCGCGCGTTCCTGACTCCCGCCGACGACACCTCGACGGACTACGTGGGCAGCGGCGCCGGTGTCTATCCGAACTTGTTCTGCGCGCATCCGCCGTTCCAGATCGACGGCAACTTCGGTGCGACGGCAGGCATCGCGGAGATGCTCCTGCAGAGCCACACCAGCGAGATCGAGGTACTGCCCGCGCTGCCGGTCGACTGGGCCGCAGGCCGGGTGACCGGTCTGCGTGCGCGGGGCGGTGTCTCGGTCGACCTCGCCTGGTCCACGGACGGAGTCGAGGTGACCCTGACCGCGGATCGGGACCAGGAGCGCGTCATTCGCTCCGGCGACGAACGGACCACCGTCCGGCTGAACGCCGGCACAGCCCACCGTCTCAGCTTGAGCTGACGACGCCCAGGGAGGAGGCCCCCGATGGCAGCAATCCCCACCACCATCCCGCCACCCGTCGGCGAAGCACCGCCGCGGCAGCGACGCCGCCGCCGGCGCGAACGCACCACCGTCGCCGGCCTGCGCCGCAGTCTGCGGCGGCACTGGACGCTGTACCTGCTGATGGTCGTCCCGCTGATCTGGTTCGCGGTCTTCAAGTACATCCCGATGTCGAACGCCGTGCTCGCCTTCAAGGACTACAACGTGATCCAGGGCATCTGGGGGAGCCCGTGGATCGGCTGGCAGAACTTCGAGGTGTTCTTCCAGAACCCGGTGTTCTGGACCCTGGTGAAGAACACCTTCGTGCTCTCGGTCTACACAGTGGCGGCGAGCTTCCCGCTCGCGATCATCCTGGCCCTGGCACTGAACGAGATCCGTACCGGCTTCTTCAAGAAGACGGTACAGATGGTGACGTACGCGCCGTACTTCATCTCCACGGTGGTCGTCGTCTCGATGACGATCCTGGTGCTGTCGCCACGGCTGGGCATCGTCAACGAGGGTCTGGGATTCTTCGGGGTACCGGCGGTCGACTTCCTCGGCAATCCGGACTACTTCCGGCACATCTACGTGTGGTCCGACGTCTGGCAGACGACCGGGTACTCCGCGGTGATCTACCTGGCCGCGTTGTCCGGCATCGACCCGGCGCTGCACGAGTCGGCCAAGATCGACGGTGCCAGCAGGTTGCAGCGGATCCGGCACGTGGATCTGCCGGGCATCATGCCGACCGCGGTGATCATCCTGGTCCTTGCTGTCGGCAACATCATGGCGATCGGCTTCGAGAAGGCGTTCCTGCTGCAGAACCCGCTCAACCTGAGCAAGTCCGAAATCATCGCCACCTACGTGTACAAGACGGGTCTGCTGAACGCGGACTTCAGCATGGCGACCGCGATCGGGCTGTTCAACTCGGTGATCAACCTGGTGCTGCTGTTCGGAGTCAACACGATCGCCAAACGGATCACCGGGAACGGACTGTGGTCATGAGCGCTCAGACTGAAGTGAGAACGTTGCCCGGGAAGAAGCTCGAGCGCCGTACGGCGCGGGCCCGGAGGATCCGGGAGCCGCGGACGGACCGCATCTTCCTCTTCTGTGTCTATCTCCTGCTGGCGGTCCTGCTGGCGGTCGTGCTGCTGCCGTTGCTGTACATCGTGGCGAGTTCGTTCAGCAGCCCGGAGGCGGTGTCGTCCGGCCGGGTGCTGTTCTGGCCGGTGGACTTCTCGCTCCGCGGGTACCACGCGGTGTTCGCCAACCCGCAGGTCGTCCAGGGCTACCTGAACTCGCTGTTCTACACCGTGGCCGGGACGATCGTCAGCGTCACCATGACGATCGCGATCGCCTACCCGATGTCGCGCCGTACGCTGGTCGGCCGCAATGTCGTGATGACGTTCATCTTGTTCACGATGCTGTTCACCGGCGGCCTGATCCCGACGTACCTGGTGGTCCAGTCGGTCGGTCTGCTGGATACCAGGTGGGCGTTGATCATCCCGCAGGCGATCGGCGTGTGGCAGGTCATCATCGCCCGCACCTACTTCCGTACGGCGATCCCGGAGGAGCTGGTCGAGGCCGCGCAGCTGGACGGTTGTGGCGACCTGCGGTTCCTGTGGTCGGTGGTGATCCCACTGGCCAAACCGATGATCGCGGTGGTCGCGCTGATGTACGCGATCATGCAGTGGAACTCGTACTTCGACGCGCTGATCTATCTGAAGAACCCGGATCTGTTCCCGCTGCAGCTGGTGCTGCGCAACATCTTGATCCTGAACACGACCGGCGGTGGGGCGGTCGATGCCTCCGTGGTCATCCAGCGCCAGCAACTGGCCGATCTGCTCAAGTACTCGCTGATCGTGGTGGCGAGCGTGCCGGTCCTGCTGATCTATCCGTTCGTCGCCCGCTACTTCACCAAGGGAATCCTGATCGGCGCCGTGAAGGGCTGATCTTCCGCATCACCTCGACCCTGTGAGGGACCTCATGTCTGTACAGTTCAGAAAGACCAGGCGTGCCGCGATCGCCGGCATCAGTCTCCTGGCAGTCGCGCTCGCGGCCTGTTCCGGTGGCGGCTCGAACACCGAGCAGGGTAAGCCGCTGCCAACGATCACCGGAAATCCCGACGTCACGCTGAACGTCTTCTCGCCGCAGTCGGCCGACACGAACCTCGCCACGAACGACTTCACCAAGCTGATGAAGCAGAAGTTCAACCTCACCATCAAGTGGCAGACCACGACGTTCGACGGCGGTCCGTCGAAGGAGAAGCGGCAGATCTCGCTGGCCAGCGGCGACTACCCCGATCTGTACCTGCTGATCCCGTGGGTCGACCAGTTCACCACGGCGGAGCTGCTCAAGCTCGGCAAGCAGGGTGTCGTCGTACCGCTGAACCAGCTGATCGACCAGTACGCGCCGAACATCAAGAAGGCGCTGGACTCCACGCCCGAGTGGAAGGCGATGGCGACCGCGCCGGACGGCAAGATCTACGGGATGCCGCAATGGGTCGACTGCTTCCACTGTTCGTACCCGGACAAGCTGTGGATGAACTCGGCGTGGCTGAAGAAGCTGGGCCTCGAGCAGCCGAAGACCACCGAGGACCTGCGGAAGGTGCTCCAGGCGTTCAAGACCCAGGACCCGAACGGCAACGGCAAGGCCGACGAGATCCCGCTCAGCGCGAACGTCCGCGACAGCCTCATCCCCTACTTGATGGACGCCTTCATCTACGACCCGCAAGGGCAGAACAACAGCGGCGGCAACAACACCACACTGGTTCTCGACAACGGCAAGGTCGACGTCCAGGCGAACAAGGACGGCTGGCGCGAAGGCCTGCGGTACATCAACTCGCTCTACCAGGAAGGCCTGATCGACAAAGGCGCCTTCACGCAGAACCCGGACGCGATGCAGCAGCAGGGCAACCACGGCGGCTCGGTCATCCTCGGCGCGGGCACCGTCATGCACTCGGGCATCTTCGTCACCATCGGTTCGGCGGACGGGCGGGACAAGCAGTACGACGCGGTACCGCCGCTGACCGGTCCGAGTGGCGCGAGCTTCGCCAGCTACGTCTTCCCGAGCATTCCCGGCGCCACGTTCGTACTGACGTCGAAGGCCACACCGGACAAGCAGATCCAGGCGATCAAGATGCTCGACTACATCTTCACCGATGAGGGACAGAACAATGGACAGTTCGGCACGGAGGGCAAGGCCTGGACCAAGCCCGGTCCCGGCGATGTGGCGCTCGACAAGGCGCTGAAGCCGAGCTTCAAGCAGATTCCCCTGAAGCCCGGGTCGAAACCGCGGAACAGCGGCTGGGGTGCGCTGGCGCAGTACAACAACACCGCGAAGTACCGCAACTCCGAGGTCATCGACACCGACATCACCTCGCAGGCGGGGTACGAACGCAAGCTGTTCGACGCAACGAAGTTGTACGCCGGCAAGGAGGACAAGGCCCAGATCTACCCGTTCTGGAAGGTGTGGATCGACCCGTCCCTGGCGAGCGAGGTCGCGACCCTGCAGACGAACCTCGAGAACTACGTCCAGCAGAACGCGCTGCAGTTCATCACCGGCTCGAAGAACATCGACACCGACTGGGACGCCTACGTCAAGGGCCTCGACGGCCTCGGCCTGAAGCGCTACCTGGAGATCCAGCAGACCGCCTACGACAAGGTCCCGAAGTAGAACCAGGAAAGAGGATTCGCCGATGCAAGAGTTCGAGCCGACCTTCGAGTCGCTGGGGAGATTCGAGTGCCCGGACTGGTTCCGGGACGCGAAGCTCGGAATCTGGTCGCACTGGGGCGCTCAGTCGGTGCCCCGGTACGGCGACTGGTACGCCCGCAACATGTACCGGGAGGGCTCCGACCAGTACCGGTACCACCTGCGGACGTACGGTCATCCGTCCGAGTTCGGCTACAAGGACATCGTCCGGCTGTGGAAGGCGGAGCGGTTCGATCCCGATGCCCTGATGGATCGCTTCGCCGCCGCGGGTGCCCGGTACTTCGTCGCGCAGGCCGTGCATCACGACCACTTCTTCAACTACGACTCGGCGCTGAACCGGTGGAACTCGGTGAAGGTAGGGCCTGGCAAGGACATCGTGGCTTTGTGGAAGGCTGCCGCGGACCAGCGAGGCTTGCCGTTCGGGATCACCGAGCATCTCGGCGCGACGCTCAGCTGGTCGGCGGTCAACAAGGGCAGCGACAAACACGGCCGGTACGCCGGTGTGCCGTACGACGGGAGCGATCCGGCGTACCGAGACCTCTACCTCGACAACAGGCGGTACCTCCCCGCGGAGGACACAGAGGTCCAGGACCCTTGGTACAGCGAGGATCCCGCCTGGCATGCCTACTGGCTCGAGGCGGTGACCGAGATGATCGATCGCTACCAGCCCGATCTCCTGTACTCCGACGGGCCGCTACCGTTCGGCGACGTCGGGTACACACCCGGTCTGCGGGCGGTTGCCCAGCTGTACAACACGAGTGCTCAGGTCCACGGGACGAACCGTGCCGTCTACCAGCAGAAGGATCGCCGGCCCGAGGTCAGCCGGGTCGGCGTGATGGACATCGAACGGAGCCAAACGCCCGGCATCCACGCCGAGCCCTGGCAGACCGACACCTCGGTCGGTGACTGGTTCTACAACGTCCGCGACGTCTACAAGACCTCAGGACACGTCATCGAGTTGCTGGTCGACATCGTCTCGAAGAACGGCAATCTGTTGCTCAATGTGCCGCAGTTGCCGGACGGCTCACTCGATTCCGAATGCTCGCAGTTGCTGGACGACCTGGGTGCCTGGACGCGCGTGTGCGGCGAAGGTGTCTACGGCAGCCGGCCGTTCCGCGTCTTCGGCGAGGGACCGTCGGGGGTGATCATTCGCGGGTTCACCGAGGAGCGGGTGAAGTGGACCAGCTCCGACTTCCGCTTCACCCGCAAGGGCGACACCCTGTATGCCTTCCAGCTGGCCTGGCCGGACGACGGGCGGGCGGTCATCCGGAGCCTTGCCGATCACGAGGTGGTGTCCGACGTCCGGCTCCTCGGCCACGGCGCCGTGCCCTTCGAGCAGGCTCACGGAGTACTGGTTGTCCGGCTGCCGGATGCTCGCCCGGTCGACGTCGCGAACTGCCTTGCCATCGAGCTCACCTGACCAGCTTGATGACGCGGGCTGAAGGCTCGGGGGAGGACGTGGTGACGGTCAACGTCTGATCGGTACTGGCGTAGGTCCAGCCGTCGGGCTGGGCCGGGAAGAAGTTCTCGACGGTCAGTCCGCTGAGGGACAGGTCGATCCGGCCAGGGGTCGAGGCGCGGTGCCACAACGTCAGGTACGACGTGGTGGCACCCGCCAGGCCGAAGGCGACCCACTCGTCGGTCCAGCCGGGCAGGCCCAGTGGCCAGAACGGTGTCAGCTCCTCGATCTCCGTCAACACTTCCCGGTGCGCCGCAACGGCGGCCCGGACCAGGTCGAGTTCGTCCGTCGTCATCCGGTTCAGATAGCCCGACAAGTACATCCGGCCGAGGATGCCGTTCACCAGGCTGACCGTGTATCTCTCCGTCGACGTGCCTGTCTCCGGGTATGCCCAGTGGCCGGCCTGTTCGGGAAGGACCGACGCGGCCGCGGCCGCCGCGATCGGGGCATACAGCAACGGATCTTGCTGGTCGGAGGTCGATTGCAGGTGCAGCCTGGACAGCAGCGCGTAGTCCATCCGCAGCGCACCCGATCCACAGTTCTCCAGCAACAGCTCGGGGTGGCGTGCCTGGACGCCGTCGAGCCAGTCCAGGTGCGCCCGGTTGTGCTCGAGCAGTCCTTGCCCTGGTGACTTCCCGCCCAGGTCGGAGCCGGGGCCGGTCATGGTGTTGTAGTCCAGCTTGAAGAATCCGATCCCGTACTCCGCGACCAGCCGGTCGACGGTGCCGTCGAGATGGGCGCGGGCCGCTTCGCTGCGCAGGTCCAGCAGGTATCGGCCGCTCTCGGCGTACCGGATGCCACGCCGGCTGAGGAACGCCTCGTCGGGCAACTCCTCGGCCAGCGGCGAGTCGACGCCGATCACCTCGGGTTCGAGCCACAGTCCGGGCACCATGCCCCGGTCGCGGATCCGGTCGATCACCTCGCCGAGACCGTTGGGGAAACGGGTCGCGGACGGTTGCCAGGCGCCGACCGTGCTCCACCAGTCGCCGTCGGCGTACCAGCCGGCATCGATGCAGAAGTAGTCCGCACCGGCGTCCGCTGCGGCGTCGATCAGCGGCAGCAGTTTGGCCGTAGTCGGGTCGCCCATCAACGTGTTCATGTAGTCGTTGAAGACCACCGGCAGCCGGTCGTCGACCGGACGGCGTCGGCGCAGCGCGCGTCGCTGGCGGGTCAGGGCCGCGAAGGCGTCGTCCTGTCCGTGGCCGGCAACCAGCGACACGGGCACGGTGCTGAACGACTCGTCGGCGCTGATCGAGGTGGTCCACTGGTGTTCGGCGTCGGTGGGTCCGCTGAGCAACAGGTATCCACCCTGCCGCGTCTCGCCGACCTCGTAGTGCCAGGGTCCGTTGTGTTCGATCTGCCAGCCGAGCGCGTACGGCTCGTCGTGTGCCAGGAGCATCCCGGTCGGCAGTCGTTCACCGGTGGACCACGAGCCATTGCAGGTGACGGCCCGGCGGGTGCGCGGCGGCGGACGATGCACGGCGGTACGGATGTCGGGCAAGGCGGTACTGCGCAACGGCGAGCGGCTCCAGCGGCTCTCGGCCATCCAGTCGTTGTCCCCGGCCAGCAGGTCGAAGTCCACCGAGCCGAGTCCGATCACCGCCGACGACAGGAAGTCCAGTTCGAGCCGCCCGGCACCGGTAAGCGTCGCCTCGGTCCAGGTCTGCACACCGGCCAGCGCCTTGAAGCAGCTGGTGACCTGCAGCCCGGCCACGTCGTCGTGCTGAACGATCCGGAGCATGTCCGCGGTCTGCTCGTGCCGTCGGTACCGCAGCCGCTTCCCGATCACCGTCTCGACATGCCGGAACGTGCTCGGTGCCCGCCCGTGGCCGAGCGCCGACACCTCCACCAGAGGCTGATCCGTCGTCGCGAAACCGTCACCCGGCTCATCGCGCGACCGGATCGAATCCAGCCGAACGGCCCCATCGTCGAAGCAGAAGCTCAGAGTCAGGTCGGGGGTCTGCCAATAAAACGTCATAAAGCTCCGTTCGAGGGTGCCGGTCAGGCCAGGGGGAGCCAGACGCGCATGGCGCCGGGCTCGCGGTTTGCCCAGGTGTAGTAGGGAATCGCGGTGATGGTGACCGGAGTACTGGCGGTCGATGCCGGCGGGTAGGGCTGATAGAGAGTGGTGTCGAGGGGCGTGATGATCGCGGGCAACCGGAGGTGGACGGGATGCGAGACCTCTTCGAGAATGGCGCCTGAAGGGTCGAGCGCCAGCTGCTCGACCGTGACGCCGTCGGGGAGATCTGCCTGCTCGACGCAGTACACGATCGGTCCGCGCTCGATGGCCACACACCCGCGGACGGCATCGACGCGTCGGTCCGCGCGCACCAGGCGCGGTTTCATCGGCAAGGTGATCCGCACGATCGCGCCGTCATCACACGACACTCGCAGGTAGTCGCCTGCTGTCGGCTCTGCCAGGACCTTCGCGCCGGTCGCGGCGGCGGTCGCGCCCGCGGCCCAGGGCGGGATGCGGACTGCAAGCTCCCCTCGGCCGCGGATGCTCATCAGTACCTCGCCGCTCCACGGATAGCCGGTTTCGACAACCACGGTCAACGTGTCCGCCGTGAACGACCCTGCCGTGAGGAGATGCAACTGGAGCCCTGAGGCGTCCGAGGTGGCGGCGTAGCCGTGCACGGACGCGAGCAGGCGAGCGAGATTGGGCGGACAGCAGGCGCACTCGTACCACGGCAGCCGCTCGCTGGGCGCATCCTCGTGGGAGCCGTCGTGTCCGGTGCGCAACTGCAGCGGGTTGGAGTAGAAGAAGGCGGTACCGTCGGCTGTGGTCGATGCCGCGATGGCGTTGAGCAGCGCACGCTCCATCTCCTCGGCGTACCGGGCCCGTCCCGTTGCCAGCAGCAACCGCCAGGACCACTGCAGGGCTGCGATCGAGGCGCAGGTCTCGGCGTAGGCACGATCGGGAGGTAGCTCGTACGGATCGCCGTACGCCTCGTCCCGATGTCTCGAGCCATGTCCTCCGGTGATGTACATCTTCGTGCCGAAGGCGCTGTCCCACAGCTGCGTCATCGCGTGCAGCAGTGTCTCGTCACCGTTCTCCAACTGCAGGTCCGTGACACCGGCGGCCAGATAGAGCTGCCGCACCGAGTGCCCGATGGCCTCGGTCGCGGCCCGCACCGGCAGGTGATCCTGGTAGTACTGCGATCCGAGGCCCCCGGGTGGCAGGACGCCGTGCCCACGTCGCTCGATCTGAAGCTCGGCCGCACGGAGATAGGACTCCTCGCCGGTCTCGCGGTAGAGCTCGATCAGCGCGGTCTCGACCTCCGGGTGCCCGTCGATCCGCGGGGCGGCGTCGGCTGTGAAGGTGCGAGCGATCAGGTCGGCGAATCTCCGGGCGATCGTGAGGAAGCGCGGATCGCCGCCGCCACGGTGGATCGCTACGGCAGCCTGGATGAGATGGCCGGCGCAATAGAGCTCGTGGCTGTGTTCGAGCTGACTGAACGGCTCTGCGCCCGGCGTCCCCTGTACGCGGGTGTTGAGGTAGCCGGCCGGGGTCTGCACCTGCTCCAGCAGCTCGGCCACGTCGGACAGCAATCCGGCCCACCGGTCGGTACCGGTCCGCGCCATCTCCCAACCGATCGCCTCGAGCGTCTTGTAGAGATCCGAGTCGGCGAACAACATCCCTTGGAAGCTGCCGTCAGGAACGGCCGGTACGCCCACCAGCCGGCGGAAGTTCTCGATCACACCGGTGCGCTCGATGTTGTCGACGCAGTGCGGAATGGTGGCCGCGGCGTTGACTTCCTGCCGGCCACCCAGCAATGACGCGGGGTCGAGCCGCACAGCGCTCAACGGCAACGGCGTCAACCGTGCGGGCCTTCGCGGCACGGCCGGCGCCGGCGTACCGGCCGGTGATTCGTTCATCTGTGGCTCCAGACTCTCGACCACCATATGTTAGCGCTCACAGGCGGCAACCTTTTCGCCGTTGGCGGCAACTGGGGGTGGACGGCGACTCGATCAATCGGACGGATGGACAGATGAGGACAACGAAGCACGGTGGGGCGCAACTGCCGAAAATGCACTGGCGGACCGTAGGCATCCCGCTGGCTGCGCTGGCCGTCGGCGTAGTGGTCTGCCTGGCCGCCGCGCTTCTCACCAGGGGCGGCGCTGCTCCCCGGCGTACCGCCGATGCGTCCGTCCCGGCCGCCACGGCCAACGTGGCGCCCGATTCCGGCTCTCCGGGGGCGACGGCCGATTCCGCCACCGCACCGACGCAGCCGCCGGCCACGAGCCCGACGCCATCACGTCGTACTCCGACGCCCTCAGTCGCCGGCAAGCCGCCGGCGGCTACTCGCAGCCCGCACGTGGCTTCCAGCACCCCACGCGTCGCCTCCAGCACCCCGCGCATGACTTCCAGCACCCCGCGCGCGGCATCCGCTGGGACCGCGGGATCCTTGGCGGGACGGATCAAGCCCGCCGTCCGGTACCGCGGCGTCGCGACCTCCTACGAGGCAGGTGACGGCAACGGTGCCTGCCTCTACGGCCCATCCGGCGACATGATGATCGCGGCGATGAACCACACCGACTACGAGTCGGCCAAGGCCTGCGGGGCGTACGTACTGGTCCGCGCCGCCAACGGAGCCTCCATCACGGTACGGATTGTCAACGAGTGCCCGTTGCCCTGCGCACCCGGGCAGCTCGACCTCAGCCACCAGGCCTTCTCCAAACTCGCCAGCCTCTCCGTCGGCCGGCTCCCGATCACCTGGACGCTGGTCAGCCCCGCCGCGTCCGGCACGATCTCCATCCGCTACAAGACCGGGTCCAGTCGGTACTGGTGCGGCGTCCAGGCGATCGGTCACCGCAACCCGTTGGCCGCGCTCGAGGTCCGGACCACCAAAGGCTGGCTGAAGCTGCACCGCACCGACTACAACTACTTCCTCTCCACCGACGGCAGCGGATGCGGCAAAGCGATCAGGATCACCGACATCTACGGTGAGCGACTGACCATCGACGGGATCGCGCTCGAACCGGACGTCGCGCAGTCCACTCGCGTCCAGTTCGCCCGGCATTGACCAGGTGACGGGCACTGTTACGCTCAGGCCGATTGTTAACGCGCACATCGCAGGGAGAGGGCGACCGCGGGAGATGCTCCTCGACGACGCGTCCGGGCAGTTCCACGACTTCTTCGAACGCCATCACGCCGAACTGGCTCGTCTCGCCCACCTCCTGACCGGCGAGAAGGACGTGGCCGACGATCTTGCCGCCGATGCGCTGGTCGCCCTGTGGCAGCGCTGGGATCGGTTGGTGGCGGCGCAACACCCGGTCGCCTACGCCCGCGGTGTGGTGGCCAATCTGGCTCGGGAATGGATTCGGAGTACGGTCCGCGAGCGACGGCGAGTAGGACTGTTCTGGTCACGCGGTACAGAACCGGTGGACGGGCCGGACGTCGCGGTTGTGCTGGACGTCCGGGCCGCACTCACCCGGCTGCCGTTCCGCAAGCGGGCCTGCGTGATCCTGCGCCATGCCTTCGACCTGTCGGAGAAGGACACCGCCACCGCGCTGGGCATCTCGGTCGGTACGGTGAAAAGCCAGACCTCGAAGGGGATGGCCGAGCTGGAATCGCTGCTCGGCGCAAAAGCAGCCGGCGAACTCGCGGCAGGAAGGAGGAACCGGTGAACGAGGACATCCGCCGACGGCTGCGCGAGGCCGCCGAGGCCCACGAGCCCAACCGTGCAAGGATCCTGGCGCGCGTCGAGCGCGGCGTGGCCGGCCCCACCGTCCGGCACCGCACACCTTCGATCGCGAGGTCCTGGCACCAGGCAGCGATCGTCGGTCTCGTCGCCGCCGCCACTCTGGCGACCGGTGGTCTCGCCGTAGCCGCCATCGGAGGAACTCCGTCGCTGCCGGCCGCCGTGCCCACGTCCTCCGTCCCGTCCCCGATCGTCACTTCCACTCCGACGCCATCGCCACGCACCACCAGGACCCCCACCCCCACCGCCACCCGCCCTGCCCCGACGACCACCCCGCGAAGTTCGCGTCCGACCCCGCCGGCCGTCAGCCAGCTCCAGAACGGGCCGCTGTGGTCCCAAGGCTCGATAGACGCGCACAGCACCATCTACTGGGCCCAGAACAACCTGATCCTCGAGACCACCAAGCCCCTCACTGCGCTCACCGTGGAACTGCGCATTGCCCAGACCGGCGACGTGCGCCAGACCGGCAATTGGCAAACCCTGCCAAGCGAGGACTTCACCGTCACCGTTCAGGAGTCCGGCGGTGCACTGCTCTACCGCTGGGTCCTCATGCCGGGCCGCACCGTACCGGCCGGCCGGCACGAGTTCGCCGCCCAGTACAACCACGCCACCGGCATCCGCAAGCCCAAGCGCGACACCTACCACGCCTACGCCCAGAGCTCGGCCGGTCCCAGCACAGTCTGGGGAGGCTTCACCTCACCCCGCTGAGGTGTCGTATTGGCGGTAGCCGGTTCGTGGTGAAGGAAACAGGTCCTAGGACGGTTCCAGACACCAGGAGAATCGCGATGAACGACCAGGCCGGGCGACCCACCAGACCATTCCGATTCGGAGTCGTTGCGCCGATCGGTTCCGACCTGGCGAAGTGGCGAGACCACGTGCGCCGCATCGCCGACAGTGGTTACTCGACGCTGCTGATGCCTGACGTCCCGACCTGGCAACCCGCGCTCGGTCCCACGCTCGCAACTGCGGCCGCCCTCACTGACCTGCGGGTTGGTTCATGGGTCTATGCCGCCGCGCTGCGCGAACCATGGAGTGCGGCATGGGAGGCCCATTCACTCTCGGTACTCACCGAAGGCCGCTTCGAGATGGGTATCGGCGCCGGCCGTCCCGGGATCGAGGTCGAACTGGGTCTGCCCGCCGTCTCCCTGGCTGAGCGTCGGGCCAGAATGCGCGAGACCGTGGCCGCACTACGAAGGTTCGATGGCCCCGATCTGCACACGCCAGTAGTCATGGCGGTCAGCGGACCGAAGTCGCAAGCGCTGGCGCTCGAAGTCGCCGACGGACTCACGTTCGTACTCCCACCGCAGGAGAGTCGAGCAGAGACCACGAACCGAGTGCGCAACCTTCCTGCCAGCCAGGACATCGAACTCGGCCTACACGTCGCCGCCGTCGGCGACGGTGTCGCTCCGTTCATGGCAGCGCCCAACCTAGACACCGCGGCCCTTCGCGCAGCCGACTCCCTCATAATCCTCCCGAGCGACCCCAGCGCCGCCACCGAAGAAATCCAACGCCGCCGCGAAGAGATCGGCTTCTCCTACTTCGTCATCGGCGCCGACTTCGCTGACACCCTCGCACCGGTCGTGGCCCAGTTGGCCGGGCAGTAGTCGCCTCGCAGTAAACTCCGGCGGCGGAGGGATCGACATATGGTGATGGGGACTCAGGACATCAGCGCCTGGGACGCGGAGTTGCACCGTTCCGGCCGGGTAGTCTTCGCGGTCCGGCGTGCGCTGTCCTTCGGCGGCCTGGTGGTCGTACTGGTGCTGGCCGGCATCCCGATCCTCTCGGTCGTCCGGGATCTCGACACCCGCGACACCTGGTTCACGATCCGGGTCGCCCTCCTCGCCGTACTCCTCGCCGCCTGTGTCGCGCTCGCCGCCTTGTTCCTTCTCGGTCATCCCCGATTGACCGTGAACGCCACCGGCATCCGCTTCGCTTGGTGGCGGCAGATCCCCTGGTCCGAGTTCGAGGGCACCACCTTCGTCAACCCCACCAGCAGCCTCGCCGGCCCCTACCTGACCATCACCTCCACCCGCGGTACCAAACTCCACATTCCCCAGACCAACGTCGAAGACCTCCGAGCCCTCGCCGCCTGGCTCACCAAACTCCACACCCAGCACCGCCTGAAGACGGCCGGCCGACTTGGTTGCTTTATGGGGCGGGTCACATCGGGGGAAACAAGCGAAGCCGCGACGGGGGAGCTGCGTGGGAAGAAGTCGCTGGGGAAACACAAGGCCCGAGAAAACAGATTGCGATGTCTGCTCGGGCCTTGGTGTTGGTGCGTCGCCAGGGACTCGAACCCCGAACCTGCTGATTGCCGCCGAGACTGTCGCCAGTTGTCGACATCACGTAGGATCCCTTACTGGTAAGGGATCGACTGGCGGGACGGTGTTTATGCCCTCGTGAGCGCGCTCCGTGAAGTCCTGCGGCTCAAGCCGCTTCGGGGAGCGGCGGGGTCAGCTGCGGTAGAAACCGTGCGGCGCTGAACAGCGGCTTTCGCGCGGCGGATTCGACCAAATGCCACTGAGGTCATCCGAGTCTGTGATCGTGGTGGGCATTTCTTACGGTACGGGCCCACCGCAGCATACGTATGCCCTGCTGCGCGACCCGCCGCAGAGGCCGATCTAGGTCGTCGCCTGCGAGCTGACGATGGACGATGACGGGCGGTTCGGACCTGTCATCACCGAACCCAGCCGGAGATGCTGGTGCCGTCGTTCGACGAGGAGCTCCTGTCCGCACTGCCCGCACTATGGTATGCGATGCATCTACCGAAGACACGATTCGAGATCGTCGACCTGTCACTTCCGGAAGTCAGGGTGAACGCCTCGGAGAGCCGAAAGCATGATCTAGTGCTGATGTCGGTCCAGTGGCTCCAAGAGCCGACGACGGTCAACCTGCTTTTGCCGGCACGGTGAACCGGCGATCGTCTTGTATCCAGCAGAGCATCTCGAGGCTGCTAGAGCGGTCTCTTCTCATGTTGTTGGCTTCCTACTCGAACCAGCTTCGTTCGACTGGCCGACGCCACCGGCAGATAGTAGACCCACATAGGCCCACTGCATGGACCTGATCCCCTCGTCGGACGGATCCTCGATCAGTCTCTGGCTGAGCTTCGCTTTCGGCTTCAGTTCCGCCTCACAAGGCCGATGCCCGTCAAAGTCCGGCCGGCGGAGCATTCGGGTCGAGAAGGTCATCGGGCCCGTAGCCCAGAGTGTTGGCCAGGACGGCAGCAGACGTCGACGATTCAGGAACCAGTTCGTCGAGATCCACACGTGCCAGGTAGTCCCGAAACTTCCGGTTGGTTTCGGTGGTGTATTTTTCGATAGCGCTGCGGCTCAGGAAAAGCCTCGCCATGATGGATTCGACGCTGAGACCGCGCGCCCGCCATCGCAACACCTCTTGCTCACGGGGCGTGAGCGTCGGCAACAGGCCCTCGCGTTCGTACAACTCGGCCAGTCCGGTGAGTTCTGTGGTCAAGACAACCTCACCAGCGCCGACTCGGGCGATCGCTCGGAGGAGCAGATCCTTCGGTTCGGTCTTGATGACTACGCCGTGGGCACCCGCACGAAGCAGTCTTGCCAGCACTTCGCGGCGCCGGTCTGCTGTGTAGATCAGGATCCGGTACTGCCTCGCGACGATGGCCTCGACAGCCCGGAGTCCGCGCAGCGGCGGAGCCGACTCGGCCCGAGGCGGGCGAATCCACAGATCCAGGAGCACCATGTCCGCCGCGGGGAGTGCGTCCAGGAACGCTTCAACGCTGGGGAAGGAGCCGACGATCTCGAACCCAGGGCCAACGAGTTTCTCCTGGCTTTCCCGCTGCAGCGTTTCGTCCTCGATGACAACCACCCGGGCAGGCGAGGATTCAGGCGACGACATCATGTTCCCCCTTCAGTGCGGGCAGATTGCCAGTCAAAGTCACACTCGTTCCGACGCCGGGCACGCTGGAGATGTCAACATCCACACCGTGAGGCTGAAGTTCTTCGATGACCTGGCGCTGGAGGCCGTAACCTCGCCTCGTCGATGCGGGGTCGAAGCCCACCCCGTTGTCCGTGACCATGACTTCCCACTGATCCGCCGTACAGGATCCGTGCAGCACGGCTATGTCACAACCGGCATGGTGATGAACGTTGAGCAGCAGCGTCCTAGTCGCGTGCGCAATCGCGTCGAGCACATCCGACGGAAGGGTAAGTCGGTCGACCTGATCGGTGGTGCAAACGACCTCAATGATGGTGAGGTCAGCTTGCACACTCTGCAGCACGCTCCCCAGCGTGTTGCCTGCCATGATCGAGGAGTCGCCGTTCAGGACGATGCGGGAAGTACGGACAGTCTGCGCCAACTGCCGGGCAGCGGCAGCTAGTCTCTCGTCCCCGGTTGCCTCCATCAGCCCGACCAGTTCGGTGAACTGTCCGGCCTGATCGTGGAAGAGATGCTCGATCACGCGCTGACGTTCCTTGAGCTTGGTCCGCTTGATCTCCTCCTGGGCGGCACTTTCAGCTCGCTCGGCTTCAGCCCTGATCCGCTCCTCACGCGCGGCCAACCCCGCTGCCGAGTCCGCTCGACGGCCCAACCGGACCAGGTACGACCACACGCTTCGCACGACAACGGCGTTGATCAAGTAGCCCGCGGCGTTCGCGAGCACCGTAACTCCCTGTCCCGCCTCGACGGCCGATGGTCCGACCGCGACGCCGTAACTGATCCCGATCGCCAGGACCGCCACCAGAGTGTGCCGCCAGGTGCGCAGTGAGATGCCGATCATCAAGGTCGTCGACAGGGAGACTCCGTACGCCCAGGCATCCCAGGTCGAGTACCTCGACTCGACCGGTGAATAGAGAATCTGGCCGAGCTGAAGCGCGCACATCACCGCGAGGTCAAGGACCCCGACCCAGGCGACGGCCGGGGTTCTGCGACGGCGCAGGACCGCAGTCAACAGGATCGACTGGGCGACAAACACGGCAGCGAGGCCGATGTTTACCGCGGGCCGTGTCGCGTGAGCTATCGATCCGCTCAGGAGCGCGATCAGCAACTGAACCACGGTCGCCCAGCGAACGCAGATAACGGCCCAGACTCCCAGGAAGAGCAGCCCCTCCGTCGTAGCCGGTACTTTTCGTCCGAGGATCGACCGCCACGCCTCGGACCAGCGGTGACCAGACCTTCCAGTGACGGCGCGCTGAGCGACCATCTCCCACCTCGCCCTTTCTGACACTCGATTCCGTGCATCGAGTGTGGGGCACGACGCCAGCGGGCGCAGTAGGGAAACCCCCAGTTGCACGACCTCGACGCCAATCTGGCCTCGTCGCGGGGTAGGGAAATCCGCAGGTTTTCCAGCGTAGGGATCTCCGCATTCCGGCTCGACTACTCGCGATCGCAGGCTGGGAAGAAAGGAGGCAACCATGCGCAAGCCCACCCGACGGGAACTGCTCGCATCGCTCGCCGACGACGACTGGTTCGGCACAGCGATCGACGACTACTCCCGCAGCGATCTGATCGAGGCTGGTCTCAGAGACCCGCTCCGAGGCGCGGTGCAACAGTCCCGGGACCACCCGTCGAAGTTCTTCGGTTCACCCAATCAACACCCCTTCGTCAGGTTCACCGCGGCGACCGATGCCGACCTGATGAAGCTGAACGCGCATAGCGGACGCGCGGTTGTCCTGATCGCCATGGGCTCGTACGCGCCCATGCACAGCGGTCACGTATCACTGATGGAGGCGGCCGACCTTGCCATCAGGAAAGGAGGCGACCTACCCATCGCAGCAGTGTTCTCGTTGCACTCCGAGGATCGAGTCAAGTCCAAGATCCTTCCGCTCCGCCCCGACGCACCGGTCACTACGGAGGCGCGGCGCGCAGAGGCACTAGAGGTGCTGCCGGCCCATCTGGCCAGCGGGACATCTACCTTCCTGGACCTGTGGGACGCGTCGATGCCAGGTGGGCCACGAAGCTTCACCGACGTCATGCGGCGGATCGTGAACACGCTGAACTCACTCGAGATCCGCAACGTGACCCCGGTAGCCGTCTTCGGCTCCGACAACGGCGTTTCGATGCGCGCCTTCTGCCGGTACGGTCGCTGCGTTTGTGTGATCCGCCCGAAGCACGAGCACGAAGCTGATGCCTATCTCAATGAACCCCAGATGCGGCTGGCGCTACGTGAGGGCCGCGTCCTCATCGCTCAGCGGCATGCCGGAGGAGAGATCTCCTCCACCGACATCCGCAACCGCCGTCGGAGCGCGTTGTGATGGACCCACTCCCAGGATCTCTCTTGTCGATTCTTCCGGCCGATCGAGTGGTCCTGCGCCGTCATCCGGACCGGATGGTTCTCATGTCACCGACCAACCAGGCTGTCTACCGGATCACCCTTCAACACCAGGGGTCCAGCCAACTGTCCGACCCCTCCGACACCGGCTACTCCCACCGCATCGCCTGGGCAATGGCGTCGGCGGGCCTCAACGTCCTGACCCCGCTCACGCCCGAGCCCCTCACCATCGAGGGCTACGCCGTTTCGACCTATCCCCTGGCAGAGGGCCTCGAACTCACCGGTTGGTTCCGGAATGAGCCGGAGCAACTCGGCGCGGAGCTTGCTGCCTGGCGAACCTACACAAATCCGGCCCTCCACGCGCTCGACATCCCTGCGTACTCGCGAGCGAGGTCGGTACTCGCCTCGAACTCGTCCTCGGCGGCCCTCCGGGCAGCCGGCAGGTTCTGCCTGAACCGACTGGACCGCGAGGAACAGGCACATCCGTGGGATGATCTCATGCTGCAGACCGCGACGGTGCACGGTGATCCTCATCTCGGCAACGTCGTTCGTCTTGATAACCGCCTTCTCTTCATCGATCTCGACACGGTGAAGATCGGGCCTGAGGGCTTTGATCTGGCGGTCATGCAACAGTATGTCGCCCGGTACGGCGCCGCCTTCCCCGCATCCCAGGTGATCGATGGCTATCAACGCGACGGAAGTTCGGTCGACAGCAGTCGTCTCGACGCCCTAATGGCATGGAAGTCGCTGTCGTCGCTCACCCAACTGTTGACCCGTTGGAGCCAGGACGGGATCCCCGCGGAATTTCACCGTCGCGTCCGGTCACAGACGAACTGGGGCAATGTCACCAACACTCCGATGGTGCCGCGCATCCACACCTGAGAAAATGGCGTCGCGAATTCGACTGATGAGACGTCAGGGCGAGGGCGGGTACGCCGAGTATGCCGGCGAATAGCAGCAGGAGCATCGAAGACCAGCCTCACGAGGACGACGTGGCCGAGCTTGGATGGCGGCGTTGGCGCCACCCAACGATCTCCGCTCACCGCGGAGTTCCTGTTCCCTTGACAAGGGGCGAGTTGCCCGGTGGCGGCGTAGACGGTGTGGGGCTGGCACCGGCAGCAGTGCTGCGTCACCTCGATCCGCGCGACGTTGGAGAAGCAGGGCAAGTGGAGCTCGATCTGACCGCGCCGACGCTGACAGTGTTGTAGCAGGACCCAGGCGAAGCCGAGCGCGCCGTCAGAAGGCTCGCCGCACCAGCCGTGAAACAGAACCGAGCTCATCTATCGATCCTGCCTCCTCGGTGCTGGGGTCTAGCTGCCTCTGATGTAGGAGACTGCAGGCGCAGGCTCTCCCGTCGGGCGCGAGAGCCTGCGGTTACCAGCAGATTGTCGAGGTCGGTTGCGACCTAGCCGGCGAACTTCACGGAGTCGAACTGGTTGATTGCCGACTGCGTCACGTCGTGTGAGGTGGAGAAGATTCCTGCGTCCTGCTGTGTCGCGGCCGAGGTCAGGGTTACCGGCGCGCCGATCGGGACATAGTTCTGCCCGTCGTAGGAGTACGAGGCCACGAAAGATGTCCCGGACCGGGTGAGCTTGACCCAGACCGGACGGTAGCTGTCGACGGTCGCGCGCGCGTCGGTGTCCAGGTAGCCGTCGCCGTTGGCGTCCCACTCGAACACGACACCGTTGCGGGCGGTGGCCGCGACGACGGCGTAGCCGGCCGAGGCTCCCGCCTTGGTCATGTCGTTGCGAACCATGATTCCGGACTTGGCCCAGGCGTTGGCGTCGTTGACCGAGACGACCCGGGCGGAAACGCTCGCCTGTGCTGTGAAGGCGCCCGGCCGGTAGATCGCGCCGAACTGGTCGTCGTGCTGACCGCCGGCACCCCAGACGTCGGCCCCGGCGGCCGCGATCCCGAAGGCTCCGCCGCTCTGGCCGAAGTACGAGCTGACAGCTGATGCCTTCGCCGTGCTGAACTCGGCTCCGACGGGTGCATCGACCGCACAGCCGGTGAAGCCGAACTGGTTCGCGTTCAGCGACGTCCGGTACTGAGGTGCGACACCCGCGGCGCAGATCACGTCACGCGCGCCGGCCGGCCAGTTGGCGCCGCTGATCTTCAGGTTGTTGATCAGCTTGTTGTTGTGCGCGGCGGCGTTGGGTGCGGAGACTCCACCGGAGTTGTACCAGTTGTTCTGGATGACGTTGTCGCTGGTGTTGTTCCGGAGGCTGCCGGCGTTGGTGAAGACGAACGAACCGCCCTGCACCACGTTGTTCTCGTACGTCATCGAGCGCGAACCCTCGTCGAGGTACAGGCCGACCCCCGAGATGTTGAACAGGTAGTTCTTGTCGACCACGGTGCCGGGGCTCGCGGACAGGTTGTAGACCGATCCGCCGTCGGCGAAGCGTGCCTTCGTGTTGTGCACGAGGTTGCCCTCGACCCGGTTGTCCTTGAGCGTGGTCGGTGTCGAGTACTTCGTGTTCCAGTTGTAGTAGCCGCGGTCGACGTAGTCGTTCGACCCGCCCGCGTCGTTGATGCCCCAGCCGTAGCCGGTGTCGATGCCGTCGTACGGGACGTTGGAGACCTCGTTGTGCAGGATCCTGGCGTTGGTGACATAGGTACTCAGGATGCCGCTGTTGTCCTTGTAGTCCACGGCCACCCGGTTGATCGTGTTGTTCTCGATCAGGATGTCGTGATTGGTCATCCGCGGGTCGCTCGGGTGGTGCGCGTCGGGCAGTACGCCGCCGACCGCGACGCCGTGTCCGCTGTTCTCCACGAACCGGTTGCCGACCACGTCGATGTCGCCGGCTCCGAGCCCGACCCCGGTCACGGTGGCGTTAGCGTCGTTCCCGATCCCCAGCGCGGACTGCCCGAGGTTGGTGAACGTGTTTCCCGTGAACGAGATGCGGCTGGCGGCCGACACCTGTACCGCGGCGGGTTCCTGGTACCAGGAGGTGCGCGCCCGCTCGAACAGCTCACAGCCGCGGGAGCAGCTCGTGAACGCGTCGGCGGGGCGATAGTCGTAGGCGCCCTTGAGGAAGAGTCCGTTCTGCTGGTCGGCGTACCCGTCGACGGACGGGCCGAGCCACGACGTCCCGGAGAACTGGATGCCGTCGAAGGCGAGCCCGGTGACCGGCTCGTCGTACGTGCCGCCGATGCTGATCAGTGACTGCAACCGGGGCAGCTCGACGTCCAGCTGGTTCGGGTCGATGCCGTCGGCCGGCTTGTAGTAGAGCTTGCCGCCGGTCGGGTCGATGTACCACTGACCTACCTGGGTGAGGAAGCTCAGCGAGTTGTCGAGGTACCAGCTCGGCCCCGCCAGGAAGGACCGCTGGACCGTGTCCCAGCCCCAGGTGTTGTTGTCCCAGGCCGGCTGCGCCATCGTGATCTCGGTTGCGCTGATGCTCTGCACCGGTGAGTACCGGTTGGTGAAGTCGCCCAGCGACTCGAATTCGATCCGGCTCTGGTCCGGAAGCGTCGCGAGATAGCTCAGGGCAGGGTTCTTGATGGTGAGACCGGTCGCCGTCGGGGTGACGTCCGCGTTGGCGACCCGGATGGCCGCGCGCGGAGCGATCACGCCGTTCACGTACAGCTGGCGGGTGTCGAGGCCGGTCGGGGTGTCCGCCACCCAGATCCCGGCACCAACGTCGGACTTGGACCAGCCGCTGACCTTCGACGCGCCCGTGATGACCGGGTGAGCGCCGGGCGCGGCGGTCCAGCGGATGGTGTGGTCGCCGCCGCTGTCCTCGGCTCCGAACCGGAGCGGCGCCGAGAGGCGGTAGTTGCCATCGGCAAGTTCAATGGTCAGGTCGCCGTGCTTCACGGCCGGCCGGATCACCTTCTGGGCTCGCTCGAGCGAGCAGGGTTCGTTCAGCGTGCGCGACAGGTGTTGCGGACGGGTGGCGGCGTGATGGCGGAACTCGCGGCTGGGCTGTCTCAGCGCAGTGTCGGAGCGCTCGGCTGGCTTCGGCCTCGGGCGGCAGCTAGGTGCGAAAGATCTGTTCGTTCGGGCGGACAAAGTTGCGGTGTTGGCCGCCGAGGACGACGTCGCGGGTCTGCTGTGCGGTGTCGTGGGGGATGCCGAGGGTAGGTGCGCTCACGGTTTCGAGTCGCTGGTAGTGCTCGGCATTGAGGTCTACCTCGAGGGCGTGGAGGTAGGCGGCGAGCTGCTCGGTTGTGCGTGGCCCGATGATGGGGATGACGGCGGTCGTCGACCGGTTGTTGCGTTCCCGGAGCCACGCGATGGCCAGGGTGGCGGGTTGGGTGCCGGTTTCCTTGGCGATGGCGAGGAGTTCGTCGACGATCGCGGTTTTCTGGGCGGAGTCTTCACGCTGGATGATGGAGTTGAGGGTGGTCAGCCGGCCTTCGGGGCTTGTGCGGTACTTGCCGGTCAGCAGCCCTCCGCCCAGTGGTGAATAGATTGCGACGCCGATCCCGAGTTGTTCGGCCATCGGGAGCAGGTCGCGTTCGCCATCGCGTGCCGCGAGGCTGTATTCGAACTGGGTTCCGATGATGGGAGTGCGGCCGTGGGCTGCGGAGCGCGTGGCGTTGGCTGAGATCTGCCAGGCGGGGTAGTTCGATAGTCCGCCGTGGAGGATCTTGCCGGCTCGGACGAGGTCGTCGAGTGCTGCGATGGTCTCGTCTACGGGTGTGACGAGGTCTGGGGAGTGTGCCCAGTACAGGTCGAGGTAGTCGGTCTTCAGACGCCGGAGGCTGGATTCGAGCGCGTGTCTGATCGTTTTGCGGCTGTTCCCGGTAGTGTTTATGCCGGTGTCTCCTGCGGCGCCGAAGGTGAATTTGCTGGCCAGGGTGAACCGGTCACGGTCGCCGGCCAGCAGCTTCGCGAGGAAGGTCTCGGATTCGCCGTGCTGGTAGGTGTCGGCAGTGTCGATGAAGGTTCCACCGGCGTCGGCGAACTGCCCGAAGATCTTGGCTGAGGTGTCCTCGTCCGCACCGGTTGCCCATTCCGTTCCGAAGTTCGAGGTGCCGAGGGCGAACTCGGAGACGCGCAGACCTGTCTTGGTGCCGAAGGTTGTGTAGCGCATGGTTTCTCCCAGGAGAGGGGGGCGTCGCGTCGCACCGGAGGGTCCGGTGTGGGCGAGCGATCAGGATGCAGTCGTGGTGGCCGAAGGGGTGATGGCGGCGAGGAACTGCTCGACGGTCAGGGTTTGGTGGCCGAAGGTCGGGTAGGAGATCTCGACGGCGGCGCGATGTGCGGCTTCGGTGAAGTCGGCGACCGCGTCGCTGAGGAAGGTGACGTGGTATCCGGCGTCGAGCGCGTGGCGGCCGGTTCCTTCGACGCAGGTTTGCGAGGTGAGGCCGGCCAGCACGAGCTTCTGGACGCCTAGTGCCGTGAGCCGGGTCTGGAGGTCGGTGTTGATGAAGGAGTCGAACATGCGGTGATGGCTGACGACGGTCTCACCCGTGTGGGGTGCCAGCGGCGGGTAGAAGTCGTCGCCGTAGCTTCCTTTCCAGAACACCTTGTTCTCCAGGGCTCCGGCGAAGGTGGGGTGCACGTAGGTGACGTCGTCGAAGCTGTGCTCGTCTAGCCCGTGTGGGGAGTAGATCACGTGGACTCCGGCGTCGCGGGCGCCGTTCAGCAGCTGCTGCAGGTGCTCGATCAGGTGGAGCTGGTCGACCATGGGCTTGATCGCGGGGGCGAGCTTGCCGTCTTCGGCAAGGAAGTCGTTGAGGACGTCGACGAGCACGAGCGCGGTGGTCTTGGGGTCGTATGCCTGCCTGTCCATGAGGGCCTTCCGGTCGGGCTAGTGTGATCCGGCCGGCGTCGAGCGCCGGCTGGTGTGGTGGGTTGAGAGCAAGGCGATGAGCGCAAGGCCGGCAACAGCTGCGCTGTAGCCGATCGCGGTGTGGCATAGGCCTTCGTGGGTGCTGATGACTCCGGAGATGATCGCCGGGATCGCGAACGCGGTGTAGCCGAGGACGTAGGTCGCGGCGATGAGCGCGCCGCGTTCGGTCGGTTCGGCGAGGGCGACGATGCTTCGGAATGCGCCGGAGAAGGCAAGTCCGAAGCCGATCCCGGCGATCATGGTGCTGAGATAGAAGAGGACCGGACAGTTGATCGCGATCGCAGCGACCGTGAGTCCTGATCCGGCCGTGAGGACGGCACAGCCGCTGACCATGCTGGTGTGCGAGGCCCAATTCTTCGTCGCCAGCGTCACGAGGGAGGCCAGGCCGGTGAGCAGGGCGACCGATATCGCGCCGGGCAGGTGACTGCTGGAGTGGCTGAGTGTGGTGACCAGCTTGGGGCCGAGCGAGAGATAGAAGCTGATCAGCGCCCAGGTCGAGATGAGACAAGGAGTGGCGGCCAGGAAGATTGGTCGGGCCTCAGCGGGTACGGAGACCAGGACGCGGATGCGGGGCCGGATCCGGTGGGTGACTGTCTCGTCTGCCCAGCTCGCGGTTGCTATCGCAAGTAGGCCCAGTGCGCCGAGCAGGATCAGGTAGGTGAGCTTTGACGGACTCCACGCGTATTGCACGAGGAAACCGGACAGTAGCGCGCCGAGCCCCAGTCCGCCGGTTGACAGAGCGGCGCCCAACAACGATGCCAGTCCCGGTCGGCGGCTTGGTTGAAGGTCCAGTAGGGCGGCGGACGCGACTGCGGTGAGCAGGCCGGTGGCGAAGCCCTGCAGCGCCCGGGCGGCGATCAGGGCGGTCAGTCCGTCGGCGGTGATGAACAGCGTCAGGCTTGCCGCGAGTAGACCTGCGGCGACCAAGGTGACCGGTTTGCGGCCGATCTCGTCGGAGAAGCTGCCGAAGACGAGCAGGGCGATCAGCAGTGGCGCCGCGTAGACCGCGAACACGATCGTCAAAGTGGTGTCGGAGAACTGCCATCGAGCGGCGTAGTCGGCATAGAGCGGACTGGGCGCGCTGGCTGCCATGGGGAACAGGGTTAGCAGGGCGGCGAAGACCCAGAAACCGCGACGGTCTGGTGTCGGGACACCTTCAGGTGGCAGCCGGACGGCAGGCTGTTGAGTGGCAGAGTATGGCGGCATCGGTGGCTGCTTTCGTCAGGGAGGCACGATTCGCGTGTCGGAAGTCGGCTTGGTGGCGGCGTCGTCGGTTCACGAGTTGGCGGACGATAAGCAGGAGCGTCCTCGCTGTCGCCGTAGGGGACGTCGCCTGTGCGGCGGCAGCGTGGTTGGTCCTGGCTGCTAGGAGATCGAGCGGACGGCGTCGAGGATGACGGCGGCGACCTCGTCGGGGCGGGAGATGGCGATACTGTGTGAGCCCCCGGCCAGTTCGGCAGTGGTTGCGCCGATCTTCTTGGCAGTGTCGCGCTGGTAGTCAGGATTGATCGAGTTGTCTGCGGTGCCGTAGACGAACCAGCTCGGCACCCGCCGCCAGGCCGGCTCGATCGGCAGTGGTTCGCCGAGCGCAACAGCCGCGGCGGGCCGCTGGGTGAGGACGCCGAGAGCAGCTTCCTGGTCGGTTACGTCGGCGGCGAAGACGTGACGGTACTTCTCGGCCTGGATGGTGAACTCGGGAAGCTCGCTGCCGGGGTAGGTCCAGGGCTGCAGCGTCGAGCTCAGTTCCGGGTCGGGGTATCCGCTGGTGGCGCTCTGTGCTGATTCGCCTTGGTCCAGGGCGAACGCGGCGACGTACACGAGTGCTTTGACGTTCGGAGCGTCGCTGCCGGCATAGGTCGCTACGGCGCCGCCGTAGCTGTGGCCGACCAGCACAACGTCGCCGTCGGTCTGCGCGACGATGCTGGCGACGTACTCGCCGTCGGCTGACAGGCCGCGCAGTGGATTCGCCACCGCCCGAGCCTTGACGCCTTCGTGTCGGAGTCGGTCGATGACGTTCTTCCAAGCCGAGCCGTCGGCGAAGGCGCCGTGGATCAGCAGGACTGTGGTGGCCATGGGGTGCTCCTGCTTCCTGTTTCGGTTAGTGGCTGCGGGACATCTGGTTTCGCGTGCAGGGCTTCGGGCGGCGGCGTTGCGGCACCTGTCGTGGGCTGGCGCAGTCTTGGTGCCGCAGATGCCGCGCAGCCTCATCACCTTTGGCGTGGTCTCGTTCGTGAGGCCGGTGGGTGAGTTCGCTCGAGCGTCGACGGATGGGTCCCGCCTGCCGGCCGTCAGGTCTGGGCGATGGCGGCGATGTCCTCGCCGAGGTGGTATTCCAGAGGTCCGCGCTCCTGCAGCCCCTTGGTGAACAGCCGGGCTGCCGTTGTCTGGAACTCGGGCCGGCCGACGGCGCCCCAGAACGCGTCGGAGTGCAGCGGGAACTCCGAGTCGGGTAGCCGGGTGTACTTGTTGATGAAGGACTTGATCTCGCCGAGTGCCTGGTGGTTCCATCCGGAGACGCGGGTGGCGTAGCCGGTGACAAAGGCCTCGAAGTCCTCGTCGGCGACGGCGCGGTTGACGTAGCCGTACTTCTCGGCGAGCTCGCCGTCGTAGTCGTTGCCGCCGAGCAGGATCTCGAACGCGCGGCCGCGGCCGACCAGTGCCGGCAGTCGCCCGCCTGCGCCGCCGCCGGCGACTGCGGAGAATCCGACCTCCATCTGGCCGAGGATGGCCTTCTCGCGGCTGGCGAAGCGGATGTCGGTAGCCAGCACGAACTCGCTGCCTGCGCCGCGGGCGATGCCCCGGATGGCGCTGATCGTGACCGCGTTCAGCTTGCTGATCCGGACCGTGATGTCGACCCAGGCGGCGTAGCCGGTCGCGCTCGGCAGGGCCTCGGCTTCGGTGGGGTCGCCGGCCAGGTCGTAGTGCGCGAGGTAGAAGTCTGGGTCGGCGCTGTCGAAGATGACGACGTTGACGATCTCGTTGCTCTCCAGTTCGGTGAGCAGGGTCTTGAGGTCGCTCATCATCTCGGCGTCGATGACGTTGACCGGTGGGTTGTTGAACGTCACTCGCCACAGGGTCGGCGACTCCACAGTGAGCTTCAGGTGTTTCGGAGCGAACTCCTCGATGAATGTCATGGAGCGAACCGTACACATCTGCATTGGAAAATACTAGTCAGCGCCGTAGGTCACTCTCGCCGGCTGTCGGTCTCGGCGCCGCGACAGCGCGGTAGTGGGATCAGCGTCGCTCGTTTACGGCAGGTTCTGGTGCCCACTGAAGCCACGTCAGGTAGAGGATTCGTTTACCGACAGGGACAACGTCGATGTCGTCTTGCGCAACCTCGTGGCCGCCGTCAACGAATCCAACTCGGACGCGTTCGCCCGTGATGCGTGATCGCCGGCCGACGCTCGGCCCCTCTGGGCGCGGCATATGGGCGTCACCCCACTGCTGCAGGGCGCCTACGACCAGCTGCAGATCCCGGCCGGTTTCGGTCAGCAGGTACTCGGAGTAGGTGCGCCGTCCGGGCTGTCGATAGGCCTCGCGCGTCATGATCCCGTGCTCGACGAACGTGGCAAGTCGGGCGCCGAGCACGTCTGGTGCGATGCCGAGATTCACTCGGAAGGTCTCGAAGCGGGTCACGCCGTAGAGAGCCTCGCGAATAATGAGTAGTGCCCACCGCTCGCCGACGACCGACAGGCTGCGCGCGACCGCAGACGAACGGTCCTGCGGTCTTCCATCTGGCATCTAAGCGTCCTCCACGCACTATGGGCTGCTGCTCGCGGCCGAAGCCACAACTGGTTGGGCCCGCGTCTCAGAGCCCGGCGATGGGCGATGCGTTCATGGCAAGGGCCTCTCTTCGCGCCTGGCCGCGGATACGAACCGTGCATCCACAACCAGGCTGACTTGTTTTTTCCAACGTACGCCGGGTACGGTCACACTGCGGGGCGGGACCGTTCCGCGCTGAGGCCAACGAGCGAGCGCAACTCGTAGCCAGGCCGGCCACTGAGTTGACGAGGGCGAGGGCGAGGGCGATGACATGACAGCGATTGCGGGTATCGATTCATCAGCGGCGCCGAGCGGAACGGGCTGTCTGGAGTGCGAGGCCGCAGGCGGATGGTGGCTGCACCTGCGTCGCTGCGCGCTGTGCGGCCACATCGGCTGCTGCGACTCTTCGCCCAGCCAGCATGCGAGCGCACACACGGCGAGCACCGGGCATCCCCTTGTGCAGAGCTTCGAGCCCGGCGAGCACTGGTTTTGGGATTACCAGCGCGAGACCTATGTCGACGGCCCCCGGCTGGTCGACCCCCAGCATCACCCACTGGACCAGACCGTGCCCGGCCCGTCCGAGCGCGTGCCAGCCGACTGGCAGGACCACCTCCACTTCTAAGCCGCCTTGCGCTGACCAACCCGCAGGCCCACCCCGGCAGCTGGCGGTCGCCGAACTCGCCGGCCCGGACGACCGACTAGCGTGGCTGATCGATGAGGAGGCGTGGGGTGCCGCTGCGGGGCGTCTTCTCGGTAGCGGACGGGACCGATGACGACTGGGACACCTACGGCAGGGCTATGCGTGAGGGGCGTCGTGTCGAAGCGTCGGCCAGCGCCATCCGCATCTACAGCAACCCCGCCTGACGCGGCGCGCAGGCATCGAGGACCTGGTCGGGCTCGGCGTTAGCAGCCGAGGCACGCCGTGCAAGGTCGGCACCGACCCAGCGGGCGGTCTGGAACCGTACTCCGAGCGCAGCGAACGATGCCCCGGCGACGGCGCCGATCGTGATCGACCACGCGAGGGACAACCCCAGCCCGTAGCTGAGCACTCCAGCGTCACCGCCGAACACGATGGCCGTGATGACGCACATGCTTCCGGCGACGGTGAGCAAGCTCTGCAGGCGGTTCAGGAGTGGCCGCAGCATGACCACGGCCTGTTCGTCACTGGTCATCGAGCCGAGCCGGTCCGCCAGGTCGGGGAGCAGGTCGGCATAGATCGCGCGCAGGTGGCGGATGCGGTCGCCGAAGTCCCAGTCGTCGATGGCGATCTGGAGGCAGCGCAGGAAGGTGATGGTCCCGAGCGCGACGAGCGACGACAGCACCAGCACCTCGAAGGTGGTGGTGCCGGCCGTGCGATCACCGGTGGCGGCAAAGCCGAGCGCGATCAGTCCGGCCGACAGCGCGCCAAGGAAGATGCTGGCGCGGCCGTTGGCCTCGCCGATCGTGGCTGCGCGTTGGGTTTGCAGGTTGTAGTGCTCGGTGGTGAGCCAGGTCATCCACGCAGCCGGGACATCACCACGGATCGCCGCCGTGGGCAGACTGCCCGGCAGTGAGCCGGGCCCGGCCTCGGGCGCGGCGTTCGTCGACGCCGGGAAAGCTCGGCTGGTCATGCGCTGACCGCGCGCAGGGCGGCGTGCACGGAACTGACGGCGCTGGCGCCTTCGCCGACCGCGGCCGCGACTCGCTTCATCGATCCTGCGCGTACATCCCCGGCGGCGAACACGCGGGGCATGCTGGTCTCGAAAGGCAGCGGGCGGCGAGCTAGTGATGCCCACCGGTCGTCGAGGTCGGTGTCGTCGAGTTGGGCGTCGGTGAGCAGGAAGCCGTGATCGTCGGTCGCCAGACCGTCGAGCCAAGCGGTGGCCGGGGTTGCGCCGATGAAACAGAACAAGCCGACGCACTCCTGCGACCCCGGTGTGGTCTGTACGGCCGCGTCGGAGGTGACACCGGAGGTCGACGGGGCGAGGGTGATCGCCTGCAGGTGGGTGTCACCGTGCAGGGCGGTGACCTGTGTGCCGGTCCGGACCGCGATGTTGGCGTCGGCAACGATCCGGTCCGCCAGGTAGGAGGACATGCCTTCGTGTAGGTCAGGGCCGCGCACGACCAGGGTGACCTGGCTGCCGCGGCCGGCCAGGTACAGCGCGGCCTGCCCGGCCGAATTGGCTCCGCCGACGACGGCGACCGGGTGTGGTCCGCAGGCGCGGGCTTCGATCTCGGTCGCGGCGTAGTAGATGCCCGCCCCCTCGAAGTCTGCCCACCGATCCAGCGGCAGGGTCCGGTACTTCGCCCCGGTGGCAATTACGACGGCACGGGCGCGGACGGTCGTTGCATCGGCAAGCACGATGCTGACCCCGTCGCCGTCGGCCCGCAGCGCCGCGACTTCACAGGGGCTGGCGACGCGGGCACCGAATTTCTGGGCCTGGACCGCGGCGGTTGCGGTCAGCTCGGCGCCGCTGATGCCGGAGGTGAAGCCGAGGTAGTTCTCGATCCGCGAGCTGGCCGCGGCCTGTCCGCCGGCCGCGACGGAGTCCAGTACCAGGGTCTGCAGGCCTTCGGAGGCCCCGTAGACCCCAGCGGCCAGGCCGGCCGGGCCGGCGCCGATCACGAGCAGGTCGACCTCGTCATCGCCGGCAGGCCGGTACGACAGCCCGAGGTGCTCCGCGAGAAGGCTGGGGGTTGCGTGTCGAATGACGGCGCTGGGGGTGATCACGACCGGCAGGTCCTCGGGGGAGGCCGAGACGGCCCGCGCCAGCGCGGCGCCGGTGGGTGTGTCGATCTCGTTCCAGGTGTGCGGTAACTGCAGCCGGGCGGCGTAGGTCCGTAGCGCGAGGGCGGCCGCAGAGTTGTCACTGCCGACGATCTCGACGCTGCGCGCCGCCTGTCCATCGCGCAGGCTGCGGCGCCGTGCGATCAGCGCCCGCAACACGAGGTCGGACAGCTCCGGGTCGCGATCCATCATGGAGCGGAACGCAGTCGGGTTGATCCGCAAGATGGCCGACGCTTCGGCGGTCCGCGCGCTGAGATAGGCCGATTGCCGCGTCAGGATGTTCAGCTCGCCGCTGAACTCGTGGCGGCCGTAACTGGCCACGACCGCCTCGTCATCGTCCGAGGTCGAGGGCCGTACGATCTGCACCCGGCCGGATTCGACCAGGATCATGTCGCACGCATCATCGCCGGCCCGAAAGATCCATGTGCCGCCCGGCAGTTTCGCCGGGACACCGTAGGCACTCAATCGTCTCCACTGTTCGTCGGTGAGGACGGGTTGGGCTTCAGAAGCATTCGGTGTGGACATCGGGTTCCTCCGTCTGGGTTGATGCTTGCGGGTCCTGCAACCGCGGGCCAGCCAAGGAGTTCTCGACGGCGCGTTCGCGACGAGCAGCCTGGCCGGATCACGGGTTCTGGGTGGATGACCCCTGCGCGCCGGATCTGGCGCGGCCGGCGGCGCCGGTGTCATCGCCGTCGCGACGAGCCAGGCTGGTGGCGCTGTTGGCGACCCGCGACAGGCGCCGATCCGAGCCGAGGGCCGGGGTCTGCTCAAGCATGTAGAAGCCGCTGATCAACGCGTAGCAGCCCAGCATCGCTGGGATCGAGAACAGCCCGACAACCGTCGCGACTGGGTAGAGCACACCTCCCAGGCCGAAGCGGATTACCCATCGGCGACGCTCGCTCGGGCTCACATCCTTTACCGACAGATGGTGGCCCAGAATGTGGCGCAGCATCAGGGTGAAGCTCAACGCCATGCCCTCCGAGGACGCGCCATAGAGCATCACCGCCAACCGGGCATCCTGGCCGCCATCCCGCATGAAGCTGGCCAGGGTCGCCGTGGTGAACGGGATTGTCGTCGCCCACGACAACAAGAGCAGGTTGTAGAACAGCAGGCCCCGATCCACCTTCTGCGTGAAGGCGAGCAGCGCGTGGTGGTTGACCCAGATGATGCCCACAACGAAGAAGCTCACCGCGTAACCCAGAAACGACGGCCACTCATGAGCCAACTGCCGGCTCAGGCTGTCCGCCGCCTCCCGGTCGACGTGGAGATCGAGGACGAGGAGCGTGATCACCACGGCGAGAACGCCGTCGCTGAACGCCTCCAGCCTGCTCGTGCCCATCACATGACCTCACACCCTCGGCTGCATTGTGAAAACCAATGTAGCAGGGTTTGCGGTCGCCCTACGCCGGAAGGGATCCGGCTGGCGACACGAGGCTCTAGCGCGACGTCAGGTGCGCGTCCGCGGAGTTCGGGGCTCGGCGCGCTAGGCGGGGTAGGCGGCAGTGTGCAGGGTCTCGACCTGGTCGAGAGGAATCTCGCGGCCGCGCTCGTCAACGAACGCGACCCGGACCGGCCTGCCGGTCTTGCGCGACTGGCGCACGACGGTCGGCCCGTCATCCCAGGGCATGTGATCGTCACCCCATTGCTGCAGGCCACCGATGACCACATGCAGTTCCCGGCCGGCCTCGGTGAGGTGATACTCGTAGCGCGTACGGCTGCCCGGCTCCTGGTAGGCCTCCTTGGTCATCACGCCGTACTCGACCAGGGTGTTGAGGCGATCGCTGAGCACGTCCGGTGCCATCCCGAGGGACTCCCGGAAGACCTCGAAACGGGTCTCGCCCTCCAGTGCGACGCGCAGGATCAGCAGCGTCCATCGCTCACCCAAAATCGACAGGCTGCGCGCCACTGAACAGCTGCTCTTCTGCAACACCGCGATCGGCATCGGTTCCGCCTCCGGATTCTCACGGCCACGCGCCTGCGCGGGAGGATGTCATAACCCGACGAGTCTACCAACTTTTCCAACCCAGGCCCGGTCAACACCCCTCCCGGCTCGGCGGCCCGCACGCCACCTGCCTTGCTTTTTCCAAGTCAGTATGTCAGGGTGAGTGCGATAGATGGAGGCCAGCGCACAGTCGAGTCGGCGACGACCCCTGGGGACGGGTTCTCGCAGGCCTGAGGTTTCTCCATCTTCGGCCGCTTGGCCACATCCCCGAAGCCGCTGCGAAGGCAGGTCCGATGAGGGCCGTCCGTTGGCGCGCTTGTCCTTGCTCAGAACGGATCGACATGCAGATTGACGGCAGCACTGCTTTGGTGACCGGCGCCAACCGCGGCCTCGGCCGGCACCTGACCGAGCAGCTGATCGCCCGCGGCGCGACCGTCTACGCGGCGGCCCGCAACCCCGACAGGATCGATGTCCCCGGTGCTGTCCCGATTCAGCTCGACGTCACCGACCGGGCTTCGATCGCCGCGGCCGCCGCGCAGACTCGCGGCGTGTCCATCGTCGTCAACAACGCCGGCTCGTTCACCGGCGCCGGGCTGGTCGACGGTGACCGCGACGACCTGGAACTGGAGATGCGTACCCACTACTTCGGTCCGTTGGACGTGATCCGGGCGTTCAACCCGCAGCTCGCGGCGCACGAGCGCAGCGCCATCCTCAATGTGTTGTCGGTGCTGTCCTGGGTGTCATACCCCGGCTACACCGGCTACTCGGCCGCGAAGTCCGCGGCCTGGTCGCTGACGAACGGAGTACGTGGCGAACTGGTCGCGCAGCAGACCCAGGTCAGTGCGCTGCACGTCGGCTATATGGACACCGACATGGTCGCCCACGTCGACGTCGCCAAGAGTGACCCCGCCCTGGTCGCGGCGATCGCGCTCGACGGCCTGGAATCCGGCGAGCTCGAAGTCCTCGCTGACGACATGGCCCGTGCAGTCCGGACGAACCTCGCCGGCGGCGTCGCGGCCCTTTACCCCGAGCTCCTTCGACCAGCCGCATAACCCCACCCGACCTACCTATTACGCGCCCGCGGGCGCGAGGAGACAGCATGTCCACACCGAACATTCCGGCACGACCCGTCGTGTTCATCCACGGGCTGTGGATCCACTCCGACGCCTGGCAACCCTGGCAAGCCCTGTTCGCCGATGCCGGGTACAGCCCGCACGCCCCCGGCTGGACCGGCGACGCCGCCACCGCCGCCGCAACCCGTGCGCACCCCGAAGCCCTGGCTGGGCTCGGCGTCGCCGAACTCACCGCCGGCTACGCCCGCTACATCGCGGACCTGCCCAGCAAACCCATCGTCATCGGCCACTCCTTCGGCGGCCTGATCGCCCAGAAGTTGCTCGCCGACGGCCACGCTGCCGCCGCGGTCGCTGTCAGCCCGGCACCCATCAAGGGGGCTGACAAACTGCCGCTGGCCCAGATCCGCTCCGCGCTGCCGGTGCTGCGCAACCCCAAGAACAAGGCCCGCGCCGTGGCCTTGAGCGCCAGGCAGTTCCGCTTCGGATTCGGCAACACCCTGAGCAAAGCCGAGTCCCGGCAACTGTTCGACACCTACGCCATCCCCGGTCCCGGCCGCACCATCTTCGAGCTCACCGCCGCAAAGAAGGACCCACAGTCCCCGACAGCCGTCGACACCAGCCTCGACCGCCGCGGGCCGCTGCTGATCACCGGAGCCACCAAGGACCACACGGCGCCCGAGGTCGTCGCCCGCCAGGCGCACGACCTCTACGCCAACTCGGCCGCGGTCACCGACTACCACGCCTTCGAGGGGCGTGGCCACTCGCTCGTGTTCGACAGTGGCTGGGAAGACGTGGCCAGCTACGTCTTGCGGTGGGTCGTCGAACACGACCCGACTCAGGACTCCGCCAGCTTGGACGGCACCGCTGCCACCAGCACCCCGGGCGCATGAGCGCAGTCGCGGGCGCTGTGGCGCTGGTGACCGGTGGGCAGCGCGGCCTCGGGAAGGCCATCACCGACGCGCTGCTTGCCGCCGGTGCGACCAAGGTCTACGTCACCGCCCGCACCCCGACGCCCGAGACCGACCCACGGATCATCCCGCTGCGCCTCGAGGTCACCGAACGCCAGTCAGTGCTCGACGTCGCGGCGCAAGCTCGCGACGTGTCGATCCTGGTCAACAACGCCGGCGAATCCGCACGCGAGAACATCACCACGACCAGCGACAACAGTATGTGGCGGGTCTTCGACGTCAACGTGTTCGGGCTACTGCGCGTCTCGCAGGAGTTCGCGCCCATCCTCGCCGCCAACGGCGGCGGCACGCTGGTCAACATCTTGTCGGTCCAGTCCTGGACCGCCGGCGCCGGCGTCTACGGCGCATCGAAGGCAGCGGCCTGGTCGATCACCAACTCGCTGCGCGTCGCCCTGGCCGACCAGCACACCCATGTCCTCGGCGCCCACCTCAGCTACACCGCCACCGACATGACCCACGATCTAGAGGTCGTCAAGAACCCCGCAGGGGACGTCGCCCGGCAAATCGTCGAAGCCATCGAGGCCGACGCGGCCGAGGTACTCGCCGACGACTCCAGCCGGGCCTTCAAAGCGGTCCTGTCCGGACCG
The DNA here is from genome assembly GCF_040681515.1 of Kribbella sp. NPDC051718. Lineage (NCBI taxonomy): Bacteria > Bacillati > Actinomycetota > Actinomycetes > Propionibacteriales > Kribbellaceae > Kribbella > Kribbella sp. NPDC051718. The sequence goes on along the minus strand of NZ_JBFAYZ010000008.1, from coordinate 333,536 downwards.
GTCGAAGCACTGCAACTACAGCTCGTCGAAGGCGAGCTGCGACCTACGACGGCCTGACCGGATCGTTGCGCGTCAGCGGTAACCGCTGTCCCGAACACGCCACCCGGCTGTGTTCGACCCCGACTCTCACGAAGGAAATCCCATGAAGTTCTTCCCACGGCACGGCCGAACGGCCACAGCCCTGGCCGCAAGCGTCCTCATCGGCGCCGGCGTCCTCACCGCCTCGCTCACCTCCGCCTCGGCAAACCCGCCGCAGCACTCGAGTACGCCGCTCTACGTCGCCGCCGGGCCGAAGCCGACCGTCGTGCTGGTGCACGGCGCCTGGGCCGACGGGTCCAGCTGGAGCGGCGAGATCGCCCAGCTCCAGCACCTCGGCTACCCCGTAGCCGTCGCCCCACAACCCGGCCGCGGACCGGCATCCGACAGCGAGTACCTGCGCGACTACCTCGCCGCGATCACCGGCCCGATCGTGCTCGCCGGACACTCCTACGGCGGATTCGTGATCACCGACGCCGCGACCGGCAACCCCAACGTCAAAGCCCTGGTGTACATCGACGCGTTCGCCCCTGACCAGGGTGAGTCGATCGGCAGCCTCACCGCGGGATCCGGGTCGATCCTCGAACCCGCCCTGACCAACCCGGCCAGCGTCTTGCGGCTCACCGGCTACCCCGGCGCCCCCGCCGGAGCCGGCGACTCCTACGTGCTGCCGCAGACCTTCGCGACCGGGTTCGCCAACGACCTGCCCCGCAACAAAGCCGCCCTACTGGCCGCAACCCAGACCCCGTTCGCGACCGGCGGTTTCAGTGAACCCTCCACGACCCCGGCATGGAAGACCATCCCGTCCTGGGCGCTCATCAGCCGGCAGGACAAGGTCATCCCGCCGCACAGCCAAAAGCTGATGTCGGCCCGCGCCCACGCCCACGTCACCGAAATCGACGGCTCTCACCTGTCGCTGATCTCGCAACCTGACCAGGTAACCCGCGTCATCGTCAAAGCGGCCACCACGACTCGCTGACCAGACGAAGCGCTTGGCCCGGCGCAGACCCACTGCGCCGGGCCAAGCACCACGCCCCTGCGGTGTGTCAGGACCGCCGACGCCGCTCGCAGTCATCACCGCTCGAAGTCAGCATGTTCGCCATCGGCAGGACCATGTTCGGCTGCCGATGCATGTGCTTCTCACAGAACTCCCGAAGGCCACTGCGATGGTCGGCCTCCCCCCAACCGAGCTCGGCGCCAGCCGAACTACCACCGGCATCTGGTCACCGAAAGGACACGCCGTGCAATTCCTCGCGACAGCAACGATCACCAAGCCCGAGCAGCTGGTCCACTATGCCGAACTAGAGACCGCCGTACTCAACCAGTTGCGGGCCGAAGGAACAGTCACATCGGCCTACCGCTACACCGCCAAACACGGCGTCGTCGGCATCTTCCAGCACGACAGCCTCGCCAGCCTGAAGGCCGAGATCGAGCGACTGCCCTTCGTCAGTGAACACCTGATGACCTTCGCCTACGACGAAATCGTTGAACTCTAGCCAAACGGCGACCTCCCGATCATTGACGGCAGCGGCAGCTTCACGCTGCAGCAGGATGTTCAGCGCCTCGTCCGGCGCGGCGACCTCGCCGACAGACTCGATCACCCGCTTCGAATGGCGCGCGTGGGAGCTGACATCGATCCCCTCGATGTCCAGCAGGTGTCGTGGTCGTCGCTCAACAGCGGGTATTGAGTTGAGTCATCAGTTCGCGATTGGCCGCTCGTGCCGCAGCGAGTTCGTCTTCGCGTTCCTCGAGTTTGCGGCGTAGCTCAAGGAGTTGCTGCTCGCGGTCGGTAAGTGTCTCCTGGAGGCCGCGGATGTCATCGGGTGCTCCGAGGCCGCTATCGCGATAGACGGCCTGGCCGAGGCTTTCCGGCAGCCGGTGTTCCAGGGCTCGGACGTGTTGTTGCAGTCGGGTGTTGTGCGCGCGGATGTTGAGCAGGTCGGCGCGAAGAGACGCAACGCTGGTTTGCGCCGTTGTTGGTTGCAGCTCTGCGGGGACAGCGGCCGCGGCCAGGACAGCGGCGTGCAGGTCGGGGTGGCGGTGGATGAAGCTGCGATGCACTCGGGCAGCACGCGCAATGGAGGACACGGTGATGTCTGCGCCGGCGGAGACCTGCTCGGCGATCGCGTTGTGGACCTGCAGGCGCCTCCGCGCGGTGTCGCGGCGGCGAGCCCGCGCCAATGGCTGCTCCTGACCAGTCGCGGAATCCGCCGGGCCACTTGTTTGGATCACCGGCCGGCCGGCCGGACATCGCGCGGGTCGCCGCTGGCCGGTGGTGCGATTGGCATGCCTAGGTGGACCACCGCCTGGCGTGTCGTGCGGAGGACGCCGATCGCCTCGGTGATCTGGTCGCGTTCAGCCGGGGTGAGGTCGTCGACGTGGTCGTCGAGCTGTCTGATCAGGGCGCGCACCTTCTCTATCTCGGTGTCACTGGGCACGGCCTCGGTTCGGGCCCACGGTTCGAGTTCGGTAGCGGCGATGACGCGTTCTCTGTCTGCGAGCAGCCGATCCAGGTGGGCGCGAAGTTCGGGCAGATAGGAGACGTCGGTGCGGAAGTGGCCGCACCCGAGGCAGCGGAACCGGAAGGGGCAGGCACTGCCTCCTGCTTGGACGTTGGACGGTTCGGTACAAGTGCCGTAGGGGACGGCGACCTGGCCGACGCGCATGCGGGCGCGTTCGCTGTCGAGCAGGACGGCAACTTGGCGCCAGACCCGATTGCCGGAGCCGTCGAACTGGTGGTCGGCCACTCGGGTCACCGCAGCCCGCGTGCGGACCTCGGTGATCCGGTAGTAGGCCTCGGTCGAGTGGACACTGCGATGGCCCATCAGCTCGCGCAGCACCTCGATCGGTGTGCCTGCGTCAGCGTGCCGCTGGGCGTAGGTGTGTCGGTAGGCGTAGGCAACGACCGCCGCGTGCGGGAAGATCCCCCCGTCGGTCAGCCTGAACTCGGGTAGCTGGTCGACCCACCCGCGGTGAAGGTTCGTCAGTCCCGTCGCGCGTAGCGACTTGGTTCCTTGTGGGTTTGCCGAGGCGGCCGGGATCAGGACCAGGTGACGCGGGTCGGCGGCGGGGAAGGCCTCGCGGACTGCAGCCTGCTGCCCGCGAATCAGGGCCGCGGTGCTGTCGGGGATCGGCAGCCGGCGCTGTAGCCGATTCTCCTTGTAGTCGGTGTAGATCAGTACGTACTTGCCGTCGCCGTCGCGGTCCAGGCAGTCCAGCGGGAGCTGGCAGACCTGGTCGGGGCGGCGGCCGGTGTCCATGAGGACCTCCACCGCCACTCGCGAGGAACGACCGCTCCTGGTCTCCAGCAGCGGCAGTGCGTCGTTGAGCACGTTCATGACCTCGTTTGGCAGCGCGCGGCCAGGACCGTCGACGTGGGCCGGCGGCGGGACGTCTTCGGGCCGAACACCGAACTCGCCCGGGAGCCCGGCTGCGCAGCCGTCAGGCCGGGTCATGCCGAGATCCCGCGCGTCGCGCAGGACGGTCCGGACATGCCGGACGACCTGATACCGCCGATTCGCCGAGATTGCTTCGGTCTGCTCGAGATGGCCCAGCCGGGTCAGGAACGCCACGATGTCCGGCCGGCCGAGCGCGGTCGGGTTGAGGCCGTGGTCGACGCGGGTCAGTCGCAGCGTGGTGGACAGTTCGGCCAGGGACCCGATGTGGGTTCGCACCACCATGCCGGCGCTGTCGCCGCGGCGCCGGGCCAGGTCTTCGCTGGCCCAGTGCTTGGCGACTTCTCGCAGCCACGGCTGGGTCAAGATGGTGAAGTCGATCCGGCCGACCGAGCCAAGGACGGCCAAATCCCAGTGATCCTTGCGCTGCTCCTCCCCGGGGGTGGTTGTCGCGCGGTCGACGTCGCGCACCAGCAACGCGACCAGGCTCTTCACGTCTTCGCCGAGACCGTCCAGATTGATATCACGCAGGCTGGCAACCTGTTGATGCCGCGCGGCCCGTGCGAGCCGATTCGCTTGAGAAGGCCGAGTCTTCCTGCCCTGCCCGGCGCGCAACTGCAGGCCACCGAGGAACTCGAGCACGATCGGCCGCGGCAGGCCGCGGAGGTTCGCGACACCGGACACGGTGACGCCATCCTCGCGGCGGCACCACTCAGCCAGATCCGCGTCGACATCGCTGCGCAGTGTCTCGTGCCATCGCTGTGAGTGGAGCAGACACAGGCCGACGCCGTTGTAGGCCAGCCGCAGGCAGGCGACGACCCTGCATGGCCCCCAGCTCGGGAAGGGCCGGACGTCGGAGCGTGCCAGGAATAGCGGGACGTCGGCTGGATCGATCCGGCCGAACAGGTCGCGGCATCGAATGGTGTGCGAGTTGCACAACCCCATGGTGCGGGCGTACATCGGTCGTTGGCATCGGTCGACTCGGCAGAGTCGTTCATCGAACAGCCACCGACCCTCGGCGCCACCGTGCCTCTTCGCCGGCGCCGAAGCGATGAACTGCTCAGGCGACAACCCACTGTCGGTCTGCCGCCGCCGGCAGCCGTTGCAGAGCTGTTTGCTGGTTTCGACCCTGCAGCCTGGCACCGAGCAATGCGACCAGCCGAGCAGTCGGTGATCCGGCGACGGCCGCAGCAGCGCCTGCTCGGCATCCTAGCCGGCCTCGGCCAGGAACACAGGATCCAGCAAGGCCTCCAGCCGCGACAACCGCAGGTCGTCCCCAAAGCCTGCACCGACGACGAGTGCGGGATGCGGGGTGGTCATCGGCGCCCTGTGGTGTCCCGAGCGAGCCGATCCACTGCCGCTCGTAGCCGCGCTGGCGCTGGATGTGCGTAGACCTGCGTCGAGGCCAGACTCGCGTGTCCCAGCAGGGCCTGCGCCTCGTCCAAGGTTCCGCCTGCATCCAGCACGTTGCTCGCGAAGGCGTGGCGCAGCATGTGTGGATGCACCGGTCGCTCCAGTCCCGCTCGGCGCGACAGCGCCGCCAGCAGTTCGGTCACCGATCCCGGCCGCATCGGTGCACCAAGAGGCTCCCGGAACAGGTTCACCAGCACGAAGTCGCAGCCAGCGGCGGCCGGCACCTGCTGTCGTTCCCAGCAGTAGGCGTCGTAGGCCTGCACCACCAAGAAGTCCAGCGGCACGACCCGGGACCATGGTGACTTCGCGATCGCGCCATTCGGCGCGTCCTCCCGGCGAACGACGTGCAGGTGCTCGCCAGGAACCTCACAACCCAACGACCTCGAATCCAGCGCCATATGCATGTCGGGGCGCCGAAGGCCCGCCGCCTCACCCCGCCGTAGGCCGGCCCGGCCGAGCAGCACCACGATGAACCGGTCCCGCGCCGACCGGCATGCGCGCAGCAACGCGAGCGCGTCGTCGTCGCTGGACCTCGCCGACTGACGCCGGAACCGACAGCCGATGACGCGGCCTGGCCACGAAGCGCAGGCCATTGCGCTCGCCGCGCAGATCCGCCGGCAGCCAGCGATCGTCACTGATCTCGTACAGAGCCGACAACACCCGAGCCGGAGCCTCGCCTGCTGCAACCGCGTGCTTCAAGAACTCGCGCACCGCGACCAGGACCGCGTTGATCCTGCCCGCCTGCCGCACCACCAGCCCCGGCGAGCTGATCCCAGCGCCTGCAGCAGGCCCCTCTGCATGGCGCAGCCACAGCATGAACGCGCCCAGCCGATCTACCGCGTCCCACCAGTCCCTGTGGACCTGCCCGCACCACAGCAAGTACAGCGAAACCGACGTCGCGTACGTCGTCGTACCCTCCGCGCGACCCCGGCCAAACCGCAGATGCCGCAAGAAGTCGTCCGCGGCCCGATGCATCCGGAGATCCCCGTCCAGCACCGTCCAATACCGAACACCCGACGGCAGTTGCACCGCAAACACTCGCACTCCGCCTCCCGCGGCCCACCCGTCACCTGACACGAGCGCCAACGTAGAACCTCGCGGCGCGCACGCCCTCACCCCAGAGCGGGGTGTCGTAGACGTGCCAAATCGGTCCTCAACGCGACAGTGCACGACACAAAATCCAGCCCTCTAAAAGGTCAAACACCGCGAGACGATCGAAGTGATCGTCGGCGCCGTCACCGGCAGCCTGAGACATCCAGAGGTCGCGGTGTGCGGGCTGTATCGAGGCCGTGACCTGGAGATCGTCGGGCGGACCGTGCCGCTGGCCGCGGCCCAGGCGGCCGAACTCGCTGCGGCCCTGAAACCCGCCGGCGTCCGGCATCCGTGGCCCGACGAGATCGGCCCCGGCCATTGGGGCCGCGGCGCGAAGAAGGTAGCGATCGTCAAGGTCAAACCGGTCGTCGTGGTCGAAGTCGCCGCCGACGCAGCCAAACAAGGCGACCATTATCGCCACCCCCTGCGGTTCCACCGTGTTCGCGCAGACCTCACCCCCAATGACGTCAAGCGCCTCAACCCCTAGGCAGCCGAGCTACTGGGTCGGCAGTGCCCGGGCCGCAGTACCGGTGAAGAAACCCCCGACTCACCCCAGTCTCGCGGTACTTAATTAGGCGGCAGTTCGAGGTACGGAGTGGAGTTCGGCTGCGAACGCGGCACCGTAGTGGGCCAAGTCAGGGTCGCGCGGATCGGCGGGGTGGCAGTTGATGCCTTGCCAGATCCAGAGCCTTCCGCCGCCCGCCGAGATCCCGCCGGGCGCGTAACCGAGGGCCCAGCCGGCCGCGTCCGGTTCGGTGCGATGCATCCGTTGTGCGGCTCTGATCCGGTCGCGGAACTCGTCCTCGAAGTAGATCTGCCCGTGGCCTGGTCCGCCGTCGAGCCTGATCGTGGGTCCACCTGCCATCAGTTCACTCTCCTCGATGTCAGGGAGTCTGTTGTCCGGCGGGGCGGAGGTCGGATTGCGGGATCCAGGCGATGTGTCCGTCGCGGTCGCGGACCCGGCCGAGCCATTGGCCGCCGTCGCGGATCCAGGCGTCCAGTTCGGCGGGCTCCCAGGCAGTCAGGTGCTCGACGGGCTGGGGCGGGTCAACGCTGCGGACATCGTCGGCTGGGCGCGGCCCGTGAGCGTTGAACTGCAGGTCGAGATCGGTCTTGATCCGCTCGGCCTCGGTCTTATCGAGATTCGGCGCACGCCAGCCGTTGACCGCGCCGTCCCACACGCCGTAGGTGCCGTCGCCGGCGTCGGAGGGGCGCACTGTGAACCGTCCAAGCATGGCACCCACGATAGCCGATGTTCGAACATATGTTCTAGTCTCGGTGTTAACGGGAGGAACGTGTATGGGCTACGACAATCCGCCGGTGAAGTGGTCGGAGCTGGAGCGGCGCCTGTCGAACCGGTCGCGGCCAGGCAGCGACGGAGGCCGCCCCGCGGCAGGCGACGGTGGCGATTCGCCGGCGTGGAGTCAGCATCGCGGCCCGTACGTCCCCGCGGCCGATGGTGAGTCGCCGATCGATCGGGCGGCCCGGCTCCGCGCGGAGGCCGTCCCGTACGCCGAGTTGCATGCGCATTCGACGTTCTCTTTCCTGGATGGTGCGTCGCAGCCGGAGAGGCTGGTGGAGACCGCGGCCGATCTCGGCCTGCACGGTCTGGCGCTGACCGATCATGACGGCTTCTACGGTGCAGCGAGGTTCGCCGAGGCCGCGACGGCGCATGGTGTGCCGACGGTGTTCGGTGCGGAGTTGTCGCTGGGGCTGTCGGGTCCGCAGAACGGTGTGGCGGATCCGGAAGGCAGTCACTTGCTGGTGTTGGCCGAAGGGCAGGAGGGCTATCACCGGCTGGCCGGCGCGATTACCGAAGCCCAGCTCGCGGGCGGCGAGAAAGGCCGGCCCGTGTACGACCTGGAGGAACTGTCTGCCCGCGGCCGCGATCACTGGATCGTGCTCACCGGATGCCGCAAGGGCGCCGTACGGCAGGCGCTCGAGGCCGGGGGAGCAGTCGACGGGCCGGCTGCCGCCGACCGTGAACTCGACCGGCTGGTCGCGCTCTTCGGTACCGACCGGGTCGTGGTCGAGCTGACCGACCATCAGTTGCCGACCGACTCGACCCGCAACCGGATCCTCGCCGACCTGGCCGCGACGCGGGGCCTGCCGGTGGTGGCGACGAACAACGTGCACTACGCGAACCCGCGCGACCACCAGCTCGCCGCGGCGCTCGCCGCAGTACGGGCACGGCGTGACCTTGACGCGATGGACGGATGGCTGCCGCCGGCCGGCATGGCGTTCCTGCGCTCCGGCGCTGAGATGCGGCAGCAGTTCCGTCGGTACCCCGGAGCGGTGGAGTACTCAGTGCGGCTGGCCAAGCAGCTCGGGTTCGACCTGCGTCGCGCGAAGCCGCGGTTGCCGTTGCGGGACGTGCCGGAGGGGCAGACCCCGATGAGCTGGCTGCGGCACCTCACCTACAGCGGCGCGAAGACCCGCTACGGCACCCGCGAGCAACGCCCGGACGCCTACCAGCGCCTCGACCGGGAGTTGGACGTGATCGAGGAGCGCGGCTTCCCAGGCTATTTCTTGATCGTGTTCGACATCTGCCGGTTCGCCCGCAACAAGCAGATCCTCTACCAGGGCAGGGGATCGGCCGCGAACTCTGCGGTTTGTTACGCGCTGGAGATCACGGCGGTGGACAGCATCTTGTATGGCTTGCCGTTCGAGCGGTTCCTGGCCGCGACCCGCACCGAGGAACCCGACATCGATGTCGACTTCGACTCCGACCGGCGCGAAGAAGTGATCCAGTTCGTCTACGGCAAGTACGGGCGCCGCAACGCCGCCCAGGTCGCCAACGTCATCTCGTACCGGCCAAAGTCCGCGATCCGCGACGCCGCCAAAGCCCTCGGCTACTCCGTCGGCCAGCAAGACGCCTGGTCCAAGAACATCGACGGTTGGTCACCCGATATCGCGGCCGGTGGCGGGGGAGAGGGCGACATCCCGCAACGCGTCACCGCCTTGGCGACCCAGTTGCTGAAGTTCCCGCGGCACCTGGGGATTCATTCCGGTGGGATGGTGCTGACGGAGCGGCCGGTGGGGGAGGTGGTGCCGATCGAGCATGCCCGCAAGGAGAAGCGGACCGTGTTGCAGTGGGACAAGGACGACTGCGCATGGATGGGACTGGTCAAGTTCGACCTGCTCGGCCTCGGCATGCTCGCCGCGCTCCAGTACTGCATCGACCTGGTCCGCGAGCACACCGGCGAGGCCTGGTCGCTGCACACCATCCCGAAGGAGGAAGCCGGCGTCTACGACCAGCTCTGCCGCGGAGACTCGGTGGGGGTGTTCCAGGTCGAGTCCCGCGCGCAGATGGCCACCCTGCCGAGGCTGCTGCCGCGCCGCTTCTACGACCTGGTCACCGAGATCGCGTTGATCCGTCCCGGGCCGATCCAAGGTGGCGCCGTGCACCCCTACATCCGCCGCCGCACCGGCCAAGAACCCATCACCTACCTGCACCCCAAACTCCAACCGGTTCTCGAGCGGACGCTGGGTGTGCCGTTGTTTCAGGAGCAGTTGATGCAGATGGCGATGGCCGTCGGCGGCATCGACGGCGACGAGGCCGACCTGCTACGCCGCGCCATGGGCTCCAAACGCGGCATCGATAAAATCTCGTCCCTGAAAACCAAGCTATTCGACGGGATGAAGGCGAACGGGATCACTGGCGACCTGGCGGAGGAGATCTACGACAAGATCGAAGCGTTCGCGAACTTCGGGTTCGCCGAGTCCCACTCGATCAGCTTCGGGCTGCTCGTCTACACCTCCACCTGGTTCCGCCTCCACTACCCAGCAGCCTTCCTCGCCGCCCTCCTGCGCGCGCAGCCGATGGGCTTCTACTCCCCGCAATCACTGGTGGCCGACGCCCGCCGCCACGGCGTCGAAACCCGCCGCCCCGACCTCGACCGCTCCGGCATCAACGCAGACCTCGAACACCTCGTCGACGGCCAGCAACTGAGTGGCCCGACCGGCGACCCGGCCTGCCTGGTCGACCCTCAGCCCGTCGTAGGCCCCTTCGACCTCAACGCTCCGTTCTCGACCAGCACGCATCGCCGCGACGGCGCCTACGCCGTACGGCTCGGGCTGACCGATGTCCGGTCGATCGGCGAGAAGGACGCCGAGAAGATCGTCGCCGAACGCGACAACGGCGGCCCGTACACGTCGATGGCCGACCTGGTCCGCCGGACCGGGATCACCGCCAAACAAGTCGACGCGCTCGCCACTGCAGGTGCGTTCGACTGCTTCGGCCTCGACCGCCGTCGAGCGATCTGGCAAGCCGGTGCCGCCGCCGAAGAACGCCCCGACCGGCTCCCCGGCATCACCGCCGCCGGGCCGCCGCCGATGCTGCCCGGGATGAGCGAGATCGAGACCGACATGGCCGACCTGTGGTCCACCAGCATCACCACCACCAGTCACCCAGTTCAGCGCATCCGCGGCTGGCTCCGCGAACAAGGAATTCTGTCCGCCGCCGACCTCCGCCAAGCCGACGACGGCTCCCGCGTCCGGGTAGCCGGCGTCATCACCCACCGCCAACGCCCCGCCACCGCCTCCGGTGTCACCTTCATCAACCTCGAAGACGAAACCGGCATGGCCAACATCGTCGTCTCCATCGGCGCCTGGACCGCCAACGCCAAAACCGCCCGCACCGCCGCCGCCATCATCGTCACCGGCCGCGTCCAACGCACCGGCCAGGTCGTCAACCTCAACGCCGAAAAACTCCAACTACTCCCACTCGCTGCCAAAACCAAATCCCGAGATTTCCGGTAGTGCTGGGTTCGGTGACCGCGGTCAAGAGCATGGACGCCGTGGGGCTCAATGGAACGCTGCGCGAATGTCGAAGAACGGTGAGGGATGTCACGTCGGCTACGACAACGGACGAAGCGAACTGCGGCCAAAGGTGAGCTGAGATGGTTGTTGGAGTCGGAGCCAGTCTGCGATGAACTCTAGCGCGGCGCCGAGTTTGCGGACCACGGCGAGTCTCGGCCTCTGACACCCTGCCAGACAAGGTGCCAGACCCTAGCTGTCGATGGCGAAATTCAGAAACTCGGTATAGGGAGTTCGGTGTTCGCTCCAGCGCTTGACGGGCTCGTCCGGCAATGCGCGATGGCTGACATGAGTGAGGACGAGGTCGGTCTTCGCGCGGGAGATGGCAACGAAGAACTCAGAGAGAGCTTCCTCGTCGTTGCCCCAGAAGAGCTCCTGTTCGACACCGAGCACGATGACTTTCTCGAACTCCAGCCCCTTGCACTTGTGGATAGTCAGAAATCGGACTGCGCCCTCGTCGGAAAGGCGTTTGAGAGCGGTAGCTGGGTCGCCATCGACCTCGAGTTCGTGCCCGAAGGCGTTGAATGCTTGCGAGATGACGTCGTCAAGCCTGTTCCCCTGCTGGTAGCTCGGCGACAAAGCGATGAGCGTCGGCCTGCCGATGTGATCCAGAAACTCGTTGACGAGCCGTTTCCAGGTGTCCAAATGGTCTTTGACGAATTCGGACGTGCGGACGTGCGTCCGCGCCTCATGGAGAAGTCGTCTGAGCCGGCTGTCGAACTGGCGAGCGGCCTCTTCGGTGAGAGCCGCGCGATGTGCGAGCCGAAGTAGATCACTGTAGGCGTGGGACTGCCGGTCCTCGGCAACCACGCGGATGAAGTCGAAGATAATGGCCGCGACGGGCTCGGCGGCAAGGTCTTGGCTTGCCTGCTCGTTCCGGTAGGGGATGCCGCGCTCCTGCAACTGCTGGGCGAGCGGCGCGGCGACCAGGTGCGGTTGCTGCCTGACCAGTACGGCGATCTCGGCGGGTGGCGTGTCTGTGAGCCAGTCCTCGATCAGGTCCGCGACCAACTGGGCCTCTTCCTGATCGGTGGCGGCAGCAATGCTCCGAATGCTGCCTTCCTCACCCGCGAGGTCTTCGTCGGGGCTTACTGCGGCTGGGTCCATGACAGCGACGATCCGATTCTGCATCCGGCGCAAGCGCGGCGCAGATCTACGGTTCAGGTACAGCGGTAGTGGCAAGGCGTCGAAGTCGTCAGCGAAGTCTTCGAGGACGCCGTGGAGGGCGCCGGCCCAAACCATGATCCGTTGCTTGACGTCTCCGACCGCAATGAGCATCGCCGTGGTACCTGCGAACGCGGATCGGACAAGTGCGTATTGGTTTTTCGTGGTGTCTTGGAATTCGTCCAGGAAGACGTGGCTGTAGGTTTGGCGGAGAGCCCCTCTTGGGTAGCCGCCAGTGTCGAGGATCTTGAGCGCCAGCGGGACGAGGTCGTCAAAGGTGATCTGTACGCCTTGGATCCGGTCGTGCTGATCCAGCAAGTAGTCGGCTGGCAGAGCGTCGATGCCGGTCAGGAGCCCGCGGTAGTTGTCGACAAGCCGCTTCGCGAAGCCATGGAAGGTGAAGCTGTCGAAGCGTGCAGCCAGCTCGATGCCGGACCGGAGCCGAACGCGGTCGCGGAGGTTCCGGGCCGCGTCGACCTTGAAGGAGATCGCCAGAATCCGCCGCGGATAGGGGCAGTGGCCGGTGCGCAGCAAGAAATCGGCTCGCTGGGCGAGCAACTCCGTCTTGCCTGCGCCAGGACCGGCAGCGACCACGACATTGCGATCGATGGTAGTCACCGCACTGAGGCCGTTGGGCTCGAGCACCAGGCCGCCGGAAGGTTGCCAGTCGGCTGCTGGAATCACTCCGGTAGCCCCGCCAGGTCTTGCCGAATACGTTCGAGCATTCGTTGAAGAACTTGCGGAAGACCGCTGATCAGGTCCTCGTCGCTGAGATTGGCCATGGCGCCCAGATGCGTCGCAGGCTTGCTCTGCAGGTCGAATTTGGCGTGGTAGCTGTCGAAGAGGTTCAGAACCTGCTCGGGAAGGCGGTCTTCGTTGACGTGGTTCTTGCCGAGGACAGACACGATGACCTTCTCGTCTGGTGTCGCGGGCTCAACCCCGTACGCCTCCGGGAAGGCGACCATCAGCATTAGGTCCAGATCGACCGGCTCGGAGAAGAACACGCCCTGCTGCTCAAGCACGAAGATCGCGCCTTTGCCGTTGGCGTAGAGCGGGAAGTCGATAGGTTGATCCCACTTGGGGAGTGCGGCGATTTTCGCTGGGTCGAAAGTTCCAGGGCGGATGGCGTTGACTTGCTTCAGTGCGTTGTGGACCCGGCCCCATCCGGCTTGATACCGACCGCAGTCGAGGTCGAGCAGCGTTACGGAAGGGATTCGCAGTTCGTTCAGCAGCCGCCAGAAGTGGTTGACGTGGCGGCCCCCAAGGGGGACCACCGCGACGGAAGCGTCGTCCTCGGCGATGCCGGCCGCGGCGAGGACACGCGGCAGGACGATGAGCTCGCTGTCGCCTTCACCGAGGATCACCAGGCGCGAGAAGTACAACTCGGGGTAGGCCAGCACTGCTTCACGAACGTACTTGGCCGCATCAGAGTCCTTCTCAGGCAAAACGATGCGGTGTACGGCGGTCTCGCGTTCGTTGTTGAGCCGCAGAAAGCGGATCGACTCCGGCTCGACCCGCTTGAGCAGTGCCGGCGCGTGGGTGGCGATCAGCGCCTGGGCGTCGCCGAAGCCGCAGGCGTCTCGAAGCCGACGGACGATGCGTCCCAGATAATGCGGCGCAAGGCTGTTTTCGGGCTCCTCGAGCGCGATGATCAGGTGGACAGGCGGTCGGAGGCGATCCCGATCGAGGGAGGTGTCGAGACCAATCAGGACGCGCCGCGCCATTGATTGCCAAGCGAGGACCAAGGAGATGTAGAGGAGCGACTTCTGGCCATCGCTCAGTCGCTCATAGGCTATTGGCGAACCAGTGTGCGAAGGCAGGAATGTAACGGTTAGCTGACGAAGAACGCTCTCGAGTTCACCCTGCCCGAAGGTCAGGGCCGGATCCTTGAAGAAGGTACCGCGATGCAGCGCGGACCACTCTTTCTCCAAGCGCTCACCGATGCTGGTCACAGTGCCGTTGGCGCTGAGGGCGTCAGTGATCTGGGTCGACAAGTCGGTGAGGATGTCTCGCTGCCCTGTCCAGTCTGCCGCGCGCAGCGTTCGCCCCAGCAAGGACGCGGTGGTATAGGCCATGTGCTCGCCAGGATCACGACGTGCCGGCAGGTAGTGGGTCTCGATCTGGCTGCGGTCGTACCGGGACATCTCGGCCGTCTGGGTCGGCTCGCCCTTATCGTCCACCTCCAAGACGTACTCGATCTTCTCGTCAATCTCACCGTCGAGGGCCAGCGACGCGGTCAGCCGGATCCGGACCGAAGGAACGCTGCCCTCGGCATCGATCGACATGTGCGCGAAGAACGGCGGTACGGCTGCGTGCGGGTCTTCGTCGCCTGCCTCGGGAAACTCCAGATCGACCTCGAGCCAGAGCGTCGGCAGATCCTCGTCAAGATCCGGCGCCGTCAGCGCGATATGGAAGTCCTCCCGGCGAACGGTCCGCTGCGAGACCAGAGGGCTAAAGAGCCGGGACAGTCCTTCGAGGACCACTGTCTTCCCTGCACCGTTGGGCCCGAGGAGATAGATGACGTCGCCGAGCTCGATTGAGGTCGGGGCCGGCCCGAACGATTGAAAGTTGCTCATCCTGAGCGTCGTGATCTGCACGCGGCCTTTCCATTCCCCAGCAGTGTGACGTGCCGGACGACCAGTATGGAGGAAGACATTGACAGAAGCCGGCATGCGCGGTCGCCGGCGCCGCGCCCGGTTGTGCCGCCGGACGGCTATCGCCCGGAAGCCCGGCCGCAGCTCCGCTCCTGCTCCGTCACTGCTCCGTGAAAAGGGCGCGAAACGGTGACACTTGATGCGAAGTAGTGAGTGTTCGGGAGCAGGCCACGGCTCTGAGGTCGCGGCTACTCGATCGCGGCCTTGACTTGGTCAATGTGCAGGTCAAGCCAGGTTTTGAAGGACTGCAGCTCGGGGTTGAGCTCGCGGACCAGGGTGGGGTCGCGGTCGCCGGTGAAGCGGGCGGAGTCTTCGGCGTAGTACTGGAACATGTTGGCAGCCCCGTAGGCGTTGCTAGATGAGGTCGGGGTCTTCGAAGGCTTGTTGGATGGCGTTTGTGGCTTCGGGGTTGGGGGCTTTGCGGTCGTAGTAGTGGTCTTGGGTCATGGAGATTCGGGAGTGGCCCAGTTGGTTGGCGGCGTTGCGGGGAGTCTGGCCGGCGCTGTCTAGGGCGGTGGCTACGGTTTTGCGGAAGGCGTGGGAGGTGATCCAGGTGAGTGTGTCGGTGGGGATGGGGGCGGCGGCTTCGTCTGCTTGGGTGAGTAGGGCTTCGGTGGCTTGTGGGGTGGGGCTGTAGGTCCAGAGGAGGGTGGTGGCCATGGTGCGGTCGACCTTGATGCGGCCGGTTTCGATGAGTTCGATCCTGTTCTTGGGCCAGTTGAGGGTGTTGGCTACTTGTTCGCGGGTTAGGCCGGCTTGGCGGCGGGTGGCGCGGAGGGCTTGGCCTAGGTTGCGGCGGGTTTTGTTGCCTACGGGGGCGAGGGCGGTGCGTAGGGAGCGGCGGACGTTGTTGGGGTCGCGGTAGCCGCCGGTGGTGTCGGTGAAGATGGGGTCGTCGAGGCGGATGCCGGCGGCTGCTCTGGTGCGGAGGGTGGCGAGCAGCCAGTTGGGGAGGCCGACTTGGCGGTTGCTGGCCTTGGATTTGGCTGGCTTGCGGATGAGGCCTTCGCCCTTGATGCGGACGATGGTGTGGGTGATGTCGACGGTGCCGGTGTCGAGGTCGATCTGGGACCAGAGGACGGCGAGGGCTTCGCCGATGCGGACGCCGGTGCCGAGCATGAAGGTGACCAGGTCGGGGAGGTCGGCGCGGACGGCTGCTTCGTCGGCTCTGAGGTGTTTGCGGAGGAGGGTGATCTCTTCGGCTTGGATGGCTCGAGCAGGCTTCTTGGCGGGGTGTTCGATGCTTTCGACTTCGCGGACCGGGTTGACGGTGATGGCGCCGTAGCGGACTGCGAGCTGCATCATTCCGGAGATGACGGCGCGACAAGTCTTGGCTGTCGGCGGGCCGGCGTTCTTCTTGATGTTGGAGATCACGGTGTCGACCCGCGGTGTGTTGGCTTCGCCGATGCGGAGTTCGCCGAGGGCGGGGCGGACATGGTTCTTGATGGCGCGAAGGTAGGTGTCCATGGATGTGGGGGAGCGGGTGCCGTCGGCGATCTGCTCCTTGAATTTGGCCACCCAAAGATCAAGGAGGTGGTTGATCTTGTGCATCGCGGTCGGCTCGCCGCCCTGGCCGGTCTTGGCGCGGTCCTTGAGCTTGATCAGCAGCTTGTTCTTGGCTGCGGTCGGCGTTCTGCCGAACGCTGATACGAGCCGGACCTGACCATCATGGTCGCGGAACTTCGCTTGCGCGCGATGACTGATCGCGTTGCCGTCGTCGTCTGTTTTGACGACCTGGGTTCGGACGTCGCCCCAGGTTCCGATGGGTAGAGGGGGTCTCGCCATCTCAAGCCTCCAACCTGTTGGATGGTTGGCTGCTCAACGGCTGGCGCGGTGGAGGATCCGGGGTTGCGAGAACTATGCAAAACGATGTGAGGTGACGCACAGTCACGATCAGATAAAGATCGCTGGTCGGGGACGGATGCTCGACGCAGATTGTCGAGCTGGGCGCGGCTGGAGAGCCTGAACGGGCTGGGCGCCAAAGGGATGCGTAAAGGGTGCGCTGACAACACAAAGGCCCGAGAACAGATTGCGATGTCTGCTCGGGCCTTGGTGTTGGTGCGCCGCCAGGGACTCGAACCCCGAACCCGCTGATTAAGAGTCAGCTGCTCTGCCAATTGAGCTAGCGGCGCATGTTCTGTTGTGCTTGCGAACGAAGAGGATCGTAGCAGGGGTTTTGGGTGGAAGTGAAATCGGTATGTCAGGGGCGGAGGTCCAGGACGGCCATGGCTGCGTTGTGGCCGGCGATGCCGCTGACGGCGCCGCCTCGGCGGGCGCCGGAGCCGCAGATGAGGAGGTTGGCTACGTCGGTTTCTACGCCCCAGCGGCCGGCCTCCGCGTCGTCCTCGGCCCAGGGCCATTGGAGGTCGCCGTGGAAGATGTGGCCGCCGGGCATGCCGACGGATTCTTCGATGTCGACGGGGGTTTTGGCTTCGATACAGGGGTTCCCGTCGGCGTCGCGGGCGATGCAGGGGTCGAGTGGTTCGGCCAGGTAGGACTCCAGACCGGCCAGCACCCGGCGTACCGATTCGTCGCGGGCCGCGTCGTTGTCGGCGGCAAACAAGCGGGTCGGGAAGTGGACGCCGAAGACGGTCAGGGTTTGGTGGCCTGAGGCAACCAACTCCGGGCTGAGGATGGACGGGTCGGTGAGGGAGTGGCAGTAGACCTCGGAGGGCGGTACCGAAGGCAGCGAGCCGTCGGCTGCCGATCGATAAGCGGTCTCCAGCTGGCTGTAGTCCTCGTCGATGTGGAAGGTGCCCGCGAAGGCCCGCGTCGGGTCATCGCCGGAACGCAACTGGGGGAGCCGGGAGAGCAGCAGGTTGATCTTCAGCTGCGAACCCTCGGGCTTCTCGGCGACGGGTCGACCACGCAGCCCGGCCAGAACAGTAGGCGCGACGTTGGCGAGCACGTAGGAGCAGTCCACCGTGCGCTCTCCGTCACCACCCATCCACGTAACTGCCCCGCGAGTCCCATCGGCTTCCACCGACGTCACGGAGGCGTTGACGACCACAGAGGCGCCCGCACGTCGAGCAGCGCCGGCCAGTGCGTCCGTCACGGCACCCATGCCGCCCACAGGTACGCGCCACTCGCCCGTACCGTTGCCGATCAGGTGGTAGAGGAAGCAGCGGTTCTGGATCAGTGACTCGTCGTGCAGCCCGGCGAAGGTGCCGATCACTGCGTCGGTCGCCACCACGCCCCGCACGGTATCGTCCGCGAAGCGCTGCTCCACGACCTCACCGAAGGGCCGCTCGACCAGTGCCTCCCACAGCGCGGGGTCCACCTGCTTGCGGAGCTCCGCGACGGACGGGAGCGGCCCGAGCAGGGTCGGCGCGACCGCGCCGGCCAGCGACGCGACAGAGTTGTAGAACGAAGTCCAGGCCTCGTACTCCGAATCGCCGCCAGTCAGAGCCGCAAAGGATGCCCGGGTAGCCGCCCCCTCGGGCCGCTCGACCATGAGGCCCAGGTCGCGCCCATCCCGGCGTACCGGCGTGTATGACGCCACTGATCGCGAGCGGAGCTCCAGGCCCAGACCGAGGTCGGCCACGATCTTGTCGGGCAGCAGGCTGACCAGGTACGAGTACCGCGACAGGCGAGCGTCCACGCCCGGGAACACCTGCTGGCTGACCGCTGCACCGCCGGTATGGCCCTGCTGCTCGAGCACCAGCGTGCTGAGGCCGGCACCGGCCAGGTACGAAGCCGCGACGAGGCCGTTGTGGCCGCCGCCGACGATCACGACGTCGTAGAAGTTCTGCATCAGACCGGCCAATCCAGTTCGCGGTACGCGGCGTCCCAGAACATCCACTCGTACCTGGTGGTCGTGGAGAAGTGCCGGTGGCAACGGTCGCGTTCGCCCTGGCCCACCTCGGCGTCGAGCCGGTCTGTCACCGCCAGTACAGACTCTACGACCGCATCGAACTCCTCGGATCCGTAGGCGGCAATCCACTCCGCATAGACCGGGTCCGGCGAGGAGTGCTTGAGCAGCTCCCGCCCGACCTCGCGGTAGATCCAGTAGCAGGGCAGTACGGTCGCCACTGCCTCGGCGTACGTCCCGGTGGCGCAGACGGCGGTCAAATAGGACATGTACGCCGTAGTGGTCGGCCCAGAGCCTACGGAGTCGACGTCGGCCGAGGTGAGGCCCAATGAGCCCAGCAACGAGCTGTGGAGCTCCTGCTCGACAGCGATCGCGTCTGCGGCGTGGCGGGCGAACATACTGACCGCCTCCTCGTCCACCGCCCGGGCGGCGACCAGGGCGAGCGCACGGGAGTACGAGCGCAGGTAGTGGCTGTCCTGGACGATGAAGTAGCGGAAGGCGCTGTGCGGCAGAGTCCCGTCGGTCAGCCCGGTGATGAAGGGGTGCCGGACGATCCCGGCGTACACCTCGGCGGCCCCGGACTCCCACAGCTCCTTGGAAAACGTCATCCCCAGCTCCTCGCGTCGACTCCGCCAGAGCCTAGCCGCCAGGGTGTCAGCTCTTACAGCGACGAATGTGGCTGACCGGCCGTACCCTGACGCCATGACGATGCAGGGGGATCTCTCGACCAGCACCGCCGACGACAGCGCCGCCGACACCCGGGTGGCGATGCCGCCGGACACCGCCTTGCTGAGCCGGATCCGGTCCTCGGTGATCGGTGACGACCAGGTGATGCCGGGTCCGTATGGGCCGCGCCGGGTCACGTACGCCGACTACACCGCCTCCGGCCGGGCGCTCAGCTTCCTCGAGGACTTCATCCGCGAGGAGGTGCTGCCCCGGTACGCGAACACGCACACCGAGTCGAGCGGCACCGGTCTGCAGACCACCCGGTTGCGTGAGGACGCCCGCCAGATCATCCACGACAGCGTCGGCGGTGACGACGAGACCGCGGTGATCTTCTGCGGCTCCGGCGCGACCGGCGCGATCGACAAGCTGATCGGCATCCTCGGTCTGCGCATCCCGGCCCAGCTGGACGACGAGTACCACCTGACCGCCACGATCCCGCCGGAGCAGCGGCCGGTCGTCTTCATCGGCCCGTACGAGCACCACTCGAACGAGCTGCCCTGGCGCGAGTCGATCGCCGACGTGGTGGTGATCGGCCAGGACGCCGACGGGCACATCGACATCCCGCTGCTGGAAACCCAGCTGGTGAAGTACGCCGAGCGGCCGCTGAAGATCGGCTCGTTCTCGGCCGCCAGCAACGTCACCGGCATCGTCAGCAACACCCACCGCGTCTCGGCGCTGCTGCACCGGCACGGCGCACTGTCGTTCTGGGACTTCGCCGCTGCCGCGCCGTACGTCGAGATCGACATGTACGGCGGTCGCGACGCGGACCCGCTCGCGTACAAGGACGCGATCTTCCTCAGCCCGCACAAGTTCATCGGCGGACCCGGTACGCCGGGAGTGCTGGTCGCCCGTCGTGAGCTGATGCGCAACCGCGTCCCCGACGTACCGGGTGGCGGCACGGTCGCCTTCGTGAACCCGACCGAGCACCGCTACCTCGACGACCCGATCCACCGCGAGGAAGGCGGTACACCCGCGATCATCGAGTCGATCCGGGCCGGCCTGGTCTTCCAGCTGAAGCAAGCGGTCGGCATCGACGTCATCCGCGCGCACGAGGACGCGTACCTCCGTCGTGCCGTCGAGGCCTGGCGTGCCGAACCGGGCATCCAGATCCTCGGCAACCTCGACGCGGAACGACTGTCGATCGTCTCGTTCGTCATCAAGGCGCCCTCGGGTCGGTACCTGCACCACAACTACGTGGTGGCGCTGCTCAACGACCTCTTCGGCATCCAGTCCCGCGGCGGCTGTTCCTGCGCCGGCCCGTACGGTCACGCCTTGCTGGACATCGATCTGGCCCGCTCGGCCGAGTTCGCCGAGGAGATCGTGCACGGCTGCGAGGGCATCAAGCCGGGCTGGGTGCGAGTCAACTTCAACTACTTCATCTCCGAAGCGGTCTTCGAGTACGTCGTCGAGGCGGTTCGCCTGGTCGCGCAAGAAGGCTGGCGGCTGCTCGGCGACTACCGCTTCAACCCGGCCAACGGTCTCTGGAAGCACTACCGCGGCCCGGTCGAACCGCCCATGCGCCTGTCCCAGGTCGGGTACGACGCCGACGGCCAGCTCCGCTATCCCCGTCATGACGACAAGGCGCCCGAGTCAGCGCTGGTCGGCTACCTGGCCGATGCCCGTGCTCTGCTCGCCGCCTGTCAGCAGAAAGCACCGGAGACAGAGGCGACGGTCAACGAGGAGTTCGACCACCTGAGGTGGTTCGACCTCCCAGCGGCCTGCGTCAGGAAGTAGCAGTCCGCAAGGCTTGCTGGTACGCCCCGTCAGCCCCCACCGTCCACGGCACCCCGTTGAGCAGCAGGGTCCGCCCGGCGATGGGCGCTTTCGCTGTCGCCAGTACGGAGGCGGTCTTCTTGTGGCAGCCGCTGCGGTAGATCCGCTGGGTGACCCGTACTGCGATCGCGCCGGCGCCCTCGGCGTACGTGACCACCTGCGGCTCCTGCGCGCAGCCGGTCGGGGTGGCGACGATCAGCACGACCTGCTGCGGATTGCCCTTCACCACCTGTACTTCCATCACGCCGACCGCGACCGGGCGCCGATCGACGGACGTGGTCGGACTGGTGACTGCTTGGGGCTCCGGCGTCGGCTTCTCCTCGGGTGCGGATGACCCGAACACCTTCGACAGCACGAACACGGTGAAGGCGAGCATCCCGACCAAGAAGGTCACCACGACGGCGATCCCGTACCCGAACCACGCACTGCCCGACGACTTCACGCCTCGGATCCTAAGGGGGTGTGGGTGGCGAAGCCCCCACCCGCGCCGAAGGCGCAAAAAATACCGAAGGCGACCCGCTCTGCGCTTTGCGCAGACACAGATCGCCTTCGACTTCGAGGGTGAGTAACGGGACTTGAACCCGCGGCCCCCTGGACCACAACCAGGTGCTCTACCAGCTGAGCTATACCCACCATGTTTCCCGCCGCCTTAATCAGCGCGACTGGAGAATCATAGCGATGAAGGTCAGGAACTTGAAATCGGGGTGCTGACCAACGTCGCGGCCGCTTTGGCGGTTTCCGTGTCCGGGCCGGGCAGCGGGACGAAAACTGTCTGGCGGTAGTAGCGGAGCTCGGCGATGGACTCGGTGATGTCGGCCAGCGCGCGGTGGTTGCCGTTCTTGGCCGGCGTCGCGTAGTACACCCGCGGGTACCAGCGGCGGACGAGTTCCTTGATCGAGCTGACGTCGACGTTGCGGTAGTGCAGGTGGGACTCGACCTTGGGCATGTCGCGGACCAGGAAGGTGCGGTCGGTACCGACCGAGTTGCCGGCCAGCGCGGCCTTGCGCGGCTCCTTGACGTAGCCGGAGATGAAGTCGAGGACCTGCTGCTCGGCGTCGGCGAGCTCGATGCCCTGCGGCAGCTCGTCGAGCAGGCCGGAGCCGGTGTGCATGTCGCGGACGAAGTCGCCCATCTGCTCCAGGGCAGCCGGTGGTGGTGCGATCACCAGGTCGATCCCGTCGCCGAGCACGTTGAGTTCGTAGTCGGTGACGAGCACGGCGACCTCGATCAGGGCATCCTTTTCGAGATCGAGTCCGGTCATCTCACAGTCGATCCACACCAGCCGGTCGTTCATGGGCACCCACCTTAGCCGTCCCGGGACGGCTGTCCCGCCGATACCGGGCAAACCTCCCGTAGAGATCCGGGCTAACACTGTTGCGGCGTCACTACTGACGGTGTTGTCCTGTTCTACGTACTCGGGGGAGTGCACACGGGGACACGGAGGTGGGGCTATGGAGGGGACGGTCGCAAGGCCGAGGCTGACCAAGCTGCTCAGCGAGGGCGCTCGCCGCCGCTTGCTGACCGTGGTGGCCGACGCCGGGTTCGGCAAGTCCACTCTGCTCAGTGCCTGGGCCGCTGAGCGCCCCTGCGCTTGGTATACCGTCCGCGCCGAGGACCGCTCACTAGCTGCGATGGTGACCGGCCTGGTCGAGGCGCTGCGCCGCCAGGTGCCCGCACTGTCGGCTGTGCTCGCCGCTGAGCTCCAGGGACCGCGCGGCCCCGACGCTGACGCGGAGCAGGGCACCAGAGCTCTCGCGTACGCCGCTTTGCTCGCCGACGCACTCGAGCAGAACCTCACCGGTGACGTGGTGCTCGTGCTGGATGACCTGCACGAGCTCAATCCGGGTGACCCGGCAACGAAGTTGATCGAGGGCCTGGTACGAGTCGCACCGCCCTCGCTGCATCTAGTGGTCGCGTCCCGGACAGCTATGCCCTTCGGGATCGACCGCCTGCGTGGCAGAGGCCAGGTGTTGGAGATCGACGCGACTGCATTGGCTTTCACCGTGCAGGAGACAGTTGCCGTGCTCAACGTAGTACTGGGCGAAGGGGCGGAGGAGCTTGCTGAGCCGTTGCATGCCGCAGTACAGGGGTGGCCGGCTGCTGTGCGGCTGGCTGTCGAGGCACTGCGGACAGTACCGGCTACTGAGCGGCCGGGACGGCTGCAGCGAGCGCTGCGGTCGGATGGGCCGCTGTATGACTACCTGGCCGAGGAGGTCTTTGCAGCTGAGCCTCCGTCGGTACGCCGATTGGTTGCCGCGGTCGCCGTCTTGCCCAGGTTCAGTGCCGAGCTCTGCCAAGCGGTAGGGCTCACCGAGAACGCGGAAACCCTGCAGCAGTTGCGTACTAGAGGTCTGCTCGTCTCTGCCGGCGAGGTGGACGGCTATGAGCTCAACCCCCTGGTACGGGGCTTCGCCATCGACAGGTTGTCAGCGGACGAGGTCGGCATGGCCGAGCTGACACTGCAAGCAGGGCAGTGGTTCGAGTCCGTCGGGGACCAGCGAGACGCCCTGGCTTGCTACCAGGCAGTGGACTCAACCCATGTGGCCCGGATGCTTGCCGAGCGAGGTCAGGTGATGGTCCACGGCGGTCTGGGAGAAACAGTGGTTGCCGCGGTCACCTCTCTGCCCGATGAGCTGCGGGACGCCGCAATGGACCAGCTGGAAGGCGAAGCTCGGCAGGTGCTCGGGGATTGGCAGGGCGCGGAGAACTGCTTCGACCGGATCATCGTGCCGGAGGGCGAAATCCCTGTCGCCATTGCTTGGCGGTTAGGTCTGATCCATCACCTGCGTGGCAGGACCGACGTAGCGGTTGCCGTGTATCGCAGGGGACGGATCGACGGGCAGCACCCGGCTGACGAGGCGCTACTGCAGGCCTGGTGGGCCGCCGCGCACTGGCTGCGTGGAGAGTTCGACGAGTGCCGTGAGTTGGTCGGGGGCGCGGAGGCATCGGCCAAGGCGTCGGGCGACGATCGGGCGCTGGCGATCGTCCATACAGTGCTGGCCATGCTCGCCGCCGTCGACAGCGATCCAGTGGGCAACGCCTCGCACTACCTACGTGCCCTTGAGTACGCCGAGCGCGCAGGCGATCTGCTGCAGTCGATCCGCATCCGGGTGAACCGCGCCTCGCACCACATCGACGAGGGCTACTACTCGCTCGGCCTGGACGAGTTGGAGATCGCACTGGAGTTGGCGGATCGGGCCGGCTTCGCAGCGTTCCGTGCACTGGCGTTGAACAACAGGGGTGAGGCGCTGCTGCGCCTGGGCCGGCTGGACGAGGCGATCGTCGAGCTGGAGGCCTCGCGGGCGCTCTACCAGAAGCTGGACTCGAAGCAGATAGCGCTGCCACTCGCAACGCTCGGCGAGGTCTATCGGGAGCGGGGAGACCGGGCAATGGCAAGAGCTTGTTATGAGGAGGCGATCGCCGTGGCGGACTCCAAGGACGTGCAGTCAGTGGTGCCGGCGCTGGCCGGCCTGGCACGCGTACTGGCGGTGGAGGAGCCGGAGCGAGCCGCCGAGCTCGCTGGTCTCGCCCGGCAGGCAGTGGCCTACGGTCCAGTGCTGGACTTGTCCGGCGCGCTGGTCGGCCTCGGCTGGGTGTCGCTCCATGCAGGTAACAAGGACGAGGCTGCTGACGCCGCGATGGAGGCGGCTGCCCTGTGCCGTCGACGCCGCGACCGGGCGGGGCTGGCAGACGCACTCGAGCTGTATGCGGCTGCTGATGGCGGCGAGGTGCTGCACGAAGTACTGAACATCAGGCATGAGTTAGGCGACCCGCTGGGTCAGGCGCGGGCTGAGTTGATGCTGGCTCGGCGCACGCAGGGTAGTGAGGGGCGCGAGCTGGCGCTGCAGGCCCACCAGCAGTTCCTGGCCGCGGGAGCGACCCGCTACGCCGCAGCGGCTCTGGCGGCTAGTCAGCAGACAGGACCCGCTCCGGTGCGCATCGAGTGCCTTGGCGGCTTCCGCGTACTACGAGACGGCAAAGCCATCCAACTAGGCGAATGGCCGTCGAAGAAGGCCCGCGACCTCCTCAAGATCCTCGTAGCCCGCCGCTGCCGCCCAGTCGCCCGGGTGCAGCTACTCGACCTGCTCTGGCCGGACCAAGGAGAGTCAGTCGCCTCGCCGAGACTCTCCGTCGCCCTCTCGACCGTGCGCTCAGTGCTGGATCCGGAGAAGCGCTACTCGCCCGACCGGTTCGTCGGGGCCGACCGGGCGACCATCTGGCTGGACGGCGACCAGACCTCCGTCGACGTCGAGGGCTTCCTTCGCGACGCCCGGAGCGGCCTGGACGGCACCAGCATGCCGCTACTGCGAGCGGCGGAGGCGGCGTACAGCGGGGACTTCCTGGAGGAGGACGTGTACGCCGACTGGGCCGCGGGGATGCGTGAGGAGGCCCGAGCGCTCTACGTCCGCGTCGCGCGGGTGCTGGCTGAGCGGGGGAAGGATGATCCTGACGCGGCCGCCGGGTACCTGCTGCGGATCCTGCAGCGTGACCAGTACGACGAGCGAGCCCACCTAGGGCTGGTGGGTGCTTTCCAGGCGAGCGGAGCCCATGGCGAGGCCAGGCGGGCGTACCGGACCTATATCCAGCGCATGGCCGAACTAGAGGTCGAACCGGCTCCTTATCCCGCCGTCCCAGCCCGGGTTTAAGACTGTCTGAAGGTTTGTCCGCACCCTCGTCCCATGGCAGCTCCGGTACACAATGCGGACGTGACCTGCGAGTTCGGGGTCGCAGGCGGTGAGCAGCACGGCCTCCACTCGGGTCGTGACTACCGCGCGGCGGCCGGTACGCCGATCAGGGCCACCATGGCCGGGGTCGTCGTCCGGGTGCTGGCCCATCAGGTCGTGGTCGAGTCCAATGCCATCTGGCATCTCTACGACCATCTGGCCGAGCCGGAGGTCCGTCAGGGCGACACGGTGGAGACAGGGGATCGCCTTGGCTTGGCCAGCGGGCCACACCTGCACTACGAGGAGCGGGTGATGCCGTACGGGACCGGTGATCACCGGAACCCGCGGTTCGACCTGCATCCGAACACCAGGCTTCGGGCGTAACGGGAGGGAAGAAGGGGTGGAGATGGCGACGAGCGGGCCGGCCGTGGAGGGAGCGGCCGAGCCGCTCGAAGCTAGCATCAGCCGGATGATCGCGACCAGGTTCGTCACCGACCGGCTGGCCATGCTGCCGCTGCGGGTGGAGTACGCCGAGGCGATGACTCCCGTGCTCGCGGATCCGGGGCTGTACGAGTTCACCGGTGGTGAGCCGCCGACGGCAGGGGCGCTCACCGAGCGGTACCGGCGACAGGTGGCGGGGCCGGGGCGTCCGGGGGAGTCCTGGCTCAACTGGGTGATCAGCGCTACGCAGTACGACGAACTGGTCGGCTATGTGCAGGCCACCGTGCTCGGGGACGAGGCGGAGATCGCCTGGGTGCTGGGGACGACCTGGCAAGGGCTGGGCTATGCCAAGGAAGCCGCTGTGGGGCTGGTCGGCTGGCTAGAGGCTCACGGGGCAGCGCGGATCATCGCGCACGTCCACCCCGACCACATAGCGTCTGCCGGCGTCGCGGCGGCCGCCGGGCTTCGGCGTACCGAACAGATGGACGACGGCGAATTGCTCTGGGTCAGATAAAAAGAACGAGCCCGGCCGAAATCGGCCGGGCTCGCTCAAGCGGTGGTTCAGACCGGGCGGACGTTCTCCGCCTGCGGGCCCTTCGGGCCCTGGGTCAGGTCGAACTCGACCTTCTGGTTCTCATCGAGCGAACGGTAGCCGTCCGCCGCGATCGCCGAGTAGTGCACGAAGACGTCGGCGCCGCCGCCGTCCTGAGAAATGAAGCCGAAGCCCTTTTCACCGTTGAACCACTTCACTGTTCCGCTGGCCATGATCTGCTCCTTGTGTGGGGCGGGTAACAGGTCCCGACGGTCGTCGGTCCCCTGGTTGCCGAACGAGCCCTCCCACACCGGACCGAGGCCCAGAAATGAGAAAACGCCCTGCGGATCACAAATCCGCGGGCGTTTCAAAAACGAACGGGGAACTGCAAAACTGCAACCGTCAGAAACGGTAGCACACCGTGGCTGTCCGCACCCGCCCCGGCCACAGCGAATTTCTCACCAGGATCCGCGATGATCCGGGACCAGCAGCGTGAACGGGATGATCAGCAGCAAGACAGCGGCGAACACCACGAAACTGTGCGCCTGGGCCAGCCCGCCGTTGCCCGCGTGGGCCAGCAGAGTGGTGGTGACGGAGACCGCGACGATGCCGCCGGACTGCCGGAACATGCCGCGCAATCCGGCGATCGCTGAGATCTGATCGGGAGCAAGTTGCAAACTTGCGTTGTTCGAGGCGGGGATGGAAAGCCCCATCCCGACCCCGGTGATAGCGGCGGCCAGAGCCAGCCAGCCGTACGGTGTAAGGCCGTGCGGCGCCAGCGCCATCACCGTCATCCCGCCTGCGACGAGCAGGAACCCGCCGATCATCGGTGCTCGATAGCCGGTACGCCGGAGCGCGAAGACCGCCAGCCCGGCGACGCAGATCATCCCGACGGCCCGGGCGGTGAGCAACGTCCCGGCTTGCAGCGGCTGGATGCCGTAGCGCGATTCGGCGTACAGCGGGACCAGGGCGCCGAAGCCCAGGACGGCCGCGCCGAAGAGGAAATTGATCGCGTTCATCGCGCCGAAACCGCGGCCGCGGAGCAGGGTGATCGGGATGAACGGGGCCGCGTTGCGGTTCGCGTGCCGGACGAAGAGGAAACCGAGCGTGACCGCAATCACCTCGGCGGCGATGAACAGCGGATCGGTCACCGAGGCGCCGCTGCTGCCGAGCGAGGTGATCCCGTACATCCCGAACAGGATCGTCAGGGCCAGCAGCACGGCCCCGGCGGTGTCGACGCGACCGGCCGGTTTGGGGGTGCTGCGCGGGATGAAGCGGGCGCCGAGCGCGATCAGCAGGATGCCGATCGGCACGTGACGATGAAGATCTCCCGCCAGGACCAGTACGTGACGATGATGCCGCCGATGATCGGGCCGAGGATGCCGCCGATCGGGAAGATCGAGGTGAACATGCCGATCGCCCGGTCCCGCTCCCGGCCGAACTGCTCGGCCACGATCCCGGTCGCGGTCGGCATGAACGCGCCGCCGCCGATCGCCTGGAACGCACGGAACACGACCAGCAGGTAGATGTTGTCGGCCAGGCTGCAGCACAGGGAGGCGACCGTGAACAGCACGGCGGCGCCGAGGAATACCCGTTTGCGCCCGAACTGGTCACCGAGCCGGCCGGCCAGCGGCATCACGATGATCTGGCCGAGGGCGTAGATGGTGATCGTCCAACCGCTCCAGTTCAGCTCCGCGTGCAAGTCGCCGCGGATGGCGTTGAGCGCGGTCGCCACTATGGTCTGATCGATCGAGGCCATCATCAGGCCGATCGCGACGATGCCGAAGACCAGCCGCCGGTGGGCCAGCGGCTCGTCCGTGGCCTGGTCGGCGGTCAGCTCTGCTGAACTCGACGGTTCCATCGATGAACAGACTACATTGCTTGCCAGCAGGCAATAAAGGCCGAAATGAGATCCCTGAGATGACCGACACCGAGACGTTGAGCAAGCTCCGCGGCGTGATCTCCCGGCTCGCGCGCGAGCTCAACGCCACGGCCACCGCCGAGGGCCTGACCCCGACCCAGGCCTCGGTCCTCGGCCTGATCGCCTTCCGCGGCCCGCTGGGCCTGACCGAACTGGCGCAACTCGAAGGCCTCAACCCGACGATGCTGTCCCGCGTCGTCGGCAAGCTGACCGAACTCGGCCTGATCCAGCGCGACCCCAACCCCGACGACCTCCGCGCCATCCGCGTCGAAGCCACCGACGCCGGCCGTCAGCTCCACGAACGGGTGAAGCTCCTCCGCACCGAGGCCATCGGCACCTGCCTCGACCAGATCCCGACCGAGTCGGCGCAGACGATCGTCAATGCCCTACCCGCCCTGGAGGAACTAGCCCAAGCCCTCCGCGCTTCGCACTAATGGAGTGCTTTGATGGGGCGCGTGGACTTCGAAGGACGGACGGCGCCGTTTCGTCGTGAGTTGCTGGCGTTGTGTTACCGGATGTCTGGGTCCAACCATGACGCCGAGGATCTGTTGCAGGAGACGATGATCCGCGCGTGGCGGGCCTTCGATCGGTACGACGAGACGCGCGCCTCGCTGCGGACCTGGCTCTACCGGATCGCCACCAACACCTGCCTCACCGAACTCGAGAACCGTGGCCGTCGCCCGTTGCCATCGGGGCTGGTCGCCAGCGGTGACGATCCGGAAGGCCCGCTGCGTAAGGGTGCTGAAGTTCCTTGGCTGCAACCGTTTCCGGATGATCCGGCGACGGTTGCGGAGGAGCGTGGCACGCTCCGGCTGGCGCTGATCGCCGCGCTGCAGTTCCTCCCCGCCAAGCAGCGCGCAGTACTGATCCTGCGCGACGTCCTGGCCTGGTCCGCCGCCGAGACCGCTGAAGTCCTCCAACTGACACCCGCCGCGACGAACAGTGCGCTGCAACGCGCGCGGACGAAGCTCAAGGAGACAGGTCTGGCCGAGGAGGACGTCCTCGAGCCGGACGACCCCAAGTGCGTCGACTTCCTCAACCGCTACATCGCCGCCTTCGAGCGAGCTGACGTCGCGGCCTTCACCGACCTGCTGACCGAGGATGTGCTGCTGGAGATGCCGCCGTTCTACAACTGGTTCCGCGGCCGGGAGTATCACCTGCGCTTCGTCGCGCGGGTCTTCAGGCTCCGCGGTACCGACTGGCGCGTCCACCAGATCGCGGCGAACGGCCAGCCCGGCATCGCGGTCTACCGCGGCGACGGCGACGGTGGGTATGTCCTGCACACGCTGCACGTGTTCACCGTCACCGCGGCCGGCATCTCCCACAACCACACGTTCCAGGACGACGGGGTGTTCGCGGCTTTCAAGCTCGCCGGTACTGCGTAAGTACCGCAGCCCCCACCTGCTCCGACGAAACGCAGGTCAGGTGGACCGGCGCCGACGTCGGACCGAACAGCCGCTCGCCCGCGCCCACGATCGACGGGAAAGTGAGCAGCCGGTACTCGTCGATCAGCTCGTGTTCCTGCAGCAGGTGCACCACGCTCGCACTGCCTGTCACGACTACCTCGCGTTCCTCGCGCCGGACGGCGTCGACGACGTCTCCGTCGACCAGCGTCGAGTGGGACCACCCGGAGACGTCCGTGAGATGACGCGAAGCGACGAGCTTGGGGATCTTGTTCATCTTGGTGGCGAAGTCGTCCGTACGGGTGGGGAAGAGCCCGCTGAAGAGCTGCCAGGTCCGGCGGCCGAGCAGCATGACGCCGTCGTCCAGCGTCGCGCCGAGCCGGAACTTGTCCCCGCCGACGGCCTCCGGTCCGTGCCGGAAGGCCCAGCCCCCGTACGGCGTACCGCCTGATCCGTCCGGATCGGTGACGAAGCCGTCGAGGCTGACGAACGCGATCGCGATGACTGTGCCCATGACTGAAGTCCTTTCGGAGGTTGCTGTCACGGGTACGTACCGGCGGGCCGGCGCGAACTCATCGGTGCTGCCTATCAAATCATCGGAAATGTGACCTACGTCATGTCTTGACCCGTTCTCGGCGCTCGGCCTACTGTATGCGGTATACCAAGCCGCTCCGGAAGGTGGGACCGATGGAGAGTCGGTTTGCCGTCAACTGCTCGATCCTGTTCACCGAACTGCCGTTGCTGGACAGGCCTGCGGCTGCTCGGGCGGCCGGGTTCGAGGGGGTGGAGTTCTGGTGGCCGTTCGACAGCGCGTTGCCCGGCGATGCGGAGGTCGACGCGTTCGAGCGGGCGATTCTGGATGCCGGGGTTCAGCTTGTCGGGCTGAACTTCGCTGCCGGAGACCTGCCGGGTGGCGATCGTGGGCTGGTGTCCTGGCCGCAGCGGTCGCTGGAGTTCCGGGACAACATCGCGGTGACGCTGGGGATCGGCGAGCGGCTGGGGTGCCGCGCTTTCAACGCGTTGTACGGCAATCGGGTCGACGGCGTGCCGGAGGCTCAGCAGGACGAGCTCGCGATCGAGAACCTCGCGCTTGCCGGTACGGCGGCCGGATCCTTCGGAGCGACCGTCCTGGTCGAGCCGGTCAGTGGCGCCGCACGCTATCCGTTGCTGACGGCAACTGATGCGGTCGAGGTGATCGACCGGGTCGAACGCGAGTCCGGCGTGACCAGTGTCGGGCTGCTCGCGGATCTGTACCACCTGACCGTGAACGGTGACGACGTGAGCTTGGCGATCACCAAATATGGGGATCGCGTGGCGCATGTGCAGATCGCCGACGCGCCGGGGCGTAACGAGCCCGGCACAGGCGAGATCCAGCTGGAGCGGTACCTCGGCGAGCTCCAGGAAACCGGATATGACGGCTGGATCGGGCTCGAGTACAAGCCCAGCGGTAACACCCGAGACAGCTTCGCCTGGATCCATCGCACCTGAGACCAAGGAGCCCTGTATGCCCCGAATGACTGCCGCCCGCGCGGCGGTGGAGATCCTCCGTCGCGAAGGCATCACGAACCTGTTCGGCCTCCCCGGTGCGGCCATCAACCCCTTCTACAGCGCGGTTCGCGCCCAGGGCGAGCTCAAGCACGTGCTCGCCCGGCACGTCGAGGGCGCCTCGCACATGGCCGAGGGCTACACCCGCGCCAAAGCGGGAAACATCGGCGTCTGCGTCGGTACGTCGGGGCCGGCCGGCACCGACATGATCACCGGCCTGTACTCCGCGTCGGCCGACTCGATCCCGATCCTGTGCATCACCGGGCAGGCGCCGGTCGCGAAGCTGCACAAGGAGGACTTCCAGGCCGTCGACATCTCCTCGATCGCGGCGCCGGTCGCCAAGTGGGCAGTGACGGTGCTGGAGGCGGCGCAGGTCCCGGGCGCTTTCCAGAAGGCGTTCCAGTTGATGCGCACCGGTCGTCCCGGGCCGGTGCTCATCGATCTGCCGATCGATGTCCAGTTGACGGAGATCGACTTCGATCCTGACCTGTATGTTCCGCTGCCGGTCGCGACGCCGCGTGCTTCGGTCGCGCAGGCTTCGGAGGTGCTGCGGTTGCTGGCCGAGGCGGAGCGCCCGCTGATCGTTGCCGGTGGTGGGATCATCAACGCGGACGCCGCTTCGCTGCTGGTGGAGTTTGCCGAGCTCACCGGCGTACCGGTGGTGCCGACGTTGATGGGGTGGGGGACCATCCCTGACGACCACCGGCTGATGGCCGGGATGGTCGGGCTGCAGACGTCGCATCGGTACGGCAATGAGACGTTGCTGGCGTCCGATCTGGTGATCGGGATCGGGAATCGGTGGGCCAATCGGCACACGGGCTCGGTGGCGACGTACACGCAGGGGCGGAAGTTCGTCCATATCGACGTGGAGCCGACGCAGATCGGGCGGGTGTTCGCGCCGGATCTGGGCATCGTGTCCGACGCGAAGGCGGCGCTGGAAGTGTTGATCCATGTCGCCCGGGAGAGTGCGCCGCTGCGTGATCGCTCGGAGTGGGCGGCTGCTTGCCGGGAACGGAAGCGGACGATGCTGCGGCGGACCGACTACGACGACGTTCCGGTGAAGCCGCCGCGGGTCTATCAGGAGATGAACAATGCCTTCGGACCGGAGACCCGGTATGTCTCCACGATCGGGTTGTCGCAGATCCAGGCCGCGCAGATGCTGCACGTGTATCGGCCGCGGCATTGGATCAACGCCGGCCAGGCAGGACCTCTTGGCTGGACCGGTCCGGCGGCGCTGGGTGTGGCGGTCGCGGATCCGGAGGCGACTGTCGTCGCGCTGTCGGGTGACTACGACTTCCAGTTCCTGATCGAGGAGCTGGCGGTCGGTGCGCAGTTCAACATTCCCTACATCCATGTGGTGGTCAACAACGCCTACCTCGGGTTGATCCGGCAGGCACAGCGTGGGCTGGAGATGGACTACTGCGTGCAGTTGTCGTTCGAGAACATCAACACGCCAGAGCTGAACGGCTACGGCATCGATCACGTGAAGGTCGCGGAAGGCCTTGGCTGCAAGGCGTTGCGGGTGTTCGAGCCGGACGGCATCCTGCCGGCGCTCGAAGAGGCGAAGAAGCTGATGGTCGAGTACCAGGTGCCGGTCATGGTCGAGGTGATCCTGGAGCGCGTCACCAATGTGTCGATGGGGACGGAGATCGACAACGTAGTCGAGTTCGCCGAGCTGGACGGCGTACAGAACCCGATCCCGACCGCCTCCGGCCTGCGAGACTAGGAGAATCAGCATGAAGGTTGCGATTCTGGGCGCCGGCGCGATCGGCGCGTACGTCGGTGCCGCGCTGCACCGTGGTGGGACCGAGGTGCATCTTGTTGCCCGCGGCCCCCATCTGCAGGCGATCCGGGCGGACGGGGTGCGGGTCTTCAGCCCGCGCGGAGACTGGGTGGCCCGTACTCCGGCCACCGACGACCCCGCCGAGATCGGGCCGGTGGACGTCGTCTTCCTCGGGCTGAAGGCGAACTCGTACGCGTCCTGCGGCCCGCTGATCGAGCCGCTGCTGCACGACAAGACGGCCGTCGTGGCCGCCCAGAACGGCATCCCGTGGTGGTACTTCCACGGCCTGCCGGGCCCGTACGAGGGTCGCCGGATCGAGTCGGTGGACCCGGGTGGTGAGGTGACCCGGGTCCTCTCGCTCGACCGCGCGATCGGCTGCGTCGTCTACTGCTCGACCGAGTTGGAGGGGCCGGGCGTCGTCCGGCATCTCGAAGGCACCCGCTTCTCGATCGGCGAACCTGGTGGTGGTCGATCGGACCGGTGCCTGGAGTTCAGCGAGGCGATGATCGCCGGCGGGCTGAAGTGCCCGGTCGAGGAGGACATCCGCAACGACATCTGGATCAAACTCCTCGGCAACGCCGCCTTCAACCCGATCAGCGCGCTCGCCCGCGCCACGATGGTCGAGATCGCCCAGCACCGCGGCACCCGCGCGATGATCCGCCTGATGATGGAAGAAACCCTCGAGATCGCCGCCGCCGTCGGCTCCACCCCCGACATCTCCGTCGACAAACGCATCGACGGCGCCGAACG
The DNA here is from genome assembly GCF_040681515.1 of Kribbella sp. NPDC051718. NCBI lineage: Bacteria > Bacillati > Actinomycetota > Actinomycetes > Propionibacteriales > Kribbellaceae > Kribbella > Kribbella sp. NPDC051718. The sequence continues at coordinate 299,615 of NZ_JBFAYZ010000008.1, read as the reverse complement.
CGTCGGCGAACACAAAACCTCCATGCTCCAGGACCTCGAGAAAGACAAACCCCTGGAACTGGATGTAATCCTCGCGGCGGTCGTCGAGCTTGCCGACCTCACCGACACCAAGGCCCCGACCCTCCGAGCAGTCCACGCAGTAGCCGACCTCCTCTCCACCAAAGTCGGCACCACCCCCATAGCCCACGCCCCCACAGCCGCCCGAGCCGTCTAGCTCAGACGACCGCCCCAGCCCTCCAGACCCAGGTGGGTCCGAAGCCGCGTGCCCTGCCAGGCCCCTCCGGACCCACCTGCCTCCACCCGCACGCCGTACGCCTGTCCCGCTCGACAGGAGGTAGCCGCCCGGCAAGCCTCCGCACCGGTTGGTCCACGCTCAGCTGACCGAGGTCATGGCGAGCACCTCCTGTCGAGCGGCACAGGCTAACCGTCAGGACTGGCCTGGCAAGCCGGTCGGGATGATGGCCGCAGGGCGGACCGGTACGGGGTATCTGCCGAGATCGCGCCGAGCCGAGTGCGTGCGTAGCTCGGCCGGCAGCGGGTCGGGCAGTTTGCTCCGGCGAACCGTGTGGGCGGTTGCCTGATGGAACAGTCCACCGGGGTGTTCTTCGAGCTCGACCGGGTCGAGGTGCGGCTCGACCAGCTCCCGGTAGGCGGCGCCGTACCAGGTCCACCAGACGGGGTACGGCGTCAGGCCGAGGAACCGGCCCTCGTTGTCATCGAGGCGCACTGTCGATTGGGATCTTTCGTCGTACCAGACGGATCGACCGTTCCAACCGACCCCCGTGACCACCTCAGCCGTCGCGAGGAAGCAGTTGCGCCTTGCGGCGTAGGCGACGAACAGGTCGTGCGCTGCGGACCTCGACGTCGGCTCCCGCAAGGGTGGCGCCAGCATGCTGACCTCGGTGGTCCAGATTCCGGGGGACCGGGAGAAGGTGCCGCCGACGTACGGGGCGGTCGTGCTGAAGAAGACCAAGTCGTCCACTTCGGTCAGTTTGCTCAGAGCGGCCGGGTCGTCGAGGCGATGCGGTAGCGGTTCGTAGGTTCCGTACCGGCGTGGTGTCGCCGCCGGAAGGTGCTGGGCACAGAGCGACAGCCAGTCGTCGACGGGAGAGGTGGACGACACGTCGTACCAGTTGAACTCGACCAGCTGGGTACGGCTGTCCGTGGGCATGGTCCAACGTAGAGCATCGGAGTCGGGTAGACGGTGTCTACGACCATGGTGTAGACACTGTCTACGTGATGGTTCTGGGGATTTCGGTTGCGGCGGCGGTGTGTCATGCCGGGTGGAATTTGTTGATGAAGCGGGCCGGGCAGGAGGGGGTGCAGCTCGTTTGGTTGTGTGCGGTGTTGGGGGCGCCGGTGGCTGTTGGGGTGTTGGTGTGGGGCGGGGTGCAGGGGGAGTTGGCTAGGACGGGGCCGGCTGGGGTGGTGAGCATGGTTTTGCACACCGGGTACTCCGTGGTGTTGCGGTGGGCGTACAAGAACGGTGACTTCAATGTTGTGTACTCCGTCAGCCGGGGGACGACGCCTGTTGTGGTGATGCTCGCTGCGATTCCGTGGGTTGGGAGTCCATCGGTGTGGGGGTGGTGTGGGGTCGCGGCGGTTCTCGTCGGCGTGATGGTGATGGATCGCGTGGCGGTGGCGGTTTGTAGTGCTGGTTACACGTTGTGGGACGGGTATGCGATCGCCTCGCTCGGTGCGAGTGTGCTGCCGTACCTCGCGGTGACCAACGTCGGGCAGCTGGTGGTGCTGAGTTTGGTCCTGGGGCCTCGGCGGCGGCTGGGTTTTTCTGGGTGGAGGCAGGCGTTGCCGATCGCGGTTCTGACGCCGGCCAGCTACGGGCTGGTGCTGGTGGCGATGTCCCTCTCACCGGTCAGCACGGTGGCCGTCGGCCGGACACTCAATGTTGCTGTGGGCAATCTTCTCGGAGTCGTCGTACTCCGGGAACGCCTGACCCTCGTAACCCTGGCCGGCCTGACCGCGGTCGTGGCCGGCGTCCTACTCGTATCGATCGAAACCTGATGCCGGCTACAAATCGGTTGGACCCAGCGATGCGCCGGCGGTGAACTCTGCGATCCGGGAGGCCATCGTGTCGAGCTCCAGGACGACCAGCTCGTTCACTCCTCGACGGACGACAGGCCCTGGTACGTACAGCGTGTGCTGAGGCCCGCGATGCCAGTACCGGCCGAGGCAAAAGCCGTTCACCCAGGCAAAACCTTTGCCCCAGGCATCGGTCCTGAGGAAATGGCCGACCGGACCGTCGGCGTCGAAGGTCGCTCGCCAGGCGGTCGGGCCCGGGCCCGCAGCCACCGCCCCACCGGACTCCCAGGGTGTGGGAACGGCGTCGAGGTCGATCACGCAGGTCGACCAGTTGGTGAGTGGGATCGAGTCGAGCAGGACGCCGCCGATCAGCCCCTTCGGCTCGCCGATTCGGGGGCCGTAGTTGACCCGCCCCTGATCCTCGACGACCAGTTCCAGCCGGCCGCGGCCGTGTGGCAGGAGGATGGCGCGGTCGTGGTTCTCGCGTTCCAGCACGCCGACCGGATGTCCGTCGAGCAAGACCTGGGCACGATCGCGAACCTCGCCGACCGAGAGCAGTGCCGGCCCCTCGACGTCGATCTCGGTCCGGTAGACGGCGAGCCGGGCGCCCAGTTCGTCCAGAGTCGGCAGCGTCGCCGCAGCCGTCCACCGGCCGCGCACCGAGACCGGGTCGCCCAGAGGTACAGAGAACTCCGGTGCCGGCTCGACCGCATCCAGTGTGAGAGGCGGTACCGGCGCATAGCGGGAGATCACCTCCCGGAACGCGTGAAACTTCGCGGTGTAGTTGCCCGCCTCGTCCAGTGGCGCGTCGTAGTCGTACGACGTCACCGTCGGCCGGTAGACGCCCTTGTCGTTGGCCCCGTTGGTGAGGCCGAAGTTCGTACCGCCGTGGAACATGTAGACGTTGACCGACGCCCCCGCCGCCAGCAAGGTATCCAGCTCGGCCGCTGCCTCGGAGACCGACGTCGTGTGATGCGGACCGCCCCAGTGGTCGAACCACCCGTCCCAGAACTCCATGCACATCAACGGCCCCGACGGCTGATGCACCCGCAACGTCCGCAGCCTTTCGGTACTACGCGAGCCGAACGACCCAGTACGCAGCACGCCGTCCAGCCCACCCGCCGCGAGCATCTCGTCGACCGGCTGGTCCACGGTCACCAGCGGCACCGTGATCCCGGCCTGGCCGATCAGGTCCGCGATCGCCTTCAGGTAAACCTGGTCGTCCCCGAAGGCGCCGTACTCGTTCTCGACCTGGACGAGCAGCACCGGCCCGCCCCGATCGACCTGCAGCGGCGCCACGATCCGCAGCACCTGCTCCAGGTACTGCGAGATCGCGGCCATGAACCGCTTCTCGTACCGCCGAACCCCCACGCCCGGCTCCTGGAAGAGCCAGGCGGGGAGGCCGCCGTTGTCCCACTCCGCGCAGATGTACGGGCCCGGCCGGACGATCGCGTACATGCCCGCCTCGGCGACCAGGCCGAGGAACCGGGCCAGGTCGAGGATCCCCGAGGTGTCGAAGACCCCGCGCCGCGGGCTGTGGGCGTTCCACGGCACATAGGTCTCGATGGTGTTGAGCCCCATCAGGCGGGCCTTCTCGATCCGGTCCGCCCAGGAGTCCGGGTGGACGCGGAAGTAGTGCAGGGCGCCGGACAGGATCCGGAACGGCGCACCGTCGAGGAGGAAATCGGACTCACCGATCGTGAAGTCGGACATGGATCCCTTTCTGCGCGGGAATCGGGCCTGCGCGGGAATCGTGGTGATCAGCCGTTGGTCTGGAAGCCCTGCTGGTTGCCGTACCCCACCAGGGCGTCCTGCCAGGCCTTGAGCGCCGGATTCAGGTCGGACTTGGCTTGGTACGCCTTGCCGACGGTGTCGCCGAAGATGCTGTTCGCGTAGAGCTGGAACGGCAGGTAGCTCCAGTCCTTCACGACCGAGCCGGCCGCGCCGGTGAGCACCTGGTTGATCTTCTGCCCACCGAAGTACGCGCTCGGCTTGTCGACGAAGGCGGGATCCTTGAGGTCGGCAACGGTCGACGGGAAGCCGCCGCTGGCCAGGAAGGGCTTCACACCGTTGTCGTGGTTGAGCCACTGGACGAAGCCGGCCGCCAGCGCCGGGTTCGCGCTCTGCTTGAGGACCGACTCGGTGCTGCCGCCGTTCTCCGCGGTAGCCGGTTGCCCGTCGTACGTCGGCAGCGGGGCGACCGCCCACTTGCCGGCGCCAGCCTTGACCGACGACTCGAGTACGCCCGGCATCCACGCGCCGACCGCCAGCGAGGCGATCGTGCCGTCGCCCAGCGCCTTGAACCACTCGTCCGACCAGCCCGGGATGCTCGCCACCAGGCCGCCCTCGACGAGCTGGTTCCAGACGCCCGTCCACTTCTGAGTGCCGGCGTCGGCGAGGTTGATCGTGACAGCCTTCCCGTTGGTGCTGAACGGCTTGCCACCGGCCTGCCAGATCATGCTGGTCGCGAAGCCGGCGTCACCGGTGTCGTTGGTGATGAACTTCTTCGGGTCGGCGGCGTGCAGCTTCTTGGCGGCCGCGATGTACTCGTCCCAGGTCTTCGGCACGGTGATGCCGTACTTGTCGAAGACCTCCTTGTTGTAGAACAGCGCCATCGGGCCGGAGTCCTGCGGCAGCCCGAAGAGTCCGTCGCCGGCGTGGACCGCCGTCCAGGTCGACGGCGTGTAGGCCGACTGGAAGCTGTCGAACCCGTACTGCCGCAGGTCGACCAGCGAGCCCGGCAACGCGAACTGCGGCAGCGCCTGGTACTCGATCTGCGCGACGTCCGGCGCCCCCGACCCGGCCTTGATGACGTTCTGCAGCTTCGTGTACTGGTCGTTGCCGGTTCCGGCGTTGACGTAGTTCACCTTGACGTTCGGGTACTCCTTCTCGAACGCCTTCACCTGAGCCTCGGCGGACGGCGTCCAGCTCCAGTAGGTGATGCTCCCGCCCTTCTCGAGCGCGGCCTTCACAGCATCCGGTGACGCCGCCGGCTGGTCGCCGGCCCCGCTCTTGTCCGATCCGCCACACGCGGCGAGCAGGACCGACGCGGCGGTGACAGCCGCGGCCGTCGCCACTAGGTTCCGCAGGCCCCGCCGATGACTGGTCTTCATGATGTTCCCTTTCACTGTTCCCACTGCTGGTTGCTCTGGCCGTTGCAGGCCGAGACGGTGACTGCGCTTCCGTTGCCGGCGCCGGCAGCCTCGAGGCAGAGCCCCGGCTGGTCGCCGCCGGCGATCGTCTTGTCCGGCCGGAGCTCCCACGTCTGGCCGGACGTGCCTGCACAGGCGTCGATGACGGCGGAGCCGCCAACGCCCGCGGTGAGGCACTTGTTGCCGTAGATCCGTAGTTCCTTGGCGGCCGTGAGGTTCCACGACTGGTTGCCGCCGCCGTTGCAGTCCCACAAGTCGAGAGCCGTGCCGTTGGTGGTGGAGGCGCCTGGTACGTCGAGGCAGCGGCCGCTCTCGACGCCTCGGAGCGCTGCACCCGGCGGTGCGGGCGGCAGAGTGTTGACCGGTTCGTTCTTGAGCAGACCCCAGCCCCACTGCAGCTGGGCCAGCCCGCTCGCGTTGTTGACGGCGAGGTCGCGCTCGCTGACCCGGGTGGTCATCGAGTAGGAGTCGCCGTCGCGCAGGCCCGGCCAGTAGACGACGCCCATCTTCTGCTCGCGGGCGACCTGGGTGAGCGCGCCGAAGTACGAGGTGGAGACGTTGCCTTCGTGGTTGCCGTAGTTGAGGCCGGTGGTCATGGGGGAGCCGGCCTCGTCGATGATGGTGCGCCAGCCGTACTGGCCGATGCGTGGCCGGAGGTTCGCGAGCCATTCGGCCTCGGTGGTGGCGTCGTCCCAGAAGCCGTAGAAGTGCAGCGACAGCAGGGTTCCTTGCAGCGCGCGGACCGCGCCGACGCCGGTGACGTTGTCGTTGTAGCCGGTACCTGAGATGACGACTCGTCCACGCGGCACATCGCGGTGCCGGGCGAGCCAGGAGGTCGTGACACCGACCCACTCGTCGAGCGAGTAGCCGAACGGCTCGTTCATCGGCTCGAAGTACACGCGCGGGTTCTTGCCGTACTTCTTGACGACGGTGTCCCACATGGCGGCGTAGGCCACCGGGTCGTCCACCCGGCCGTCCTTGGCGTCATTGGCTTCCCAATAACTGAGGATGACCTTGAAACCATCACGAGTGGAGGCGTCGATCGCGGCCTGGTACGACCGCCACCAGTCGGTGCCGACGCTCGACGGGTTGATCGGCAACCGGATCGTGTTCGCCTGCAGTTCCTTGCGGAACTCGCGCACGATGCCGGTCGCCTTGCGATAGGTGGTCGCGTAGTCGTCCGTGGTGCTGAGACCGGACGGTACGACCTCGTCCGACGCGTAGTTGTCCCGAGGATCCGCCCAGTTCACCCCGCGGTACTCGCGGGTGTTCGCCGGCGACGCGGCTGCGGGGAGCGCCGTCACGACACCGGTCACCAGGACCAGTGCGGCGGCGGCATGGAGCCAAGCTGCAGGTTTCATCCACAGTCCTTTCATTGTTTGACGCTGCCCGCGGTGAGGCCGGACTGCCAGAAGCGCTGGAGCAGGAGGAAGGCGACGACGAGCGGAACGATGGTCAGCAGCGAGCCGGTGATCACCAGGTTGTAGATGGGTCGCGCGCCGACGCCGGTCGCCTGGTTGCTCCACTGGGTGAGCCCGACGGTGAGCGGATAGAGGTTCGGTTTGCTGAGCATGATCAGCGGCAGGAAGTAGTTGTTCCAGGTCGATACGACCGCGAACAGCAGGACCGTGACGATGCCGGGGGCCAGGAGACGCAGGGCGACGGTGAAGAAGATCCGGATCTCCCCGGCGCCGTCGATCCGGGCCGCTTCGAGCAGGTCGTACGGCACGGCCTCGGTCGCGTAGACCCAGATCAGGTAGAGCCCGAACGGGCTGATCAGCGACGGGATGATGATCGCCCAGACCGTGTTCGTCAGCCCCAGCTTGGAGAACATCAGGAAGGTCGGCACGGCCAGAGCAGTCCCGGGGACGGCGACCGCACCCAGCAGCACGGCGAAGACAGCGCGCCGGCCGGCGAACCGGTACTTCGCAAGCCCATAACCTGCCGCAGTCGCCAGCAACGTAGCGCCGCCGGCCCCGACGACGACGTACAGCAGCGTGTTGCCGAGCCAGCGCAGGAAGATGCCGTCGTCATAGGTCAGGGTGTCGCGGATGTTGCCGAACAACGCGAACGAGTCGCCGAACCAGAGCCCCGGACTCGACACCAGATCGCCCTGCGTCTTGGTTGCACTGAGCAACAACCAGAGCAGCGGGACGAGCGTGTAGACCAGGTACAGCACCATCAGCACGGTCAGCAACGGCGACCGCTTCGGCCGCAGCGTCGACGCCGCCGTACTCACAACGCCTCCCGGGATCCGCGCAGCTGGACCACGTAGGCGATCACCGCGGTGATGATGCCCATCACGATCGCCACCGTCGCGGAGTAGTTGAACTGCTGACCCGCGAAGGACAGGTTGTAGGCGTACATGTTCGGGGTGTAGTAGGTGGTGATCACGTTCGGCGCGAGCGTGCGCAGGATGTTCGGCTCGTTGAAGAGCTGGAAGCTGCCGATGATCGAGAAGATGGTGGCGATCACGATCGCGCCGCGCAGGGCCGGCAGCGTGACCGCCCGGATCGTCCGGAAGGTGCCGGCACCGTCGATGGCGGCCGCCTCGTACAACTCGGCCGGTACGGTCCGCAGGGCCGAGTAGAAGATCAGCATGTTGTAGCCCACGAACTCCCAGGTGACGATGTTCGCGATGGACGGCAGCATCCATTTCCCGCTGAGCGGCTGGATGGCGGTCGTGCCGAGCAGGTTGTTGAGGTCCGCGGCCAGCCCGAAGTTGTCGCCGTAGATGAAGCCCCACATCAAGACGGCGACCACGCCCGGGACCGCGTACGGGAGGAAGATCACCACCCGGAAGAAGCTCGCGCCGTGCAGCCGGGCGCTGTCGATGGCGAGCGCGGCCAGCAGGGCCAGGACGAGCATCACCGGCACCTGGACGACCAGGAACAGCAGCACTCGTAGGAACGACTCCCACAGCTTCGAGTCCTGGATCGCGTCGACGTAGTTGTCCAGCCCGACGAACACCGTGCCGCCGAAGAAGGCCTGGTCGCGGAACAGGCTCAGGTAGATCGCGTAGCCGATCGGCGCCAGGAAGGTGAGCGCGAACACGGCGAGGAACGGCCCGACGAACAGCCATCCCCTGGTCTCTCGGTGCATCTGCCCACAGCCTCCATGTTTACGTCAACATTTCTGGCGAGGAAGCTAACGTGTTTACGTCAACATGTCTATAGTTCGGCGGAGACGACCGAAGGGGGACGCCGATGACCGCGGACGAAACGCCGGTACGCCGCCGACGCGGCGCATCGATGGCCGACGTCGCCCGGCTGGCCGGTGTCTCGGGGCAGACGGTGTCCCGGGTCGCGAATGGCCGGCGCAATGTCGACGAGGCCACCCGGGACCGGGTGCTGGCCGCGATGCGTGAGGTCGGCTACCGCCCGAACAGCGCGGCGCGGGCTCTGCGCAACGGGCAGTTCCGCAGCATCGGCGTGATCGCCTTCGAGCTGTCCAGCTTCGGCAACACCCGGACGTTGGACGCGATCGCCGCGGCGGCCACGTCCAGCGGGTACGCCGTGAACCTGATTCCGGTGCTGCACGGCACCCCGCACGACCTGTCGGGCGCCTTCGACCGGCTCGGGGAGCAGGCGGTCGACGGGGTGATCATCCTGATCGAGGCCCATCGGCTGGACGAGGCCGATGTGCAGATGCCCGAGGGGATGCCGGTCGTGGTGATCGACTCGAACGCCGATCTCGACTACCCGGTCGTCGACACCGACCAGGCCCAGGGCTCCCGGTTGGCGACCGAGCATCTGCTCGACCTCGGGCACCGTACGGTCTGGCATCTCGGCGGCCCGGAGGACTCGTACGCCGCCTCACGCCGGCTCCGATCCTGGCGCCAGACCCTGACCGACCACGGCTGCCCGGTACCGCCGGTGCTGACCGGTGACTGGTCGGCCGGCTCCGGCTACGCGGCCGGCCGCAAGCTCGCCGCTGACCCCGAGGTCACCGCCGTCTTCGCGGCCAACGACCAGATGGCCCTCGGCCTGCTGCGCGCCCTGCACGAGGCCGGCCGGGCGGTACCCGAGGACGTCAGTGTGGTGGGCTTCGACGACATGGAGGAGGCCGCTCAGTTCTGGCCGCCGCTGACGACGATCCGCCAGTTCTTCCCGGAGGTCGCACGTCGCAGCGTCGACGCCCTGATCGAAGGCATCCGCACCGGCGAACACCACCACCAGCCCGTCGCCGTCGGCACCGAGCTGGTGGTCCGAGCCAGCACAGCCCCGCCTCGCCGCTGACCAACGGTGGAACGGCGCCGGGTCAGCAGCGGAGCGGCGCCGGGTCAGCGGCGGAGCAGCGCCGTCCCGCTGGTGATCAGCGACCGGACAGCTGCTCGACGACCTTGAGCAGTGCTGAGTGGTCCAGCGATCCGTTGCCTTGGGCACGTGCTGAGGCGACTAGCTGGGCGACGATGCCGGTGACGGGCAATGAGACTCCCGCGGCGCGGGCGGATGCCAGGGCGATACCCATGTCCTTGTGGTGCAAGTCGATCCGGAAGCCGGGCTCGAACTGGCGGGCCAGCATCGAGGCGGACTTCAGATCGAGGATCCGGTTGCCGGCCAAGCCACCGGCCAGTACTTCGAGCCCGCGCTCACCGTCGACGCCCGAAGCCTCCAGGAGCACAATCGCCTCACTGACCAGCGCGATGATGCCGGCCACCATCAATTGGTTCGCCGCCTTCACCGTCTGACCGGCGCCGTGTCCGCCGACATGCACGATGGTCCGACCGAGGTCCTCGAAGATCGGCCGCGCCGACGCGAAGTCTTCCGCCGAACCACCGACCATGATCGACAACGACGCCTTGATCGCGCCTTGCTCGCCACCGCTCACCGGCGCGTCCAACACCCGTACTCCGCGCGCCGCGCCCTCGGCAGCAACAGCTAGCGAGGTCTCCGGTGCGATCGAACTCATGTCGATCAGCAAAACCCCCGGTGCGGCCGCCTCGAGCACCCCGCCCGGCCCGAGGACGACCTCCGAGACCTGCGGTGAGTCGGGCAGCATTGTGATGACGACCTCCGCGCCGTCCACTGCCGAGGCGATGTCCGGCGCGGGCTTGCCACCGGCCTGCAACAGCTTCTCGACGGACGCGGGGACTACGTCGTACCCGGTGATCTCTTGCCCGGCCGTGATCAGGTTCGCAGCCATGTGCGAGCCCATGATGCCGAGCCCGATGAATCCGATCTTCGCCATACTGCTTGCCCTTCTGCTGGACGAGGAGTGGGGAAGGGGGGAGGGGAGGGGTCAGTGCACGAGCAGTTGGTCGAGGGCCTCGCGCATCAGCCGGGCGGTCTCGCTCGGCGTCTTGCCGACCTTGACGCCGACGGCTTCGAGCGCCTCGTGCTTGGCGGCCGCGGTACCGGACGAGCCGGACACGATCGCGCCCGCGTGCCCCATCGTCTTGCCTTCGGGTGCGGTGAAGCCGGCCACATAACCAACTACGGGTTTCGTAACATATGAGCTGATGAACGCGGCCGCGCGTTCCTCCGCGTCACCGCCGATCTCGCCGATCATCACGATCGCCTCGGTCTCGGGATCGTCCTGGAACGCCCGCAGCGCGTCGATGTGCGTCGTCCCGATGATCGGGTCGCCGCCGATCCCGATCGCCGTCGTGAAGCCGTACTCCCGCAGCTCGTACATCATCTGGTACGTCAGCGTGCCCGACTTCGACACCAACCCGATCCGGCCCGGCCCGGCGATGTCCGCCGGAATGATCCCGGCGTTCGCCTTGCCGGGACTGATCAGCCCGGGGGAGTTGGGCCCGATGATCCGCGTCGTGCCGGATGCCTCGGCGTGTGCGAAGAAAGCAGCGGTGTCATGAACCGGCACACCCTCGGTGATCACCACCACCAAAGGGATCCCGGCGTCGATCGCCTCGATCACCGCGCCCTTGGTGAAGCGCGGCGGGACGAAGACGATCGACACGTCCGCGCCGGTGGACTTCACTGCATCGGCACACGAGCCGTAGACCGGGATCGACCGCTTGGCGAAGTCGACCGACTGGCCGCCCTTGCCCGGCGTCACGCCGCCGACGATATTGGTGCCTGCGGCAAGCATTCGCGAAGTGTGCTTCTGCCCCTCGGCGCCGGTCATGCCCTGCACGACGACCCTGCTGTTCTCGGTCAAGAAGATTGCCATGTCCGTGCCTCCTAAGCAGCCAGCTCGGCGGCGCGGTCCGCGGCGCCGTCCATGGTGTCGACCACCGTCACCAGCGGGTGGTTCGCCTGCGCGAGGATCCGCCGGCCCTCGTCCACGTTGTTGCCGTCCAGCCGGACGACGAGCGGTTTGTTCGCCTGGTCGCCGAGCAGCTCCAGCGCCTGCACGATGCCGTTCGAGACCGCGTCGCAGGCGGTGATCCCGCCGAACACGTTCACGAACACACTGCGCACCTGCGGATCGCCGAGGATGATGCTCAGCCCGTTCTTCATCACCTCGGCCGACGCGCCGCCACCGATGTCGAGGAAGTTCGCCGGCTTCACCCCGCCGTGCGCTTCACCGGCGTACGCGACCACGTCGAGCGTCGACATCACCAGCCCGGCCCCGTTTCCGATGATGCCGACCGAGCCGTCGAGCTTGACGTAGTTCAGCCCCTTCTCGGCGGCCGCGACCTCCAGCGGATCCCCGTCGGCCTTGTCCTCGAAGGCTGCGTGGTCGGGATGCCGGAACGCCGCGTTCTCGTCCAGCGTCACCTTCCCGTCGAGCGCCTCCAGCGATCCGTCGGCCAGCTTCACCAGCGGATTCACCTCGACCAGCGAAGCATCCTCCTTGATGAACACGTCCCACAAAGCCCGTACTACGGAAGCCGCCTCCGCGGGGAATCCCGCAGCAGCCACGATCTCGGCAGCCTTCGCCTCGTCGACCCCAGTGGCCGGATCGATCGACACCTTGGCGATCGCGTCCGGGTTGGAGTGCGCGACCTCCTCGATCTCGACGCCGCCCTCGGTGCTCGCGATGCACAGGTAACTGCGGTTCGCCCGATCCACCAGGAAGGAGAAGTAGTACTCCTCGGCGATCTCCGCAGCCGGGGCGAGCAACACCCGACGCACGGTGTGTCCCTTGATGTCCATGCCGAGGATGTCGCGGGCACGCTCGGTCGCCTCGGCCGGCGTGGTGGCCAGCTTGACTCCACCCGCCTTGCCCCGGCCGCCTGCCTTCACCTGGGCCTTCACGACTACCCGGCCGCCGAGGTCTTCCGCGGCCGCGGCGGCGTCGGCCGCGTCCTCGATGACTCGCCCGAGAGTGACCGGAACGCCGTGCCGGGCGAAGAGTTCTTTGGCTTGGTACTCCATCAGGTCCATGCAGACGACTGTATTCTGTATGCACTCCTATCACAAGACCTTCTCAACTCTGGACAACCGCCACCGCGGAGGAGTACCAAGAACACATACGGTATGCAGTAGTCAGGAGGCGCTGATGACAGCACGCGACGTGAGAGACGTGTACGGCCGCCAGTACCGGGTCGGTGAGGACCCGCGAGAACTCACCGGCCATCCGAGGCGGTGGCAGCTGTGGGCCGCCTGGGCTTGCATGGTGGCGATCAGCCCTCTGCAGTACTCCTTCGGCTCGGCGGTTCTCGACCTGCAGGGCAACCGTGGCTGGGGTTTCGTCCAGACGATGTGGCTGCTGGCGATCTTCGTCGCCTGCCAGGCGCTCGTCGCGATCCCAGCAGCGTGGCTCCAGCGGATACGCCGGGCCTCGCCGACCCAGCTCGTAGTACTGGGTGGTGTTTTTGCTGCCGCCGGTCTGGCGACCCTGGCACATGCCGGTAGCTATGCGGCTGTGGTGGCTGGATATGCGTTGATCGGTGGAGTCGGGGCCGGCCTTGTGTACGCCGCCTGCATCACGACCGCCGGTCGATGGTTCCCGGACAAGCGGGTCGCCACGATCGGGTTCGTGACGGGTGGCTTCGCGGTCGGTGCGGTACCGAGCATCGCGCTGCTGACCATCTTCGACTCGTCGGCCGGACATCGCGTGGTCTTCGACCTCGCCGCTGCAGTGGCTTTGCTGGTGGTGCTGACGGCAGGCGGTGTACTGAAGGATCCGCCGCGGCATTGGTGGCCGGCTGACCTCGAACCGCAGTCCTGGGCGATCGACCGCAAACTCAATCGCAGTATCCCGAACAACATCCCCGCGGCGCGGCACTATCGCCCTGGTGAGGCGATGCGTACCGGCGCGCTGCCGCTGATGTGGCTGACCCTCGCACTCTGTACTGCGCTGTCGCTGTTCGGCATCGCATTCGTCGTCAGCTATGCGATGCAGGCTGAGCTGGGTCTGGCCGTCGCCGGGTTCGCAGCCGGATTGCTTGCCGCAGTCAACGGTCTTGGTCGATCGTTCGCGGGTCACCTATCGGAGCAGTTCGGTCGTCGGCGAGTGCTGGCGGCGGTACTGATGATCGAAGGTCTCGCTCATGTCGGACTCGTGCTGGCGGGCGAGTCCGGCGTCGGGTGGGCATTCGTGTTCTGCGCGATGTTCGCCGGCCTCGGCGGTGGCGCCTTCTACGCGATCATGGCGAACCTGGTGCTGGAGTTCTTCGGCGAGAACAGCCTGCTGCAGAACCACGCGATCCTCTACAGCGCCAAGGCGTTCGGCGGTCTGGTGGGCATCGGAGTGACGGCCAGTCTGGTCGAGGCGATCGGCTATCGGCCGGTCTTCCTGATCGCCGGCTTCCTCGGCCTCGGTACGGCGATGACGGTCCGGTTCCTCAAACAGCCCGGCCGGCCGTCGCTGACCGTCCGGCGTCAGTTGGGGACTCCGGTCGCCGGAGTAGTCCGGCCGGGCGAGTGAGCCAGGCGGAGTACGGCCGGATGGCGCGGCCCGAGCCGTGCGTACTGGAGCTCGTCTCCAAGCTGGCCAGGGAACCATGGACGGATCGGCCGGCCTGCGTCCACCCCGTCCTCGGATCGATCGCCCGGATGGTCCACGACCACAGTACGAAGGCCGGGCGACGAGCCCTTCTGCCCTTCGCCCCGGACTTCCTGCAGACGGCAAGTGTTGGCTACGAAGGATCGGCCCGCCTGGTGGCGCTCTGTACGTCGACGGCCCTCGCAACCGCCGAGGAGTTGGTCGAGGACGAACGAAGACGCTTGTCCAACGCCCGCCGTACGGCGCTCTTTCTACTCGGTACTGCGGATGAACCGGCCGGCCCGGCCAGATGGTGGCTGCCCGCGCTGAATCGGTTCGCGCTAGGCGAGCCGTTCTACCGCACTTTCGTCGCCCCCGAACAAGCTGCCGAAGCCGTGGCCGTCACCGCGCGAACGGCAGACGACATCCGGCTCCGTCAGCTGTTGAAGCAGTGTCTAGCGGTTCAGGGGGCTCGGCGGCCTGGTGCGCCCAGCCCCTCGTGGTCCGCGTCGCCCGTCGCCCAGAGATTGTGGTTGTAGTCGTCGTCCGGGATGGCCACCAGCTCCTGCAAGCGCGGCGGACCGACCTGCTCCTCGAGTCGCCGCAGGTCCGTCGAGCACCTGGTCACGTCGTCGATCAGGCGCAGTACGTCGAGATGCGCGCCGAGCTGATTCCGTAAGCCCGCAAGGGCTTTCTCAAGATTCTGTACCGCGCGACGGGTCTGGCCGAGTTCGTCGTGGATCGACATGGCAACTCCCTGCTGAGCTCTGGACAAGGTGATCGGCAGTGCGGTATGACTACGACTACCAAATACTGTATGCAATCTACAGGCTGATAATCCAGCACGGCCTTCCTCTGAGGAGATGACTGCCAGATGGCCCAGACAGTGTCCGAAACGAACGCGGTTGCCCAGGTGACCGAGCCGGAGCCGAGCACCGCCACCATCTCGGGTGGGCATCTGGTGGCGAAGGCCCTCAAGGCCGAGGGCATCGACGTGATCTTCACCCTCTGCGGTGGACACATCATCGACATCTACGACGGCTGCGTCGACGAGGGCATCGCCGTCGTCGACGTCCGGCACGAGCAGGTCGCGGCCCACGCCGCCGACGGCTACGCCCGGATGACCGGCAAGCCCGGTTGCGCCGTCGTCACCGCCGGCCCCGGTACCACCGACGCCGTCACCGGTGTCGCGAACGCCTTCCGCGCGGAGAGCCCGATGCTGCTGATCGGCGGCCAGGGCGCGCTGAACCAGCACAAGATGGGCTCACTGCAGGACCTCCCGCACGTCGACATGATGACGCCGATCACCAAGTTCGCCGCCACCGTGCCGCACACCGCGCGGGTGGCCGACATGGTCTCGATGGCGTTCCGCGAGTGCTACAACGGCGCTCCGGGTCCGTCGTTCCTGGAGATCCCGCGCGACATCCTGGACAACTCGGTCCCGGTCGAGTCGGCGACGATCCCCGAGGCCGGCCGGTACCGCGCGTCGACCAAGAGCATCGGCGACCCGGCGAGCATCGAGGCGCTGGCCGACCTGATCTCCCGGGCGGAGAAGCCGGTCGTCCTGCTCGGCACCCAGGTCTGGACCGCTCGCGGCAGCGACGCGGCGATCGACTTCGTGCGCCAGCTGAACATCCCGGCGTTCATGAACGGCTCGGCGCGTGGCACGCTGCCGCCCGGCGACCCGCACCACTTCCACCTGTCCCGCCGGTACGGCTTCAACAACGCCGACCTGATCCTGATCGTCGGCACGCCGTTCGACTTCCGGATGGGCTACGGCCGCCGGCTGCCGAAGGGCGCGACCGTGGTCCAGATCGACATGGACTACCGCACCGTCGGCAAGAACCGCGACATCGACCTCGGCCTGGTCGGCGACCCGGGCGCGATCCTGGCCGCCGTCACCCAGGCCTCCTCGGGCCGGATCGCGAAGGCCGGTGACCGCAAGGCGTGGTTCAACGAGTTGCGGGCCGAGGAGGACGCGGCGTACCAGAAGCGGCTGCCGCGGCAACTGTCGGACGCCAACCCGATCCACCCGCTGCGGCTCGCGCACGAGATCAACGAGTTCCTCACCGAGGACTCGATCTACATCGGCGACGGCGGCGACATCGTCACCTTCTCGGGTGGCGTAGTACAGCCGAAGTCGCCCGGCCACTGGATGGACCCGGGTCCGCTCGGCACCATCGGCGTCGGCATCCCGTTCGTGATGGCGGCCAAGTACGCCCGGCCGGACAAGGAGGTCGTCGCGCTGTTCGGTGACGGTGCCTTCTCGCTGACCGGGTGGGACTTCGAGACGCTGGTGCGGTTCAAGCTGCCGTTCGTCGGTGTGGTCGGCAACAACTCGTCGATGAACCAGATCCGGTACGGGCAGGAAGCGAAGTACGGGCACGACCGCGGCCGGATCGGCAACACGCTCGGCGACGTCAAGTACGACCAGTTCGCGAAGATGCTCGGCGGCTACGGCGAAGAGGTCCGCGACCCCAAGGACATCGGGCCGGCCATGCAGCGGGCCCGCGAGTCGGGGCTGCCGTCGCTGATCAACGTGTGGGTCGACCCGGACGCGTACGCGCCCGGAACCATGAACCAGACCATGTACAAGTAGCGGAGGACCCTTATGCCCAAGGCCCTTGACGGTGTTCGCGTACTGGACATGACGCATGTGCAGTCGGGACCGTCCTGCACCCAGATCCTCGCCTGGCTCGGCGCCGACGTGATCAAGCTCGAGGCCCCGACCGGCGACATCACCCGCCAGCAGTTGCGCGACCTGCCCGACGTCGACAGCCTCTACTTCACGATGCTCAACTGCAACAAGCGCAGCATCACCCTGAACATGAAGTCCGAACGGGGCAAGGAGATCTTCACCGACCTGGTGAAGAACTCCGACATCCTGGTGGAGAACTTCGCGCCCGGCGCGATCGACCGGATGGGCTTCACCTGGGACCGGCTCCAGCTGATCAACCCGGAGCTGATCTACGCCTCGATCAAGGGCTTCGGCCCGGGCCGGTACGAGGACTTCAAGGCCTACGAGGTGGTCGCCCAGGCGATGGGCGGCGCGATGAGCACGACCGGGTTCGAGGACGGCCCGCCGACCGCCACCGGAGCTCAGATCGGTGACTCCGGCACCGGCATCCACCTGGTCGCCGGCATCCTCGCCGCCCTGTACCAGCGGGTCTCCACCGGCAAGGGCCAGCGCGTCTCGGTGGCCATGCAGGAGGCGGTACTGAACCTCAGCCGGGTCAAGTTGCGGGACCAGCAGAGGCTGGCGCACGGTCCGCTGAAGGAGTACCCGAACGACAACTTCGGCGACGAGGTACCGCGCTCGGGCAACGCGTCCGGCGGCGGTCAGCCCGGGTGGGCGGTCCGGACCGCGCCCGGCGGCCCGAACGACTTTATCTACGTGATCGTCCAGCCGCCCGGCTGGGCCCCGATCGCTTCGCTGATCGGCAAGCCCGAGCTGGCCGACGACCCGGACTGGAACACGCCGGCTGCCCGGCTCGACAAGCTGGACAAGATGTTCGGGCTGATCGAGCAGTGGACCGAGCAGCACACCAAGTTCGAGGTGATGGAGAAGCTGAACGCGCTGAACGTGCCGTGCGGTCCGATCCTGTCCACCAAGGAACTGATCGAGGACGAGACGCTGGCCGAGCTCGGCGCCGTCGTCGAGGTGAAGCACCCGCAGCGCGGCACCTTCAAGACGGTCGGCTGCCCGATCAAGCTGTCCGACTCGCCTGTCCAGGTGGAGACCTCACCGGGCTTGGGCGAACACAACTCCGCGATCTACGGCGGCCTGGGCATCGATACCGCCGAACTCGAAGAGCTCAAGGCCGCCGGCGTCGTCTGAACGCCGAACACACACCCCTTCTGAGGAGCTTCAGGCATGACATATGACAAGGCAGCTGTCCAGACCGTCCTCGATCAGGCGCTGGCGGAAGGCCGGACCTCGCTGAGCGCACCCGAGGCCAAGCTGGTCGCGGACGCGTACGGCATCCCGACCCCGGGTGAGGGGCTGGCTACGACTGCCGAGGGGGCCGCGGCGCTGGCGGCTGAGATCGGCTTCCCGGTCGTGCTGAAGATCGTTTCGCCGGACATCCTGCACAAGACCGAGGCCGGTGGCGTGGTGGTCGGCGTCGACAGCGCCGAGGCCGCGGTCACGGCGTACGAGCGGATCATCGCGAACGCTCACGCGTATGACGCGGACGCTGAGATCACCGGCGTACAGGTGCAGAAGATGCTGGTCACCGGGGGTGACGTGCAGGAGGTGATCGTCGGGTCGGTCACCGACGAGACCTTCGGCAAGATCGTCGCCTTCGGGCTGGGTGGCGTCCTGGTCGAGGTGCTCAAAGACGTCACCTTCCGGCTGGCGCCGACCTCCCCGTCAGAAGCGCGCTCCATGGTGGACGGCATCAGTGCGCACGAGATGCTGAACGGTGTCCGGGGCTCGAAGCCGGTCGACAAGGACGCGATCGCGGCCATCATCAGCAAGCTGTCCGACCTGGTCGAAGACTTCCCGCAGTTCGCGGAGGTCGATCTCAACCCGGTGCTGGCCGGGCCGGACGGCGCCACCGCGGTCGACTTCCGGATCATCGTGGACGCCGAGGCCGGCAAGCCGGTCGAGCGCTACACCCAGGACGAGATCCTGACCGCGATGACCCGGATCATGAAGCCGCGCGCGGTGGCGGTGATCGGGGCGTCCAACGAGGACGGCAAGATCGGCAACTCGGTGATGAAGAACCTCGTCAACGGCGGTTACAAGGGTGACATCTACCCGGTCAATCCGAAGGGCGGCGAGGTCCTCGGGCTGAAGGCCTTCCCTTCGATCACCGACATCCCGGGTGACGTGGATGTCGCGGTGTTCGCCGTACCGGCCAAGTTCGTCGGTGGGGCGCTCGAGCAGTGCGGGCAGAAGGGGGTGGCGGGCGCGATCCTGATCCCGTCCGGGTTCGCCGAGACCGGTGAGCAGGAGCTGCAGGACGAGGTCGTCGCGATCGCCCGCAAGCACGGCGTACGGATCCTCGGGCCGAACATCTACGGCTACTACTACCTGCCGGAGAACCTCTGCGCGACGTTCTGTACGCCGTACGACGTGAAGGGCAGTGTCGCGCTCTCATCGCAGAGCGGGGGGATCGGGATGGCCATCCTCGGCTTCAGCCGGTCCAGCCGGATGGGCGTCTCCGCGATCGTTGGGGTAGGCAACAAGGCCGATATCGACGAGGATGACCTCCTGACGTTCTTCGAGACCGATGACAACACCAACCTGATCGCCATGCACCTAGAGGATCTCAAGGACGGCCGGGCCTTCGCCGAGACGGCCGCGCGGGTGTCGAAGAAGAAGCCGGTCGTCGTGCTGAAGGCCGGCCGGACGAGCGCGGGCGCCAAGGCGGCCAGCTCGCACACCGGCGCGCTGGCCGGCAACGACAAGGTCTACGACGACATCCTGCGGCAGAGCGGCGTGGTCCGCGCGCCGGGGCTGAACGAGATGCTCCAGTACGCCCGGGGCATCCCGCTGCTGCCGACGCCGAAGGGCGAGAACGTCGTCATCATCACCGGCGCGGGCGGCTCGGGTGTCCTGCTTTCGGACGCCTGCGTCGACAACGGGCTGCAGCTGATGACGATCCCGCCGGATCTGGACGCGGCGTTCAAGAAGTTCATCCCGCCGTTCGGGGCGGCCGGCAACCCGGTCGACATCACCGGCGGCGAGCCGCCGTCGACGTACCGGAACACGGTCGCGCTCGGGCTCGAGGACGACCGGATCCACGCCCTGATCCTGGGCTACTGGCACACGATCGTGACGCCGCCGATGGTGTTCGCGAAGCTCGTCTCCGAGGTGGTCGAGGAGTACCGGGCCAAGGGCATCGACAAGCCGGTCGTCGCATCGCTGTCGGGTGACGTGGAGGTCGAGGAAGCAAGTCAGTACCTGTTCGAACACGGGGTAGTCGCATATCCGTACACCACCGAGACACCGGTCCAGGTGCTCGGTGCCAAGTACCGCTGGGCCCGGAACGCGGGTTCATTGCAGTAGTCACACCACCCCACAGTTGGCGTCGATCTAAGGAGTCCGCCTTGGACGTCACAAGCAAGACCTCAGAAGTACCCGAAGAGCCCGCGGCAGCGGCAGTCACCGAACGGGTCTGGAAGGCCGGCCGGCTCGAACCGATGCCGATCCGGCCGCTACCGCCCGCACCGCCATCTCTGCACATCCTCGGTCCGACCGTCTTCCTGGTCGCGCTGGGCGTCGGCATGGGTGAGTCCTACATGTGGCCCCGGCTCGTCCTGGTGTTCGGTCCGGACATCCGCTGGCTGTTCATGGTCGGTGTCACCCTGCAGGCGTTCGTGCTGCTGGAGATGGCCCGGTACGCGATGGCGACCGGAGAGAGCATCTTCTTCGGTGCCGCTCGGGTGTTCAAACCGCTGATGTGGTTCTTCTATGTCGCGGCGATCCTGATCTACATCTGGCCGGGCCACCTCTCGGCCGGCGCGGCGGCGTTCGAAGAGATAACCGGCATACCTTGGCAGGCGACCGCCTGTGTCTGTCTGGTGTTCGTCGGGATCCTGTTCAGCCTGCTGTCGGTGATCTACAACTTCCTCGAGAAGCTGCTCGGCCTGCTGATCGGCTTCCTGGTGGTCGGTACCTCGATCATCGCGGCGATCGTCGGCAGCTGGGACGACCTGGCTCAGACGCTGTCCGGCATGTTCGCGATCGGCTTCCTGCCGGACAAGGCACTGACGGAGGCGTGGTTCCCGATCCTGGTCGGCTCGATCGCCTTCGCCGGCCCGTCGGGCATGCAGCAGATGTGGTACACGCTGCAACTGCGCGACAGCGGTGCCGGGATGGGCGCGCACATCCCGAAGGTCCGTGGGCTGCGGACGTCGGGCGAGGCGGAGGCGATGCCGTCGCGCGGCTACATGTTCGACACCGAGGACCCCGAGGAGATGAAGAAGTGGAGGGGCTGGCGCAAGTGGGTCACCTTCGACGCGCTGCTGCTCTTCTGGGGTATCACGATGCTGGTGACGATCTCGTTCACCGTGCTGGCGATGTCGGCGGCGCGGCAGAATCCGAACGTGGCGTCGCTGATCGAGGGTGGTGACCGGGAGGCGGCGTTGAAGGCGATGTCCGACTCGTTCGCCTCGGCGGGCAGTCCGATCCTGGGTACCTTGTTCTTCGCCTTCATCGCGTTGATCGGGCTGAATGCGACGTTGGGTCTGTTCGACTCGTTCTCGCGGGGTCAGGCGGACATGACGTACTACTTCATCCCGGGCGCCAAACGGTTCTCGATGTCGAAGCTGTACGCCGGGTTCCTCTGGGGCGTGATCACGTTCGGCATCCTGATCTTGTTGTTCGGGCCGGCCGACGGTCCGGCGGGCATCCTGGATGTGCTCGCGTTCTTGTCGACCTTCGCGATGGGTGCCTATTGCATCGTGTTGCTCCTGGTGAACAACAAGATGCTGCCCAAGCCGATCCGGCCGGGACCGGTGCGCAACGTCATCATCGGGTTCGGCGCGGTCTTCTACCTGGGCATGCTGTTCTACAGCCTGGTGCGCTTCGGCGTGGTCGTGGGCTGATCATGGACAGGTTGAAGATCCGGCAGCTGGCAGAGTTCTCGTTGCCCGCGGCCACCGTGGGAGTAGCAGCCGGGTTCGTCGCAGGTGGGTTGGCCGCGTTCGTCGGCCGGCCCATCGGCTGGGCGATCGTCACCGGCCTCGGCCTGGCTGTCCCGCTAGTGCTCTTCGGCGTCGGGTACGCCGTACTACTTGCCCTCGGCAAGCTTCCCGCCGGCGTATTCGCTCCCGCGGCCGTCTACTGGGTGATCGGCTTCCCACTAGCCCTGCTGGTCCACGCCGTAGTCACCGAATGGTCGGTCACCGGCACGCCCGGCATGCCCGCCGAACCCTGGAAGTTCCTGGCCTTCCGTGCCCTGTTGAGCATGGGATTCGCCATCGGCTTCCTCTGGATGCACGAACAACTAGGCCGCCACTGGTGGCCCCGCATCACCACCCACAACCCCTACGCCCGCAAGGTAGTCGCCGACTACATCCACCTGGCCGACTCCCTGGCAGCCCGCAAAGCCGCCACAACCCGCTCCCGCAAACCCAACCAACGCACCGTCTGACCCACACCACCTGCCCACCCACCCACCTGCCCACCTGCCCACCATCTGAGGGGTTAACCCCTCAGATGGTGGGTTGCCCCATGAGATCCGGAGGGGGCAACCCACCATCTCAGGGGTTAACCCCTGAGATGGCCCTCGGCCGGGGGGCGGGGGGCTAGTCCGTGGTGCGGCGGCGGGGTTGCTTCTTTGCCGGGGTGGGGTCTTCGGTGGGGGTGCCGGTTTGGAGGTCGTGGTACGCCTTGCGGGTGTGTTCTGTGTGTTCGCGCATGATCTGGGCTGCTTTGTCTTCGTCGCCGTCGGCGATGGCCTTGACCAGGCGGGTGTGTTCGCGCCAGGAGGCGGCGCCGCGGACGGGGGCGACCGGGGTGTAGTACCAGCGGACTCGGCGGTCGACCTGGCCGGCGAAGTCGACCAGGAAACGGTTGCCGGACATTTCGGTGATCAGGCTGTGCAGCTCGGCGTTGGTGCGTACGGTGCCGTCGATGTCGCCGGTCTCCTGCAGGTTCGCGCCGATCTTGCAGAGCTCCTTGAGCTTGGCGACGGCGTCCTTGTCGGGGTTGCGCGCGGCCAGCCGGGCGGACTCGGACTCGAGCGCCGCGCGGGCGGCCAGCAACTGGTCCACCTCGTCCTCGGCCGGTACGTGCACCATCGCGCCGAAGCCAGGCCGCAGATCCACCCAGCCCTCGTTGTTCAGCCGCTGCAGCGCCTCGCGGACCGGCTGGCGGGAGACGCCGAGCATGCCGGCCAGTTCCACCTCGACCAGGTGCCGGCCACGCTCCAGTGTGCCGTCGATGATCATCTCGGTGAGGGCCTCGTAGACCGACTCCCGCAGCGGCGTCGGCCGCTTGACGTGCCGGACGCCAGGGGAGTCGGAGTTGGCTTCCGGGCCCGCGCTGGTTGTCATCATGAGGTCCTTCCCCGCCGATGATGGAAAGCTTGTGGCACTTGGTAGACAGTCTACCAAGTGCCACGGTCTATCGTCCTGCTCCCGGTGCTCCGGATCCTTGCATTCTGCCCCGCGAGGAGTCCGCCGCCGCGGCGCTGACGCGTGTGTCCGGAGCACCGATCGGGCTGGTACTCAGGCGGCAGTGGTGACGCGCTCCTGCTCGCCGCTCTCGGTGTGCTGGTTGTGCTGGTTGTCCTGGAGTTCGACGTCGACGCCGAGCTCCTGCTGCAGCTCCGGTGCATCCGGGAACTGTGGCCGGGCCGCCAGAGCGCCGAACCTACGGGTGAAGATCATGGTGCCCTCTCATCTGGGTTGGAATTCTGCCTTCTGTATACATTCAACCAGGTGTAGCCAGCGGTTATGCCCGCGTCTCACGTGATCCCGGTTACGTTCAGGACTTGGTGGAGTACGAGTGCGCGCCGGTACCGGCCAGCCGGCCGCCGTCGACGATCAGGTACTCGTCGCGGATCGGCATACCGGCGAAGAAGGACTCGAGGATCTCGCGGGTGCCGGCGGCGTACCTGGTCTGAGCGGACAGGGACGAGCCGGAGATGTGCGGGGTCATTCCGTGGTGCGGCATGGTCCGCCACGGGTGGTCGGCCGGGGCGGGCTGCGGATACCAGACGTCACCGGCGTACCCGGCGAGCTGGCCGGTCTCCAGGGCCCGGACGATGGCGTCCCGGTCGGCGATCTTCGCGCGGGCGGTGTTGATCAGGTAGGTGCCGCGCTTCATCGTGCCGATCAGCTTGTCGTTGAACAGGCCCTCGGTCTCGGGGTGCAGGGGAGCGTTGACGGTGACGACGTCGCAGTACGGCACCATGCTGGCGGCGTCCGGGTGGAAGGTCAGGTTGAGTTCGCGTTCGATCGACTCGGGCAGGCGGTGCCGGTCGGTGTAGTGCAGCTTCACGTCGAAGGGCGCGAGGCGGCGCAGTACCGCCGTACCGATGCGGCCAGCGGCGACCGTACCGACATGCATGCCTTCGAGGTCGTACGAACGGGCGACGCAGTCGGCGATGTCCCAGCCGCCGTCGAGGACGACCTGGTGGGACGGGAGGTAGTTGCGGACCAGGCCGAGGATCATCATCACCACGTGCTCGGCGACGCTGATGCTGTTGCAGTAGGTGACCTCGGCAACGGTGATCTGGTTGGCGATGGCGGCGTCCAGGTCGACGTGGTCGGAGCCGATGCCGGCCGTGATCGCGAGCTTGAGGTTCGGCGCCTTGGCGATCCGCTCGGCGGTCAGGTACGCGGGCCAGAACGGCTGTGAGATGACCACGTCGGCGTCGGGCAGCTCCTGGTCGAGTACCGAGTTCTCGCCCTCCTTGTCGGAGGTGACGACGAGGGTATGGCCCTGGCTCTCCAGATAGTCGCGCAAGCCGAGCTCGCCGGAGACGCTGCCGAGCAGAGCGCCCGGGGTGAAGTCGATCGCCTTCGGAGTCGGCGCGGTCTGGCCGCCCGGGTAGGACGCGATGGTCGGGATGTCGTCCCGCGCGTAGCTGGTCGGGTAGCCGTCCTTCGGGTCGTCGTACAGCACACACAAGACCTTGGCCATGGTGGCAACTCCTCAACGTTTGAAGGGGATTCGGTCCTTCAACCGTGGTGGGTCCTGGGTGCTGCCGTCCAAGACTTGCTTGCTATGCCGAGATAGCCGGGCGCTATCGGGTCAGCTGTCCACCCATCAGATGGACGTCGAGCAGTTCGTCCAGAGCAGTGTGTACGCCGGCCTGCCGGGCGACGTCGAGCAGAGCGCGCGCGAGAACCGGCTCGGGACTCCGCGCGGCGATCACCAGGCCGACGCGTGGGCCGTGGGCGGGGGACTTCAGTGGTACGACCTTCATGCCGGCTGGTACGCCGAACATGTGCAGCCAGGCATGCGAGATGACTGTGCTCCAGTGGTTGCCGCGCAGGTGGCTGTAGAGGCCCGAGACGGTGTCGCTCTCGATCGCGGGAGTGGCGATGACGCCGTCGTCGGTGAAGTACCCGTTCATGATCCGGCGGTTGCGCATCTGCGGTGACAGTAGGCAGAGCGGTTGCTCGGAGACCTGTGCCCAGGTGGCGACCGGCAGCTCGGCGAGTTCGCTGCCCTCGGGGGTGAGGAGGAGGTAGCGCTCCTCGTACAGAGGTGTCTTGCGGACCTGGCCGAGGGTGTCGTCGTCGAGGTAGGTCATCGCGACGTCGAGTTCGAACTCGGCGAGTTTCTGGGTGATGTCGCGCGAAGAGAGCGATTCGAGCGTGACGCGGGCCTGGGTGTGGCGCTCGCAGAACGGTGTGGTCAGCAGCGAGACGACCGGCATCGCGGTGGGGATCGCGCCGAGCCTGAGGGTGCCGGTGAGCCCGCCTCGCATCACGGACAGCTCGTGTCTGAGGGCGTCGCGTTCGGCGAGGATGCGTTGGGCCCAGAGCAGGACGCGTTCGCCTTCGGGGGTGAGACCTTCGAAGCGGCGGCCTCGACGGACGATCGGCACGTCCAGCTCTTGCTCGAGTTTGCGGATCGCGGCGGACAGCGACGGCTGCGAGACGTAGCAGGTGTCAGCCGCGCGGGCGAAGTGCCGCTCCCGGGCGAGCGCGACGAGGTACTCGAGCTGACGCAGCAACATCGCCCCTCAGCTCCGCTTCCAGCCGTAGCCAGCATACCGTTCACCTGTATACATAATCCAACACTACGCGCTCAGGCGCGGCCCGGGAAGACGTCAGCGGTCGTCGTAGGCGTCGCGGGCCGCGAGGACCTCTGGGATGTGTTCCTCCGCCCAGCGGCAGAGGGCAGTCAGGGGGCCCTGGAGGGTGCGGCCGAGTGG
Source organism: Kribbella sp. NPDC051718 (assembly GCF_040681515.1). Lineage (NCBI taxonomy): Bacteria > Bacillati > Actinomycetota > Actinomycetes > Propionibacteriales > Kribbellaceae > Kribbella > Kribbella sp. NPDC051718. Next base: position 273,739 of record NZ_JBFAYZ010000008.1, on the reverse strand, counting down.
GGTCAGTTCGTATTCGACGCGGGGTGGGACTTCGGGGTACGAGCGGCGGGTGACCATGCCGTCGCGTTCGAGGTCGCGGAGGGTGTCGGTGAGGACCTTGCCGCTGATGCCGTCTAGGGCGGTCCGGATGTCGCCGAAGCGGAGCGGGCCGTTGTCGAGGACGACCACGGCCATCGCGGTCCACTTGTTCGCGATCCGGGCCAGCGAGGTCCGCGACGGGCACTGGCTGGACAGCACATCCCAGTTGCGCCCCGCCGGTGGAGCGTATGTCTTCGGCATCGGGCCCCATTAGTTACGTTGAAGTGAATGGTCACCAATAGTAAGTATTGGCCTCTGTCAGGGTAAACGATCAAATCTGGAGGATCTCATGAGTGACCCGGTGGCAGTGGTCCAGCAGTACTTCGACGCGCTCGCGGCGAAGGATTTCGCGACGGTGGCGGGCTTCCTGGCCGACGACATCGTCTGGCACCAGCCCGGCGCCAACCGGTTCTCCGGCGTGCAGAGCGGCGCGGGTGCCGTGAACGCGATGATCGGCGGGATGATGGAGATCAGCAAGGGCACCTTCGAGCTCTCCCTCACCGCACCCCCGATGCTCAACGGCGACCTGGTCGCCGCCCCGATCCACTTCACCGCGAAGCGCGCCGGTGCCGACCTGGCCCAGGACGGGGTGGACCTGCTGAAGGTTGCCGACGGCAAGATCGTCGAGGCCTGGCTGTTCTCCGCCGACCAGCCGGGTGAGGACACCTTCTGGGGTCAGGAATCCAGGAGCGTCTGGAGCTGCTCGGTGGGGGCGCCGTGTTTGTCGCAGACGGCCAGGGCCAGTCGCCACTCGGTGCGGGCGTCAGCGGGCCGGCCTGCGGCGGCGTGGCTTTCGCCGGTGCGCGTGCGGATCAGGATCTCCTGGTCGAAGATGTCGTGCTCGACGGCGATGACCAGGGCTTCGGCGAGGTGCGCGAGCGCGTCGTCGTACCGGCCGAGTGCGTGGTTGACGGCACCGAGGTCGGACAGTGCCTCGGCGAGGAAGCCGTCGGCCCGGTCCGGGCTCTGCCGGTGGAGTTCGACGCACTCCTGCAGCATCTCCAGCGCTTCTTGATGACGGCCGCACTCGCGCAGCGATTCGGCGATGAAGCGGAGCCGGTGTGCGAGGTGGTCGGGGCGGCCCTTGTCGCGAAGCGGTTGGGCCGCTCGCTCGAACGCCTCGGACTGCAAGGTGAAGTCACCGGTCTCGCCGGCGAGCGATCCGATCATCAGGTGGGCTGCCGACTCCACGCCGGCCTGGTGATGGGTCTTCGCCAGCGCGAGCGCCTGCTGGGCCCTGACCAGTCCGTCCGCGGACCGCCCGAGGCGTTGCAGGCCGTAGCTGAGGTTGACGAGCAATGCGCCTTCGAGCTGCGGGGTCTTCAGCTGTACGACGTATTCCAGCCCGCGTTCGTGGTACTTGAGTGCAGTCGCGTAGTCCTGGAAGCCACCGTAGGCGTTGCCGAGATCGACCAGCAGCATCGCCTTGGGGGCCGGATCGGTCAGCTCGTCGAGTAGGTCGATGACGGACTCGATAGCGTCGCGCAGCTCGGTCCAGCGTCGCCGGTGCGCGGTGAACCGCATCAGACCGACGACCATCCGGATCGCCGTGAGCTGCTCGTCGGCCGACCCCGCGCGGGCCTTCTTGATCGCGGCGACCAGAGCGAAGCGTTCGCCGTCGAGCCAGTCCAGTAGCGCCGTCAGGTCGCTCAGGTCCGCGGCGGGCGCGGCCCACCGGGGATCCGGCCAGCCCGGCCCGATCAGGCGTCGTGGTTCGAACAGCTCCTCCGACCGCCACAGCATGGATAGGTAGCAGGCGAGGGTTCGTTCCCAGGCGGCATGGCGTTGAAGGTCGGTCAGGGTGCCGTGGGCGCGTTCGCGGCCTACTTCGGCGACCAGGTCGTGGAGACGGTAGCGGTGGAGGGCGGGGGTCTCCAGGAGGTGGACGTCGACCAGGCGTTCCAGGACGTCCTCGGCCTCGGTGAGGGAGAGTTCGAGGACGGCGGCGGCGAGGCGGAGGGGGAAGCTGTCGCCGTCGATCAGTGCGCAGAGTGGCAAGGCCCTGGCGGCGGCCTGATCGAGCGGGCGATCGCTGGTGGCTAGGGCGTCGAGGGACAGGGCGATGGTGCCGCGGACGCTGACCTCGGGGGAGGTGAGTACGTCGAGCCGGGCCTGGTGATCGCCCAGCCGAGCTGCCAGTGTCGCGAGATCGGCTGCCGACCGGCCGACGAGTTGGCCAGCGGCGACGCGGAGGGCTAGGGGGAGGCAGCCGCAGCGGCGTACGAGGTCGAGGGCTGCTGCGGGGTCGGCGTCGACCAGGCCGGCTCCGACGATCTCCGCCAGGAGTTGGAGACTCTCGTCCTCGGAGAGCATCTCGAGGAGCAGGTGGTGCGCGCCGGGGAGGGTGGTCAGGCTGTCTCGGCTGGTGACGAGGGCGGAGCAGCCCGCAGTACCGGGGATCAGCGGGACCACCTGGCTGGAGTCGGCCGCGTCGTCGAGCAGGATGAGGACCCGCTTGCCGGCGAGCGCCGTACGGTAGCGGGCTGATGCGCGGTCCAACTCGTCCGGGATGTCGCCGGCCGGCACGTCGAGGGACTGGAGCAGGATCGTCAGCGCTTCGAGTGAGGTGAGCGGGTTGCGGCCGCCGCTGCCCCGGAGGTTGAGGTAGAGGCTGCCGTCCGGGAACCGGTCGGCCATCAGGCGAGCGGCGTGGACGGCCAGGACTGTCTTGCCGACTCCGCCCATGCCGCCGATCGCCGACAGGGTGACGGCCCGGCCGACGGCCTCGGCGAGCAGTTCGGTCAGTTGCTCGACCTGGGCCGACCGGCCGGTGAAGTCGTCGAGATCCAAGGGCAGGTCGGTCGTCACCGGCAGGCGGTTCCCGGTGGCGGCATGCTGGAACTCCTCGACCTCGGCCGGCGACAGCGAGAGCGCTGCCGCCAGCCTGGTGATCGTGGGCTGCCGCGGGCGTCGCCGGCGGCCGGTCTCCAGCATCCGGATCGCCTCGACACTGAGCCCGGCCCGTTCGGCCAGGGCCTCGCGGGTCAGTCCGCTTCGCGCGCGGAATCGTCGCAACAGTTCCGCTACCGCCGCGGGCTCCATCGCGGCAGCCTACTGCGATCAGTCGGAGGGGATCGCGTCGAGGGTGGCTAGCTCGGTGGGGGTGAGGTGGATGGTGCCGGCGGCGATGTTCTCCGCCAGGTGGGTGGGGTTGCCGGTGCCGGGGATGGCCAGGACGTGAGGGCCTTTGGCCAGGGTCCAGGCGATTCGGATCTGGGCAGGGGTGGCGTGGTGGGCGTGGGCGATGGTGGCGACCGGATCGGAGTGGACCACTCCGCCTTGTTCCCGGCCGGTGGCGGTGACGGCGAAGAAGGGGACGAAGGCGATTCCCTGGGCGCCGCAGGTTGCGAGCATGGTGTCGTTGACCCGGCCGAACCCGACGCCGTAGCGGTTCTGTACTGCGACCACGGGCGCGATCTCCTGCGCCTGGGCGAGATGCTCGAGCCGGACGTTGGAGAGTCCGAGGTGCTTGATCAGACCGGCTGCTTGCAACTCGGCCAGTACGCCGAAATGCTCCGCGACCGAATCGAGCCCGGTCTGGCGGAGGTACACCAGGTCGAGCGTCTCGAGCCCGAGTTGGTGCAGATCGTGTTCGACCAGCGCGCGCAGCTGGTCGGGCCGGGCCAGCCCGTGCTCCGTCGGGCCGACCTTGGTGGCGATCGTGAGCTCGCCGGAGTACGGCGCGAGTGCCCGCCGGACCGCGTCGTTGGCCCACTCGAGACTGTCGTAGCCATGCTTCTCGCCGGCTCGTCCGACGGACGGGTAGAAGCCGGCCGTGTCGAGGTGGTTGACGCCGAGGGTGACAGCCTGGCGCAGCAGTTCGATCGCCTGGTCGGCGCTGCTACCGAGGCGCTTGGTGCCGAAGCCGATCCGGTTGACGGGTTGCTCACCGAGCCGCCAGACTCCGGCTTCGTTCGGGGAGTTGCGTTCTGCTTCGTCAGATGCTATGGTTGAGGGGAGACCTGTGTTCACATCTGTTCTATGCATGTGGTCAGGATAAAGCCCCGCTCGCTTCCGGTCTAGTGCCGTTTGCCTGCTCGGGGCTTGTTTTTTTGGCCGGACCATCGAATCCCGGGCTTCGCTCACCCCTCTACATGGGATTCTTCGGCAATGAATTCGGAGATGGTCGCGGCCGACCCGGGCCGCCACATGCTCAGTACTTATCGGCACGACTGGGACGGGCAGGGGCAAGCCGTCCAGGTGCCGGTCGAGTTCCGCGAGCAGGCCGCCGGCTCGCGTGAGTCGCTGCAGCCGCCTTTGGATGCGGACGCGGCTCGCACGATCGAGCTGGGCGGTACCGAAGTACTGGTCGCCGCATCCCTGCTCCGGGAGCTTTCCGCGCGCCTGCGCCACGACGCTGGCCGTGGCCTGATCAGTCCGGACGCCGAGCAGGTAGCGGCGCTGTCCGACGAGCTGGTCGAGCGCTTCTACACCGCCGCCGGCCTGCGCGGCTGACCGAGAACACCGGAGGAACGAAAGCATGTCCGATCCCTTCGCGGGTCTACCGAGTACTGGCCGTCCACTGCGGGTACTGGCTCTCGCTGACAAGTGGTACGGCGGTGGGCCGTTCGCGGTGAACCGTGAGGTCGCCCAGTCGCTGGCCCGGATGGGCCACCAGGTCACTGCCCGGGTCACCACCCCGACCGACCCGCACCCGCTGGTCGACATTCAGGTGCTGAAGCCCGTTCCCGGTATCTCCGACACCAGGGCGCAGTTGCTGCGTGCTGACGGGTTGCCGCCGGATGTCGACGTGATCCTGGGCCACGGCCGGTTCTCCGGTGGGGCGGCGGGCTACCTGCGGGACAACTTCTATCCGAACGCCAAAGTCATCCACTTCATGCATGTCACGCCGACGAGATGGACCGCGGCCGCGGCAATCCGCAGCAGTCCAACGAGCACACCATCACCGAGCGGGCGCTGGTCGAGCGGGCCGACCTGGTGGTCGGCGTAGGACCGCTACTGACGGAGGAGGGGCGCAGGCTGGCGCGGATGTGCGAGAAGCCGCCGCCGGTCGTCGAACTGAAGCCCGGCATGGTGATGGAGTCCCCGGCCGTGCACGATCCGAACCAGCGGATGAAGAACCTGTTGGTCTTCACCCGTACCGACGATCCACTGAAGGGCGCGGACATCGCAGCGCGGGCAGCAGCCGAGTTGCAGGCCCGCGGCCTCCAGGTGCAGCTGACGATGCTCGGCGCGCGGTCGGCCGAAGTACCGGAGCAGGAGCGGGCACTATCCGACATCGCCGGCTTTCCGGTCCGGGTGCGCGGCTACACCAAGGACCTGAGCGTGATGGCCGCCGAGATCCGGGGTGCGGATCTTGCGATGCACACAGCCCGCTGGGGTGACTACGAGTTGGCCCCGCTGGAGGTAGCCGGCTACTGGGTGCCAGTGATCGTCGGCAACCACACCGGCGTCGGTATGGACCTCAGCGACCCGAACAGCGTGCCGCAGGGGATTGGCGACGCGGCAGTCGTCGACACCACCGGCTTGTCGCAGGACCAGTACCACCTGGCCTTCGCCGACAAGGCGGAGTGGCACCTGCGCAACCCGGAGGAGTCCAAGGCCTCGGCGAACCGGCTGGGCGACTACTTCGAGCAGAACCGCAGTTGGGACCACGGCACGGCTGGGCTGGTCAAGGAGATGAGCAAGCACGGCATGATGCCGGAGCCCGAGCCCGGCCAGCCGATCAAGGGCCCGGCCGACATGAGCCGCTTCCTCGGTACCGGCGGTGCGGTCGACCTGCCGAAGGGTGATGGCGCCCGGGACAAGCCGGCCACCGTCACGTCCATCGGCCGGCCCACCCTGGAGCGTTGATGGCGGGCAGACCCTGGGTGCTGGTCGACATCGACGGGGTGCTGAACCCGGAGAAGAACCAGGCCGAGCGGGGCTTCACGCCGTACCGGCTGAAGGGTGAGGAGTACCTGGTCTGGCTGCATCCCGAGCACGGGCGGATGCTGAACGAGCTGGATCGCGAAGGACTGGTCGACCTGCGCTGGGGGACCACCTGGAACGACGCGGCCAACCGGATGGTCCGTCCGGCGATCGGGCTCGACCGGCGCTGGGAGTTCGTCAACATCGACCGGGCTGCGGCTGGGCCGGTGCGGTTCGGGCACAACTGGAAGGCGGTCAGCGTCCGGGAGGGGGTCGGCGACCAGGCGTTTGCCTGGTTGGATGACGCGATCACCGAGCCGGACCGGTTGTGGGCCGAGGACCGGGTGCTCGACGAGGGCATCCCGACTCTGTTGATGCCGATCGACCGTAACGTCGGGCTGCAGTCGGCGCATCTGGATGAGGTGCGGCATTGGGCTCGGAGCGTGTCGGAGCCGTCGCCGGTGAGCGCTGAGCAGTTGCTGCGGCGTGCGCCGCAACTGGCGGCCGATCCGGTGGCGGTGGCGCGGGCGGAGTGGCTGGCCCGGACGGTGGCGGCGTTGCCGGATACGGTTGCTGCTGGCAACGGTTCGGTGAGTCGTGGCGAGTTGGCGCTGTCGGTGTGGGATCGGACGGCGCGGGCGGTCACTGCGGAGTACAAGGCTTCTGATGGTGCGGGGAAGCCGGTGGACGACTTTGTGCGGCAGTCTCTGCGCCGGTACGGCCGGGGCCAGGGGGATGCGGCGGTGGCGTGGGCGGATCGGGCGGCGCTGCGGGCGTCGACTCCGCATGCTGGGCATGTCCGGCCGGTGGGTCCGCATGAGCATCGACTGGTGTTGCCTGCTCAGCCGGGTCGCGAGCACGGGTACCAGGTGCAGGCGTTGATCGACTCGGCTGCTGCGGTGATCGGGACGAATCCTGATTGGCAGCGGGTGCAGAAGTCCGTCCAGGTCGGTGCCGACGGGCCGACGATGCTGGTCAATCTGCGGGCGGATCGCAAGACGACCTCGACTGGGTTGACCCTTGCCTTCGGCAACGCTGGGGCTGTGGAGCGGCCGTACGAGGAGCTGCTGCGTGGTGGACCCGAGGCTGCGCTGGAGGCGGTGCGGGCGGCGACCGACTATGAGATCGAGCCGCTTGAGAAGGTCGAGAAGGTCGCGCAGGCAGACGGTTTGCGGCTGTCGCCGCTGACGGATCCGGCGTTGCTGCCGCCGGGGGCAGCCCGGCCTGGAACTACAGTGCCGCAAAGTAACAGCCGCTGGACCGGTACGGCCGGCCAGCAGAACACGACGAGGACGATGGAATGACTTTCGACCAGCCTGAGCGCAAGAGCCTGGCGCAGCAGTCGGTGGATGACTGGGAGGCGCTGCGCAGCGTGGGGGAGCTGTTCCCCGGGACTCCGCTGGCAGACAGCGCCTCGCAGCTGCCTGCTTGGCCGGAGAACCTCCAGGGCACGCCCGTTGTGCTCGCTGTTGGTGCTGCCGACTTGGTACTACGTATTGCGGCGTCTACTGCTCGCGAGCTCGCCCTGGTCGTCACCGACGACGTGGCGGCGGCGCGCGCGGTACTGGACTCGTTAGGCCGCGAAGACGTCGCCGTCGTCGCCGAATCCGCAGCATCGCCCCTGGCCTCCGCTGTCGCCGGCGCGGCCGGGGCCAGCGGCGCGGCCGGGCCGAGCGGTGAGGGGCCTGTGCGGTGGATTGGTGCTGGGCGGGATGCCGGGGCGTTGACGGGGTTGCTTGAGTCGGAGGTCGCTGGGCGGCTGCGGGTCACGCAGCTGCAGGTCGATGGGGGTGCCGGGCCGGTACTGGAGGCTGCTGCGGCTGGGCGGTTGAAGCTGGATCTCGTCAGCCCCAACCCGGCCGACGGCGAGCTCGGGCCAGCAGTGGTGGTCGCGGCCGCGCTGGCACTGCCATTCGTCGACTTCAGGCAGGTACCGGTCGGTGTGGACGGCCTCGGCCGGTTCCAGCCGCAGCAGGGCGGTGTCGTCCTGTGGTGGGGCGTGAGCACCGAGGCTGGGGCGTTGCAGGCATGGCTCGACCGCGTCGACGGCGGTAGGTGACCGTGGCGATCGAACGAGAGCTCCCAGCCCTGGCGGCGATCAGCGATGCGTACGGGCTGAAGGACAAGGCCGACCGGGATGCAGTGGACCGGATCTACAACGCCTTCCGCGCCCACCACGCGCGGTTCGTCACATCGATCGCTCGCGACATGCTGCGCGACCTGCGTCGGGAGGTGGCGGCCAACCCGCACACCCGGGTGGTATTCCTCGGCCGGGACGGCTACAGCCTGTCCGTGGCGACTCGGACGCTGGACCCCGAGTTCTTCGCGGCGCACTGCCATGACGCTGTCCTGTCCCGGGCGGTCGCGGAGGCCGCAGTACAGGACCTCGAGCAGAACGGTGGCAAGTCCTTCCCCGAGATCTCCGGCTATCGGGAGAACACCGCCAGCGTGTCCGCAGAGGACGTCGACGGTTCGTACCAGCAGCTGACGCGTTACCTGCGTGGTGCCGGCGTCCCGGTCGGTACGCCGGGCAGCCGGGTCGTACTGATGGACAGCTGTCTCAAGGGGACCGTGCAGGAGCTGCTGTCGTCGGCGTACCCGGAGACGGAGTTCGAGGGCCGGTACATGTTCTACGACGGCATCGCGTCGGATCCGCACCCGGGGACGAAGCGGGGGTACGTACTGCACCGAGACGAGGGCATCGGCGGCGGCATGAAGGAGTTGCCGCGGGATCCGTCTCTGACCTTCGGCAGCCTCGCTGCGATCCGCACGATCGAGAACTCGCTCCAGGGCCCACTGAGCAGCCCCAAGGCCCTGGACGAGTCGGGCCCGGTCCAGCGCCGCCTCACCGAGGAGCAGGACCGCACCTTCGGAGTCAACCCGATCCTGGTCGACCCGCCGTACCTGAACCCGGTAGTCCGCGAGGCCTGCAAGGTAGCCGGCCTACGAGCCGTCATGGACGCAGCAGCCGACGTCCGCGACGGCGCGCCCCTCGACACCACGGCCGTCCAGCAACAATTCACCAACGACGTCCGAGCCTGGCTCACCCACGCCCCCGGCCAGGATCCGGAACTGAAACTCCTGCTGGACAGCTTCGTCCACCGCGACGACCACCGAATGATCCGCCAGGTAGACAAAATGCTCCATGAGAGCACCCTGACCCCCGAGACCCACCACCAGGTCTGGCAAAGCTTCGAGGTAGCCCAAACCCTCCAGGAAAAACAGGCCGTACTGGCGAACGTCCAAGCCCTGACCCAACAAGCCAAGCCTGCTCAGACTGCTGTAGCCGACACCTCAATCAATCAGCAGGCTATCGGCCGAAATGGACGAATGCTGCCCATTCGATCGGAGATGCCGGGTTTGAACGGGTGAGCAGGGACTGGAGGTCGGGCGGCATCGTTCGGGGTGGCTGGCGATCCGGGGTGATCATCCAGAGCTGGGCCTGGCGCAGGGCATCGGCCGGCGGCAGATGCTCGTGCCGCAGGTAGTGGTGGAACATGAACATCAGGACCGAGGTGGCTGCGTCGGGGACGCTCCACTGGGTGCCTACCACCGTTGCCACGTTGCCGGCCAGCAGCGTTGTGCTCAAGCTGAACGCTTCGTCGTCGCCACGGCCACAGACGCCACTGCTGCAGGCGCCTAGTACCGCCAAGGCGATGGGGCGTCCTGCGCTCGCGGCCGACGACACCAGTTCCTCGGCCGACAGGCGTTCGCCGCCGGACAGCAGCAGGTAGGACGTGTCCGCGGCGTCCGTACGAGGTTCGACCACACCGTGACAGGCCAGGTGCAGCAGCGCACCGGCCTCGCCGTCGTCGGCCAGCCAGTCCGTCACATCCTTGCGGGTGCCGGGACCGTCGGGGCCCTCCGAACCGTCCGGGACACGGCCGACGTAGCGGGCATCTGGATAGAAGGCCTCCCGGATGGCCCACGCCTCAGTCCGGGCCGCACTCAGTTCGGCCGCGGCGCCGACCGTGTCCGGGTCGGCGACGATCAGGCACTGCTCCGCGAGCGGCACGGCTCCCCGCCACGCCAGGTCGCAGAGCAGGCGGGCCGATGGAGCGTACGAGAAGGTCGCGTCCTCGATCGCGTAACGCAGCCTGCCGTCGACCATCCGGCGGGCGGCGTGCCAGGGAATCCGGGCCAGGTTCCCCATCGGGATCAGCACGATCCTGGACCGGTCCGGGACACGGTCGAGGATCGGGCCGATCGCCGCCGTCCAAGCCCGGTCGCACAGGTCGTCCAGCTCGCCTACGGGGGCCTGCGCGTCGATGTCACGCTGCTGGCTGGTCCGGCTGGTCCGGCTGGTCCGGCTGGTCCGGCTGGTCCGGCTGGTCCGGCTGGTCCGGCTGGTCCGGGTGGTCGCGGTCAGGAACGTGTCGAACTCTGCGCCCCAGTCGCGGCCCAGTTGAGGCAGCATCACCCAGGTCGGCGGCTCCGCGGCCGGCACGATCACTGCCGCGCCGGTGCCGTCCGAGCCGGGCATCAGATAGATCAGCGCATCCGCACCGAGTGAGGTGAGCGCCGCGCGGACCTCGTTGACGTCAGGCGGCGTCAGCAGACGTGCTGAGCCGGCTTCCAGTGGCACCTGGGCTGCCCCAGCGGCGTCGAGGGGGATGTGGGCGATCACGCTGATCATCTCGCGACGCAGCTCTCCTGGCACATCTGAGGCTTCTGCTCCGTAGGCACTCCAGCGCTCTGCCAGGTCGGGCCGGCCTTCGTCGATCATGCGGGTGGCAAGGTCCCGGGTTTCGGTGGCGGCGTACAAAATCAGGGCCCGGCCGGCGTCCAGAGCTGTCGCCGCCGACTCGGGGTCGTGGTCCTCGATGCACCACGAAGCGACGTCCACGGCGTCGCCGGCCGCGTGCCGGGCGGCCAACTGGGCGGCCGCTGTGTCCGCCTGCAGCAGTACGTCCCACGCGTGTCCCCGCAGGCCGGACAGTGCAACCTCACGTCCCCGCACTCGCTGTCCGGCGAGGCGGTAGGCATGCGCCAACGGGTTGCTCAGGGTGGTCCAATACCCATGCAGTTCCGAACCCGCGATCGCCCGCGCCTTCTCCAGCAGCTGGATCGCCTCGGTCAGGTCGGCGCGGTCGGCGAGCAGTTCCACCCGGCCCAGCAGGGCCGTACCCAGGGTGGACATGTAGATGAGCTGCCGATGATCGTGCTCCCCGGCCACCGCGACCGCTTCACGCAGATGCTCGACGGCCGAGGTGAGCATGGCGTCCGAGTCGAATCCGTGTCCCATCTCGACGAAGCCGAGGCTGTGCAGACGCATAGCCCGTTCGGCCGGCACCATCCCCGGCACCGCGGCCTGTTTGCGCAGCGTCGCGAGGTCCTGGTCCACGTTCGGCGACGGAGCCGCGGTGGCCAAGGTCTCGTTCAGGCCTAGCATCGGACGGAGGGTCTGGATGAGATTGGCCAACTGGCGGTGACCTGGGTCGTCCGGTGGCAGCCCCGTGAAGAGCTCCTGGGCTTTGGCGAGGCCGGCTTCCATCGCCTTCAGGTCGCCCCGGGCCGCTGCTGCACCCGCCTCGGTCATCGCACCCATGGCGGTGAACTTGATCCGGATCTTCGAGGCATCGCCGATCCCGCTGCCTTCCATCGTGGCCAGGAACTCGCGAATCCGGTCGGGCGACCTGGTCATCTCGCTGAGATTCTGGTCGTTCATGTCGCGGAGCATCGTCAGCCCGACGCGAGCGATCTCCACCATGTCCTGTTGCGGATGTAAGCCCGCAACAGTGGCGGCAAGGCCCTCGACCTCGTGCAAAGCGGCCCGGGGGTTGAAGCCGGGAGCGCCGTGCATCGCCGACACCAGCAGTGAGTTGGACCGGACCGCGGCCGCGGTGGCCGGCCATTCGGCGAACGGCCGGGGATCCTCGTTGGCGACTGCCACCAGTTCGACAATTCGCTGATCACTCGTCTGCCGCGCCCGCATCATGCTGTTGACCAGGATCGCCGCCAACTTCGGCCGGCCCGGGAAGCCGTCCGGTAGTTCGTGGAAGTCGGCGATCGCGGCTGACAGGTCGGCCGCCGCGTGGCCGTCGTCGAACCGGTTCGCGGACATCCAGCAGCGGGCGAACCGCCAAGCGGCGTCGTCCGGCGCGCCCACTTGGGCGATCGCTGCGGAGGTACGGTCGAACATCGCTTGGAGTTCGGTCATGGTGGTCCCTGACGGACGCGCGTCCGTCAGAGACCACCATGACCAACAGCGTGCTGAGCGTCCTCGTCCGGATGCCCGCCGAGCGCCTGCCGACGGTGATCGCCCGGCTCACTGCCGAGGGCGACCGGCTCGGCCGGGCGGTGGCGTACGGGCGCAGCTACCAGTTCGACCACCAGCCGCAGACCCTCCTGAACGCGCTGGCCGATCTGGAGGGGTCCGTCGGCTCCACCGCCGACCGGTCGGCGGCGGCCCGCTTCCTGGCGCTGCGGGTGATCGAGGCGACGCTGGTCGGGCAGCGCGTCGGCGCATCCCGGGTGATCCGCATGCTCGCGGACGCCGACGACGACCCGGACGACCCCGGCGCTCTGACCAATCTGCGAGCGATGGCGTACGCGGCCGGTGCGCTCGGCGACGAGCCGGGCACCGACCCGGAATCCGCGCTGGCCCGGCTGGACGCCTTGTCGCCGCCGCAGGACGCTTCGTACGCTGCGCTCTGGCCGAGTCTGCGCATTGCGTTGTCGGTGCGGATCGCTGCCGAGCGGGAGGACATGAGCAGCGTGCCGGACATCCCCGAACAAGTAGCGGCGATGAAGGCCGATCCCCGCTTCGGCCCGGCGCAGCAGCCGGCGATCGAACTCATGGAGATCATGAGCGACCTGATGACCGCCGTTCAGCGCCAGGACATGCCCGCCGCAACGGCCGCGGCCACCCGCATGCAGGCGGCACTCGACCGCCTACCGGTCGGCGACCCCACCATGGACGCCTTCCGAGCCCAGCTCAGCGCCGCGATGGCCCCATTCCGCTGATGCCGCCCGAGGCGTGACCTGCACATTCAGGTGGCGCGCCCGGCAGGATTCGAACCTGCGACCAACGGATTAGAAGTCCGACGCTCTATCCAGCTGAGCTACGGGCGCTCGGCCGGATCGGTGTCCGGCACGGATCAGAGTCTGTCAGATGGTGGGCCGATCATGCTCGTGGGTTCCTCCGGCGAGGCGGTACGGCGTACGGGCCGCTCGGCTACTGCGAAGTACAGGGTTGTCGTTCCATCCCGGTAACGCCGAGTGGCCGGTCCTGCCGTGTGGATGGCTCTACAACTAGGCTGCGTGCATGAGTTACCCCTCAGGAGGCCCGCCCGAGTCGCCGCAACCCGCGGTGGAGGCTGTCGGCGTGCCCGGACAACCAGGCTCGCGGCAGCCGGAGCCGAACCGGCTCGGTACCCACCCGGTGCCCGGCCAGCGGCGGAACCAGAGCATCCTGATCGGGGTCGTCGTCGCGGTCGCCTTCGCGATCGCCGGGCTGGGCATCTTCGCGATCGTGGCGAAGTCGACCGGCGCCAGCGGGTTCATGTGGGGCCTGGTCTTCGCGTTCATCCCGGTGGTACCGGTGATCGCGCTCTACCTGTGGCTGGACCGTTATGAACCGGAGCCGGCCAAATACATCCTGACCGCGCTGTGCTGGGGCGCCTTCATCGCGACCCTGGCCGCCATCTTCATCAACACCCAGGCGTCCGAGTGGCTGCACGAGACCGGCAGCGGTGGCAGCCGGGCCGCGGTGTTCGTGGCGCCGCCGGTGGAGGAGTTCGCCAAGGGCTCGATCATCGCGTTGCTGGCGCTGCTGCGGCGCAAGGAGTTCGACGGGATCATCGACGCCCTCGTCTACGCCGGCATGGTCGGCGTCGGCTTCGCCTTCACCGAGAACATCCTGTACTACGGCCGGCTGTTCCATCAGCTGTCGGAGGAGTCGGGCAGCGACGCCGGTCTGCGCGGGACGTTCTTCCTCTTCGTGTTCCGCGGCGGGATCTCGCCGTTCGCGCATCCACTCTTCACGTCGTTCACCGCGATCGGGATCGGGATCGCCGTCCGGCATCGCAGTACCGTCGTGCGGTATCTGGCGCCGATCGTTGGGTATCTGGCCGCGGTCCTGGCGCACGCGTCCTGGAACGGTGGGGCGAGCCTGTCCGGTGGCGGCGGCTTCCTGATCGTGTACCTGTTCCTGATGTTCCCGATCTTCATCGCGATGTTCATCTTCGCGCTGGTGATGCGGTCGCGGGAGGGGCAGATGATCGCCTCCCGGCTGTACGACTACGTACGGTTCGGCTGGCTGGCGCCGCAGGACGTGCCGTTGATCGCGACGCTGCGCGGGCGCAAGGCGCTCCGGCAGAACGCGAAGCGGTACGGTCCGCAGGCGGCCGCCGCGGCCAAGGCGTTCCAGCAGACCGCGACGGAGCTGGCCTACCTGCGAGACAAGATCGTCCGCCAGGTGATCGGGCCCGACGCGCTGGTGACGGAGAAGGAGCTGCTGGACGAGCTCCGGGCCCGGCGACCCAGCGTGCCGTTCCCACCGATGCCGGCGTTCGCGCAGGCGGTTGTCCCGCAGGGGGCTCCGCAGTACCCGGTCGGAGCGCCTCAGGGGTATCCGGTCGCTGGACCGCAGGGTCCGGCCGCTGGGCACCCGGGTGTTGGACCGCAAGGCCAGCCGTACCCGGCGGGCGGACCTCCGGGGCAGCCGTACCCGGCTGGCGGGCCCCAGGGCCAGCCGTACCCGGGGACTGGGCCGCAGGGCCAGCCGTACCCGGGCAGCGGGCCGCAGGGCCAGCCGTATCCGGCGGGTGGGCCGCAAGGTCCGCAGTACCCGGCGGGTGGGGGCCAGGGATCGCCGTACCCGGGTGGGCCGCAGGACCCGCAGTACCAGGGGAGTGCCCCGCAGGGGGCGCAGTACCCGGGTGGCGGGGCGCAAGGGGCGCCGCAGCCGGGAGGGGCTGGATATCCACCGGGAGAGGCGGGTTATCCGCCGCCTCAGCCGGGGTATCCCTCCGGGCAACCCGGCTACTCAGCGGCCCAGCCCGGTTACCCACCGGGGCCCCCTGGACCGTCCGGAACCCCGGGAGGATACGGTCCGTATCCACCGTCGCAGTGACTGCCACCCGTCCACGCCGCCAAACGGGGATGAAGATGACTTTGCTTCTGCGCTGTCCGACCGGGCACTCTGTGCTCGTGGGCGGTAGCCGTGGCTGACACCAGGCCAGCTGGTGAGGGTTCGGAGCGTTCGGGAGAGCCGAAGGTTCCGGCCCAGGATCAGCCTGTCTCCGAACTGGCCCGGCTGATCGCCGAATCCGATGCCAAAGGCAAAGGTTTCTGGCGCCGCCGCAAACGCAAGTCCGCCAGTACTACGGCCGCGCCCACCCTCCCCCCAGAACCAACCGCCCCCTCAGCGGCCCCCAAGCCCACCACCCAGACGGACGCCCCGGCCACCGACGCCAAGCTGTCGGACGCCAAGGCGACCACCCCCGAGCCGACGGACGCCAAGGCGACCGACGCCGAACTGGCGGACGGCAAGGCGACCGACGCCAAGCTGACGGACGAGAAGACGACGGACGCTCACCCGGCCGACGCCGAGGCGACGGACCTCCAGCCGACGAGCGTCGACCCCGCGGTGGCGACGTCCACCGAGCAGCCTGCGGTCGAGACGTCCGCTGACCCGGCAACAGACAAGTCCACGCCGGAGAAGCCGGCCGACCCGACAACCGACGGGTCGGCCGACAAGCCTGCCGACCCCGCCGCCGACGCGACTGCCGTGACCGCTGACGCGACCGCCACCCCCGACGCAACCGCAACGGGCGCAACCGGCGACGCCTCCGCGACCGGCGCGACCGGAGATGCTTCCGCGACCGGCGGCGCGGACAACTCACCCGCGGACAAGAACAAGGCCGCCGAAGCCGCACCCACCACCGGCGCCACGCCCACCGACCCGACAGCCGTCGACTCCACCGAAGCCGACTCCACCAACGCCGAGCCGACCGACGCCGAGCCGACTGGCGCGCAGGCAGTTGACGCCGAGCCGGCCGACGTGCGGGCAGCTGACCCTCAGGCGGCTGACGGTCAGGTCAGCGGTGCGCAGGTAGCCGACGGCGAGTCGGCGACGGCTCAGTCGACCACCGATCAGCCGACCGACGGCCAGCCAGTCGACGGCGGGCAGTCGGTTGTTGTGGGGAAGTCGGCTGGCGAGCAGTCCGCAGAGCAGTCGTCGGCGCAGGTACCGGCTGCCGATGAATCCACCGCCCCGCCCACCGAGGAACCAACCGATGGACACGCAGCGGCCGAGCCCGAATCCGCCAGCGCGGTGACCCTGACCGCAGAGGAAGAGGCGGCCCGCCCGAAGGTCGGCGTCGTCTACGAGCCGGACGAGTCGGCCGAGGGCTTCCCCCTCGAGTACGGCGACATCATCATCGGTCTGCCCAAACAGCCAGGCGCCACCGAAGAGCCCACAGCCCTCCGCGACGAAGCAGACGCCGAACTAGAAGCCGTCTCCGCCGCCGAAACCGAAGCCGCCGAATTCGAAGACGAGCCAACCGCCGACGCACCAGCCGAGACCGACCCTGAGCCCGATGCACCGCAGGACGCAGAGCCGGCTGCCGAGGTACCGGCTGAGCCTGACGCCGAAGCTCCAGCTGAGTCTGAGGTCGAAGCTCCGGCTGAGCAGGCAGACGCTCAGGTTGAGCAGGCTGATGCTCAGGCTGAGTCCGAGCCTGATGCACCGCAGGACGCAGAGCCGACTGCCGAGGCGCCCGCTGAGTCTGAGGCCGAAGGTCCTGCAAGCCCGACAGATGTTGTGGACGACCAGGATGCCGATGGCGACGCCGAGACGTCCGCGGATGCTTCGACCGATGCCGATGCCGATGCCGATGCCGATGCCGATGCCGATGCCGATGCCGATGCTGGTGGTGACAGCGATGCCGGTGCTGAGGCTGACGCCGAGGGTGCTGTTGCAGACGCAGGTACCGAGGTAAGCGAAGCTCCTGCAGAGTCCTCGGAGGGAGACGCTGAGCCTGCCGGTGACGCGGAGGCTGGCGGTGAGTCGGCGGAGGGCGCTGACACAGAGCAGCCTGCCGACGCTGAGGGGGAGCAGGACGCCGAGGCTGATGTGGTCGCCGGGGCGGTGGATGAGGTTGTGCGGGAGAGGTCTGCTGAGGAGGTGGCTACTGAGCAGGCGGCTATGGCGTTGATTACGGCGTTGATGAAGCTGCGGGGCGCCTTGGCTGCCAGTCGGTTGCCTATTGATGTGGTGGGGGCTGACGAGGCCCGCCAGCAGCAGAAGGCGATGTTGGATCAGCTGGATGACTACGTGCTGCCGCGGTTGGTGCAGCTCGAGGCGCCGGTGCTTGCGGTGGTTGGTGGTTCGACCGGCGCGGGCAAGTCGACGCTGGTGAACAGCATCATCGGCCAGGTCGTCAGCGAGCCGGGCGTACTGCGCCCGACGACCCGCTCTCCAGTCTTGATCCACAACCCGGCCGACGCCGACTGGTTCACCAACGACCGGGTACTGCCCGACATGGCGCGCTCCAGCGGTGACAGCCCGGGTGGGATGGAGGATCCCGGGCAGATCCGCCTGGTCGCCGCCGACACCATCCCGCAGGGCCTAGCCATCCTCGACGCCCCGGACATCGACTCGGTCGTCGAGGCCAACCGTGACCTCGCCACCCAGTTGCTCGCGGCCGCCGACCTCTGGCTGTTCGTCACCACAGCCGCCCGGTACGCCGATGCCGTCCCGTGGGAGTTCCTGCAGAGTGCGTCAGACCGCAGTACCGCGGTAGCCGTGGTGCTCGACCGCGCCCCGTCCGACACGATCGACGACATCACCGGCCACCTGGCCCAGATGCTGCTCGAGCGTGGACTCGGTGACTCGCCGCTGTTCAGCATCAAGGAGACCGTTGTCGACGGCAACGGAATGTTGGCCAGCGAGGTCGTTGCCTCGATCAAGGACTGGCTGATCGACCTGGCCGCCGACGCCGAGGCGCGTTCGGGCGTCGTACGGCGTACCCTGCAAGGCGCCGTCACCGCGATGACCAAGAAGACGCCGGCCTTCGCCAAGGCGGTCAGGGCGCAAGCGGACACCGTCGTGGAGCTACGGTCGACTGCCGAAACGGCGTACGACCAAGCCGTTCAGGACATCGCCAAGGCGACCACGGACGGCACGATGTTGCGCGGCGAGGTGCTCGCTCGCTGGCAGGAGTTCGTCGGTACTGGCGAACTGCTCAAGGGTCTGCAGACCAACGTCGGCCGCCTGCGCGACAAGGTCCGTACTGCGGTAGTCGGCGACCCGCCGCCGACGCGGGACCTCAAGGACGCGATCGAGTCGGGCCTGGAGTCGTTGCTGCGCGAGCACGCTGCGGCCGGCGCCGAGCGGGCCGAGGCGGCGTGGCAGGCGTCGGCCCCTGGTCGCCAGTTGCTCGCGGCCGGAGACCCCGCGATGGGTGGAATGTCCGAGGGCTTCCCGGACGCGGCGGGTCGCGTGGTGCGGGAGTGGCAGGAGAGCGTGTTCGAGCTGATTCGCGAGGAAGGCGCCGACAAGCGCAGTACGGCGCGAATCCTTGCGTACGGCGAGAACGGCCTCGGCCTGGCCCTGATGATCTCCATCTTCGCCAGCGCCGCGAGCGTTCCGACCGGCTCGAAGGCCGCCACCGGAGTCGGTACGGCCGTGGTCGGACAGCGGCTGCTGGACGCGGTCTTCGGCGAAGAGGCGGTTCGCGGGCTGGCCGCTAAGGCCCGGGACGATCTTGACGCTAGAGTTCATGCGTTGATGGATGCCGAATTCGCCCGCTACCTGGCTGTGCTCGACCAGCATCCGGTCGATCCCGATGCACCCAGGCAACTGACGGAGGCCGCGCGCGCGGTGGAGGACTGCACGTGACGGGAACTGTGGATACGGTCAAGGGCCTGACGCGAGGCGCTACCGATGTCCTGACGAAGATCGAGGCCGTCGAGGACGCTGCCGAGGCCGGCCGCGGACGGCTCGACCAGGTGGTCTTGAGTGAGGCGTCGCAGATCGTGGACCGGGCCAGTCAACGGCTCAGGATGTCCGGCGATCTGACCGTCGTGGCGCTGGCCGGTGCGACCGGTTCGGGCAAGTCGTCGCTGTTCAACGCGCTGACCGGGCTGGACCTGGCCGCGATCGGGACGCGGAGGCCGACCAGCTCGATGCCGCTGGCCTGCGTGTGGGGCGAGGAGCCGGCCGGTGAGCTGCTGAACTGGCTGGGCATCCCGCGCCGGCACCAGGTGCAGCACCGCAGCTCACTCGAGGACGCGCACTCCGAGGACCTCGACGGGCTGGTCCTGCTGGACCTGCCTGACCACGATTCCACCGAGGTCGAGCACCGGCTCATCGTCGACCGGCTGGTCGAGCTGGTCGACGTACTGGTCTGGGTGGTCGATCCGCAGAAGTACGCCGATGCCGCGCTGCACAACCGCTACATCAAGCCGTTCGCTTCGCACTCATCGGTGATGGTGTTCGCGCTGAACCACGCCGACAAGCTCACCGATGCCCAGCGCGAGAGCTGCCTCACCGACCTGACCCGGCTGCTCAAGTCGGACGGTCTCAAGAACCCGCAGCTGGTCGCGACGTCCGCGATGAGCGGCGACGGGCTGGACGACCTGCGAGACCTCCTGGTCAAGCGGGTCAGTGCGAAGCGGGCTGCCCGCGAGCGGCTCGCTGCCGATGTAGATCGCGTGGCGGACCGGATGGCCAGCCAGTGCGGCAACGCGAAGACGCCGGAGATCGCCCAGGCGGACATCACCGAGCTGGTGGACGCGCTGTCGGACGCTAGCGGTCTACCGGTCGTTGTGGAGGCAGTACGCCGGTCCTACTTGCAGCGGGCAACTGCTGCGACCGGGTGGCCGGTCACCAAGTGGCTTGCTCGCTTCCGGCCGGATCCGTTGCGGCGCTTGCATCTGGACCAGGTGCCCCGCCAGCAAGGCAAGGCGCTGCGCAAGTCGGCCTCCAACGAGGTATCGATCGCACGCTCTTCGTTGCCCGCGGCAACGCCGGTGCAGCGGGCCCGGATGGACACTGCCGTCCGGACCATCACCAACAAGGCTGCTGCCGGGCTGTCCCGCCCCTGGGCGGATTCGGTCCGTACTGCGATCCGCAAGCGCGAGGAGTCCCTCGGAGACGAGCTGGACCAGGCAGTGGCTCGTACGGACCTGGGCGCCAACAACAACCCGGGCTGGTGGGCCGCGGCGCGGTTCCTGCAGTGGCTGCTGTTCCTGGTGGCGCTGGGTGGAGCCGTCTGGCTCGTACTGGCCGCCTTCCTCGAGGGCGTGACGCTGCCGGAGTGGGAGGGCATCCCGTACGCGACGATGATGCTGGTCGGTGGAGCAGTCCTCGGAGTGGCGCTCTCGATCGCCTGCCGCCTCTTCGCCACCAGCGGCGCCAACCGGCGGGCTCGCCTGGTCGCCAAGGCGCTCCGCACGGAGCTGGAGAAGGTCGCCGACAGCCATGTCGTCGCTCCGGCTCGTGAGGAGCTCGACGCTTACACCATCTGCCGCGACAAGCTGGCCACCGCCCGCAGCTAGTTGTTCGTGCTGGGGTCGCAGAGGGCTGCTGTGATGGCTTGGGTCAGCCAGGCGGTATAGCGATCGAGGGACCAGCGGCGTTGCAGGACGAGTAGTTCGTACTGCTCTACGGCGATGTACGTCCACAGCAGGTCGCGTACTTCGGGGTGGTCGATACCGGCGCGGAGCTGGCCGGTGTCGACCAGGTGCCTGGCCATCATCTCCATGCCGGTCAGGCGCTCGTCCAGCAGCTTCTGCCAGACCTCCTCCAGGGTGTCGTCGGTGTGCCGGCCGTCGCGGATGAGGATCTGCACCTTGGCCGACTGCTCCTGCCGGTGCGCCAGCCCTGGTACGTAGAGGGCGATCTTCCGGCGTACGTCCGGCTCGGCCTGGATGGCCAGGGATTCGGGCCGCTCGGCGACTGGTACCGGCTCGTCGTCGCCGGCGAGCACCTGGTCGAAGACTGCCTTCGCCAGCGCCGCCTTGGTCCCGAAGCCCTTGTAGACGCTCTCGGCCGACACACCTGCCGCCTTGGCCACCGCCGCGATCGTGGTCGCCCTGAAGCCCTCCTGCTCGAACAGCTCACGCGCGGCCAGTACTACCGCCCGCTGCCGGGCGCGGGCGCGCTCCTGCCGCCCGGAGGCGTCGTATGTCCTCTTGACTTCCGTCATGCACCGATCCAATATTTTGGAGACAGTCCAACTGTATCTAATTTGGGAGGGGCAATGAACACCGACCTGGGATCCATCGTGATCAGCAGCATCCTGGCCATGGCCGACGGTAGTCCGGCCGACTTCGAACAGCTCGTCCACCCGGCCGCGGTGGATCGGGAGAACCTGGTGCAGCCGCCCTCGTCGCGGGTGCCGGGGCCGGCTGGGTTCTACTCGACGGCGCTGTGGCTGCGGGGCGCGTTCGCTGAGCTGGGGTACGAGATCCACCACTCGATCGTGGACGGCGACCTGGTCGCGGTGAACTCGACGATGAGCGGGCGGCATGTGGCGCCGTTCGTCACGTACGACGCGGCGGGGGAGATCGATGCGGTGTTCCCGCCGACGGGCAGGACGTTCGCGGTGACCCAGTCGCATTGGTTCCGGGTCGATGGCGGCCAGGTGCTGGAGCACTGGGCGAATCGGGATGATCTGGGTCAGGCTCGACAGCTGGGTTGGGTGCCGCCTACGCCGATCTACCTGTTACGGATGGCCCGGGCAAAGACGGCGGCCAAGCGCTCGCTGGCTGGCTGATGCGGTTGGCCGGCGTCTCGTAGTACGGGTGGCTCGTTAGAGGTAGTCGTCTGCGGAGGAACCTGGGGCGAACTGGGTGGCTGAGGCCTCGGTGGCGGCCCGCAGCTCTTCCGCGGAGACCAGGCCGGAGTCGCGGAGTGCCTTGACCCAGGCGTGGATCGACGCCTTGTTGAACTCGATGACCTCGGGGGAGTTGGCCATCTCCTGCGGGTCGTGATGCTCCTCGAGCTTGCCCTCGACGTACAAGGCGAGTCCGAGGAGGGCGCCGTCCCAGCCGGGGCCGACGTAGAGCGCTCCGCTGGCGCCACCGAAGTCGGCGGGGACTGAGTGGTCCATCTGAAGCTCGGTGGATTCGCCCTCCTGGCTCAGGCTGATCTCGACCAGGCTGGTCGGTCCGCCGAAGCTGACCTTGAATCTCTGTGGTGGTTCGCATTCGAGGATCTCGCCGCCGGCGTTGCCCTCCAGCTGGAAGCTGCCGCCGACCTTCAGCTCGCCGGTGATCGGCATCATCCAGCGGCGGATCCGGTCCGGGTCGGTCAGTGCGTCCCAGACGTCCTCGACCTCGGCTTGATAGGTACGCCGGAGCGTCACGCGGACCTCTTCGCCGGTCTGACTCACCTGGCGCTGGATCGCGGCGATGTGCTCGAGGATGTCGATCACTGGTCTGGCCTCTCGGTTCGTGGTCGTCTTCGGTGGGACCAGAGTGCCGGGTTCGGCTTATATAAGTAAAGGCTGAAATATAGTTTTCCCCAGGCTGGAAAGTCGTTCCCGGAATCGGGGCGTCAGCGGGCACCTTCTCTGGTGACAGCACAGATGCGACTCGAGGAAGGCGGAGGACATGAGCATCAGCGATACCTATCTGGCAGTGCAGGGGTGGATCGGCAGCGACATCCGGTACCGGGAGGTGTCCGAGAGGGTGCCGGTGGTGACGTTCCGGCTGGCCACCACGCCGCGGCAGTTCGACCGGAGCTCCGGCGGCTGGATCGACCGGCCGACGAACTGGTTCACCGTCGAGTGCTGGCGGGCGCTGGCGACGAACGTCAAGCAGTCGATGGAGCGCGGCCATCCGGTGGTGGTGACCGGCCGCTTCCGCACCAACGAGTGGCGGGACGAGGAGGGCACGCCCAGATCCCAACTGATCCTGGAAGCCTTCGGCGTAGGCCACGACCTCTCCCGAGGCACGGCGACCTTCGTCAAGTCCCCACCTCGCGCCCAACTCCAGGACGTCCCAGCCCTCGATCAAGATCTCGCAGCCGACCAACCTCCGGAATCTCAAGCCGCCTAGCGCACGCCCTTGAGCGGGCTCGTGCGAATTGGGTGGCCGTTCGCGACGGGAGCGGGTTGGCTGGACCGAGTCATGTGCAAACCGAGTTGCGTGGAACCTGAAAGGAATCTCGATGGCCGATTCGCAGATCCTGGCGATGGGCGGTGGCGGCTTCTCGATGGAGCCGGACAACCCGTTGCTCGACGACTACCTGCTCTCGCTGGCGCCGGCGGGTCGCAAGCCGCGGGTCTGCTTCGTGCCGACGGCTAGCGGCGACTCCGACGGCTACAGCGAGAAGTTTCTCGCCGCCTTCGGGCCGGAGCGGGCCGAGGCGACGGTGCTGTCGCTCTTCAATCGCACCGTCGCCGACCTCGACGCGTTCGTCCTGGAGCAGGACATCATCTACGTCGGTGGCGGGAACACCGCGAACCTTCTGGCGGTCTGGCGCGTTCACGGTCTCGACGTCGCGCTCGCGAAGGCCTACCGAGAGGGCGTGATCCTGGCCGGGATCAGCGCCGGCATGAACTGCTGGTTCGAGGCCTCGGTGACCGACTCGTTCAACATGAACGCCCTGGACCCCCTATCCGACGGCCTCGGCCTGCTCCCCGGCAGCGCCTGCCCCCACTACGACGGCGAAGCCCTCCGCCGCGGCACCTACCTCGCCCTCATCCAAAACGGCTTCCCCGCTGGCTACGCAGCCGAGGATGGCGCAGCCCTCCACTTCACCAACGGCGAACTGACAGCCGTAGTCACCTCCCGCCCCCAAGCCACCGCCTACAAACTCACCCCAGGCCCCACCGCCCCCACCGAACACCCCCTACCCACCACCTACCTCGGCCCACCCGCCTAACCCAACCCCCAACCACCCGCTCTCGGCGTATTCGCGAGCGGCCAACTTGGGTCCGCGCATATCCGCGAGGTCGATGCACCCGCGAACCGGAGTACCGGCGTACCTGCGAGGCCGAGGCAACGGAGTACTCGCGTCCCGGAGTGTCGGCGCGCGCAGTCGGTGTACCGGAGCCGGAGTAGTCGCGGACTCGGCGTATCGGAGTAGCTGTGCACCCGGCGTACCGGCGAACTCGGGTGCTGTGCCCGCGTTGTGAGTCAGGTGCGTGGGAGTAGTCGCGGAACGATGCATCGGGTGCCGGAGTGCGCGCGGCCCGGCGTATCGGAGTGCTCGTGTGCTGGTCGAGGTGGGTGGCCGGGTTTCGCGAGTTCGGTGCAGCCGGGCGCTGGAGTACCTGCGGAGCCGGAGCGGCGGAGTGCTCGCGGGGCGGCGTGCTGGAGTGTCTGCGAGGTTTGGCGTCAGGTCGCCGGGTGGGGTTGGAGATGTGGGTCACAGGGGGACCGCTCGCTGGTGGGGGTGTGAGGGCGGATTGGGGGTGGGTGGGGGTTGGGACATAGGCTCTGGGGTATGGCGGAATTCATCTACACCCTTCGCAATGTCCGGAAGGCGCATGGGGACAAGGTCGTGCTCGACGACGTCACCTTGAACTTTCTGACCGGCGCGAAGATCGGCGTGGTCGGGCCGAACGGTACCGGCAAGTCCTCGTTGTTCAAGATCATGGCGGGGATGGATCAGCCCAACAACGGTGAGGGGCGGCTGGCCGAGGGCGCGACGGTGGGGATCCTGTTGCAGGAGCCGCCGTTGACCGAGGGCAAGACCGTGCTGGAGAACGTCGAGGAAGGGGTCGGCGACACCAAGAAGAAGCTCGACCGCTTCAACGAGATCTCCGCCGAGCTGGCCGATCCGGACGCTGACTACGACACCCTGCTCACCGAGATGGGCGACCTGCAGACCGAGCTGGACCACCGCAACGCGTGGGACGTCGACGCTCAGCTGGAGCAGGCGATGGACGCGCTGCGCTGTCCGCCACCGGACGCGCTCGTCGACAACCTGTCCGGTGGTGAGCGCCGCCGGGTCGCGCTGTGCAAGCTGCTGCTGCAAGCGCCCGACCTGCTGCTGCTGGACGAGCCCACCAACCACCTGGACGCCGAGTCCGTGCTGTGGCTCGAGCAGCACCTGCAGAAGTACGCGGGTGCCGTGCTGGCGATCACCCACGACCGGTACTTCCTGGACAACGTGGCCGAGTGGATCCTGGAGCTCGACCGCGGCAAGACCTACGGGTACGAGGGCAACTACTCGAAGTACCTGGAGACCAAGCAGCAGCGGCTGGTCGTCGAGGGCCAGAAGGACGCGAAGCGGGCCAAGATCCTGGAGCGCGAGCTCGAGTGGGTCCGGTCGAACGCGAAGGCCCGGCAGACCAAGAGCAAGTCCCGGCTCGCCCGGTACGAGGAGCTCGCGGCCGAGGCCGAGCGGTCCAAGCCCCGCGACATCGACGAGATCAACATCCCGGCGGGTCCGCGGCTGGGCAGCACCGTGCTCGAGGCGAACAAGCTGGAGAAGGGCTTCGGCGATCGCAAGCTGATAGACGGGCTCAGCTTCTCGCTGCCGCGGGCCGGCATCGTCGGCGTCGTCGGCCCGAACGGGGTCGGCAAGTCGACGCTGTTCCGGATGATCGTCGGCGAGGAGACGCCCGACAACGGCAGCCTCAAGCTCGGTGAGACGGTCCGGATCTCGTACGTCGACCAGTCGCGCGGCGGCCTGGATCCGAAGAAGACGGTCTGGCAGCAGGTCTCCGACGAGCTCGACTACATCAAGGTCGCGAACTTCGAGATGCCGAGCCGCGCGTATGTCGCGTCGTTCGGCTTCAAGGGTCCGGACCAGCAGAAGCCGACCGGCGTACTGTCCGGCGGTGAGCGGAACCGGCTGAACCTGGCCCTGACGCTGAAGATGGGCGGCAACCTGCTGCTGCTCGACGAGCCGACCAACGACCTGGACGTCGAGACACTGCAGTCGCTCGAGGACGCGCTGCTCGAGTTCCCCGGTTGCGCTGTGGTGATCTCCCACGACCGGTGGTTCCTCGACCGCGTGGCGACCCACATCCTCGCCTGGGAAGGTACCGACGAGGACCCGTCGAAGTGGTTCTGGTTCGAGGGCAACTTCGCCGCCTACGAGGCGAACAAGATCGAGCGCCTCGGCGCCGAGGCGGCCCGCCCGCACCGCGTCACCTACCGCAAACTCACCCGCGACTGACAGCAACCGAAGCGCCCCTCACCGCCCAGCCGGTGAGGGGCGCTTCGCACGCCGGAGGCCGGGCCGGGGCCGGGTCGGGCCGGGTCAGCGCGGACTCCCAAACAATCGGCGCAGCCCGCGGGGCCGGGGCGGTAGCGGCGGAGGCGGTGGCGGATGGTGTCAGGTGGTGGTGTTGGGGTGGGTGAGCTCGAGGTCGTAGGCGAGGATCACCGCCTGGATCCGGTCGCGGGCGTTGATCTTGGCCAGGACTCGGCCGACGTGGGTCTTGACGGTTGATTCCGACAGGGACAGGCGGTCGGCGATTTCGGTATTGGTCCAGCCGCGGCCGATGGCGATCAGGATTTCGCGTTCTCGGTCGGTGAGGGTGCGGAGGCGGGGGTTGTCCTCGGCGGGCATGGTTCGGGTCGGTAGGTGGTGGACGTAGGCGTCCAGGAGGCGGCGGGTCAGGGCGGGGGCGATGATGGCGTCGCCGGCGGCTACCGCGCGGATGCCGGCCAGGAGTTCCTCGGGGTGGGCGTCTTTCAGGAGGAAGCCGCTGGCGCCGGCGCGGAGGGCCGAGTGGGCGTACTCGTCCAGATCGAACGTGGTCAGGACGAGAACCCGCGAGCGGCCACCGTTCGCGACGATCTGGCGGGTCGCCTCGATGCCGTCCATGCCGGGCATGCGGACGTCCATCAGTACGACGTCGGGGCGGAGTTCGGCGGCTTGACGGACCGCCTCGGAGCCGGTCGATGCCTCGCCTGCCACCTGGGTGTCGGGGACGGACTCCAGCAACATCCGGAACCCGAACCGCTGCAGAGGCTGGTCATCCACAATCAACACGGTCGTCACGAGACACCCACAGCCGGCGTCAGGTCTAGGTCGGTGTGGATAGTCCAGCCGCCGCCGGGGCGAGGACCGGCGGTTACCGTTCCGCCATACAGGGCGGCGCGTTCCTTCATGCCGATGAGGCCGTGGCCGTCTTCGGAGGGATGGGCGGCGAGGGGCAGGGGTGGGCCGGTGTCTTCGATGTGGACGCGTAGCTGGTGGTCGACGACGGCCAGGGAGACTTGGGTCGCGGTTTCTGGGCCGGCGTGTTTGAGGGAGTTGGT
Organism: Kribbella sp. NPDC051718; assembly: GCF_040681515.1. Taxonomy (NCBI): domain Bacteria; kingdom Bacillati; phylum Actinomycetota; class Actinomycetes; order Propionibacteriales; family Kribbellaceae; genus Kribbella; species Kribbella sp. NPDC051718. Next base: position 246,610 of record NZ_JBFAYZ010000008.1, on the reverse strand, counting down.
GAGGGCCTCCTGCACGATCCGGTACGCCGCCAGCTGCACACCCCGGTCCAACGCGTCGACATCGCCCGTCGTCCGATAGACCACGCCAGGACCGGCAGCGCGAATCCGCCCGCACAGCGAGTCGATGTCGGCCACCCCAGGTTGGGGACTGAGCTGGGGAGCATCGGAGTGCTCGCGCAGCGCACCGAGCATCCGCCGCAGCTCACTCATCGCCTGCCGCCCGGTCTCGCCGATCAGCTGCAGCGCCTCGGCGCCTCGCGCAGGACTCACCCCGGCCGCGTAGGCGCCACCATCGGCGAGCGTGATCATCACCGACAGGTTGTGGCCGACGATGTCGTGCATCTCCCGCGCCACCCGGGCTCGCTCCTCCGCGGCCGCCAGTTGGCTGCGCTGGTCCCGCTCGATCTCGAGCTGAGCCGCGCGATCGCGTAGCCCGGCCACCTGGGCCCGTCTGATCCGGACCACGAGTCCCAGCGCTACGGCCGCCGTCGCGGCGGCGAACAGGAAGAAGAGCGGCTCGCCCACGGTGGTCACCTTGGAGATCCGTACCGCGATCACCGTCAGCACGGCGACCATGATCGCGCCGGCCCAGAGCAGGCGCTGCAACCGGCCGTGCAGCGTCAGGCTGTAGAGCGCGACCAGCAACGCGATGTCCGCCCGGAGGAACGACCCCTGCAGCCATTGCAGCGCGAACACTGACGCGATCACGACGAAGGCGGCGAAGGGTGCCCGTCGACGGAAGAACAGGGGCAGGACGAGACCGGCCTGGAAGGCGAGCATGCTGCCGAACGGCAGAGCGGGGAAGAGCTCGCCCACTTCGCGGTGATCCTGGCCGGGGACGAGATCCGGCAAGCAGAAGACCACGAAGACCAGCAGCACCACGAGGGTGTCCAGGACCCAGGGGCGTCGGCTGTCTGTCTGACGCAGGCGGGCACCCGTGCGGCCGAACCGCACTACGAGGTGGTTCTGCCACAGCGGGTCGCTCAGGGAGCTGCTGGTCATGGTGTTCACCTGTCCATTGTTGCCACGCGGTCAGACGTCGGCGCGCTTCAGTCGCCAGGCGGCCGCGGCCAGGAACGCGACGGTCCAGGCGGCGAAGACGAGGAAACCGTTGGTGGGCGACAGGGTGTGCGGGGCCTGCTCCAGGGCGAACATCGAGCTGCCGGCGGTACCCGGCAGGTACGGCTCGATGTTGTTGTGCCAGGCGGCCGGGAGCAACGAGATCAGGCCCGGCACCAGCATCAGGGCTGCCACCAGGACCGAGATGCCGCCGGCGATCGAGCGCAGCAGGGCACCCAGGGCGGCGCCCATCACCCCGACCAGGCCCAGATAGACAGCCGCGCCGAGCAGGCTGCGGACTACGCCGGTGTCCGAGAGCGTCAGGGCGGCCGGCGTACCGGACAGGATGCTGCTGCCGATCAGGAACGTGACGAAGACAGCAGGCAGGGTGACGACGAAGGCGACCACGCCGAACGCTGCGGACTTCGACCACAGCACCGGCAGACGCTTCGGTACTGCGGCCAGCGTCGAGCGGATCATCCCGGTCGCGTACTCGCCCGCGGTGACCAGCACGCCCAGTACTCCGATCGCCAGCTGAGCGAAGGTGGTACCGAACAGCGAGAGGTCGAGCACGGTGGCGCCGGCGAAGTCCGGATCCGGCTGGGCGCTCGCGTAGCCCGACTTGTACCGCAGCGCGCCGATGATGCCGAAGGCAACCAAGAACAGCAGGCCGACCCCGAGCGTGATCCAGGTCGAGCGCAGCGACCACAGCTTGGCCCACTCCGACCGCAGCACGCGCAACCCGGTGACCCGGTACTGCGGCTGTGGTGACGTGATGACGCTCATGCGGCCACCTTCTCGGAGAGGTGGGCGTGGTACTCGACGGAGTCCTTGGTCAGATCCATGAACGCCTGCTCCAGCGACACGGTCTTCGACGTGAGCTCGAACAGTGCGATCCCCGCCGCGGCCGCCGACGTACCGATCTCCCGAGCCGTCAGCCCGCTCACCTGCAACTCCTCCGAACCTGCCTGCCCGGTGATGTCGACGCCTGGCCCGGCCAGCACCTCACGCAGCCGCCCTGGATCGCCGGTCGCCACGGTCACGCTGTTTCCGTCGGCCTGGCGGACCAGCTCCTCGACCGTCGTATCGGCGAGCAACCGGCCGCGGCCGACGACGATCAGGTGGTCGGCGACGAGCGCCATCTCGCTCATCAGGTGCGACGAGACGAACACCGCCCGGCCGTCGGCGGCCAACCCGGTGAGCAGATTGCGGATCCAGAGCACACCGTCGGGGTCGAGTCCGTTGACCGGTTCGTCGAGCATCACCGTGTGCGGGTCGCCGAGCAACGCGGCAGCGATGCCGAGTCGCTGACCCATGCCGAGCGAGAACGCCCCGGCGCGTTTCTTCGCGACCGACTGGAGCCCGGTCATCTCGATCACCTCGTCGACCCGGCGGCGCGGAATGCCGTGCGTGTACGCCTGCGCCATCAGGTGGTCGAACGCGGACCGGCCCGGGTGGATCGACTTCGCCTCCAGCAGCGCGCCGACTTCCTGCAGGGGTGCGCGGTGGTCGGCGTACCGGCGTCCGTTGACGAGGACCGAGCCGCTGGTGGGCGCGTCCAGGCCGAGGATCAGCCGCATCGTCGTCGACTTGCCCGCGCCGTTCGGGCCGAGGAAGCCGGTCACGCTGCCCGGGTGGACGGTGAAGTCCAGCCGGTCGACCGCAGTGGTCTCCCCGTAGCGCTTGGTCAGTTGGTGTGCCTCGATCATCGCGTGGTCCCTCGACTCCGGGTGCCGGGCTTCCCGGCAACCTCGGTACCAACGCTAGGAACGGCGACGGCGCCAACCGTGGTACCGGAGCCTGATTTCCTGGCGGCCCGTGGCACCCCGGTACTACCCGGCGATCAGGCGGTGTCGACTGGCTGGGCGTTGTCGATCGCGTCGGCCAGGAAGGTGGAGATCACTCGCAGCTCGTCGTCGGAGCGGGTGGCGAGGACGGATTGCATGCGGCGGCCCTGTTCGGCGTACAGGGGGGCGAGCTTTTCCTGGATCGCCTCGAAGGACGGGGTGACCAGGACCTTGCGGCGGTCGTTGGGGTCGGGCTGGCGGGTGATCAGGCCGATGCCCTCCAAGCGGTCGATGACGCCGGTGACCGTACCGGAGGTGAGGCCGGTGTGTTCGGACAGCTGCCGTGGGGTCAGCGGGCCGTGCGACTGCAGCAGCGTCATGAACTGGGAGTCGCTCCCGCCCAGGCCGACCTTGGCCGAGACGGCGTGGTTGAACAGGATCACGTCCGCGATGAAGCGGACCATCCGTTCCTGCAGCTCGGCGGCCAGCTCTCCCCGGGTACTCATCACAGACCTCCACGAACGACGGACTTGCATTTCTCTCGGATCTCCAAGATACTCGGCTAACCAAGATATATGAATGGCCGAGATACTCGAAGATCCGAGACAATCGTAGTGGAGGCGAGACCGATGAAGGTGCTGGTGATCGGTGGCGGGACCGGCGGGCTGGCGCTCGCCCACGGGCTGAAGCGGGCCGGCATCGAGGTGCGCGTCTTCGAGCGCGACGTACTGCGGACCGACGGGCTGCACGGCTACCGGGTCGGGATCGACCCCGACGGCAGCCGGGCGCTCAGCGTGTTGCTGCCCAAGGAGCTGTTCGACACCTTCGTCGCGACCAGGGCCGGCGACCCGAAGTACTTCAACATGGTCACCGAGGACCTCGAGGAGGTGCTCTCGATGGAGCTGCCGCCGGTGACCGACCCGATCGAGAGTGAGAAGTCGATCAGCCGGATGACGCTGCGGCAGGTGCTGCTGACCGGACTGGAGGACGTGGTCGAGTTCGGCAAGGAGTTCGTCCGGTTCGAGCAGCAGGGTGAGGTCGTCACGGCGTACTTCGCCGATGGCTCGTCGGAGACCGGCGATCTGCTGGTCGCCGCGGACGGCTCAGGCTCGCGGGTACGCCGGCAGTACCTGCCGCAGGCGAAGACCGAGGAGACCGGGATCGTCGCGATCGCCGGCAAGCTGCCGATCACGGAGGAGAGCGCGAAACTCGTCTCGCCAAAGGTGTTCGAGGGCATCACGATCGTGAACGCGCCGCACGGCTGGGCCTGCATCCTGCACGTGATGGAGTTCCAGTGGGACCGGGACGGCAAGGTCAAGGAGGGGATCGGCGGCAACACCGAGGAGCTGATCCGGCGGTGGCCCGGCTTGCAGTTCGACAACACGCGGGACTACATGAACTGGGGACTCTCCGCGACGGCGGACAAGCTGCCGGCCAACGTGATGGAGCTTCGCGGCCAGGAGCTGATCGAGGTCGCGCTGAAGTCGACGCCCGGCTGGTCGCCGAAGTTGCGGCGGCTGTTCGAGCTGACCGATCCGGGGACGTGCTTCCCGGTCAACATCTGGACCTCGGTGCCGGTGGATCCCTGGCCGACCACCAATGTGACGTTGATCGGTGATGCGATCCACACGATGACGCCAGGGCGTGGGGTTGGCGCCAACACGGCGCTTCGCGACGCGCTACTGCTCTGCCGGAAGCTGATCGAGGTGAGGGACGGGCGCAGTGGGCTGATCGAGGCGGTTGCGGAGTACGAGAGGGCGATGATCGAGTACGGCTTCGACGCGGTGCTGAAGTCGCGGGCTCAGATGACATCCGCCGACCCGATGCACAAGCCGGTGATCGGGCGGGTGGTGCTGGCGGGCATGCGTACTGCGATGCGCGCCGTCAACCACCTGCCACCGGTGAAGCGCCGGATGCAGCAGTCGATGATGGCCTACCGCGGGGCTGACCGCGATGAGACCACCTTCGAGATCACCCCGCCGGTGACGTGACCGCGGAGATCCAGGCGTCGGCGAGCATCCGCTGCCCGGCGTACGTCGGATGGATGCCGTCCCAGATCCAGTGTGCGGCGGGTGATCGAGTCGCCCTGGAAGACGACCTGAGCACCCGTCGGGAAGCCGAGATCAGCGCTCAGCGCTGGCCGATGTGCTCGGAGACGGCGTCGAAGACGCGGCCGAGGGCGGCGAAGTCCTCGGGGGAGACCAGGTCGACGAGGTTCTCCCGGACGCCCTCGACGTGGTAAGGCGCCGCTTGCTCCAGGAGTGAGAAGCCGGCCTCGGTGAGCTCGGCCCAGACGCCGCGCTTGTCGCTCTTGCAGGACGTACGGCGAACCAGTTCGGCTGCCTCCAGGCGGCCGACCGTGTGGGTCAGACGGGACCGGCTCTGGTGCAGCCGGTCGGCCAGCTCGGCCATCCGGAGGCGGCGCTCGGGCGCCTCGGAGAGCCGGACCAGGATCTCGTAGTCGTTGATGCCCAGGCCGAACTGTCGGAGATCGTCGTCGAGTTTGGCCATCAGGCGCGCAGTGCCCAGCAGGTAGGCGCGCCAGGCCACCTGCTGCTCGGAGTCAAGCCACCGGGTCTCAGTCGTCATCGTCACCCGAACAGTGTACCGGGAATGTAGTTGACTTTTAAATAGTTCATATCTACTGTCGACGTCGTTGGTTGAAGTTTTAACGAACCTCGACTGCGACGCCCCCATAGCTTCCCGGTTTGTGAAAGGACCCCCTACATGAGCACCGCCACCACCACGATTCCCGGCCTGGTGTCCGGAACCTACGCACTCGACGTCGCGCACACTGAGATCGGCTTCACCGTCCGGCACCTGATGACCAAGGTCCGCGGCACCTTCGAGGAGTTCGCCGGCGAGATCGTCGTGAAGGACTCGCTCGAGGAGTCGACCGCCAACGTCACCGTCGAGCTCGGTTCCGTGCACACCCGGAACGCCCAGCGTGACGGCCACCTGCGCTCCGGCGACTTCTTCGACGCCGAGAACAGCCCGAAGATGTCGTTCGCCAGCACCGCCCTGAAGCCGGAGGGTGACGACTACATCCTGGCCGGCGAGCTGACCATCAAGGACGTCACCAAGCCGATCGAGTTCGCCGTCGAGTTCCTCGGCGTGGAGCAGAACGCCTACGGCCAGACCATCATCGGCTTCGAGGCCTCGACCTCGATCAGCCGCAAGGACTGGGGTATCGACTTCAACGTCCCGCTGGAGGGCGGCAAGCTCCTCATCGGCGACAAGGTCGACATCCACCTCGACGTACAGGCTGCCCTGCAGGCCTGATCTGTACTACGCAACGCGACGAGGCCCGGCTCCCCGAGGGGAGCCGGGCCGCGGTGCGTTGCGCGGAGACCCGGTGATGTCGCGTGCTGGGCGGGCGGGCCGCCGGGCTCCGTGCCGTGGCGCGGGCGCCTACGCCTGGACCATGCGCAGGGCTAGGTCGGCGTACGTTGCGCCTAAGGCTTCGGGGGAGGCTCGGCGGGTGGGGTCGTACCAGCGGGCTACGTCTATGGAGAGGGAGAGCACCGCCAGCGTGGTGCCGGGGAGGTCGGGGACTGCGAAGGTGCCGTCGGCTACTCCGTCGGCCAGGACCGTCTCGATCAAGGACGAGATGGCTCGGCGGATGGTGGCTACTTCGGTGAAGTGTTCGGGGGAGAGGGCTGCGAGCTCGTACTGGACGACGCGGGCGATCGTGTGGTGTTCGGCGTGCCAGGCGGTGAAGGCGGCGACCATGGCGCGCAGGCGGTCCGCTGGAGTGTCGGCGGTGTTGGCCGCGGTCAGGATCTCCAGCGCGGCGCGGTGTCCGTACAGGCTGATCTCGAAGAGCAGGCGTTCCTTCGACGGGTAGTGCACGTAGAGCGCCGCGGGGGACATCCCGGCCCGGGACGCGATGTCGCGCGTCGTCGTGGCCTGGAAGCCACGCTCGGCGAAGGCGTCGATGGCGCCGGTGAGGAGCCGGCGGGCGGCTGCGGGCTGGACGTGCTCCCAGACGAGGGGGCTGGTGACTGCGGACACGTTGACACCATGCCCTAAGTTCGCGAAGCTAAGCAAGCGCTTAGCCATCAGTCTTACGTCTCGGGAGGCCCCACGATGGAACGGATCATCTTCAACGAGGACCACCACGCCTTCCGGGCCAGTGCCAAGGAGTACTGCGACCGCTCGCTGGTACCGCGGATGGAGCAGTTCCTCGAGGAGAAGACGATCGAGCGGGCCGCCTGGCTGGAGGCCGGCAAGCAGGGCTTCCTCGGCCTCGACGTACCGGAGGAGTACGGCGGCTCGAGCGTCGGCGACTACCGGTTCAACCAGGTGTTCGCCGAGGAGGTCTCGAAGGTCTCCGCCTCGCTGTCGAGCTGTTTCGGCATCCACTACGACTGCGCCGCGCCGTACTTCGTCGACCTCGGCACCGAGGAGCAGAAGCAGCGCTGGCTGCCGAAGTTCTGCTCGGGTGAGTACATCGCCGCGATCGGGATGACCGAGCCGTCCGGCGGCTCCGACCTGGCCGCTCTGAAGACGACCGCGAAGAAGGCCGACGGCGGCTGGGTGCTGAACGGGTCGAAGACCTTCATCACCAACGGCGACATGGCCGACCTCGTCATCGTCGCCGCCCGGACCAACCCGGAGAAGGGTGCGAAGGGCATCACGCTGTTCGTGGTCGAGGAGGGCATGACCGGGTTCGCCCGCGGCCGCAAGCTCGACAAGGTCGGGCAGACCGAGTCCGGCACGTCGGAGCTGTTCTTCGAGGACCTGTTCGTCCCGGACGAGAACGTACTCGGCCAGCTCGACCGTGGCTTCATCCACATGATGGAGCGGCTGGCCCAGGAACGGATCGGCGCCGCGGTGTCGAACATCGCGCACGCGACCCAGATCCTCGACGAGACGATCGAGTACGTGAAGCAGCGCAAGGCGTTCGGTCAAGCGGTCGGTTCGTTCCAGTACAACAAGTTCCTGATCGCCGAACTCGTCACCAAGGCCGAGGTGACCCAGGCCTACGTCGACAACGCGGTGGTCGCGCACGACGAGGACCGGCTGTCGGCTGTGGACGCCGCCAAGGCGAAGTGGTGGAGTGCACAGGTACAGAACGAGATCCTCGACGCTTGTGTCCAGCTGCACGGCGGCTACGGCTACATGAACGAGTACCGGGTCGCCCGCGCCTGGCGGGATGCGCGCGTCACCAAGATCTGGGCCGGTTCGAACGAGATCATGAAGGAACTCATCGGCCGCGATCTGGGCCTCTGAAAGGAATCGGTATGCCTGAAGCAGTCATCGTCTCCACCGCGCGGTCGCCGATCGGCCGGGCCAACAAGGGGTCGCTGACCTCGATCCGGCCGGACGACCTGGCCGTCCAGATGATCAAGGCGGCCGTCGACAAGACCGGCCTGACCGGGGACCAGATCGAGGACCTGATGCTCGGGTGCGCCGAGCCGCACGACGAGCACGGCGGCAACATGGCCCGCCGGGTCGCCGTCCAGCTGGGCTGGGACAACACGCCCGCGACGACGATCAACCGGTTCTGCGCGTCCTCCACGCAGACCGCGCGGATGGCCTTCCACGCGATCAAGTCCGGTGAGGGCGACATCTTCGTCAGCGCCGGGGTCGAGTGCGTCTCGCGGTACAAGAACTTCGGTTCGGCGGGTGTGGGTGACCCGAGCTCGTTCAACGAGGTCTTCGCGGATGCGGTCCAGCGCACGGTGAAGTACGCCGAGACGAACGAGACGTGGCACGACCCGCGCGAGGACGGCCTGATCCCGGACGTCTACATCTCGATGGGCCAGACCGCTGAGAACGTCGCGACGCTGAAGGGCATCACCCGCGAGGACCAGGACGCTTTCGGCGTCCGGTCGCAGAACCTGGCCGAGAAGGCGATCGACAACGGCTTCTTCGAGCGCGAGATCGTCCCGGTCACGCTGCCCGACGGCACGGTGGTCAGTGCGGATGACGGCCCGCGGGCCGGTACGACGCTGGAGAAGGTCAGCCAGCTCAAGCCGGTGTTCCGCCCGGACGGTACGGTCACCGCCGGCAACTGCTGCCCGCTGAACGACGGCGCGGCGGCCGTGGTGATCATGAGCGACACCAAGGCGCGCGAGCTCGGCCTCACCCCGCTGGCCCGGATCGTCTCCACCGGTGTGAGCGGCCTGTCGCCGGAGATCATGGGCCTCGGTCCGGTCGACGCGACCAAGCAGGCGCTGGCCCGGGCCGGGATGAGCATCGGTGACATCGACCTGGTCGAGATCAACGAGGCGTTCGCCGTTCAGGTGATCGGCTCGGCGCGTGAGCTCGGCATCGACGAGGACCGGCTGAACGTGCACGGCGGCGCGATCGCGCTCGGCCACCCGTTCGGCTCGACCGGCGCGCGGATCATGACGACGCTGGTCAACGGTCTGCAGTTCGAGGACAAGCAGTTCGGCCTGGAGACGATGTGCGTCGGCGGCGGGCAGGGCATGGCCGTGATCCTGGAGCGCTTGAGCTGATGAGCCTGAAGGGTAAGACGGCGATCGTCACTGGTGCCTCCCGCGGGATCGGGCTGGCGATTGCCAAGCGGCTGGTGGCCGATGGCGCCCATGTGGTCATCACCGGCCGCAAGCAGGACGCGCTGAACGAGGCGATCGCCGATCTGGGCGGCCGCGACTACGCCTTGGCCGTCGCGGGCAACGCCGCCGACGGCGAGCACCGGGCCAGCGTGGTGGCCGCGGCGGTGGCGACGTACGGATCGGTCGATCTGTTGGTCAACAACACCGGCATCAACCCGATCTACGGCTCGCTGCTCGACGTGGACAGCGCCGTCGCGGCCAAGATGGTCGACACGAACGTGCTGGCGACCATTGCGTGGGTCAAGGCCTGCAGCGATGCGTGGATGCGCGCTCATGGCGGCTCGGTGGTCAACCTGTCGTCGGTGGCCGGGTTGTCGCCGTCACCGGGTATCGGCTGGTACGGCGCCACGAAGGCGATGCTGTCGCGCGTGACGGCAGAGCTGGCGGTGGAACTCGCCCCGGCGATCCGGGTCAACGCGGTCGCTCCGGCAGTGGTCAAGACGAGGTTCGCCGGCGCGCTCTACGAAGGCCGCGAGGAGAAGGTCGCGGCGGCGTACCCGCTGAAGCGCCTGGGCACTCCCGAGGACGTCGCGTCCCTGGTCTGGTTCCTGCTCTCCGACGAAGCCTCCTGGATCACCGGCCAGACCATCACCATCGATGGCGGCCTGACCCTCAACGGCGGCATCACCGGCTGAGCCGGCCCGTACTACGAGACCCCGTACTCCGCGTCCGTGACGTGCTCGCCCCACTCGGACTCGGGCACATCCGGCGCACCGGCCTCCCAGATCGCCGTGTGGACCATGAAGCTGTCCGGCGACCCACCGTGCCAGTGCCACTCGCCCGGCGGCGTGTAGATCACGTCGCCCGGGCGGATCGTGGTGACCTCGCCACCACGTGCCTGGATCAGCCCGACCCCGTCGGTGACGTGCAGCGTCTGGCCTTGAACGTGCCGGTGCCAGGCCGTGCGGGCGCCCGGAGCGAAGCGCACGGTGTTCACCCGCACGCGGGACGGCTCCTCGCCGCGGATGATCACGTCGAACCAGACGTCGCCGGTGAACATCTCGGCCGGTCCCTTGGTGCTCGGCGTGTTGGGTAGCAGGTGCACTGGTTACTCCTTGCTGAGGGCAACGGGTTCGGTGGCGGCCCAGCTGGCGAGCAGCTTGAGCGCGTCGGCGGTCGGTGTGCCGGGGGCCGCGGTGTAGACGAGCAGGGTCAGGCCGGGGGAGGACGGGAACTCCATCGCCTCGAAGTCGAGGTCCAGGGCGCCGACCACCGGGTGGTGCAGTTGCTTCTTGCCAGTGCGGTGGAAGCGGACGTTGTGGGCGGCCCAGCGGGTCCGGAAGATCTCGCTGCGGGTAGAGAGTTCGCCGATCAGCTCGGTTAGCGCCTTGTCGTGGGGGTTGCGGCCGGCCGCGGAGCGCAGGATTGCCGCGATGTCGTCGGCAGTCCTGTCCCAGTGCGGGAAGAAGTCCTTCGAGGCGGGGTCGAGGTAGACGAAGCGAGCGGTGTTGGCCGGTCGCCGGGAGTCGGCCAGCATCGGTGCGTACAGGGCCAGCGCCAGCTTGTTGGCGGCGAGCAGGTCGTGCCTGTCGTTGCGGATCCAGGCCGGTGCGTCGGTGATCGCGTCCAGGATCTGCTGGATGGCAGGCTTCACGCCCTGCGCCGTGCTACGCCGGCGCCGGGCGGGCGTCGCCTCGCTCTCGCGGGCCAGGGCGAACAGGTGCGCTTGCTCGGCCTCGTCGAGTTGCAGCGCTCGCGCTACCGCTTCCAGCACGCTCTCGGAGGCGCCGGACAGGTTCCCGCGCTCCAGGCGGATGTAGTAGTCCACTGACACTCCCGCGAGCAGGGCGACCTCTTCGCGACGCAGACCCTTCACCCGGCGGTTGCCGCCGTACGCCGGGAGCCCGGCGCGCTCAGGGGTGATCCGCGCACGCCTGGAGCTGAGGAACTCCCGGATCTCGGCTCTGTGGTCCATGCCCTCCACGCTACTTCGCTGCTCCGCTGGGAAGGAGGTACTGCCATTACCTGGAACGACAGGCACTCCCCGCGGCCGCGCTGGGCGCCTTCACTGGGGTCATCAACCCCCTTGAGAGGAAGCAATGCGAGCCACTTACCTGTACGGCGCCGGCGACGTCCGCGTGATCGACGTACCGGACCCGGTCATCCAGCAACCCACCGACGCGGTACTGCGCGTCGTCCGCTCCTGCGTGTGCGGGAGCGATCTGCACCCGTACCACGGAGCGCCCGTACCGGTCGGCGGTAAGCCGATGGGCCATGAGCTCATCGGGGTCGTCGAGGAGATCGGCAGTGAGGTGTCGACCGTCAAGCGCGGCGATCTCGTCATCACGCCGTTCGCCTGGTCGGACGGGACCTGCGACTTCTGCCTTGAAGGACTCCAGACTTCCTGTCGGCATGGCGGGTTCTGGGGAAGCAACGGCGTCGGAGGGTTGCAGGCCGAGGCGGTCCGCGTACCACTGGCCGACGGCACGCTGGTCAAGGTCCCGGTCGACGAGAACTCCGAGTTGTTGCCGTCGCTGCTCACCTTGTCCGATGTGTACGGCACTGGCTACCACGCGGCGGTGAAGGGTGGCGTCAGCGAGCGCACGTCGGTGACTGTGGTCGGCGACGGCGCGGTCGGCTTGCTCGCGGTCTTGTCGGCCCGTCAGATCGGAGCCGAGCGGATCATCCTGATGGGCCGGCACAAGGAGCGCACGGATCTCGGGGTCGAGTTCGGTGCGACCGATGTCGTGGCCGAGCGGGGCGACGAAGGGATCGCGAAGGTTCGCGAGCTGACCGGGGGCGATGGCACCCACGTGGTAATCGACGCGGTCGGGTTCCGGGAGGCGTACGACCAGGCGCTGGGCGTCGTGCGGGCCGGCGGGGTGATCAGCCGGGTGGGCGTTCCGCAGTACGCCGAGGCGCCGGCCGGGTTCGCCGATTTCTTCATCCCCAACATCACCCTCACCGGAGGCGCCGCTCCGGCCCGCGCCTACATCGAGCGGTTGCTGCCCGATGTCCTCACCGGCAAGGTTGCTCCTGGCAAAGTTTTCGATCAGACGGTCGCGCTGGAAGACGTTCCGGCCGGCTATCGCGCGATGCACGAGCGGACGGCACTGAAGGTACTCGTCCGCCCGTGATCGGTCTGCTTAGGGCTGGCGGCCTTGCCAGGCTGCTAGGCGGTCGTAGGGTGAGGCGTCTGCGGGGACCTCGATGACGGGGCCGAACGGGACGTGGCCGCCTCGTGGGGTGGCCGGTAGGAACTGCTGGGACAGAGGTAGGCAGTAGGTGGCGAGCTCGTCGTCTAGTAGGTCGGTGCGGCCGGTCGCCTTGGCGAGGTCCCAGGCGTGGGTGGCGAGTTCGCTTGTGTAGGAGGCGATTGCTGCGGCGCCGGGGATGGTTCCCCAGGGGACTGTGCAGGTCATGGTGAGGACGGCCGGGTTGGAGAGCGTTTCGTCGGCGACGGCGCGGCGTTCCTTCCAGGTACCGGCGAAGTCCTTCACGCCGGGCGTCACCGTCGGGATCGACAGCGGGTTGTTACCGGTCAGCGCAAGGTCGATCCGGGCGATGACTGTCATCAGGTGGCCGAGCAGCGTCTCGACGTCGTACTCCGGGCAGGGCGTCGGCAGGGCCAGGTCGTCGGCGCCGATGGTGTCGATCATCGCCTGGGTCTGGTCCAGGGCGCGGGCGAGCATCGGGCGTGGGTCCGTCACGGTTCCTCCAGTGATTGCGGTGTCAGAACCACTCTCGCTGGATAAGTACGACATCTTCTGTCGTATATTCGAAAGATGAGGGCCGACCGATTGCTGCAGCTCATCCTGCTGCTGCAACGCCATCCGCGGTTGAGCGCACGCGAGCTGTCGGAGCGGCTGGAGGTGTCGACCCGGACAGTCATGCGCGACATGGAGGCGCTGTCGGCTGCCGGCGTACCGGTCTACACGGAGCGCGGGCGTAACGGCGGTTGTGTGTTGCTGCCCGGCTATCGGGCCGATGTGAGTGGGCTGACTCCGCGGGAGGCGCAGGCGCTGTTTGCCTGGAGCGGCAGGGCATCGCTGTCGCAGGAGCTCGGCCTGCACGACGCACTGCAGTCCGCGATGGGCAAGCTGTCCTCCACGCTTCCCCTACAGCTACAGGACGATGCAGAGGCCCTGTCCGACGCCATAGTCGTCGACCGACGCCGGTGGTTCGCCGACGCCGAGGACACCGGAGCACTGCCGGTACTACGCCAAGCGGTGGTCACCCGCCGCCGAGTGACCATCCGCTACGCCTCAGCCAGCGAGGGCCGCCCGGTACGCCGTACCGTCGACCCCTGGGGCCTCGTCGAGCAGGCGGGACGCTGGTACTTGGTGGCGGCCCATCGCGGGGCCTCCCGGATGTACAGGGTGTCCCGGGTCGAGCAGGTCGACGTACTGGACGAAGCAGCCGTGCGGCCCGAGAACCTCGACCTGCAAGAGGAATGGGACCGTCTACGGTCGGGGCTCGAGCGGACGCTGCCGGCCAGGGGAGTGTACGTACTGCTCCGAGTCCGGCCGGATCGGGCGGAGCAGGTCAGGCGGATCTCCGCGTCCATGCTGGCTAGAGGCGAGCAAGCGCACGACGTACCGGCCCAGGATGACGAGTGGGTGCGGATGTCGATGCGGTTCCGCATCCGGGAGGCCGCATGCGGGATCCTGCTCGGCTTCGGCGACGTCGTCGAGGTACTTGAGCCCCTCGACCTGCGCGACGAACTCCTGCGGCTCGCGAAGGCAGCCGTCGCGGTCTACAGCTGAGCGTCTAGGGCTGAGCGTCGACAGCTAGAGCGCGGGTGCCGGAGAAGTGTTGCCGCACGCTGACTCTGCCGTCGGCGTCCTCGTCCTCGTTGCGCCACTGGAAGGTCGTCGCGGTGATGTCGGTGAAGATCCACCGGGTCTTGGCTGCATCCGAGTCCCGGGCCTCGAGCGTGATGCTGCCCGGTCCGGCATGCCCGATGAAGGTCTTCACCAGTGCATTCCTCGGCCCCATCCAGGTGGAGCGGAAGGCGTCCAACTCGGGGTCGTAGATGCGGATGCTGAGCCCCCACTCGCCGTCGTCCGGCGAGGTGCGAACAGCCCGGCTCGGCGTGATCCAGACGTCAGCCACCGCGCTGCCGTCGAGCGCCCAGGCGAAATGCCACTCGCCCTTCGTCTCCCGGGTCACCTGCCCCTCGTCGTCGTACCAAGTGACGTCCAGGTCCCAGCTGCCGATCAACGGCGCATACGGCTGGAAAGCCTGCTCGAACTCGGGCCGCGGCGCATCGGAGACGAACAACCCTGCCAACACCGAAGCCGGTGATATTCCCGCCATGCCGCGCACGCTACAACATCCGGTCAGGAGGGGAAGACCCGCTGCGAAACGAGGAACTTCCTGGCACCGGTCGCGTAGTCGAACGCCATCAGACTCACCCGGACCGAGGATGCGCCGCCGACGACGTCTGCCGGCACGTCGATAGCCCAGGTCACGTCACCCTCACAGACTGTCGGGGATTGGCCGTACGCCGCGTCGTTGATCTGGTGACCCTGTGCGTTGAGTGCCTCGACCCGGACGTAGCGGCAGTCGTTCGAATCCACCGACCTGGCCGACGTCTGAGCCGTTACGCCACGATTGAAGAAGGTCACCGTGCCCACGGCATAGGTGTTTCCGTATCTCACCTCGAAGTCAGCCGTCGGAAACGCGGTGCCGGCTGCCTGGCTGGACAGCGGAGCGGCCAGACAGGCCAACCCGGCCGCGACAGCCACGGCAGCGGTAGCAGACCTTCTGATCATCCTCGAGACCCTTCGTCGGACCGGGAACTGCGGCCGTCACAGCCTGCAGCAGTCAGCCGTACGACAGAAGCCTTTTGCAGGTACTTGCAACGAGGGTTTACTCGGCCGTGGAAAGGATGAGGGAGCGGAGGCGGGCGACGGCGAGGGTGAGGCCGATGATGATGACGGCCAGCAGGAGGATGGTGGCGATCGGGAGTTTGACGGCGGAGTCGACGTCGGGGTGGTCGGTGAGTTTGTTGATGACGGCCAGGGACCATTGCTGGACGCTGAGGGTTTTGGCGCCGTCGACGTACTGGCCCATCACGCCTTCCCAGAGCAGGGCGTAGATCAGGCCGATGGTGACCGCGTTGCCGGAGATCACCGACAGTGCGATGAAGATGGCGGTGTAGGCGATCCCGGCCACCAGGGAACCGATGCCGAAGGCAACGGCTGTCTGTGGGTCGTGGACGTCCAGGATCAGGCCGGCGGCGAACATCGGTACGGCGCCGAGGACGAAGATCACTGCGATCGCGACCAGGGCCTTGGTCAGGACGATCGTGGACCGCTTGATCGGCTTGCTCAGCAGGTAGACGATCGAGCCGTCGTCGATCTCGGACGACAGCGCGCCGGTCGCCGCGATCAGCGAGACCAGCGGCACGATCACCGCGAGGCCGAACAACTGGAGCAGGCTGATGCTGAAGTCGGACGAGTCGTCCAGCGTCAGCGCCAGCAGCACGCACAGGGCGAGCAGTACGCCGGGCAGGATGAAAAGCAGCAGGCCGCGCCGGTGACCGAACAGAGTGGCCATCGTGAGCCGGGCGATCGTCGCGTTCATGAAGTCAGCGCCTCCCGACGAGGTAGGAGAAGACGCTCTCGAGGGACTCGTCGGTCGGAGCAACTTCGAGTAGGCGGATGCCGAGGTCGCGCGCCAGCGACGGCACGATCCGGCTGAACCGTTCGAAGTCGACCACCTGCACCTGCAGGGCACCGCCTTCGAGATCGGCCCCGGAGGTACAGGGATCGCCGATCAGCGCGGACGCGAGCTTGCGGTCGTCCGACGAGCGCAGCCGGTACAGCACCGGCCGGTCCGTCATCAGCGTGCGGATCGCGCGATAGTCGCCCGACGCCGCGTGCCGGCCGGAGACGACGACCTCGATGTGCGTCGCGACCTGCTGCACCTCCTCGAGGATGTGCGAGCTGAACAGCACCGTACGGCCGTCCGCGCCCATCTTCCGCAGCAGGTCCATCAGGTGCAGCCGCTGCCGCGGATCCATCCCGTTGAACGGTTCGTCGAGCAGCAGTACCGACGGATCGTGGACGAGCGCCGCGGCCATCTTGATCCGCTGCTTCATCCCCTTCGAGTACGTCGAGATGCGCCGCCCGGCCGCGTCCTCCATCGCCACCGTCGCGATCGCGGCGGCTGCGGCGGCGCGCGGATTCGGCAGGCCTTGGAGCTCAGCGTTTGCGACCACGAAAGCCGAGCCGGTCAACGTGTCGTACACGGCCTCGGTCTCGGGAACGAGCCCGATGTGCCGGTAGGAGCTCTCGTTTCGCCAGACCGGTACGCCGTCCAGCGTGACGGCTCCGGTCGACGGCGGCAGGAAGCCGGCCATCATCGTGATGAGCGTCGACTTGCCCGCGCCGTTCGGCCCGAGCAACCCGGTCACACCAGGACCGATGGTCATCGTGACGTCGTTGACCGCGACGACGTTGCCGTACCAGCGGGAGACCTTCTCGATCTGGATGACGCTCATCCGCGGGCCACCTTGGCATAGCGCGAGTTGACGCCCCAGACGCAGAGCGCGACGAGGAGGACGTACACGGCCGCGAAGACCAAACCCTCGGCCGTCGTCGGTTTGAAGTCGCCGCCGCCGCGGAGGATGAAGCTCTGCAGCACCTGGACGAGCGTGAACGGCGAGCCCAGGTTGGTGTAGTGGGCCGCTGTGCTGTCCTGGTCCGCCTGCGAGTCGAGGATCGCGGTGGTGGTGACGACGGCGGTGAAGGAGACGATGAGGACCGCGATGATCGCAGCGACGGCGAAGCCCCGGCGCGGGGTCGCGGCGGAGATCAGTCCGCCGATCGCGGCCAGCAGGATCGAGAGCAGCAGGGCGGCGACGAGTCCGCTGAGGAACTGCTTGGTCATGTCGGTGAAGTCGAACTTGGCCAGCAGCGCGCCGGCGTACAGGATCACCAGCGGCAGGCCGGTGAGGATCATCAGCGCGAGGATCAGTGCCGTCAGCTTGGCCAGCGCGTAGTCGGTCCGCCGCAGTGGCCGGGCGAGGTAGAGCACGATCGAGCGGTACCGGAGATCGCGCGAGAAAAGCTGCGGCGCCTGCGAGGCCAGATAGAGCGCGATGACGGCCTGCAGCAAGAAGAGGTAATCCACCTGGTTCACCGGTGGCTTGTCGAACTGCAGTGCGCTCTCGATGCCGACGATGATCGCCACCGGCACCACCATCACCGCGAGCAGCAGGATCGGCATCACCTTCGACTTGCCGGACCGGCCGAGTCCGTAGGCGTGCCGCAGACTCGACACGACCAGCGCCTGCCAGATCGCGAACCGGCCGAGGCGTGGACCGTCGTAGTGCCGGTAGCCGATGTCATGGATGACACCAGCCCCACGCTCCTGGTCAGACACTGAAAACCTCTTCCAGCCGGTGGCGGTGCTGCTCGACCCTGACGAGTCCGAGGCCGAGCTCGGCGATCGAGTCGCGGACCAGGTCGTACGTCGCCTCGCCGCTGATCTCGACGAGAACCAGTGGGCCGTCTGTCCGGGCCCGTCCGCCGGCTCGCTCTAGCGCGGCGGCCAGTCGGTCGCGTCCGCTGAGATCCCGTACCTCGACCGCCAGCACTCCGGTCTCGCCGGTCAGCGCGGCCTTCGACTCCGACCTCAGCAGCCGGCCGCCGTCGAGGACGACGATGTGGTCGCAGACGTGTTCGAGCTCGCCGAGCAGATGCGACGTGATCAGCACGGGGATGCCGAACTCGGTGCCGATCCGGCGTACCAGCGTGAGCATCTCGTCGCGGCCGGCCGGGTCGAGCCCGTTGGTCGGTTCGTCGAGCAGGACGAGTTTGGGGTCGTGCACCAGCGCCTGGGCCAGCTTCACCCGTTGCTTCATGCCGGTGGAGTAGCCGCCCATCGGCCGGTAGCGGGCTTCGTCGAGGCCGACGTGGCGCAGTACGTCGGCGGCTCGTTCCCTCGCTGCGGTCGCGGGCAGGCCGGACATCTGGGCGAGGTGCACCGCGAACTCGGTCGCGGAGACGTCGGGGGGCAGGCAGTCGTGCTCCGGCATGTAGCCGACGAGAGCACGGACCGCCTCGCCGCCGGTGACCACGTCGTGTCCCAGCACGATGGCGCTTCCGGCGGTCGGGGCGATCAGTCCGAGCAGAATTTTCAGCAGGGTCGACTTGCCGGCACCGTTGGCTCCGACCAGTCCGGTCACGCCGGACCCCACTTCGACAGTCAGCTCGTCCAGGGCCGTCACACGCGGGTATCGCTTGGTCAACGATGTGGTCGCGATAACGGGCACCGGCCAACCCTAATGCCCACCCGGCCCACGACAGAATCACAGCCACCCCACAGCTGTTGCGATCGCGTCCCAACTAATCCGCTGGCGGCCTGGAGGCGCCCTGGTTAGGGTCCGGAGATGCGGATCAGGGTGATGACGGCCGATGACGCCGAGGCGGTTTCGCTGTTGCGGCGGGAGGTCTATTCGTACTCCGTGATGTCGCCGGCCTATCTCCGGCACCAGTTCGCGACACGGTCCGCGGCGGAGCGGCATCTCGGGCTGATCGCGGAAGACGGCGGTCAGGTGGTCGGGATGGGAACCGCTGGGCTGAACGTCTGGACCAGCGAGCCAGGTCAGAGCGAGGTGGCGATCCAGGTCCATCCATCGCATCGCCGACGTGGCATCGGTGGCGCGTTGGCGTCGCGGTTGCATGGCCATCTGAGCGAGGTCGGCGCTGTGCGGATCCGGACTTTCGCGACACTTTCGGGTCTGTCTTTTGCGACTGGGCTTGGGTATGAGCCGTCGCGCGAGATGCACTACTCGGGTCTCGATCCGCGAGTACTTCCTGAGCAGCCTCCGGTGCCGGACGGGATCCGGATCGCGACGCTGGACACCTTGCATCCACGGCAGGTCTTCGTCGCCGACACGACCGCCACCCTCGACGAGCCGAGTGATTCGCCGATGGACTCGGTGGACTACGACGATTGGCTCAAGGAGATCTGGGAATCGCCGGCGTCGGACAAGACGCTGAGTGTCGCCGCCCTCGCCGGCGATGAGGTCGCCTGCTTCACGGCGGTCGCGGCGGACGGCGACCGAGCTTGGTCGGACATGACGGGCACCATTCCGGAGTACCGGGGTCGCGGACTCGCGAAGCTGGTGAAGTCGGTAGCCCTCCGCCGCTGCGCCGAAGCCGGCATCACCGGCGCCTTCACCTCGAACGACGACGCGAACAAACCGATGCTCGCCATCAACAACTGGCTCGGCTACCGCCGAATCGAAACCCAGACGAGCCTGCTCAGGACACTCTGAGATGCCCGTCGAGATCCGGACCGCGACGGTCGACGACGCCGGCGCTGTCGCAGCGCTGAACCAGGCGCTATTCCCGTACGTCGCCAAGACCGACGAGCAGTTCCGTCATGATCTCCAACGCGCGGCTGACGATCCGGCCCGCGGGTTGCTGGCCGCTTGGTCGGACGGCCGGTTGGTCGGCTATGCATCGGCGGTGCCCGCGACCTGGCGAAGCGTTCCGGGCGCCTTCTACCAAACTCTCTTTGTGGACAAGGCTTTTCGCGGCCAGGGCATCGGGTCGGAGTTGATGCAGCGACTCGACGCGCATCTGACGGAGTACGACGCGAGCGAGGTGGAGGCGGGGCCGAACGACGACGGGCTCTCGTTCGCCCTCGGCCGCGGTTACCGGGTTGACTCCGAGATGCGGTACGCCGGAACGGACCTGCGCTCGCTGCCGCCCGAGCCCGAGCGGCCGCCGGGGATCGAGGTCGTGCCGATGTTCGGGTTGGACGCGGGTGCGGTATTCCCGGCGTACCAGGAGTCGGGGCTGGACATTCCGGCCACGCCGGTCGACGCGAGCTTCGAGTGGTTCCAGCAGGTTGTTTGGGAGTCGCCGTCTGTCGCGCGGGAGTTCAGCTTTGCGGCCGTCGACGGCGGGCAGGTCGTCTGCTGCACGATCAGTCTGAAGGCCGCGACGGGGTTGTGGACGGATATGACCGGCACGGTCCGGTCGCATCGTGGGCGGGGGCTGGCGCGGGTGGTGAAGTGGGCGGCGTTGCGGGCTGCTGCTGATGCGGGGTTGACGGCGGCGTACACGGCGAACAGTGAGGAGAACCAGGCGATGCTCGCGGTGAACCGTTGGCTCGGGTATCGGCCGGTTGCCAGGCACACTGTCGTCCGCCGGAAGTTTCGATAACTTTTACAGCAGTCCAGACCAGTTTGCTCCTGACCGCGGGTATCTTCCCGTTGACTCTTCGCCCCTGAAGGAGTTCCGATGGAGATCAGGCCAGCTGTACCGGATGATGCCGCGGATGCCGCGGCGCTCTACGAGATCGTCGAGCCGTGGTCGGTGACTACCGCCGAGTTGATGCGCGCGGGGCTCGAGGAGGGCGGTGGGTCGCGGGCTCGGGCCGCCTTCGCTGCGTTTGAGGATGAGCAGTTGATCGGGTGGGGGACTTGTGCGGTGATACCGGGGTCCAACCCGTTGAGTGGCCAGCTGAGGGTGCTGGTGCATCCGGAGTACCGGAGCTTGGGTGCGGGGACCGAGTTGGTGGAGCGGACGCATGCACATCTGAAGGCGGCGGGGCCGGTGAACGTCCGCGTTTTCGCTGACCCGGCGTCGCGGGAGTGGGCGTCGCAGTGGGGGTATCAGCAGACGCGGCAGGTGCATTACGCGGCGATCGATCCGCGAGCGGCGCCGGCGCTTCCCGTAGTACCGGCCGGGGTTCGGCTGGAGCCGTTGGGCGAGGTGGATCCGCGGCTGGTCTATGCGGCCGATGAAGTTGCCCAGCGCATCAAACCGGGCGACGCGAAGATCGAGAGCCGGCCGTACGAGGACTGGCTCGCCGACGTCTGGCAGGCACGCGGCATGATGCTCGACCTGAGTGTCGCGGCGGTGCAGGACGACGAGGTCATCGGCTTCACGCTCGGTACCGGGAGCTATCACAAGATCTGGTCGCAGATGACGGCGACGATGCCTGATCACCAAGGGCGCGGCCTGGCCAAGCTGGTGAAGTGCGCCGCGCTGCACCGAGCCGCCGACGCCGGGGTGGTCGGCGCGTACACCGCCAACTACGACGGCAACGAGCCGATGCTTGCCGTCAACAACTGGTTGGGCTACCGGCGGGCGGCAACCCATTCAGTGCTGATCTGCCCGCTTTAAGGAACGAGCAGTACCACGGTCTCGGCGACGCAGGCCGGCTTGGTGGAGTCCTCGAGCTCGATGACCCACTGCAGCGAGACCTGTACGCCGGCCGCCGTCTCCTGCGCGCCGGCGATCGAGGCGCTCGCGCGGACCCGGCGGCCGACCGGGACCGGGCTGGGGAAGCGGACCTTGTTGACGCCGTAGTTCAGCTTCGCCGTGACGCCTTCGACCGAGAACAGCTCCTCGCCGAACCGGGCGATCAGGCTGAGCGTCAGGTAGCCGTGCGCGATCGTGCCGCCGTACGGGCCCTTCGCCGCCCGATCGACGTCGACATGGATCCACTGGTGGTCGCCGGTCGCCTCGGCGAACTGGTTCACCTGCTCCTGGGTGATCTCCAGCCACTCGGTCTCGCCCAGCTGGGTGCCGACCGCGTGGACGACCTCTTCGACACCGGTGAAGGTCTGCATCTGCCTGAGCTCCTAGTTGCGGGGTCCGCCGGCGACGTACAGGACCTGGCCGGAGACGAAACCGGCCTCCTCGCTGGCGAAGAACGAAGCGGCGGCCGCGATGTCCTCCGGCTTGCCGGTCCGGTTCACCGGGATGGTGGCCGCGGTGGCCTTCTTGAACTCCTCGAAGTCGACGCCGACCCGGGCCGCGGTGGCCGCCGTCATGTCGGTCTCGATGAAGCCCGGGGCGATCGCGTTCGAGGTGACGCCGAACTTGCCCAGCTCGAAGGCAAGCGTTTTGGCCAGCCCCTGCAGGCCGGCCTTCGCGGCGGCGTAGTTGGACTGGCCGCGGTTGCCCAGGGCCGAGGTGGAGGAGAGGAAGATCATCCGGCCGTAGCCCGCGTCGACCATGTGCTTCTGGCAGGCCTTCGACATCAGGAAGCTGCCGCGCAGGTGCACCGACATGACGGTGTCCCAGTCGTCCTCGGACATCTTGAAGATCAGGTTGTCGCGCAGTACGCCGGCGTTGTTCACCAGGATCGTCGGGGCGCCCAGTTCGGCCACCACCCGCTCGACGGCGGCGGTGACCTGGTCGGCCTTGCTCACGTCGCAGCCGATCGCGACGGCCTTGCCGCCGGCCTCGGTGATCGCCTCGACGGTCGCGGCGCAGGCCGCCTCGTCCAGGTCCAGTACTGCGACGGCGTTGCCGTCGGCGGCGAGCCGCTGCGCCACGGCGGCGCCGATTCCCCGGGCCGACCCGGTCACGATCGCCACGCGCTGCTGCTCGGTCATACCGCCTGCTCCCTACTGATCGGTTCGTATCCGGGGATGACATTACCCACGTTCGGTGATGGCCGGTGCGGTCAGGATGCGATGATCGCCGTGTGGATCATCACAACCGGCACGTTTACCACTGTCCGCTCCGCTGGGGCGACATGGACGCGCTGGGCCACGTCAACAACGGCCGGTACGTCGACTACCTGCAGGACGCGCGCGTCGACTTCCTGTTCCGGACCGCCAAGGAGCTCGGCGCCGACGACCTGGAGACCGGGCTGCTGGTCGCCCGGCACGAGGTGGAGTACCGGCGGCCGCTGGTCTTCCGGCCCGAACCGGTCCGGATCGAGCTGTGGATCAGCGAGATCAAGGCGGCCTCGTTCGTGGTCGACTACGAGATCCTGGATGTGGCTGCCGACGCTCGAGTGACGTATGTCGAGGCCCGGACCCGGCTCGTTCCCTTCGATTTCGCCGCCAACCGGCTGCGCCGGATCACCCCGGTGGAGCGGACGGCGCTGGAGAAGCTGGTGGGCTCGTGACGTTCAGTCATCCCGTACTGGTCCGCTGGTCCGACATCGACTCCTACGACCACGTGAACAACGTCCGGTACTTCGACTACTTCCAGGAGGCCCGGATCCTGTTCCTGTCCCAGCTGGTAGGGGTCTCGGGCGACTATTTCGCGCACTATCCGGTGGTACTGGTCAGCCAGACGGTCGACTACCTGCGCCCGATCCTGCTGCGGCATCCGCCGTACGACGTGGACGTGTGGGTCGAGGCGGTCGGGCGTACGTCGTACACGCTGGGCTCCCGGATCGTCGACCGGACGGGGGAGACGGAGGACCTCTACGCGCGGGCCAAGTCCGTGCTGGTCGCGGTGGACGGTACGACGCACGCCAAGCGGGAGCTGACCGACGCCGAACGGGAAGCCCTCGTGCGGCACGTTTCGGTGGCTTGAGACACTGATGACGATATGACCGAGCCGATGAGTTTCTACGACGCCGTGGGCGGGGCCGACACCTTCCACCGCTTGGTGGCCGCCTTCTACTGCGGGGTCGCCGCCGACCCGGAGCTGCGCGCGATGTACCCGGAGGAGGATCTCGGCCCGGCCGAGGTGCGCTTCCGGATGTTCCTCGAGCAGTACTGGGGCGGGCCGCGGACGTACTCCGAGCAGCGCGGGCATCCCCGGCTGCGGATGCGGCACAACCCGTTCGCCGTCACGCCGAGCGCCCGGGACAGCTGGCTGGGGCACATGCGGGCAGCGCTCGACGAGATCAAACTCGAGCCGGAGCGCGACGACGAGATCTGGAAGTACATGGTGATGGCCGCGCACAGCATGGTGAACACCGACGAACCGAACTACCCCGGCGCGATCGACGTGGCCGGGAACTGACTTCTGAGGAGTGACAAGAGCATGGCTGCTATTCGCACCGCCAAGGCCCACTGGGAAGGTTCGCTGCTGGAGGGGGCCGGCAAGGTCAACCTCGAGTCGTCGAAGCTCGGCTCCTTCGACGTGACCTGGGCCGCCCGCTCCAACGACAAGGCCGAAGGCATCACCAGCCCCGAAGAGCTGATCGCCGCCGCCCACTCGACCTGCTTCTCGATGGCCCTCTCCCACGCCCTGGCCGGCGCCGGCAACGCCCCGGAGTCGATCGACACAACCGCGGACGTCACCTTCGTCCCCGGCGAGGGCATCACCGGCATCAAGCTCTCCGTCAACGGCAAGGTCCCCGGCCTGACCGCCGACGAGTTCGCCCAGTTCGCCGAAGAAGCCAAGAAGAATTGCCCGGTCTCTCAGGCCCTCACCGGCACCACCATCACCCTGGACGTCACCTTCACCGCCTGACGCTGCGTGCCTTTCCGGCGCCGACCTCCTCCGGGGCCGGCGCCGGAGCTGTTTTGCTCGGCCGGATCCGGGCTTAGCCTGGCCAGAGGCCGAGAGCGGAGGTGGAGCGATGGCTCCTGTGGTTCCGATGGATCCGGTGCCGCTCGACGTCACCGGCACCGCAGATTTCCAGGAGCAGGCCGACAAGGTCGCGGCGGTGGTGGGCCAGAAGCCCGCACTCGACGGCGGCCTCTCGGTGGACTCCAACGCGCGAATCGTGGTGGTCCGTCTCGTCGGGCCGGTCGACGACCCGTCTCCCGAGCTGAAGCGACTCAAGTCAGCCGCCCTGGCCGCAGCCGGGGACCTGACCGTGGAGTTCAGGTCGGTGCGCTACTCGCGGGCGGAGTTGTGGCAGTTGGCGGACGATCTCTTCGACGATCCCGACCTTCGAGGGATCAGCGGTGGCTGGAACACGGACGCGAACCAGGTCGAAGTGCTGGTCCGGCTGGACACGGACAAGTCCCAGTACTGGCTCGATCGGCTGCAGGCCCTCGAAGACGACCGGATCCTGATCGTCCCCTTCATGCCGAAGCCCCATGACTGGGGAAGGGCTAAGCGAAGCCGCCCGATGGCTGATCGGGTTCGTACGGCTGTGGTGCCGGCGGAGTTGCCGGGGCTGTCGGTGCAGCGGTTGGTTGCGGTGGAGGCGATGCAGGCGCGGTTGAGCGGCACCGTCGAGATCGACAGTTCGACCAACTGTCTGATGCTCCGAGCCGGAGACCGCTTGGTGGAAGTCGCCTGGCCGTGGGGGTGGACTGTCGAGGTTCGTCTCGGCGAGGTTGCTCTCGTCGACGAACGCGGGGAGACGGTCTGCTGGGTCGGCGAGCAGATCGCCATCGGCGGAGGCTCCGTGGACGCCGGCCCGGCAGACGTCGACCGCTGCGCCGGCCACCCACAAGTGTTCATGGCAAGCGGATCCGTGGAGATCGAAGGAGCCTGAGTTGAACGGGGAAGGCGCCGGGATCCCGCCCCCGGGGTCTCGGCGCCTTCCGGATTAGTGGAGTTGTTCGTTCATGATGAGGAAGGCGCCCAGGCCGTGGCGGTCGTTGGTGGCTCGGTCGCGGGCGATGTAGTAGGCGTAGTCGCCGACGTTGGTGCCGATGGAGATGTCTTTGAGGTTGGTACGGGCGTCACTTCCTAGAGAGAGTTTGGCGAGGACGCCTTGATACCCGCGTTGGGCGACGGCGTTGTAGGAGGCGTCCACGTAGCCGCGCTGGACGGCCCGGGAGATGACGAAGGTGTACATGCTGGAGCAGGAGGTCTCGGTCCAGTTGTCGGAGCGGCCACCTTTGTCGACCACCTGGAACCAGCGGCCGGTGGCGGGGTCCTGGTAGGTCTTGTAGGCGGCGATGAGCTTGGCCAGGACCTGGAGTAGTTCGGCTCGGTGGGGTTGGTTGGCGGGGATTACTTCCAGTACGTCGATCGCGGCCATCCCGTACCAGCCCTCGGCTCGGCACCAGACCTCGGGCGACTGGCCGGTGCTGGGGTCGGCCCAGGACTGGGTGTGCGACTCGTCGTACGCGTGCCGCAGCAACCCCGTGGACCGCTGCAGGTGACTCGCGTAGGTGAGGAGCTGGTCGACCGTCTCCTTGTTCGTGTACGCCGAATCGCCGAACTCCCGCCCGTACTCCGCCAGGAACGGGTTCACCATGAACACCCCGTCGCCCCACAGCTGGTGCTGCCGGCTGGTCGCGTGCCAGAAGCCGCCGTCGGCCGTCCGGGGGTACGTCTTCAGCCGGTTGCGGATCTTCGTCGCCGCGATCTTGTACCGCTCCTGCCCGGTCTCGTGATGCAGGATCACCAGCAGCCGCCCCGACAGCATGCTGTCCAGGTTGCCGAAGCTGTTGTCGATGTTCCCGCTGCTGTCGACGAACCGATCGACCCAGGACTTGATGTAGGCCAGGTACTTCGGGTTGTGGGTCCGCTGATAGACCAGGTACTGCCCGTAGAGATAGAGCCCGTTCGTGTACGACCACCCGCCGAGTGAACTGGGCGTGTACCGCGCCATCGTCGAGTCCACCATCGCCACCGACCAATCGGTACTCCGAGCAGCCGTGGCGGCCGTTCTGCCGGTAGTGAGGTTGGACCGCAGGATCTTGTCGGAACCGTCCGGCTGCCCGCCGTTGTTGTCGGCGTTCGTGGTGGTGAACCAGATCGCGTTCTCACCCGGCACCTTCGCGACCGCCCGCAGCCGCCCGTACGTCCCGTTCCAGTGCGACGTCACCGTCCCGACGTTCTCGCCGTTCAAGGTGATCCGCCACATCCGCTGACCCCGCAGCGCAGCCATGAACAGCGCGCCGTTGGCATACGCCAGTCCGCTCGGCGACGCGGACGACACCGACCACGTCTTCTTCGGGTTCGTCATCCCCGCCGTGCTGCAACTGCCTTCGCAGGTCGGCCAGCCGTAGTTCTTGCCCGGCTGGATCAGGTTGAGCTCGTCCGACGTCGAGTCCCCGAGCTCAGAGGACCAGAGCCGCCCAGCCGAGTCCCACGCCAGCCCCTGCGGATTGCGGTGTCCGTAGCTGTAGACCGCAGTACCGAACGGGTTGCCCGGAGCCGCCGCGCCGGTCTTGGTGATGCGCAGGATCTTGCCGTTGAGAGCGTTCTTGTCCTGCGCCAGGTTGCCCTGCTGCGAGTCGCCGATCGCGACGTACAGGAAGCCGTCCGGACCGAACCGGATCCGGCCGCCGTTGTGGTAGCGGCTCTTCCGCATCCCGCTCAGGATGGTGCCGTAGCCGGACAGCGCCGTCCCGTTGAAGTTCATCTGCGCGACGCGGTTGCCCTCCGACGCGGTGTGCATGAAGAACACCTGCTGGTCGGAGCCGCCGTTCCAGGTCGGCGAGAACGCGACGCCCATCAGGCCGCCTTCGCCGTCGGTCGTGACGGCGTTCGGTACGGTTCCGACCTGGGTCTTGCCCGAGCCGTTCCTGTTGATCTTGAAGACCTTGAACGAGTCCCGCTCGGTCACCAGCGCGAAGCTGCCGTCCGGCGCCCAGGCGATGTCCCACGGGATCGACCAGCCGGTCGACACCTGCGTCGGCGTCGCCGGGTTGTTGCCGCCTTCGCAAGCCCCGGTGGTGAAGCTGGCCGTCGGGCTCTTCGCCGAAGTGTTGCCCGCGGCATCCTTCGCCACCACATGGATCGTGTACGCCGTATTGCAGGCCAACGTGCTCAGCGTCTTCGACGTCGCGGGCGGCGTACCGGTCACAGAGTCGAGTACTGCGTTGTTGGCGCTCCGCACGTCGTACTGCGTAACGCCCCGATCATCCGTAGACGCGGGCCAGGACACGGTCGCGCCGGTCTGATTGACCCCGGTAACCGTGGGCTGCCCAGGAGCAGATGGCGGATTCGGGTCACCCGGATCAGCCGTCGTCGTGCAGATCGCCTCGGGCGACGTCGCGGACACATTGCCGGCCGCATCCCGCCCGAACACCGACAACTCGTACTGCGCATTGGGCCGCAACCCGGTCAACCGATACGGCGACCCCGGCGGATTCGGCGCCTCCGCGATCTTCTGTCCCTGGTTGTAGATGTCATAGGCAACGACCCCCACATTGTCCGTCGACGCCGGGAAGCTCAGCGTCAGCGCGTTGAAGGTGATGTCGCTGCAGACAGGCTGCCCCGGCGCGGTCGGGTGCTCGGTGTCGGAAGGCGCTCCGACCTGCAGTCGATCCAGGTTCGGGCCGCCGTTCGCCGTTGTGGCCGTTGCTCGGATCGTGTTGCTGCCGGCAGCCAATGTGGCGTTGACGACTGCGTCCTGCCAGGTCGTCCACGCACCGGTTCCCGGGAACGACCGTGCGGTCGCGACGGTCGTGCCGTTCACGGTGATCGTCATCGGCCGGTCGGTGGTCGTGCCGTTGGCGAACCGGAAGGTGAGGCTCGCAGGCCCCGCCGACGCCGCCGA
Organism: Kribbella sp. NPDC051718; assembly: GCF_040681515.1. Lineage (NCBI taxonomy): Bacteria > Bacillati > Actinomycetota > Actinomycetes > Propionibacteriales > Kribbellaceae > Kribbella > Kribbella sp. NPDC051718. Next base: position 218,094 of record NZ_JBFAYZ010000008.1, on the reverse strand, counting down.
GACAGCGAACTGCAGATAGCTTCCGGTCACGTTGTCGTAGTTCACGAACCCGGTCCCCGTGTAGCCGGCGTGGTTGGACTCCACCACGCCCTTGGAGATGGTCGCATTCTCTGCTTGGTAGTCGGTCGCCGCTGGAGCAGCGGCCGCGGGTGTGGGTATCAGTAGCAGCGTGGAGAGCACTGCCAGCCAGCGTGCCTTCATCGAGTGACCTCCAGGTAGTCGAGGTTGGGCGTGCCGCCGGTGCTGGTGGCGGTGGCGCGGACGACGTTCTGCCCGGCGGCGAGATTCACCGTCGTCACGTTGTCCCGCCACAGCGTCCAGGCCCCGGTGTTCGGGAAACTGACGTTCTTCTTGACCACGACGCCGTTGACGGAGATGTCCATCGGCCGGTCGGTGGTGGTGCCGTTGGCGTGATCGAACACGAGGGTGGCGGCGCCGGCCTGCGGCTGCGCGACCGTCCACTCGACGTAGCTGCCGACGGCATTCGGTGTGTTGACGAAACCGGTGCCAGAGTATCCGGAGTGGTCCTTGTCCACTGTGCTTCCGGGGGTGGAGCTGGCCAGTTCGGCTTCGTAGCGGGTCGTAGTACCGGCCCGGGAGACGCGGTAGATGACAGTGCCGTGCGCGGGGACGGAGGCGCTGATACTGCCGCTCGTACTACGGGTTGCCTTGCTCCACAGGTCCTTCAGCTCGTACGACGAGGAGCCGCCGAGCCCTAGCGCAGCGGCCGTAGTACTGATGGTCGCTGCGGCGGTGGTCTCGTTGGAGAGGGCTACTGCGCGATCACCGTTGGCCAGGGTCTTGCCGTAGACGACTAGGCCGCCGGTGGAGCTGACTAGGGTCGCCTGGCGGCCGAGCCGGTCCTGGTCGACAGCGATGACGTCCTGATTGGTGAGGATGCTGTAGGTCTCGTCGGACGCCTTGCGGAGGTCAGTGCCGATCAAGAGCGGCGCAGACATCATCGCCCAGAGGCTGAGGTGCGTCTTGTACTCCGTAGCGGTCATCCCACCGTTGCCGACCTCGAGCATGTCCGGGTCGTTCCAGTGGCCAGGGCCGGCGTACTGGGCCAGTACTCGATTGGCCTGCGCCTTGCCGATCATGCTCGACCAGTTGTCGCTGATATCGCCCGTAGTACGCCACAGGTTGCCGACGTCGCCGCCCCACTCACAGACGCGGGGAGGACCGGTCCGGCCCCACTCGCAGATCGAGTAGGTGATCGGGCGACCTGTGTCGCCCAGGGCGTCCCGCATGGCCTTGTAGCGCTGCTGGGCGTCGACGTTCTGGTTGTTGCAGTTGTCGTACTTCAGGTAGTCGACACCCCAGGAGGCGAACAGCGACGCGTCCTGCTTCTCATGCCCGAGCCCACCAGGGAACCCGGCCTTGTCGCAGGTCTTGGTGCCGGCACTCGTGTAGAGGCCGAACTTGAGCCCCTTGCCGTGCACGTAGTCGGCCAGCGACTTGATGCCGTTGGGGAAGCGGGCCGGGTCGGGTACGAGGTTGCCCTGGGCATTGCGCTGGGGGAGTGCCCAGCAATCGTCGATGTTGACGTACTGGTACCCGGCCGCCTTCAAGCCCTTGCTGACGAACAGATCGGCGATGCCCTTGATCATCGCCTCGTTGAACTCTGCCCGGCACTTGGTCGAGTTCCAGTTGTTGAACCCCATCGGTGGCGTCCGTGCCAGCCCGTTCTCGAGCGCAGCAGCCATTGCTGGCCGGGTCATCTCCAGGTAGTCGACGTTCGGTCCGCCGAGTGCTGTGGTCGCACTGAGCCGCACAGTGTTCGCGCCGGCTTGCAGGGCGGCAGTGACTGGCACTGTCTGCCAGTTGGTCCAGGCGCCGGTACCAGGGAACGCCTGACTGGCTGCGACGACTGTGCCGTTGACCGACACACTCATCGGCCGGTTGACCGTGGTGCCGTTGGCATGGCGGATGCCTAGCGTGTAGGTGCCTGCGCTGGGTGCAGTGACGGTCCACTCGACGCTGGCGCCCACTGCGTTGGTGGTGTTGCAGAACCCGGTGCCGGAGAAGCCGGCGTGGTCGCTGTCGACCGTGCCTTGGCAGACGGCGTTCTCGGCCTCCAGCCGGGTGCCGCTAGGCGGAGTGCAGTTACCGCTGGAGCCTGTTGCGTTGACTCGCAGTGCTCCGCCGGTGGTGTTCTGGCCGGTTGCGCAGTATCCGGTGACGGTCTGGAAGCCGATGTCGTGGGGGCTGTTGGTGCCGCGCTCGGCGGTGAAGCCGTCCAGCCCGACGTTGTTGCTCTCGTTCGCGATCACTGCCGGTCGGCCGTCGTTGGAGGCGAACTCCACCGAGCTGTTGGTGAACTTCACCCCGTCCACGCGACGGAGGTACCAGCCGTACGCGGGCCGGGTGCCGATGCTGTTCGGGTTGTAGTTGGTCGGGTCGTTGCTCGGTACTCCCGTGCTCATCGTGCCGTTGCCGCCGGGGACGGTGAGCTTGACGTTGTCGAAGCTGACGTTGCGGATCCGGTTGGCGGCGGCCGATTCGCCCCAGAGCGTCGAGCTGTACGCGGTACCGGCTGAGCCGTTGTAGGTGCCGGTGACGTTCTGGTAGGTGATGTCGCTGATGCCACCGATTCCCGGGCTGTCGCCGCAGCGCCGGCGGGTGCCGATCTTCTGCATGATGTGGCCGCGGGCGCCGGACATCGTGATGTCGCGGTAGTGCACGTCCGAGATCTTGCTGCCGTCCATCGAGACCAGGCCGAGGCCGGACTTGCCGGCGCCGGTGATGGTGATCCGCTCGAAGACGTAGCCGGTGAAGTCGCCGCAGGTCTCCGAGCCGAACATCAGCGCGTTGCAGCAGCCGGCCGACAGTTTGGAGTCGCTCACCCGGACATGGCCGTTGTCGATGGTCTGGCCGAGGGCCCAGTCGCTCTTGAAGACCAGCGCGTCGTCGTTGGCGGCGATGTTCGCGTTGGTGACGGTGACGTTCTTGGCGTTGATGACGTTCCAGCCGTCGCGGTCACCGGCCGTCTCGACCCGCAGGTTGTTCGAGCTGATGTTGTCGCAGCCGTTGCTGAGGATCGCGAAGTGGCCGCCCTGGCGGAGCTTGATGCCGTCGATCTTCAGCCCGTTGCAGCGGGTCAGCGAGATGATCTTGTCGGCCTGGCCGGCCTTGGGGTTGCCGGTGATCAGGTGGTCGTCGCCGTCGATCGTGCCGCTGCCGCTGAAGGTGAGATTGGTCAGCCGGTCGCCGTACATCATCGCGTTGTGGAAGTGGCTGTGGCCGTAGTCCTGGTACTCGTCGTTCGGGTTCGGCTCGGCCGCGTCGTAGGTGTCGTTGCCGGCGCCGAGGATGGTCGAGCCGGCGTCGAGCTGGATGGTGAGGTTGCTCTTCAGGTGGATCGTGTTCGCCGAGCGGTAGTTGCCGGCGGTGAACCGGACGGTGCCGCCGCCGACCGCGCTGGCGGCGTTGATCGCCTTGTTGATGGCGGCGGTGTCGTTGGTGGTCCCGTCGGCCTTCGCGCCGTAGTCACGGACGTCGAAGGTGGCGGCCTGCGCTGGTGAGGCCGGCAGGATGAACATGGTCAGGACAGCAAGGATCGCGAGGATCCATCGAGTTCGCACAACTGCCTCCTGGGGCGGGCGGAGTTGATGTGTGAGCTAGTGCGTCAGCGGTCGAGATAGTCGAGGTTGGGGCCGCCGGTAGCCGTGGTCGCCGAGACGGCGATGGTGTTGGCACCGGCCTGGAGGTTGGCGGCGACCTGTGCTGTCTGCCAGGTGGTCCAGGCGCCGGTGGGTGGGAACTGCTGGGTGCCTGCGGCGATGCCGTTGACAGTGACGGTCATCGGGCGGGCGGCCGTGGTGCCGTTGGCATAGGCGATGGCGAGGGTCGCGGAGCCGGCAGTGGGCGCGGTGACTGTCCACTGGACGCCGGCGCCGATTGCGTTGTCGGTGTTGCAGAAGCCAGTACCGGAGTAGCCGGTGTGGTCGCTGTCGACAGTGCCTTGGCAGGTGGCGTCCTCGGCCTCGTACCGGGTCGACGGAGTGCCTGCGCCTGCGTACGCCGTACCGACCCAGGCCTCGTCGATGCGGAGGCGTTTGGAGCGGGTGGTGTCGCTGGAGGCGGCGTAGGTGTTGAGCACCTCGAGCCGTACGTGCCGCGCGGTCTGTGTGGGGAGGTCGATGAAAGCGACGCCGCGGCGACTCGGCAGGGTGCCGGTCTTGATCGGGGTGCCCCAGTTGGTGCCGTCGCTGCTGACGTAGACCTTGTAGTCGCGAATGCGCGCCGACTGCTCGGTCGACGAGCGGGCGTAGCTGACCGAGTCCTCGCGCTGGTTGATCCCGAGGTACTGGATCCGCTGGGGCGCTTTGAGGTCGAAGCGCAGGGAGACGGGAGTCGTCTTGTTGCTGTCCCAGTACGTCAGATAGCTGCCGTCCGTCGCGTTGCCGGGGTTGCTGCCGGCCGAGGCGGTCGTCGTGTACGACGTGGGCGGGATGATCCCCTCGCGGCCGTCCGTCTCGACGCGGAGGACCGTGTCGTACGGATCCCACGCGGTGAGGCCGGTCATGGTGAGGGTGCCGTTGGCCTGGGTGTGGGCGATGGTGGCGCCGGTACGGAGGTTGGTGACCCTGGTGACGCGGTAGCCGTTGTCGCGGACCTTGAGCGTGCTGCCCGAGGGCTTGGTGAGGACGTGGACGTAATGCAGGTCTGGGTCGGTGGAGCTCACGGTGGTGACGCCGTGGGCTCCGTCGTTCCAATCGCCGGGTTGCAGACCGCCACGGTCGTAGCCGCCTCCCGCCGTACCGGTGACGGACGGCCAGATCGGCTCCAGATATTTGTCAATAAGGTTGTTGCATTGCTCCTGCTTGGCCGGGAAGCGGCCGTTGACCATCGCGGTCTCGGCCATCAGGGACTTGACCGAGGAGCCCGTGTTGCTGATCAGCCGGCCGATGTTGAGTCCCGTGTCGACGGCGGGGTCGCCACCGCCGTACCACCAGGAGCCGGTGCTCGGGAGCTTGAAGTCGGCCTCGATCAGCCGCGGCGCCGCCGTGTAGATCGCCTGCGGGTAGTCGTAGGCCGGGGACATGCCGGTCTTCTGCTCGTTGCTGATCATGTCCATGATCGGCGTGTCCTCGTTGTTGTTGCTGAGGGTGAAGCTGGGCCGGTCCTGGCGGATCTTCTCGTACAGCCCGTGGCTCTCCCAGTAGGCGTTGTCGTTGTCGATCCAGAACCCGCCGAGACTCGGGTAGCGCTGCATCACCTCGACGAAGTTGTCGTAGCTGAACTCGCCGAACCCGTCGCGCGTGGTCAGGTCGACGGACTTGCCCTTGTACTGCGAGTAGGCGGCCGAGTCGAGCCAGCTTTTCCCGGCCGGCAGGCCTTCCGCATGCCATTGCGGGTCGTCGGTCATGTAGAGGATGACCTTCAGGCCCTTCGCTGTCGCGGCGTCGATGGTCTCCTTGAGGATGTCTCGCTTGGAGTGGCAACTGCCCGGTATGGCGGACGGCCAGGGGCGGGCGTAGCCGAGTCGGCTGTGGAAGGTTGCCAGGACGAGGTACTGCGTGTGGAGTTTCTGCGCCTCGCGGACCCAGTACGCCGGATCCCAGTTGCCCGACGTGACCGCGCTCTCCCAGGCGCTGCAACTGGTGTAGCCGGGGGAGGTTCGCATGCCCCAGTGCAGGAAGAGCCCGCCGGTCGCCTGGCGGAGAAACTCCTGTCTGGGATGCTGCAACTCGGCGTTGGCCGGGGTCGCTGGGGTGGCGGTGAGGAGTGCGGCGAACAGAGCGCTGACGAGCAGCACTCCCAGAGCGCGCAGCCGGGACGGACTCAGCATGACAAGCTCCAACCTGGGGGCGAACAGGTTTTGGTTAGGAAGGTTTCCTAATCATTGGCTCGTCCGATCATGACGCCGCGTATCGGCCCGGTCAAGATCTGTGACAGTGAATTTCTCCGGGGTGGTGCTCAGGCAGTTGGTTCGTGGCCGCCGCTGGAGTGGTGAGCGGGGGTGGAGCGGGCCGGAGGCTCGTCGGCGGGGGCTTCGACGGGGGCCAGGCCGTCTGCTGCCTCGGCCGCGCTGCCTACGCCGGTGGTGGAGGTGGCGGGGGCGTCCGGGTCGCGGGTGGTGAGGTTGCCGACGCGGAGGACCTCGCCGTTGCGGACGTACCAGGTGGTGCCGTCCTCGCCGCGGAGGCGGGTGACGCGGAGGCCGACTGCCTCGACCACGCCGGTGGCCTTCTCCATGTCGACCAGGTCGCCGACGCCGTACTGGTCCTCGAAGATCATGAAGATGCCGGCCAGGAAGTCCTTGACCAGCGTCTGGGCGCCGAAGCCGAGCGCCACGCCGATGATGCTGGCCGACGCGACCACCGGGAGGATGTTGAAGCCGAGCTCGGCCAGCACCATCACCACCAGGACGGCGGTCAGGACGATCGTCACGCAACTGCAGAGCAGTGACGCGATCGTCTCGGCGCGCTGGGTCCGGCGTTCGCTGTTCAGGGTCTGTTCGACGAACTCCTGGCCGCGCTTGGACTTGGCCAGTACGCCGGCCACGGCGCCGTTGCCGGTACGCCGGGCGAAGCGGCGGATCGCCTTGTGCACGAGCCAGCGGACGACGAAGAACGCGAGGATCAGGCCGACGATCCGGGCCGGCACGGTGATGATCTGATCCGTCACCTCCAGCTTGCCGTCGTTGCCTCGCCGGAAGAACGTCGGGAAGGTGTCAGGAACGGAAAACAGGGGGTGACTGAGCAGGGACACGGGGTAACTGAGCAGAATAGGCATCTCGCCGCCCTACTGTAGTGCTGCGTCGCCAAGGTCCGGCCGCCAGGATCTCTGCAATCCCCGACCGGAGATTTTGCGAGGAGGAACGAACGGATATGCCGAGCCGGCTGCAGGACGAGCTGACCAGGCTGGTGTCCGCGGGCGTCCTGCGCCCCTACCAGGCCGAAGCACTCCGCACAGCCGCCGAAGCAGACGCCGGCCGTCCGCCAGCACCAGTTCCACCATCTGCCACCCCCGAACAGCCGAGAACCGTCCGTACGCCGCCTACCGCCACGCACTCGTCCGCGTTGACCGAGGTGCTGGGGTATATCGGCGGGGCGCTGCTGTTGGGGGCGGTGGCGTTGCTGACGCTGGCCAACTGGGGAGAGATGGGGCGGGCAGCGCGGATCAGCACCGGGACCAGTGCGGCGGTGATCTTGCTGGGGACCGCGGCGGTGCTGGCCTTGTTGAGGCGGCGCGAGCAGCTGAGTTCCGCGTTGGCGTCGCTGGGGTGTTGTGTGGCGGGGTTCGCCACTTATGTCGCGATCGAAGGGGAGGCGGGGCGGGTCGTCGGGGTTGCGGTCGCGCTCGCGCTGGCAGTGCTCGGAGTGTGGTGGCTGGCGGGATCTTCGTTGCTGGTGGCAACGTTTGGGATCCTGGCCGTCGGTGTGTTGGTGATCACCGCGGACGTCCTCACTCCGGACACCTCGACGACGACCAACTCCGCGGGCATCGCCGGTACCGGTTTCATCCTGGTCGCCTTCGTGATGGCGATGTTCGGCCTCGTCCGCGACCAAGTGACCGCCTGGTCACTCGCAGGCGCCGCGATGTTCAGTTCCTCCATTTGCTGGCTAGTCCAGGAGCGCGGCGAGGTGATGGCTCTCGCAGTCGGTACTGCAGGCCCAGCCGCCCTCCTAGTCGCCTACGGCCGCCGCCACGCATCGGCGTACGCCGTAGTCGGCTGCTCGATCCTCCTGGTCATCTGGCCGATCTCCCTCTACCAACTGACCAACAACGTCGCCGGCGTAGCCATCGGCCTGGTGATAGCCAGTACGGCGCTCCTGCTGGCCGTCTTGCTCCTCACCCGCCGCCAACGAAGACTGGTCGAGTGAGAGTCGTAGTACTCGGCGCAGGCATCTCCGGGCTGTCCACGGCAACCCTGCTCCGGCAGCGCGGCGACGACGTCATCCTGGTCAGCGCTCACCTCACGGAGGCGACCACCTCCCACCTGGCGGCAGCTGTCTGGTTCCCAACCGCAGCAGCCCCGGCAGACAAGGTCGCCAGCTGGGGCGCCACCACCTACGACGTACTAGCCACCGAAGCCGCCCGTGGTGTGCCAGGCGTAGTCATGCGCGAGTCACTCGTCCTTTACCGCGAGGAGCCGCAGCCCCAGCCCTGGGCCGACGCGGTAGGCGACATCCGCCCTGCCCGAGCCGATGAGCTCCCGCCCGGCTACAGCCACGGCCTGCGCTTCGCTGTACCGCTCGTCGAGATGCCGACCTACCTGCCCTGGCTCTACCGCCAGTACCTCGACGGAGGCGGCCGGCAGGAGACCCGCCGGGTCGACCAACTCGGTGAACTGGACGATCTCCAGCCAGACGTCATCGTCAACTGCGCAGGGCTGGCTGCCGGCGCACTGGTCGGCGACACCAGCACGTACCCGATCCGCGGTCAGATCGTCAGAGTCACCAACCCAGGCCTGACCCTCTCCGTCCGCGACGAGCATCACCCAGCCGGCCGGGCCTACGTCCACCCGCGGACTAACGACTGCATCCTCGGCGGCAGCCTCGATGCCGGCGCCTGGGACACCACGGTCGACGACGAGCTCACCCGGTCGATCGTGAGCCGCTGCAGCGACCTGGTCCCGGCGCTGGCCGAGGCGGAGGTCATCGGGGCGCTGGTGGGGCTACGGCCCGGCCGCCCCGAGGTGAGGCTCGAGCGGGACGAGGGGCTGCTGCCCGGAGTACCGGTGGTGCATAACTACGGGCATGGCGGTAGTGGGATCACCCTGGCCTGGGGGTGTGCAGCAGACGCGGTCAGGGCGTGCGGGTGACCTTTAGGCCGCGCAGGGCGAGGCTGCCGTCCGTGGAGGCGCGGCCTAGGTGCAGATAGCCACCCCGGTACGACTTGTCCTCGACCGTCACCTTCGTGGGGTGGTCGAGCCGGCTCCAGGTGAGTGTGGTCGGCGTGACGTCGAGGCGGAACCCCATCCACTCGCCCGCGAACACCGGGGCGGTCTTCCGGACCGCCAGCTTGACCCCCGGCCGTTGCCCCGACCTGTGCGCCCACAGGCCCAGTTCGCCATTGGCCTGCAGGATCGCGTGATAGCCGCTGGTGGTGCCGACCCGGTTCTCGTAGTACGAGTCGTCCTCATGGCCGAAGGCCAGGCTGAGGTGCGCGAGCGGGTCGGCCGGCAAGGCGGCGAACGACGCCTGGAACTCGACCGAGTAGACGGGTGAGGTGATCGGGCCGAGATTGCCCAGCGTCAGGAAGTGCTGCGTGCCCTTCGCCGCGAGCCCGATGCTGCCCCCGCGTCCCCAACTGACGGCGAATCGGTCGTCGTACGGATCCCGCGTCAGCTCGCCCGACGCCACCGCTCCGGTCGCCCACTGGTCGGTCGTCACCTGCTCGGTCTTGCCGAGGATGTAGCCGAGGTTCGACGTGACCGCGCCCTGCATGCCGAGCGCCCTGTAGTGCGCGAGGTCCGCGCGCCGGTGCAACGGATACGGCCAGATCGGGATACCGGTCGCCACGGTCGCCTCGACGAGCGATGCGTCGAGGTACCCGCCGGGACCGGAGTTCGGTACGACGATCGCGTCCGTCCGCGGCGACAACTGCCCGGCGACCGCCTGGATCGCCTCCGGAGTCATCTCCTCCGGCGTTGTGAAGTACGCGAAGACACCGAGCCCGAGCGACTTCACGTCGGCGATCAGCTTGCTCTTGAAGTAGGTCTTGATCAGCACCGCGGATTCCAGCCCGTACTTCGCCACCATCGCCATCATCGGCGCGTAGGCCCGCTCGTCCTTCGCCTCGATCGCGAGGATCACCCGGCCGCCGTACTTGCGCAGCACGTCCTCGAACAACGGCACCTTGACCTTGGCCTCGGCCCAGTGCGGGCCCAGTCGCGGGATCTGCAACCAGCCCTTCTCGAGCTGGGAGTACTTCACCGCCCGCAGGTTGCCGGTGAGGTTGGTGGTCCGGTCGAGGGTCGTGTCGTGCATGCAGACCAGCACGCTGTCCGCGGTGATGCCGACGCTGACCTCCATCGCCTTCACGCCCCAGGCGACCGCGGCGTCGTACGACTCCATGCTGTGCTCGGGGAACACGTCACCGACGCCCCGGTGCGCGACCAGGTAGTGGTCGCCCCGGTCCGCGACCCAGTCGGTGAGGCTGTAGTCGCCGGTGAGGCCGATACTGCCGCTGGTCGTCTCGCGACAACCAGTGACCAGCGAGCCGGCTGTCACGGCGCCAAGCAGTCCCAGCGTCGTACGGCGGCTGATCCGGGTACGCGGCAGCAACTCATCCATCGGGTGCCCCCTCTACTGCACCGGCGCAAGTCCCCCCTGCGTCGGGTCTAGCCGAAGAGTAAGGGCAGCAACCGCTCGGGCGGCAGTACCCGATGCACTGTCGTGACGCAGGAGAACGCGTAGTGCCGAATCGCCTGCGCGCGGTGACGTACCAGACCCCCGTGGCGCGCGCCGTTGGGTACACACGCCCGGGATGCGGCAGACTCGCACGCGTGACTGCTCCCACGCCAGCCCTTGTCGAGCTTGCCGTCGCGCACGGAGTGGCGACCGAGTACTGGAACTGGCAGGGCGAACACGTGCAGGTGTCGTCCGAGGTGGTCTCCACAGTGCTGGCCGCGCTCGGTGTCGACGCGTCCACCCCCGAGCAAGCCGCCGATGCGCTGGCGGAGCACCAACTGGCCCGCTGGCGCCGCGTGCTGCCCGCCACGCTGGTGATGCGGGAGGGCTGGACGCCCTGGTTCGCAGTACACCTGCCGCACGGCTCCACTGCCGAGGTCTGGGTCGACCTGGAGGATGGCGGACAGCGCCGGGACATCCCGCAGCAGGAGCACTGGGTCGAGCCCGAGTGGGTCGACGGCGTGCAGATCGGCGAAGCGACGTACCAACTGCCGGGAGACCTGCCACTCGGGTACCACCGGCTGTGCGCGCGCATCGGCACCAACCCGGAGATCTCGGTCGGCTCCCTGATCGTCACCCCGCAACGCCTCGAGCCGCAGCGACTGCAGCGGACCTGGGGCTGGGTGCTTCAGCTGTACTCCGTACGCTCCCGCAGGTCATGGGGTATCGGCGACCTCCACGACCTGGCCGACCTCGCCGCCTGGTCCGCCAATGACCTGGGCGCCGGCTTCGTACTGGTCAACCCGCTGCACGCAGCCGAGACCGCTGGCCGGATGGAGCCCTCGCCGTACCTGCCGGCCTCCCGTAGGTTCGCGAACCCGCTGTACCTGCGCATCGAGGACATCGACGAGTACGGCGACCTCGCACCGGCCGAGCGCGACCGTGTCCGCACCCTGGCCCTGCACGCCCGGGCGCTGAGCGAGGACCCGGATGCGCTGGACCGCGACACCGTCTGGGCGGCCAAGCGTGAGGCACTGCAACTCCTCTTCGGCGTCCGCCCCTCCATCGGCCGCATCGCCGAGTACGGCGCGTACTGCGACCGCGAAGGCCAGGGCCTGATCGACTTCGCCACCTGGGCGGCCATCGCGGATGTGCACGGACCCGAGTGGAGCAAGTGGCCCGAGGAGCTGCAGGACCCGAACGCGCCCGCGGTCGTTGCCTTCCGCAACGACAATCCGGATGCGGTGGAGTTCCACTGCTGGCTGCAGTGGCAGCTCGACGAGCAGCTCGCCCGGACCCAGGCACGGGCCAAGTCGGCCGGTATGTCGCTCGGCATCCTGCACGACCTGGCAGTCGGCGTACACCCCGATGGTGCCGACGCCTGGGCGCTCAAGCGCGTACTGGCCGCAGGCATCCACGTCGGTGCGCCGCCGGACGCGTTCAACCAGCAGGGGCAGGACTGGTCGCAACCTCCGTGGCGGCCGGACGCCCTCGCTGCCACCGGCTATGCGCCCTGGCGGGATCTCGTCCGGGCAGTGATCCGGCACGGCGGCGGGCTGCGGATCGACCACATCCTGGGGCTGTTCCGGCTCTGGTGGGTCACCTCGCCCGAGCGGCCGACCGAGGGCACCTACGTGCGCTACGACCACGAGGCGCTGATCGGCATCCTCGTCCTCGAGGCGTCCCGCGCCGACGTGGTCGTCGTGGGGGAGGACCTCGGCACGGTCGAGCCCTGGGTCCGCGACTACCTCACCGAACGCGGAGTCCTCGGTACTTCGGTGCTGTGGTTCGAGCGCGACGCGAACGGCAACCCGCTCCCGCCCGAGCGCTGGCGCGAACTCTGCCTGGCCACGGTGACGACCCACGACCTGCCGCCGACGGCCGGGTACCTGGCCGGCGACCACGTCGAGCTGCGCGACCGCCTCGGCCTGCTGACCCGCCCGTACGCCGAAGAGCTCGCGGTCGACGAGGCCGAGCGCGACTCCTGGCTGAATGCGTTGCGCGAACGGCACCTGCTGGCGAACGCGGACGGCGATGTCGAGCGCATCGTCGAGGCGCTGCACCGGTACGTCGCGCACACTCCGGCCAAGCTGGTCGGAGTCGCCCTGACCGACGCGGTCGGCGAACGGCGTACCCAGAACCAGCCCGGCACCACAGACGAGTACCCGAACTGGCGGGTTCCGCTGGGCGGCCCCGACGGCATGCCCGTCCTGATCGAGGATCTCCCCAACAACCAGCGGCTCAGAAGACTCATTGGCGTGCTGCACAGCTAGGCAGTATTCGCGGAAAGTAAACAACCGCCTACGAGCTGTTGACAATAGATTTGAACGGTTGTTATCTATTGTCAACGAAGGCGCCTTCCTTCATTCCCCGACCGCCCCCACAACCGGGAATCCGAAGGAGTGTCCGCATGCCGCGAACACGCAAACTCACCCTGGCCGCAGTCGCCGCCGGAGCCTTGGCTCTGACGGTCTCCTCGTCCATCTCCGTGCCGGTGGCCTTTGGCCACGGGTACACCAACTCGCCGATCAGTCGCGCCAAGCTGTGCGCGAACACGACGGTCAAGAACTGCGGCGCGATCCAGTGGGAGCCGCAGAGCACCGAGGGGCCGAAGGGCTTCCCCGGCGCGGGTCCGGCCGACGGCAAACTCTGCTCGGCGGGTCTGCAGCAGTTCAACGAGCTGAACGACCAGCGCGGTGGCGCCTGGCCGGCCACCCAGCTCAGTTCGGGCGCGAACTACGCGTTCAAGTGGCACCTGACCGCGCAGCACGCGACGACGGACTTCAAGTACTACGTCACCAAGCAGGGCTGGAACCAGGGCGCGCCGCTGAGCCGTTCGGCGCTCGACCTGACCCCGTTCCTGACGGTGCCGATGGGTGGTGCCCGGCCTGCCGCCGACATCACCCACAACGGCCGGCTGCCGAGCCGGTCCGGGCGGCACATGATTCTCGCCGTCTGGACGATCGCGGACACCGGCAACGCGTTCTACCAGTGCTCGGACGTCCAGTTCGCCAGTTCGCTGTCGAAGACCGGGACCAATTTCGAGTTCTGACCACATTCGGCGCCCCCCGGCGTGGAGCCGAGCCGACTGCCCTCGGTTCGGTTCCACGCAGCCGGTTGCCGTCTGGCCGGTGAGTGTTCACGTTTGGTTAATAACTTTCCTGGGAATGGCACTCCTTGAAACCTTCCGCCCCGAGTTTCAAGGAGAGTCCCCATGAAGACTTTCGTCCGTCGCGTGACCGTGCCCTTGGTCGCCCTCATGGTCGGGCTGCTGCCCGGCCTGCTGGTGATCGAGAACGCCTCGGCACTCACCAAACTGACCCACGCGCAGGCCGCGTCGATCCTGAGCGCCGCCGGCGTCACCTGGTCGTCCAGCGGCAACTGCTCCGACTGGAACAACTCCACCTGTACGTCCTTCACCAACATCAACGACAGCACCGTGTACGGCGTACGGACGCTGCACACCGCCAGTGGTTGCGCCGTGAACATCACGGGCGGTACCGAGACCGGCCACGCCAGCGGGACCTACAGTCACCGCAACGGCTACAAGGTCGACATCTCGAAGTACACGTGCGTCGGCAACTACATCAAGAACACCTTCACCCGGATCGCCAACCGCGGTGACGGCTACCCGCAGTGGAAGGCCGCCTCCGGCAACATCTACTGCGACGAGGGAAGTCACTGGGACATCACGTACTACACCTGTGGCTGCTAGCGGCTCCTGATCGTCCGCACCCGTCCCGGTCGAGGCCCCGGGGCGGGTGCGGTCGTTTGTAGGACTAGTCTTCTCACCGTGATCACTCTGCTCTCCGGCCACACCGTGCTGGTGTTCGTCGGTATTCCGGTGCTGGTCGTGGCGGTGCTGGCCTTGCTCGTCTTCGCCTCCTCGATCGCACAGGGTCCGCGCTATCGCCCGGGCCTGTCCTGGTGGGCTCCGCCGGTCTGGATCGGCGGCCCGACGGCCACCCGGCCGGACCCGGCCAACCTGCCCGAGCTCCCGGCCGGCACCACCACTGCGACCGCCGGCACCGGCGTCGCCCGTACGACCGGAGGCGCAAGTGCCAGCTGGTGACGCATTCACCCCGGACCAGCTCTACGACATCGAGCGCGCCGTCCGGCACGCCGAGGATGCGTCCGGCCTGCACTTCTCCGTGTACGTCGGGGGAGCGGACTCCGAGACGCGCCCGTTCGCCCTGGAGCTGCTGAACGAGCTGGACGACCCGGACAACAGCATCCTGGTGTACGTCGACCCGGCCGGACGCCGGCTGGAGGTCGTCACCGGCGCGAACGCGCGGCGGCAGCTCTCCGATCACGCGGCCGGCCTGGCTGCGCTGACCATGCAGACGTCCTTCGCCACCGGCGACCTGACCGGTGGCCTGGTCACCGGCGTGCAGCAGCTGGGCACCCACGCCCACCAGCCGCCGCTGCTCCACGCGAACGAGCCCCACAAGCAGTAGGGAGCGCCAACGAGCCCGGCTGATCGATCAGCCGGGCTCTCGTGGTCTGCTAGCCGGGCTTGGCTGCGGGTTCGTACGTCGGGCAGGCGATGTTGGAGTGAACCGCCTGGGTCTTCGCCGCCTGGCAGAGGTTGAGTGCCGCCTCGGCGCTGGGTAGCGCGGACAGGTACACGACCCATGCGTCGGTCTCCGGCTCGAGGCTGCTGTTCGCTATCCCCGGGTACTGGCCGTTGAGGAACATCGCCCGGCCCGGTACGCCGGCGGTGATCAGCTTGGCGGCGAGCTCCTTGGCGAGCTGCTCGGCGTCCATACCGGCGTCCGTCGGGTACTTGTCGAGTACCGCGATCCACTGGCCGCGCCGGAAGACCGGGGTGGCCGGGCCGGTGTTCGGCGTCGCGGACGTCTTGGTGGTGGTCGTCTTGGCCACGGTCGGCTTGGGGGCCGTCGGCTTGACCGCCGGCGGCTTGCGGTCGGCCTTGATGGTGCTGATCGCAGCCGGTGCGGCACCGCTCTCGGTCTTCGGTGGCGCGGAGGTCGCCGGCGCCGGAATCGGCGGATTGCCTTCGCTCTGCGGGGACGAGCCGCCATTTGTCAGGATAAAAGCAGAAGTCGCGACCACTGCGGCAATCGCAATGATCGCGGCTCCGACCGCGGCAGTGGAACGCTTCGATTTCTTCCGGCCCGAATGGCCCGCACCGCGGCCCGCGGAGCGCTTGCCGGCGGCCAGCCGCTCGGCGCGATCGGCCTCACTCTCCAACTGGGAGCCGGCCACGTCCTTCGCCGGTACCGCACGTCCGGCGCGAGCGGCCACCCGGCTGTCGCCGCCGTGGTTGAGCGCACGCGCATTGGCCCGGCCGGTCGAGCGTTTCGCCCGGGTCGGTCCTTTCCGGTCATCCACGTGTGTCACGACAAAGGTCCTCCCCAGATCCCTTGAGTGAATAATTGGGGTCAGCTTAAACCGGAAAACGGGAAAAGTGAGACCCCTTCAGGTGGTGAGAATCTCCTTCTGGACAAGGAGATCGCGGCCCGCGACCGAACCGCGACAGCGCGCTGACATTCAATTGTTTGAATGTCACGGAAAGCGCACGCGACGGTACTGTGCGGAATTCAGGTCCCGGACGGGATGCCGCTCTGCTTCGGGGCCGGCCGCGTGTCCAGGCAGTCGTCGAGCCAGCTGTCGACGTCGACCTCGGCGTTCAGGATGTGGCTCACGTACGACGCCCGCTCGTGGCTGAGGACTTCCTGTTCCCAGACGCACGGAGCGACGCCGATCGGGGCCGGGCGCAGATCGTCGACGTCCAGGCCGCGGAAGATGCTCAGCCGCGACTGGAACTCCTTCGCCCAGCTCTGTACTACGAGGTACGTGGCGTCGTCACTCAGATGGAGGATCACCACGCCCAGCCCGACCGCGCCCATCGCGTCGTCGAATTCCAACTGCTTGGCGGCGGCCGCTCGCGCCACCGCGACCATCTGGTCGTCCCAGGAGCGGCCGCGGGCGGTGATCACGTAGGGCTTCACCATGCGGCCGGGAAAGTGCCACGGCATCAACGGGGTGACCGGTCTCGGCCGGTACGCCTCGGCCAGCCCGGTGAGGGCTACAGCCGAGGCGCCGGCCAGCGACGCCAGTCCTGGTGACGCCTGCTCTAACGAGGGGTCGCCCGACATCAGCCGAGCGCGTCGCGCTTCTGAGCCGCCAGTGCACGCTCCAGGTCGGCACGGGCCTCTCCGACGTACCGGAGGGTCGGTGCGTCGATCGACTCGGCCTCCGCGTCCAGCCAGCTGGACAGCGCCTCCAGCGTCGCCTGCTCGGGCAGGCCGCGCGGCGACAGGTAGACCAGGACGTTCTCGCCCATGGAGGAGCCGAGCCGGGTGTAGACGTCCTTGGCCGCCGTCAGGTACTTGCCGACGTACGGCCGGAGCAGGTCCTCCTGGCCCGGCTGCTGGAAGCCCAGGATGGTCCGGAACTGCGTCTCGTTCGGGGTGTCCTCCGACTCGACGGCGATCTGCCACGCGTCGGCCTTGGCCTCGGCGGTCGGCCGGGCGGCACGCGCCTGGGCCGCCCGCTCCTGGCCGGTCATCGTGGTGTCGTGGGTCAGCTCTTCGTCGATGGCGTCGGCGTCGACCCGGCCGAGCCTGGCCAGCGCGACGATCAGGGTCCAGCGCAGGTCCGTGTCGATGACCAGGCCGTTCGGCAGGTCCGTACCGGCGACCCAGGCGGCCAAACGGTCCGCACCGGCGTCGGAGAACACGCCGCCGATGTAGGCGCGGGCGAATGCGAGCTGGTGGTCGCTACCCGGCTCTGCCCCAGCCAGGAGGTCCGCCAGGGTCTCCTCGTACTGCGCCCGCAGCTCCGCGCGGTGCTCCGGTGCCGCATAGCTGTTGATCGTCGAGGTGGCCTGAGCGAGCAGCGACCGTACGCCGGTGAGGTCCGTCTCGGCGCGAACGCCCTTGAGCACGATGCCGACGTACTGGCTGGCCGGCATCTCCGCGTCGCGGGTCATGTCCCACGCGGCACCCCAGGCGAGCGCCCGGGCGAGCGACTGGTCGAGCTTGTCGATCGAGTCGACCAGGGTCAGCCGGGACCGCTCGTCCAGCCGGATCTTGGCGTAGGTCAGGTCGTCGTCGTTCAGCAGCACCAGGTCGGGCTGGGTCGCGCCGACCAGCTCGGCCAGCTCGGTCCGCGGGCCGTCGATGTCGACCTCGAAGCGCTCGGTCCGGACCAGGCCCGTGTCGGTGAGCCGGTACAGCCCGACCGCGAGCCGGTGCGGCCGCAGGGTCGGGTGGTCGGCTGGAGCGGTCTGCTCGATCGCGAACGTCTGGAACTTGCCGTCCGCGTCGACGGTGAAGTCCGCGCGCAGGGTGTTCACCCCGGCCGTCCGCAGCCAGCGCTCGGTCCAGTCGTCCAGGTCACGCCCGGACGCCTTCTCCAGCGGCTTGAGCAGGTCGGCCAGCTCGGTGTTGCCGAACGCGTGGTCGGCGAAGTACTCCTTCAGCGCGATGATGAAGGTGTCCTCACCGACGAACGCGACCAGCTGGCGCAGCGTCGAGGCGCCCTTGGCGTAGGTGATGCCGTCGAAGTTCACCTCGACCGCGTGCAGGTCGACCATGTCCGCGGCGATCGGGTGCGTCGAGGGCAGCTGGTCCTGCCGGTAGGCCCAGTTCTTCCGGGCGTTGCAGAAGGTCGTCCAGGCGCCGGCGTACTTCGTCGTCGCGGTCGCCTGGGCCCAGTGGCTGGCCCATTCGGCGAACGACTCATTCAGCCACAGGTCGTCCCACCAGGTCATCGTGACCAGGTCGCCGAACCACATGTGCGCGAGCTCGTGCAGCACCGTGTTCGCACGGCTCTCCAGCTCGGCGTGCGTGGTGCGGCTCCGGTAGATGTACTCGTCGCGAATCGTCACGCAACCGGCGTTCTCCATCGCGCCCATGTTGTACTCCGGCACGAAGGCCTGGTCGTACTTGTGGAACGGGTACGGCGTCCCGAAGGCGCGCTCGAACAGCTCGAAGCCCTGCTTGGTCACCTCGAACAGGTCCTCGACGTCGAGCGAGTCGGCCAGCGACGGGCGGCACAGCAACGACATCGGGTACGTGCCGTTCGGGCCGACGTACTCGTCGGTGACGACGTGGTACGGACCGGCCACGACGGCGGTGATGTAGGTCGAGATCGGCTCGGTCGGCGCGAAGCTCCAGGTCGCCAGGTCCTCGCCGCTCGCACCCTTGTACGGGGTCGGCTCGGGGGTCGGCGCGTTCGAGATGACGACCCAGCGGGCCGGCGCGGAGACCGTGAAGGTGAACGGGGCCTTCAGGTCCGGCTGCTCGAAGGTGGTGAACACCCGGCGGGCGTCCGGCACCTCGAACTGGGTGTAGAGGTAGGTCTCCTTGTCGGCCGGGTCGACCGAGCGGTGCAGCCCTTCACCGGTGCGCGAGTAGATGCAGTCGGCGACCACGACGAGCTCGTTGCGCTCGGCCAGACCGTCGAGCTGCAGGCGCGCGCCGTCGTACACGCTGTCCGGGTCCAGTGAGGTGCCGTTCAGCGTCACCTCCCGGACCGTCGCCGCGATCAGGTCGGCGAAGGTGCTGGCGCCGGCTTCGGCGGAGAAGGTGAGGGTGGTCGTCGACGCGAAGGTCGCGGCGCCGCTCGCGGCAGTGGTCAGGTCGAGCTCGATCGCGTAGCTCACGTCACTGACCAGGCCGGCGCGGGTGCGCGCTTCGTTGCGCGTCAGGTTGGTTCCAGGCATGTCGGCATCCTATGCACCTGGATGGTTGCCGGGCCGAGGGTTTCCCCGCGACTTGCGCAAGCTGTGGGAAACCGTTGTCAGAGCTTGATCCGGCGCTGCCGGTGGGTGACAAGGCGGTTCCCGGTGGTGACCGGTCTGGTCCGCTGTTCGTCCGCTGGACGAGACGCCACGCTGACCGGCGTACGAACTGGTTTCAGTTTGTACGATCGAAAACATGACCCCCACCGCTGATTTCTGGTTCGACCCGGTCTGCCCCTGGGCCTGGATGACGTCTCGCTGGATGCTCGAGGTCGAGCAGGTCCGGGACGTGAAGACCGCCTGGCACGTGATGAGCCTGGCGATCCTGAACGAGGAACGTGACGAACACGACGCCAACTGGCAGCGCAAGCTCAGCCTGGTCCGCGTGCTGATCGCGGCCGACCAGAACCACGGCAACGAGGTGCTGCTGCCGCTCTACACCGCACTCGGCAATCGAATCCATGTCGAGGGCCGCGGCTTCAACGGCGCCGGCGTGCTCGAGGAGGCGCTGGAAGAAGCCGGCCTGCCCGCCTCGCTGCTGGAGGCCGCCGACAACGACAAGTACGACGACGCCGTGCGCAAGTCTCACCTGGCCGGGATCGAACTGGTCGGCATGGAGGTCGGTACGCCGGTCATCTCCGTCGAGGGCTCCGCGTTCTTCGGCCCGGTGGTCACGCCGGCGCCCAAGGGTGAGGCGGCCGGCAAGCTCTGGGACGGCGTCCGGCTGGTCGCCGCGACCGACGGATTCTTCGAGCTGAAGCGCACCCGGGACCGGAGTCCCAGCTTCGATTGATCCTTCGAACTTGCTGGGAAGGCTTGAACGTTCCAACAGTCTCGGCGAAGGTTACTCACCAAGTTAATCGTTCAATGGTGAGTAGGTTGCTGTGAAGCTTCTGCGTAGTGGCGAGGCGGTCGTCGTGCCTGTGGGTGTGACGGCCGGTCTCGCGGTGTTCGACCGGCAGACCGGGCAGTTCACCGACGTGTTCAACCCGGATCTGCAGTTCCGCTCGGCGTCGGTGGTGAAGCTGCTGCTGGTGCTCGACTACCTCTGGGACCGCGGTCCGGCGTACGACATCCCCGCGGCTGACAAGGCCCGGCTCGAGGTGATGCTGCGCAGCAGCGACGATGACGCGGCGAGCTACTACTGGGACCACCTCGGCGGCTCCGCGATCATCGACCGGATGGTGCCGCGGCTCGGCCTGACCCATACGGCCGGGCCGCCCGCCACCCACCCGGGCTTCTGGGGGTACGCGGCCTTCACTGCCGCCGACACCGTCCGGATCTACCGCTACCTGCTCGACCAGGCGCCGGCGCCGGTGCGGGACTTCGTGATGGGCAACCTGCACCAGGCGACCCGCCACGGCACCGACGGCTTCGACCAGTACTTCGGGATCGCGTCCGCGTTCGAGCCGCCGTTCGCGATCAAGCAGGGCTGGTCGGGCTTCCGGGGCTCCAGTGGGTACCGCACGGACCAGAACAAGCCGAAGCACGCGACGGTGGACCTCGTCCGGGAGGCGCTGCACACGACGGGGACCGCCGGGCCGGACGACCGGACCATCGTCGCGGTGTACACGCTGCATCCCGCCGGAACGGAGTACGCGAAGGCCTACGCCGACATGACGGCACTGACCAGAGTTCTCACCGTGCCGGGCGCTGTCAAGACGCCTACAGAGCCCGGCGTACCGGACTGTCCATAGTAAGCGGTCGGGGTCGGGGATCCTCCGGCGCTTGCGGCGCCCAGGCACGCACCTGGACACCGCAATCACTCGGACGATCCCCGACCCCGACCGCTATGTAAGACTTCTGGTCATGCGAGTGCACATCGGCTCTGATCACGCCGGCTTCGACCTGAAGAACCATCTGGTCCAGCACCTCGAAGGTGCCGGCCACGACGTCGTCGACCACGGCCCGGCCGTGTTCGACGCGGTGGACGACTATCCGCCGTTCTGCCTGCGGGCAGCGGAAGGGACCGTCGGTGACGAGGGCAGTCTCGGCATCGTGATCGGCGGCTCGGGCAACGGCGAGCAGATCGCCGCGAACAAGGTGAAGGGCGTCCGGGCCGCGCTGGCCTGGAGCGTCGAGACCGCCGAGCTCGGCCGGCTGCACAACAACGCGAACGTCGTCAGCGTCGGTGCGCGGATGCACACCGAGGCGGAGGCGACCGCGTTCGTGGAGAAGTTCCTCGCCACCGCGTACTCCGGCGAGGAGCGGCACACCCGGCGGATCGAGATGCTGTCGAACTACGAGGAGACCGGCGAGCTTCCGCCGTTGCCCTCCTCCTGATCTTCTTTCTGCTTGCGGACCGGCCGGTCCGGGGTGCGGGGCCTGGAGACGTCCCTGGCCCGCATGGAGCGGCCGGTACCGACCACTGCCGGGGTCGGCGCGCTGCCACGGCCTTTACCTGATGTCAGACCCATAAGAGGAATCATGCCCGAAGGTCACACCCTGCACCGGCTCGCGAACGACGTCTGGGCCGACTTCGGCGGCCAGGTGGTCCGCGCCTCCAGCCCGCAGGGCCGGTTCGTCGAGGGCGCGGCGCTGCTCGACGGGCACGTCCTGCGCGGGACCGAGGCGCACGGCAAGCATTTCCTGGCCGACTTCGAGGGCGCCGGCTGGCTGCACATCCACCTCGGGCTGATCGGCAAGATGGACTTCGGCACGATCGAGGCCGGCGACCCGGCGCCGCAGCCGGTGGGTCAGGTCCGGCTCAGGTTGCAGAACGCTACGGCGTACTCCGATCTGCGCGGCGCGACCGTCTGCGAAGTACTGACCGACGGCGAGCGGGAAGCGCTGATCAAGCGGCTCGGTCCCGACCCGTTGCGCGACGACGCCGATCCCGACCTGGCCTGGAAACGGATCCACCGCAGCAAGCTGCCGATCGGCCAGCTGCTGATGGACCAGGAAGTGTTGAGTGGCGTCGGCAACGTGTATCGCGCCGAGGTGCTGTTCCGCGCGAAGCTGCACCCCAAGACGCCGGCCACCTGGTCAAGAAGAAGGAATGGCAGGGGATGTGGAACGACCTGCTCGAGCTGATGAAGTACGGCGTCGAGACCGGCCGGATCGACACCGTCGCCGCCGACCACACCCCCGAGGCGATGGGCCGCGACCCGCGCCAGGACGACCACGGCGGCGAGGTCTACGTGTATCGCCGGCAGGGGCAGCACTGCCTGGTCTGCGACTCGGTGATCCGGACCGAGATCCTGGCCGGGCGCAACCTTTTCTGGTGCCCGAAATGCCAGCGGACCGGGCTCACCCGGCGCGGCTGACGGGTCTCGTTTGTGAAAAGGCTGCAATCAACCTGTGACAATGTGATGCGCGGACCGGATGGTGCCGTTATCTTCATCTCACCATGAGTAGCGGCGGTGGCGGCAACGCTGTTCTGCGACGGGTCGGCAACCGGGCCGAGTCGTTGCTTCGGCGCGCGCAGAAATCACACCAGCTGGCCTTTCTCGGTCTGCTGGCGTTGACGGTCACGGTCAGTTCCGCCGCACTGGCGATGCCGTCCTTCATACCCACCAGCGCCCTCGTCATACCTCTGCTGCTCGGCGGAATGATGCTGCGCTTCCGGCCGCTGGTGCTGCTGACGGTGTTCGCCCTGCTCACCGGCTCGTACGTCGTGTCGGAACGGGCGGCCGGGTTGCCGAAGACCGGGTTCGTGCTGGTGCTCGGGCTGATCGCGTGGATCATCCTGGCCGGGGCGAAGGTTCGCAGCCGGCTCGGCGTCCAGGGCACCCGCGGCGAGACGATGCTGATGGAGTTGCGCGACACGCTGACGGCTCAGGGCGAATTGCCGACGCTTCCTCCGGGGTGGCGGGCCGAGCAGGCGATCCGGTCGGCGGGTGGGGCGTCGTTCTCCGGCGACTTCGTGGTGTCGACGACGCGGGCCGACGAGGTGCTCGAGATCGCGCTGGTCGATGTGTCGGGCAAGGGAATCGATGCCGGGACGCGGGCGCTGCTGTTGTCCGGCGCCTTCGGCGGGTTGCTGGGGGTGGTACCGGTCGAGGAGTTCCTGCCGGCGGCCAACCACTACCTGCGGCGCCAGGACTGGAACGACGACTTCGCGACCGTGGTGCACGTGGCGATCACGCTGGCGACGGGCGACTTCGAAGTACGGACCGCCGGGCATCCGCCGGCGATCCAGTTCGACGCGTGGTCGGGGCGGTGGCAGACGCGGGACGCCGACGGGCCGTTGCTCGGGCTGGTCGAGACGCCGGACTTCGTGGTCAATCGCGGTCAGTTGAAGATGGGCGACGCGCTGTTCCTCTACAGCGACGGCATGGTCGAGACGCCCCGGCGCGACATCGAGCGGGGGACCGACCGGCTGGTGGGTCACGCCGAGCGGCTGGTCGCGACCGGCTTCAAGGGCGCGGCGCTCGAGCTGGTCGACGAGATCGGCGGACCGGGCGACGACTCGGCGATCGTGGTCATCCACCGCAAGACGAACCCCTCCGAAACACCGGACTGCGCGACAGCGCGCCCAGGATTCACCACGAAGATGCAGCGCCGTAAGGCAGCAATGCTTCGCTACGCCCGCTGAGGGCGCGGCTAACTGCTTGAAGAGACACCTTTCGCGCGCATACTGCTGAAAGAGGGATTCGTCGCTCGAACGGGGCAGTGCCGTGATCGCTAACTCGGCCAGGATGTTGCCGCTACTGCTGATCGCCTTCGTCGCGCTCGTTTTCGGCTCGCAACCGGCCCTCGCGGAGGAACTGCCGCCTTCGCCTCCGGTGGCTTCTGAATCGCCTTTGCCCTCGCCTTCGGAAACACCA
This sequence comes from Kribbella sp. NPDC051718, assembly GCF_040681515.1. Taxonomy (NCBI): domain Bacteria; kingdom Bacillati; phylum Actinomycetota; class Actinomycetes; order Propionibacteriales; family Kribbellaceae; genus Kribbella; species Kribbella sp. NPDC051718. Next base: position 194,308 of record NZ_JBFAYZ010000008.1, on the reverse strand, counting down.
CCGAGTACGCCGCCTACGCCCTCGCCGTCGACTCCGCCGGTCACGCCGCCGTCGACTCCACCCACCAGCCCGTCGCCGACGCCACCCGGTCCGCCGGTGGTCACCTGTCAGCCTTCGAGGGCGTTCGCGCTGGGGTGTTCCCATGGACGTCCGACGTTCCCCGCTCGACCGGTGCCGCCCGTGCAGTCGACCGCGCCCGAGACGGCCACCCCGACCAGCTCTGAGCCGGCTCCACCGGTTTGGCGGGGTGGGCCGAGCGATGAGCCGTCGAGGCGCCAGTCGACTACGGGCGCGGTGGAGGAGCCTACGGTCGCACCCAGTACGCCGGCGTTGCTACCGCCGGCGGCGGGCGGAGTACAGGTTGAGGGGGTTGCTCTGGCTCGGAACGTTGCGCCGGTGCTGCCGTTCGGCGTACTAGGGGGCATCTTCCTCTCATCCGGCGGCCTACTGCTGGCTGCGGCCGTCCTCCTGCTGCGCCGTCGAGGCAAGCACTCCTACTGACCTGGCCGCGGCATGGCGTACCGTGCTCGGTCGTGACGATAGATGGGGTGGACAGCGGCGCCGACAGAAGCGCACCAGACGTCTCGTTCGACGAACTACTGGCGATGACACCGCCGTCGATGCGCGACGTCTTCCCCGAGACCCACTGGCAACTGGGCAAACTCTGGGCCCTGGACCTCCGCGTAGAACCTGTCGAGGTGGCCGACCTCCTCTGGATGTTCGACCTCCCGCTCTGGCAGCTGAACGGCGAACGCTTCAAGCTCACCCCCAACCAGGTAGCCGCCACCCCCATGAACTACCGCGCCCACTACGAACGAGTCATGGACGCCGACCTCGACTTCCCCATCCACCTGGTCGCCTACCGCGGCCGCCTGGTAGTCCTGGACGGCGTCCACCGCCTGCTAAAAGCCCACTTCCTCCGCCGCCGCTGGATAGAAGCCAAAATCGCCACCGCCGCCCAACTCCAGCAGTGCACCCCCAGCTAGACGGTGTAGAGCTGGAGTTTCACGCCGATCGATGAGGCCAAGTGGGTCAGGTCGTCAGGATCACTGGTGACCACCGATGCCTGATGCTGCACGGCGGTCACCACGACGATCGCGTCGACCACGTCAGCCGTGCCTGAGGATTTGCAGATGACACCGGCGGCTCGGCCGACCCGCAGATCGTCCGACACGATGTCGCATCCCTTGAGCAACCGGGAGATCTGGTGTTGTGGTCCGCCTCGCCAGACCTGGGCGAGGACGACTACCGGCACGATGGGGCGAACGTGAGCCGCGGCCAACTCCTTGTGCAGGATAAGCATGCGTGGCGAACCGCGCTCGGCCGCCACCAGGGCGCCTGCGTCGTAGACGATCGAGCGCACTAGCCGGCCGACTGCCAGTTGTCGTCGTCAAGCAGACCGGCTTCCATCATGAACTCCCGGGCGTTCCGCCGGTGCTCCTCGGCGATCGGCCCGTTCTCCGCTTCGTACTCCTCGACCAACTCGCGGGCGGCAGCGAGCCCCGCAGCATGAGCGGCGGCTGCTTGCGCCTTCTCCACGGCGGCCTCGGCCAGCCATGCGGAGACAGGCTTGCCCTCTTCTGCCGCTGCGGCCTTGATCGTTTCCTCGACCTCGGGTGGCACCGAGATCGACAGCTTCCGTGCCGTCATGGACTCCATGGTAGCAATGGTAGGAATGGATTCCTACCATCAATCGGTGGCTGCGGCGATGACTCTGGTGAGGGATTTGTGGAGGGCTTCTAGTTCTTCGAGGGGCATGCCTAGGCGGCTGATTATTGCGGGTGGGATCGCCAGTGCCTGGGTGCGGAGGGATTGGCCGGACTCGGTGAGGGTTACTGCTAGCGAGCGTTCGTCGCGGGGGTCTCGGGCTCGGGTGATGAAGCCGCTGGACTCGAGGCGTTTGAGTAGGGGGGAGAGGGTGCCGGGGTCCAGTGCGAGCAGGTTGCTGAGTTGCTTGACCGATAGGGGTGATTCCTCCCACAGGGCGAGCATGACCAGGTACTGCGGGTGGGTCAGGCCCATGGGGTCCAGCAGCGGGCGGTAGAGGGCGATCACGCTGCGGGAGGCCACTGCGAGTGCGAAGCAGACCTGGCGGTCGAGGGCTAGTAGGTCGACCTCTTCGGATGTCCCGGGCATATCTCTCCTTCGAGCTGTGTTGACTACAGTATCAGTTGGTGTACAAACTATTGCCACACCAAGCAATTGGAGAGACCTGATGAGCAAGAAGACCGACGGCCTGAGCCTCCCGTACAAGATCCGCTGGCGCCTGACCTGGCTGCTGCTTCACATCGCCGGCCCCGCGACGCTCCCCGACCACCTCGACCCCCGCCGCCGGATGGAACGCGAACGCGCCGCCCGGGTAGCCCGCTTCCAGGCTGCCCACCACGCCTGAACAGGCGAACGGTTGCCCGATAGGGCAGGGTGGGTGACATGTCATCCTCTGAAGAAGAATATGTGCCCAGTCCGACCGGCTGGGTTCGGGCCGCCGTCGAGAAGATGGTGGCGGCCGGCGATACCAGCGTCGGTGGGTTCAACGGTATGCAGGTCGTGCTGATGACCATGCGCGGCGCCAAGTCCGGCAAGCTGCGCAAGGTGCCGGTGATGCGGGTCGAGCACGACGGCGTGTACGCTGCGGTCGCCTCGCTCGGCGGCGCGCCGAAGAACCCCGTCTGGTACTACAACCTCCTGGCCGACCCCAAGATCCAGCTGCAGGACGGCGAGCGCACCGGCGAGTACGTGGCCCGTGAGATCGACGGCGAGGAGTACAAGCTGTGGTGGAAGCGCTCGGTGGAGGCCTTCCCGAACTACGCCGAGTACCAGACCAAGACCACCAGGATCATCCCGTTGTTCCTGCTGGAGCCGGTCGCCGCGAGTTGAGCACCCGCCTCATGAGACCCTGACTCTCTGAAGTCCGGGGCGTTGCGCCCGGCCGAGTTCTGGGAGTTCTCCTGACCACACACGACGCGGTGCGGGAACCGTTCGTCGGGTCGACGCGGTTGCGTCTGGCCGGACTTGCACTGCACGCCTATACCGCGAGCGGAACGGTGCTCGCGTTGCTGATCGTGATCGCGGCGATCGACGGGGACGCGGTCCGCGCGCTCTGGCTCGGCCTGGCCGCGCTCTGGATCGACGGTACCGACGGGATGATCGCGCGACGGCTCCGGGTGAAGGAGACGATCCCGTGGTTCGACGGCGCGATGCTGGACAACATCGTCGACTACCTGACGTACGCGTTCGCGCCGATCGTGTTGCTGTGGACCGGCGGCTACCTGCCGCACGGCTTCATCGGCGCCGCGCTGGCCGCGCTGCCGCTGCTTGCCTCCAGCTACCAGTTCTGCCGGACCGACGCGAAGACCGACGACCACTTCTTCCTGGGCTTCCCGAGCTACTGGAACGTGGTCGCCTTCTACGTCGTCGTGCTCGACCTCGGCCAGACCGCGACCGGCATCATCCTGCTGACCTGCTCGATCCTGGTCTTCATCCCGATCAAGTACGTCTACCCCTCGCGGACCAAGGCGTTCCGGACCACGAACCTGGTCACCACGCTGATCTGGCTCGGCTCGTACGCCGTCCTGCTGACCCAGATGCCGAACCCGAGCGCGATCGTGGTCGCGATCTCGCTGGCCTATCTCGTGTACTACGGGGTGCTCAGCCTGTACCTCACCTTCTGGGCCCCCAGGCGCAAGGCCGGCTGAGTTGATCCTCGGACTGGGCGCGGCCCTCGGAGCCGCAGTCGTCTTCGGGATCGCGTCGATCCTCCAGGCGGTCGGTTCGCGCAAGGTGCCGACCGGCTCGGAGCTCGACCCGCGGCGCTTCGGCGGGTTCGTCATCGCCCTGCTCAAGCAACCCGCGTGGCTCGGTGCCCTCGTGCTCCAGCTGGCCGGCTTCGGACTGCACTTCGTCGCGCTACGTCTCCTTCCCCTGTACCTCGCCCAGGCAGGTATCGCGGTCAGCCTCGTGGTCACCGCGTTGCTGGCGACCCGGCTGATGGCGGACAAGCTGTCCGGGATCGAGTGGTCGGCCGTTGTCGCGGTCTGCGGCGGACTCGGGCTGCTCGCGGTCTCGTCGGGTGACGCGGGGGAGGCCGCGGTCCATCACGGCCTGACGATCGGACTCATCGTCGGGTTGATCGCCATCGCGGTGCTCGGTGGCGTGGCGAGCCGCTCCCAGCACGCGAGTGCGACCGCAGTACTCGGCGTACTTGCCGGATTCGGGTACGCCGGAGTGGCGATCTCCGCGCGGATGCTCGACGACAGCTCCATCGGCGCGCTGTTCTCCAGCCCGACGACGTACACGCTGCCCGTCTCGGCCGCCCTCGCCTTCCTCCTCTACTCACTGGCCCTGCAACGCGGCTCGGTAACCCTCGCGACCACCCCGATGATCGCCCTCCAAACGATCACCCCAGCCGCCGTCGGCGTCTTCCTCCTCGACGACAAGATCCGCGACGGCTGGTACACCGGCGCCATCGCGGGCTTCGCCATCACCGCCATCGGCGCCCTGATCCTCGTCCGCTTCGAAAGCGTCAAGGACGAGACCGCTACCGACTCGGCCACTTCCACGGAGGCTCGTCCAGAGGGCGCTGACCCTCGATAACCGTCTGCCCGAACTCCTTCACGAGCTCGATCGTCCGGAAGTCGAGCCTGCTCTCGTCGGAGCCGGCCCGGAGCGCGGCCTGGAACGGCCGCGAGTGGGTCACCACGATCACTTGGGTGTTCTCGGCCGAGGAGACGACCAGATTCGCCAACGCGGGCAGGAGATCCGGGTGCAGACTCGTCTCGGGCTCGTTGAGGACGAGCAGCGCCGGCGGCCGCGGGGTCAGCAACGCGGCCACCCACAACAGATACCTGAGCGTCCCGTCGGACAGCTCCGCCCCGGACAACGGCCGCAGCAGTCCGTGCTGGTGAAACGCGATCTCGAACCGGCCGCCGTTGTTCCGGATGCTCAGCTTGCTCCCGGGGAAGGCCTGCTCGATCGCCCGGTCGAGTGCGCCGGGCGCGCCGATCTCCCTGATCGTCTGGAGTGCGGCCGCGACGTCGGCGCCCTCCGGCCCGAGCACCGTCGTGCGGGTTCCTATCTGAACCTGCCGGGCGGGAGCGTCGGAGTCGGTGCGCAGATGGTCGTAGAACCGCCAGGACCGCATCCGCTCCCGGAGGCTCAGGAGCTCCGGTGCACGGTCGGGGTCGGCGTACTCGCTGAGCATGCTGTCGAAAGACTGCAGGCGGTGTCCGCTGTCATGCCACTTGCCGTCGTCGTCCCGGATCCGCACTCCGCTGTTCTTCCGCTCGGCCAGCAACGAGGCCGGTCGCAGGAACGGGCCGGCCCACAACACCTCGCCCTTGATCTCCGGGTCGAGCGCAAACTCTGAGTTGCTGGGGAGCGGCAACCCGAGATCCATCGCGTAGCCGTAGTCCTCCGACGCGAACCCCATCCGGAGATGGACCGCCTTCGAACGTACCGTCCCCTGGATCGGTTGCTCACCTCGCCGGACCGCCTTCGAGACGGTCTCCGGACCGGCCCACAAGGTCGATTGCAGTCCACCCTCCCGCGCCAGCGCCGCCACCGCGCCGTTCCGCGAGGCATCGGCCAGCAGCCGCAAAGCCCTGTACAGACTCGACTTCCCGGTCCCGTTCGCCCCGCTGACCACGTTCAGCCGCCCCAGCGGCACGACCAGGCGCAACAACGACCGGTAGTTCTCAATCGCCAACGTGGTCAACATGTCTGCCAACGTAGCCGTCGCCGGGGACAGATCCCCGAGGACGGCAGACTGTCTCCATGACCACACCGATCCGCCTTGGCATCGTCGGGCTGGGGGCGATGGGCCGCCATCTGCTCGCCGAAGCTCTCGACCACCCGGACTTCACTGTCACCCGCGCGGTCGACCTCGCCCCGGCCACCGTCGCCGCGCTACAGGCCGAGCACCCCGCCGTCCACTTCAGTACTTCGATCGCGGACGTGATCGCGGCCGACGATGTCGACGCGGTCTACGTCGCGACCCCGCCGGCCACGCATGCGGCGCTCGTAGTACCTGCTTTCGAGGCTGGTCAGGCGGTGTTCTGCGAGAAGCCGCTGGCTGTCTCCGACGAAGATGCCGCGGCGATGCTCGCAGCGGCGGTAGGGAAGGCGGCGGGCGTGAACTTCTCGTTGTCCGACCGGCAGTCCACCCGGTACGTCGAGCAGGCGATCGCCGACGGGCGCGTCGGTGACGTACTCGGGGTCGAGATCCGGCTCGCGTTCCCGGTCTGGCCGCGGGGATTCCAGGCGGAGGCGACCTGGGTGAGGGAGCGTGCACAGGGCGGGTTCGTCCGCGAGGTCTTCTCGCACTTCGCGTACCTCACCGATCGGCTGGTCGGCCCGCTGCGGGCGGTTCACACGGAGTTGGAGCACCGGACCGCGGCGAGTGAGACGGCGGCGTACGGGCTGATGAAGGCGGGGGAGATCCCGGTCCAGCTGAGCGGCGTCGTCGGCGCCGCCGGGCCGGAGACCTATGAGTGGATCCTGCGGGGGACCAAGCAGTCCTTCAAGCTGACCGGATGGCGCGACCTGTTTGTTGCTGAGGACAACGAATGGCGGCCGGTCGAACTCACCGGTGAGCTCGGCTCGGAGGCGACCCGGTTGACGCTGTTCGCCCAGGCGGTCCGCGGCGAGCACCCGCGCGATCTGGCGGACTTCGCAGCAGCCGAGCGGGTCCGGCAGGTCGTCGAAGCCTTCCACCACTAGGCCTGGCGGCGGAAGCGGACCGCGTCGGCGATCACGAAGCCGTCCGCGGCGTCGGTGAGCTGGACGTAGCCGGCGAGCCCCGCCTTGAAGGTGAAGATGCCGAGGGAGAGCCACTCGCCGGTGCGGTTGTCGGGGGTGGCTCGGACTCGCTGGTTGACGGTGACCGTGGTGGTGCCGGTCGCGTGGCGGACGGCGTACTTGGCGTTGGTGGCCCGGTTCGGGTCGGCCGTGTAGGAGACCAGTACTTCGTATCGCCCGTCGCCGGGGATGGCCGGACGGAAACGAGCCAGGTTGGTGCCGGTGCCCTTGGCGTGGGTGAGGTAGTTGAAACCGTAGTAGCCGGGGATGCTGCGGCCGCTGTTCCAGGTGCCGACCGTTTCGAAGCCGAGCGTGTCGTTGTCGACCGTGATCTCCTCCCGGACGTCGGGCTTGGCGGGAGCGGTGATGAGGCTCAGACGGTCGAGGGAGAGAGCAGTACCTCCGCCCCGCCCCGCACCGGTCGTGGTGAACCGGATCGTGTGCCGGCCGGGCAGGAGCCGGCGCTGGTCGAGCAGCAGTACGTCGTACCCGTCGCCGCGGAAGGAGGTGAGGTCGATGGTGTTGTTGCGCGGCGCCAGACCGTCCACCGCCACAGTGACCAGCCCACCGTCCGCCGACCGGAAGTACCGCAGCCATAGCTCGTACTGCCCGTCCGCACCGACCACGAACGGGTACTCGAGGACGTCACCGACCGCCTGCACAGCCAGCCGTGGATGGCCGAGGTCGTAGTCGCGCCGGGTCAGCCCCGGACCGGTAGCGAGGCTGTCGCGCCCCTGCGTGAGCCACTCGAGGTTGAACCGGGCGACGGCCACCCGGCGAGGACTACCGGCGAGATCGCCGTCGCAGCCGTACAGCAGCACGATCGTGCCGTCGGACAACCGGGCCAGGTCGGAGTAGAACGACCGCCCCGGGTAGACGGTCCGGCTGTACCGGTACGACTCCTTCTCGTCGTAGCTGACCGCCACCGTCATGTTCCAGCGCATCGGTGAGTCCGGCCGGCTGAGCAGCACCCGGTTCACGTCAGTACCACCGCTGTAGCGCGTGAGTCCCATATCGACGCCGTTGAAGAGTCCGGCGCCGAAGTCCATCACCGGCAACGACCAGCTCAGCCCATCGTCCGTACTGACCGCGTACCCGTGCGGCCAGTCGCCACCCGAGCCGACCCGGGTGTTCAACACGACCGTGCCGTCGTCCCGCTGCAGCAAGCGGGACTCACCGACATGCGGGAGGGCCGGACCCAGCGGTATCTCGCCACCGGACTTCCAGGTACGCCCGTGGTCGTCGCTGTAGATGCTGGAGGCCCCGTACTTCCGATCCTCCGCCGGAACGCCGGTGATGGTCCGGTGGCCGACGGTCAGGAGGAGCCGGCCGGACTCGAGCTGGATCCCGTGCCCCGGCCCCGGCCCGTGCATGGCCCAGTTGTAGGGGAAGTGGTCGAACAGACCGGCCAAACTGCGTCGCTCGCCCCAACTAGAGCCACCGTCGGTGCTGGAGCGGTAGTAGACCGTGCCGGAGTCGGATGAGCAGCTGGTGTTCTCCGGGAGGCGCTCACAGAGGTTGTAGAAGAGGAACACTTCACCGGTGGACTTGTCGACGACAAAGGCCGGGTTGGCCCAGCTCTGCCCGCCCACCGACGGCTCTACTGCCTGGGTCGGGGTCCAGGTCTTCCCGCCGTCGGTACTGCGCCGGATGAGCAGGTCATGCGGTCCCGCGTCGCAGACCTCGTGGCGTCCTTCCGTACAAGCGATGATCGTGTCGTCGGGCAGCACCGCGAGGCCGTAAACGAAGTAGCTGGCCAGTGGGTCGACGGTGTTGTCCCACAGCGTTGTCTCAGAGAAGGACGGAGCGGCAGACAACGCGGACGCGGAAGCGGGTGCGGCGGGCAGTGCGGAGGCGGGCGTGGCGGGCAGCGCGGAGGCCGCGGCACCTCCAGCGAGCCCGATGGTGAAGACGCGGCGGCTGATGGGCAGGCTCATGGAGCACTCCTCGGGAACCGGGGCGGGCGGTCGTGAGGAAGCTAGCCGGGGATCCGAACGCAGAGCCAGGCGTTCCAGCGGCCAACACTGGACATTGACCACAACTGGCCCCCGAACCCGAAGGTCCGGAGGCCAGTCGATGGAACCCGGTCAGGCCAGGGAGTCTTCCCAGGCCTGGTGCAGGTCGGCGTAGTTGCCGCCGGTGGTGACCAGCTGCGAGGGAGCGCCGTCCTCGATGATGCGGCCGTGCTCGAGCACGATCACCCGGTCCGCGGTCTCCACCGTCGACAGGCGGTGGGCGATGACGATCGCGGTACGGTCGTCGAGGATCGTCCGTAGCGCGCGCTGGATCAGCCGCTCGCTGGGGATGTCGAGGCTTGACGTCGCCTCGTCCAGGATCAGCACCGCCGGGTCCGCCAGGAACGCCCGGGCGAACGCGACCAGCTGCCGTTGACCCGCCGAGAGCCGGCTGCCGCGCTTGGCGACCGCCGTCTCGTACCCGTCGGGCAGCGCCATGATGAAGTCGTGCGCGCCGATCACCTTGGCCGCCTCGACGATCTCGTCCATCGTCGCGTCCGGCTTGCCGAACCGGATGTTGTCGGCGACCGAGCCGGTGAACAGGAAGTTCTCCTGGGTCACCATCACCACCCGCTCGCGCAGGTCGTCCTCGGTCAGGTCGCGCAGATCGATCCCGTCCAGCAGCACGTGGCCACCGGTCGGGTCGTAGAACCGCGCGACCAGCTTGGCGATCGTCGTCTTGCCGGCGCCGGTGGTACCGACGAGGGCAAGTGTCTGCCCGGCCGGTACGTCGAGGTCGAGCCCCGGAAGTACCGGTACTCCGTCGACGTACCGGAACTGCACGTTGCGCAGCTCCAGATGCCCCCGCGCATGCTTGGCGGGCGTCGCGGGCTTGACCGGCTCGGGTACGTCCGGCTTCTCGTTGAGTACGCCGGACAGCTTCTCCAGCGCGGCACTCGCCGACAGGAAGGTGTTGTAGAACTGCGAGATGTCCTGCAGCGGCTCGAAGAACTGCCGCAGGTACAGCAGGAACGCGGTCAGCACCCCCACTGTCACGTGCCCGTGGTACGCCTGCCAACCGCCGTAGGCCAGGATCGCGACGATCGTGATGTTGCCGACGCCCTTGATCGACGGCATGAAGATCGCGTTGATCCGGAACGACTCGAGGTTCGCCTCGCGGTACTTGTCGTTGACCCCGTAGAAGATCTCCTCGTTGCGCGGCTCCCGCCGGAACGCCTGGACCGCCCGGATCCCGTGCATCGACTCGACGAAGTGCACGATCACCAGGACGACGGCCTCGCGGGTCCGCCGGTAGACGATCGCCGACCGCTTCCGGAACCACGCGGTCAGCACGAACAGCACCGGGAACGACAGCAGCGCCAGCAACCCGAGCTTCACGTCCAGCGTGAGCAGCAGGATCGCCGTACCGACCAGGGTCAGCAGCGCCGTCACCAGCCCGTCGAAGCCGGTCTCCAGCATCTCGTCGATGACGTCCACGTCCGAGGTCAGCCGCGAGATCACCCGCCCCGACGTGTACTTGTCGTGGAACGACGGGCTGAGCCGCTGGAAGTGGTCGAACACCCGCCGGCGCAGGCCGAGCAGGATGGTCTGCCCGAGCCGGCCGGACCGCATCAGGAAGATCTGCCGGGCGCCGGCCTGGATCAGCGCCGACGCGAGCACGATCAGCACGATGTCGATCAGCGTCGAGCTGCCCTGGCCCGCCAGGATCGGCGGGATGCCCTTGTCGATGCCGAGGTGGACCAGGTACGGCACCGACAGCCGGGCCGCGTTCTCCACCACGACGATCGCGACCAGCAGCCAGATCATCTTCTTGTACGGCCGGAGCAGCTCGCCGAGCAGTTTGCGCGACTGCTCCTTGAGCCGCAGGGTCGTTGCCTTCGACAACTCCCGGTCCGGGTCCTCGGCATACCCGCGCCAGGACTCCTCCTGGCTCGGCTCCTCGGTCGGCTGGGGCTGAGGTGATTGCTGAGTGGTCGTCATGCGTGCACCTCCTCCTCTTCCGCCGCGAGCAGGGTCCGGTACGCCGGTACCGTCGCCAGCAGCTCCTGGTGCGTACCGACGTGGGTGATCGTGCCGCCCTCGAGTAGCGCCACCTGGTCGGCCAGCATCACCGTCGAGGCCCGGTGCGCGACGACGATGCCGGTCGTGGCGGCGAGCACGTTGCGCAACGCCTCCTCGACCAGTGCCTCGGTGTGCACGTCCAGCGCCGACAACGTGTCGTCCAGGACCAGTACTGCCGGCCTGGCCAGTACTGCGCGCGCCAGCGCGAGCCGTTGCCGCTGGCCACCCGACAGGGACATGCCCTGCTCGCCGACCCGGGTCTCCAGCCCCCAGGGCAGCTCGTTGGCGAAGGTCGCCTGGGCGATCTCCAATGCTTGCTGGACCTCGGCGTCGGTCGCGTCCGGCCGGCCGAGGGTGATGTTCTCCCGGGCGCTCATCGAGAACAGCGTCGGGTCGTCGAACGCCGACGCGACCGCGCTGCGCAGCGACTTCAGGGTCAGGTCGCGGACGTCGTGCCCGTCGATCGTGATCCGCCCGCCGGTGACGTCGTACAGCCGGGGGACCAGCGACGTCAGGGTGGTCTTGCCCGAGCCGGTGGCGCCGACCAGGGCGAGCGTCGTACCGGGGGCGAGGTCGAGGTTGATGTCGTGCAGGACGTCGGCCGAGTCCGGGCCGAACCGGAAGCTGACGTTCTCGAAGACCAGGTGACCGCGCGGGTTCACCAGCTCGTCGGGACCGTCGATGATGGTGGACTCGGTGTCCAGGATCTCGCTGATCCGGTCCGCCGACGTCATCGCCTCCTGCGCCATCGCCAGGATGGTGCCGAGCGACTCGACCGGCCAGATCAGCGACAGCATCAAGGTGATGAAGGCGACCAGGGTGCCCAGCGTGATCGAGTGCCGGCCGACGGCGAGCGCGCCGAGCAGCAGCACGATCACCAGGGTCAGGTTCGGGATCACCTCCAGGAAGGTCCAGAACCGCGACGCCAGCCGGACCTTGTCGACCGAGGTCTCGTACAGCTTCACCGCGCCGTCGTCGAACTGCTGCTTGACGTGTTCGCGGCGGCCGAACGCCTTGATCACCCGGAAGCCGACCGCCGACTCCTCGATCCGGGTGGCCAGGTCGCCCTGCTGGTCCTGCACCCGGCGGGAGATCGCCAGGTACTTCTTCTCGAACTTCAGCGACACGATGATGATCGGCGCGGCGGCCACCAGGACCACGACGCCGAGCGGCCAGTACAGCCGCAGCAGCAGGAAGGTGACGACCACCAGTTGCAGGATGTTGATCACCAGGAACAACAGGCCGAAGCCCATGAACCGGCGGATGGTGGACAGGTCGGCGGTGACCCGGGAGAGCAGCTGACCGCTCTGCCAGCGGCTGTGGAACTCCATCGGGAGGGCCTGCAGCCGGGTGTAGAGGTCGTTGCGGAGCGCGGCCTCGAGGTCGCTGACCGCGCGCGACTGGGCCCACCGGCGGATCCAGACCAGCAGTACTTCGCTGATGCTCAGGCCGAGGGCCAGCAGGCCGAGGGGGAGCAGCAGGTCGATCTCGCGACGGGTGACCGGGCCGTCGATGATCGCCCGGGTGACCAGCGGGACGGTGAGGCTGACACCTACGCCGAGGATCGCCGTGGTGAACATCGTCACCAGGCGCCACTTGTGCGGGCGGAGGTAGGGGCGGAGTCGCCAGAGATTCTGGCTCCGCCGGGGGTTCGTACGGTTGGAGGGGGCAGCGATAGAGGGCGCTTGGACAGGGTGCTCAGAGGGCATCTGGAGGGGCGCACTTCCCAACATGACTCGGCTCGGGATTGGCTGGCGACCGGAAAACGGCGCACTTTCCAGTATCGCGTAGTGGTAAGCGCTTGTCCTGCGAATTCCATTCCCTGGAGCTGAATTACCGCTTGTTGCAATAGCCGAGCCCCGTCACCCACCGGTGACGGGGCTCACACTGATCACGTTCCCGTTATAGGTGTCAGTACCTCAAGAAGGCGACGCCGTCGATCGCGGCCGGAGCTGTGGAGGTCGAGACGATCTTGACCACGCCGGTCCGGTAGACGGTGGTCGGTAGGTAGGTGACCGTGCGTGCCGTGGTGGTGGCGGCCAGGTTGACCGTGCCGATCTTGATTCCTGCGTGGTAGACGTCGACCTTGCCCTGGCCCGGGCCGCTGATCCCGACGACCGCGATCCGCAGTGCGCCCTCACCGGACTTGGTCAGGTACGCGCCGCTGGCCTTCAGGATCGAGGTGGTGCCCTGGAAGGCGATCGTGTTGGTTGCCCGGGTCACCGTGCCGGACGAGGTGAACGCGCGGTCGTCCTGCGGCACTACCGTGCAGAGCGGGATCGACCAGGCCGACAGGTTCCCCACCACGTCGCGGGCCCGGATCATGAAGCACTCGTCCATACCGATCCGTGGTGCCCAGGTGATCGACGTCATGTCGGTGTTCTGCCAAGCAGCCGGGTAGACCCAGCTGCCGAAGGCTGCACCGGCAGCCGCGGTCTTGTAGACGATGTCGTACGACCCGACCGCGGTCTCGTCCTTGTACCCCCAGCTGACCGTGGCGGTCGCGCCGAGCGCGGTACGGTCGCCGATCCTCAGCGTGACGGCGGTCGGGGCGATGCCGTCGACCTCACTGCAGTACGAGGTGCTCCAGTTGCTGAGGTTGCCGGCGTAATCCCGCGCCCGGACCTGCCAGCAGGTGTCAGTGCCCGGTGCCGCGGTGTAGCTCGCCGCTGTCGACGTGAGCCCCTGCCAGCTCGGCACCTGGTTCCAGGCTCCGTACGGCGAGGTGCGGTTGGGCCGCTGCTGGATGCGAAGGTCGTAGGACTTGACCCCGGTCGCCGGAGCGTTGGGGACCTGCGGGTCGGTGTAGGCCCAGTTGAACGACAGGCTCGTGTTCTCGCGCAGCCGGTCACCGGCCGTGGCACTGGTCAGCGTGGGCGCAGTGGTGTCCGGCAGCGGCTGCGGGTCGACCGCCAGCCAGGTGAGGCTGATGATCCGGGGCCGGGCATCCGGATCGGCGTAGATGAGCTTGGCGCCACCACTGCCGTCGGGGCGGAAGCTGGGCGGCTGCAGGAGCCGTCCGTTGATCGGGCCGTACCGGCGCTGGCCGAGACCTTGGTCGTTGAGGTCGGTGACCAGCAACTCCTTGGTGGACAGGCCGTTCGCGTCCTGACCGACAGCAGTCTGTACTACGAACCCGTTGCCCAGCTGGGAGTCGGCCGCGACTGTCAGGTTGCGCGGCGCCTCTGGGCCCTTGATGTCGATGACCTGCTTGCAGCCACTGAGTAGTGCCCAGCGACCGTTGACCCCGTCCGCGCCGACCGTGCAGTTGCCGGCCACCGCGATCGTCTTGGTCGCCTGGGTGGTGAGTTCCTTGCCGGTCAGTACTCCGGTCTCGGTGACCTTCCAGACCGAGCTGTCGGCCATGGCGAAGGGCACTGCGTAGTCGGCGAGCTTGGACTTGGTGGCGACGTTGTAGACCTCGGCCGTGGGGGCATCCGGCGCACGGTGCGAGACCAGCTTGCCGCCCTTGCCCAGTACGACCTCGTCGGTCGCAGGGAAGGTCAGGTCGCCGCCAGAGCCGCGCACCCGGGCGATACCGGCCTGGTACGTGACCAGGGTGGTCCCTTCGAGCTGTATCGGCTTGGTGGAGTTGCTGGTGCTCAGCGATGACCAGGTGGTGCCGTTGGTGGTCGTCTCGTACACGCCGTGGTCTGGTTGGTAGTCAGCAGTCACTACGCGAGTGCCGGACAGAGCCACCCCGCTGACCTGAGCAGCGAAGGCCGGAGTCGCTTTGACGGTCGTCAGTACGCCGTCTGCTCCGACGCTGGCCACCTTGCTTTGGGCACTGATCAACAGCCGCCCGTTGCCGAGGTCTGCCGCGTCGTGGACTCCAGTGACGAACGCTGGTGTGACAGTGCCGCCATTCGCCGCGATCTTGGCCAGCTGCTTGGTCTCGGGCACCAGTACTGCGAGGTCGTCGCCAACCGTGAGCAGTGGGAGTCCGAAGGGCACGTCTACCGAGCCAGTGGTCGTCCCCTGCTTCCAGCCGACCGTCTTGGAGCTTGCGGTGGCGGCGGTCTGCCAGAGCACCCGGTTGGGAGTCAGCGCGGCCCAGGCCGGGTTGGCGGGCAGGGTGGCGACGGCGGTCGCAGTACCGGTTGCTGTGTCTACAACTGAGAGGTGGCCGGCTACGGCGATCAGGATCGAGGTGGCGGTCGTGTCGAGGATGACGGGGTCGCCGAAGGCTGCGCCGGTGACTGGCTTCTCGGTGTTGTCCACTGCGCGCAGGGCGAACGAGCTGTCGGCCGCGCGAGACAACAGGATGCCGCCGGGGTAGGCGCCTTGGTATGTCGCTCCGGCCGGTACTGCGACCTGGCTGACGGCGTCGGTCGCGATGTCCCGGAAGGCGACCTCGCCGGCCGCTGGCGTCACGACGTACTTGCCGAGCAGGGTCGGGGGCTTGTCCGGGTCGTCACGGAGTCGTGGGAAAGTACGGGCCAGGGCGCCGTTGGTGCTGCTGAGGATCTCCCACGGCTCGGGCGAGTGGTCGTCGGGCTGGCCGTACGACGTCACGTAGTACGAGCTGGTCGCCTGTCTGATCTGGATCGCCGGGTCGGCCACGGACCGGCTGCCGACCAGTTGGCCCTCGCCGAGGTGTTGCGGCGGGTCGGCGGCCATCACCTTCACGGCGGCCAGTGGCAGCAGGACGACCGCGCAGGCGGCGGCGACCAGCTTCGAGCGCAGCATCATCAGAACGTAAACCCCCTCGGCGGCTCAGCCGCCGTGTCTTCCCCTGATCGCGGCACCCTAGCCGGTAACCCGGAGTAGTGGAAGCGCTTGTCGAGAAATGCGATGGACACGCGCAGTGACGCGGAGGACCATCGAAGGTGTCTTCCGAAACCGCTGAAAGGACCCGATGCAGGCCGCCATCACCGTGACGCCGGCGCAGTTGCCGGACGTGTTGCTGAACGTAGCCGTCGTGCGGCCCGTGTTCGTCTGGGGCGCGCCCGGGATCGGCAAGAGCAGCCTGGTTCGCTCGTTCGCGGACTCGCTCGGGTTGGACTGTGTGACGTTGCTGGGGACGCAGCTGGCGCCGGAGGACCTGATCGGCGTACCGCAGATCGTCGACGGGCGGAGCCGGTTCGCGCCGCCGGTGAGCATCGCGCGCGATACGCCGTACTGCCTGTTCCTGGACGAGCTGAACGCGTCCTCGCCGGAGGTGCAGAAGGCGTTCTACTCGCTGATCCTGGACCGCCGGATCGGGGAGTACGAGCTGCCCGCGGAATCGGTGGTGATCGGCGCCGGGAACCGGGCCACGGACAACGCGCTGGCCCGGCCGATGGCTTCGGCTCTGCTCAACCGGCTGGTCCACGTTCATCTGAGCGCCTCGGCGAGGGACTGGCTAGCTTGGGCCGCCGGGGCCGGGATTCACCCGTGGGTGCTGGACTACCTGCTCAACCGGCCCGATCACCTGTGGACCGCACCGCCGAAGACGGAGGAGCCGTTCTCGACGCCGCGCAGCTGGCACATGCTGTCCGACGCGCTGCACTCCTACGGCGAGGGAGTCGACGACGAGACCGTCCGGATCCTTGCCTTCGGCACCTTGACCGCCTCGCACGCCTCGACCTTCCGTGCCTTCGTGAAGACGGTCCGGAACGCGTTCGGGCTGGAGGCGGTGCTGAAGGGCGAGGCGAACTGGCCGGCCGCGCCGGAGGATCGGGATCTTCTGTACTTCCTTGCGGAGACGTTCCGCGCGCGGCTGGTGAAGGAGCTGTCGGCCGACAAGGCGTCGGCGAGCCCGGCGGCGCGGCAGTTGGCTTATCGCGGTAAAGCGTTGCTGGTGGAGCTGGCCGAAATCTCATTGGAGGTAGCCCAGATCGTGATCGCATCCGACGACAACGGACGTCCGGTACTTCCGTCCTGGTTCCTGGTCGAGGTCACCCGCGACCTGCCCCGTCTCGTGGCTGCCCGGTCCTGACATGGCGAGGTGGTCGAGCAGGCCGGGGTGGTGGGCGAAGAAGCCGGCCCGGTGGGAGCAGAAGAGCCGGTGGGAGCGGCGAGCGGCCGGATGGCAGCAGAAGCCGCTCAGCTGGGAGAAACGCCCAGCCAAGTGGCTCGGCACAGCCCGCCGCGGAACCGGCTGATGGCTCGGCGGGGGCCGAAGAGGGATCCGGCGGTGGAGGCGATCCGGGCCGGGTGGGGTGTGGTTGCGGCGCATCCTTTGTTTGCTCCGATGGTGAGTTATCGGAACGCGCCGGTGCGGTCGGAGGACTGTCCGGCTGACGGGTGGGCGGTGGTCACCTCGGATGGGACCTTCTACGTGCACCCGACCCGGTTGGCTGATGCCGACCAGTGGGCTTGGGTTTTCGCGCATCTGTTGATCCACCTGGGGCTGGGGCACGCGTCGCCGGGGCGGCCTGTTGCAGATCATGCTGCGGCAGCGGCTTGTGACGTGGCGGTCAATCGGTTCCTGGCGTCGTTGGGGATCGGACGCGGTGTGGTGGCTTTGCCAGATGAGCTTCCTGGGGCCGACGAGGAGGTGCTGGCTCGGGGGTGGCGGCGTACCGGCGTACCGGTTGAGTTCGGGCAGTTGGGGGTGGCTGGGCATGTGAATGATGTGGTGGTGAAGCCCTGGACCGGGTGGGGTGATCCGCCCGCCTGGGAGGACTGGTTTGCCGCTGGGCTCTCGGACGCGGCCGCGGCGGCTGTAGAGGTGGCCGGCGGGGTGCGGTCGTCGCTGTCGGATGCGGGTGGTCGCAGCGATGAGTGGGACCGGGCGCTGGGGTGGTTCGTCTCGTCGTACCCGCTGCTGGGCGCGCTGGCGGCGAGCATGAAGGTAGTGGCCGAGGCAGAGCTCGCCCGCGGGTGGGACATCCACGTGGCGGCGGTGAACGCCGAGGCGGGGGAGATCTACATCAACCCGCTGCACAAGCTGACGCAGAACGAGTGGCGCTTCGTGATGGCCCACGAGATGCTCCACGCCGCTCTGCGCCACGGTGCTCGGGTAGGCGGGCGTGATGCGTACCTGTGGAACGTGGCGGCCGACCTGGTCATCAACGGCTGGCTGATCGAGATGGGCGTCGGCACGATGCCGGACGGCGCCTTGTACGACGTATCGCTGCGCGGGCTGTCCGTGGAGGCCGTGTACGACCGGATCACGACTGACCTGCGCAAGTACCGCAAGCTGGCGACTCTGCGCGGTGTAGGGCTCGGTGACGTGCTGGGGCACCCACTGCCGCGTGTTGGCGAGGCTGCTCGGGCTACTGACCTCGACGACATCTACCGGCGTTCGCTGACGACAGGACTGGCCTACCACGACAGCAGCCGAGGTCTACTGCCTGCAGGGCTCGTCGAGGAGATCAAGGCGCTTGACCATCCACCACTGGCCTGGGATGCGCAGCTGGCCCGCTGGTTCGAGGAACACGTGCCGTCGGTGTCCAAGGTACGAACGTATGCCCGCGCGTCGCGTCGCCAGGCGAGCACACCGGACATCCCGCGCCCGGGCTGGATCCGACCGACCAATGTCGAGCGACTACCGACGTACGGGGTCGTGCTGGACACCTCCGGCTCAATGGATCGCGCCCTGCTCGGAAAGGCGCTGGGCGCCATCGCGTCGTACTCGACGGCACGAGACGTCCCCGCAGCAAGAGTGGTCTTCTGCGACGCAGCCGCCTACGACGCGGGCTACATCCCAGTCGACGACATCGCCGGCCGCGTAAAGGTCCGCGGCCGAGGTGGAACGGTCCTGCAGCCCGGGGTGGACCTACTAGAGCGCGCCGACGACTTCCCGATCGACGGGCCCATCCTGATCATCACAGACGGCCAGTGCGACGTAGTACGCGTCCGCCGCGAACACGCCTGGCTAGTCCCGGCCGGCGCAACCCTTCCCTTCACTCCCAAGGCTCCGGTCTTCCGCGTGCAGTGAGCTGATGGCAAGCTGCTTTCCCGCCCACAGTGAGGATCGACATCATGAACCGACGTTCCTTTCGCCGGCTGCTCGGCGCGTCCGCTGCGCTCTTCATCGCGGTCGCGTCGGCGGTGGTGAACCCCGCTGCCGCCTCCGCCGCTTCGGTGAGCAACCCGCCGATGTACCGGGCGACCGAGGTCAGCATCATCCAGGACGACCTGTGCACCGGGAACTTCCAGGCGTACGTGTGCTTCCAGAAGTACGGTGACAACTTCTTCGTCGTGGACATGTACAACGACAGCTCCTCGGCGGTGGCGTACTTCGAGACCGGCTACGGCCGCACCGGCGCGTGCTACAACCCGTACGGCAAGGGCCACGCCGGGGTCTGCAACCTGGACCTCAAGGAGGGCTCGCACGTGTGCATGTACGCGGGCATCGTCGACCGCGACGGCGCGAACATCGTGACCATCGCCCTCGACACCAAGAAGTGCTTCTACAACGACCACTGATCCTCGAGAGGGACCGGTATTCCGCGTGCAGTGAACAAGCTTCGCTGTCGGCGAACGATGGTGCCGGTTGAGCCTGGTCTGTTGCGAAGGTCCGTGGCATGTGGCGTTGGCCGGGCTGAATGTCCTTCCCCACTTGGTGTTCGGGCTACCTGCCGGGCTAGTGGTCAGCCGCTTCTCCCTGCGCCGCCTACTGGTCGTCGCTGATGTAGGCAGGGCAGTGCTGCTCGGCGCCCTCACTTCTGGCCTCCTGGCCACCACCCTCGGTCTACGCCCAACCTTCATCCTCACCACCCTCGGCATGCTCTCCGCCGCCCTCTACTCCGCCCGCTCACCTCTGCGCCACACCCGATGATGGACGCTGGGCGGCCGCTGTCGGGTGGGCTCATCGGAGGCCTACCCAGGTGTGAGGTGCGGCTCGCGTTGGGCTGGGCGGGCTGGCAGAGTGGGCGGATGCTGACGCAGGTGGCCGACGGTGTGTGGGTGCGGCAGAGCGAGTGGGTGTGGAGCAATGCCGTCGTGGTGCGCGGGGACAGTGGGTTGGTACTGGTCGATCCGGGGATCAGTGGGGCCGACCTGAGCCAGCTTGCGGATGACGTGGAGCTGCTGGGGATTCCTGTGGTTCCTGGGTTCTCTACTCATCCGCACTGGGATCACCTGCTCTGGCACTCCCGGTTCGGTGACGTACCGCGGTACGCGACCGCCGGCTGCGCAGAGGTTGCCAGTGGCGCCCAGGAGCGGGCACAGGCGATGGCGGCCGAGAGCGCGTCAGGCATCCCGCTAGAGCTGATCGGGCTCCTCACCCCGCTGCCCACGGACGGAGCAGGCATACCGGGCAAGCTGATCGAGCATGATGCCCACGCCGTCGGCCACGCCGCGATCCTCCTCGCCGACCGCGGCGTACTGATCGCCGGCGACATGCTCTCCGACGTACTCATCCCACTCCTGGACCCCCGCCGCCCCGGCCAACTGGACGCCTACGAGGCCGCCCTAGACCAACTCGCCGAGGCAGCCCAGTACGCCGAAGTCCTGGTACCCGGCCACGGCACTGTCGCCACAGGCCCCGAGTTGGCCGCCCGCCTGGCCGCCGACCGCGCCTACCTCAACGCACTCCGCCAAGGAATCGACCCCGCCGACCCCCGGCTGGCCCAGGACTGGCTCGCCGGCCCCCACCAGTCGAACGTGGAACAAGCCTCCAGGGCTGCCGACAAAGCGAACCCCTAGCCGCCGACCAGACATATTCCGTGCGCCTAGGGTGTCGCCATGGCCGCCCGGATCCAGATCGCAGTCGCTGTCCTTGTCCGAGACGGCCTTGTGCTCCTCGTACACCGCCACCCCTCGCGTCGCTGGTACCCCAACGCCTGGAGCTTCTCCGCCGGCGGCCACGTCGACCCAGGTGAGTCACCCCACCAGGCAGTCAGCCGCGAATGCCTCGAAGAACTCGGAATCCAGGTCCACGACCCGCTACCGATCCCGATGACCGTCACTGACCCCACCCTCGACGTCCGCGCGTTCCTCCTCACCCACTGGGACGGCGAACCGGTCAACGCCGCCCCCGAGGAGCACGACGACCTCCGCTGGTTCCGCCCCACCGACCTCGCAGACCTGAACCTGGCCCACCCCGAAAGCCTCCCGACCCTCCTGAGCGCAATACAGAAAGGCGCGCACTAGAACGGTGGGGGTCCGACGATCTCGATGCCGCCGTTCTCCTGGGCGCCCTGCGCGATTCGGGCGAAATCCACGACGCAGGCGGATCCCTCGAAGGGCTCGCTGGCGCCGCGATAGAAGGGCTCGCATTCGCAGGTGGGCTGGATTCCGAGCACCTTCGCCGTTGGGCTCTTGACCGTGAAGGCGTGGGGTACTTCCGCGGGCACCATCACGAAGTCGCCGGGTCCGATCTCGTGTTCGTCGTCGTTGATGCGGTACCGAATCTGCCCTTCGAGCACCCACATGGACTCCGATACCGGGTGCGTGTGGATCGGGGTCCACTTGCCCTCGACCATGTCGACTTCGATCAGGCTGATGTCTTCGTTGGCGCCGCTGAGCTTCCAGGTGAAGACTCCACCGCCGAAGAACCACCGCTTCTCACCCTCGCCCGCCCGCCGGATCACTGGCGCGAGCGTCGTCTTCTCCGTCATCTGACACTCCGATCGCTTATGGGACTCCAGTCCCGTAATGAAATTCGCATACCATGAAGGGCATGTCAACGGGCTATCTGAAGTCGGGTCGCACGCGGCAGAAGCAACGCACTCGCGACCAGCTGATCGCTGCGACGCGTGAGCTGATCACGGCCGGCGACACGCCCCGTGTCGAGGAGGTCGCCGAGGCTGCCGGGATCTCCCGCACCACCGCCTACCGCTACTTCGCGTCGCAGGCCGAGCTCCTCGCCGCGGCATACCCGGAGACAGCGGCGACGTCGGTACTTCCCGACCCGCCGCCGGCAGCCCTGGACGAACGCGTGGCCGCCGTTACCGGTTTCTTCATCGACGGCGTCCAGGAGGCGGAACCGCAGCAGCGCGCGATGCTGCGCCTCTCGCTGGGCGACGTCCCGCACGAGCTGCCGCTGCGCCAGGGTCGCGCCATTGCCTGGTTCGTCGAAGCGCTCGCGCCCACGGCCGAAACGCTGGGTGACGAGGGCGTGCGCCAGCTCGCGTTGGCAATGCGCGCCGCCTGTGGCATCGAGACCCGCGTCTGGCTGAGCGACGTCGCCGGGCTCGCCCCCGCACAGGTCAGCGCCCTCCAGCAATGGATGGTCGACGCCGTCGTCAACCACGCCCTCACGACACCGCCACCAACGTGAAAGGCCCCCAGCCTCAGAATTCTTGTGGCTGGGGACCTCTCGTGTGCTGAGCGGGTGACGAGAATCGAACTCGCGTAGTCAGTTTG
Organism: Kribbella sp. NPDC051718; assembly: GCF_040681515.1. Classification (NCBI taxonomy): domain Bacteria; kingdom Bacillati; phylum Actinomycetota; class Actinomycetes; order Propionibacteriales; family Kribbellaceae; genus Kribbella; species Kribbella sp. NPDC051718. The sequence continues at coordinate 172,235 of NZ_JBFAYZ010000008.1, read as the reverse complement.
GAAGACTGGGGCTCTACCATTGAGCTACACCCGCATGCGCCCGGTGAGGGGCACGCGCACATGATTCCACATCGCCGGGCCAGGTCTCAAACTGGTTCCCCCGAGGGGGTGGTGGCGCGAGCACTGGTCCGCGTCCACTAGACTCGTGCGGTCACTGCGGGGCGTAGCGTAGTGGCTAGCGCGCCTGCTTTGGGAGCAGGAGACCGCAGGTTCGAGTCCTGTCGCCCCGACAAACCCCAGCAGCACCGTGCAGCGTGGCCTGTCCGGCCACGGCTGTGAACGTCATCGACCAAGGAGAACCGCCACCGTGAAGAGCACCGTCGAGTCCTTGAGCCCGACCAAGGTCAAGCTCATCGTCGAGGTGCCGTTCGAGGAGCTCAAGCCGAGCCTCGACGCGGCGTACAAGAGCATCGGAAGCCAGATCGTCGTCCCGGGCTTCCGCAAGGGCAAGATCCCGCCGCAGGTCATCGACCAGCGGGTCGGTCGCGGTCCGGTGCTCGAAGAGGCGATCAACGACGCGCTGCCGAAGCTGTACTCGCAGGCCGTCCAGGACAACCAGGTCAAGGCGATCGGCCGGCCTGAGGTCGATGTGACCGAGTTCAACGACAAGGAGAGCCTGCAGTTCTCCGCCGAGGTCGAGGTCCGCCCGGAGATCACCCTGCCGGATCTGGAGGGCCTCGAGGCCGGCGTCGAGGACATCGCGATCTCCGACGACGAGGTGAACGAGCAGATCGAGGCGCTGCGCCAGCGGTTCGGCGCGCTGAACCCGGTCGAGCGCGCGGTCGGCGACAATGACTTCATCACGATCGACCTGTCGGCCACCAAGGACGGCGAGAAGATCGAAGAGGCGCAGGCGACCGGCCTGTCGTACCAGGTCGGCAGCGGACAGCTGCTCGACGGCCTGGACGAGGCCGTCCTCGGCCTGAACGCCGGCGAGTCGAAGACCTTCGTGACCCAGCTGGTCGGCGGGGAGCTCAAGGGCGAGGACGTCGACGTCGAGGTCACCGTGACCGCGGTCAAGGAGCAGGAGCTGCCGGAGTTCGACGACGACTTCGCGCAGACCGCGTCGGAGTTCGACACCGCCGAGGAGCTCACCGCTGACGTCCGTACCCGGCTGGAGCGCGGCAAGCGCCTCGAGCAGGCCGGCGACGCGCGCGACGCGGTGCTCGAGAAGATCCTCACCCTGGTCGAGGTGCCGGTCCCCGAGGGCCTGCTGACCGACGAGCTGGCCGCCCGCCGGGAGAACCTGGAGCAGCAGCTCGGGTACTCCGGGATGACGTTCGCGCAGTTCCTCGAGGGCGAGGAGCAGACCGAGGAAGAGTTCGACGAGGACCTGAAGAAGCGTTCCGAGGACGCGATCAAGGCCCAGTTCGTCCTCGACCTGGTCGCCGAGCAGCAGGAACTGAGCGTCAACGACCAGGAGCTGACCGAGCACATCGTCCGGCACGCCCAGCGTTCCGGTGTCAGCCCCGACCAGTTCGCCCAGCACGCCGTCGAGAACAACCTGGTCCCGAGCCTCGTCTCCGAGGTCGTCCGCGGCAAGGCGCTGGCCCACCTGGTCGAGAACGCCAAGATCACCGACGCCTCCGGCAACACCGTAGAGCTCAAGACCCTCCAGCCCGACGGCACCTACGCCGACCCGGCCGACACCGACACCGAGGCCCCCGTAGCCCCAGCCGAAGAAGAGCCCGCCAAGGCCTGAACCACCTGAACGAACACCCGACGACCCCGGATCCCACAGCGGATCCGGGGTCGTCGACGTTTGTGCTGTCTGACCCCCCACCCCGACTCACTCGTCGCGCCGGCGAAATGGTGCCTACCCGAACACCGTGGGCAGGGCGTTGGGCGAGGCAACCGCGTTCGACTGCGGAGCCCGTCGAGGCCTGATCAACCAAACACAGCCCTCGCGAGCTGCGCGAGCTCACGCCGGTGGAGTCTGGCCCGAAGTGGGCACCTTGAACACCGTATGGCGGGCTTGAACAGGTAATACGTTGTCCGAGGTCGCCAGATGATGTTCAAGCCCACCAGATGTGGGCTCGCCGGCAGCGTCAGCCACCGCATTGGCGGAGGCGAACCGCCGTCGGTTGACCGGATTGGGCCGGGATCGGCACTCTGGCGTGCATGGCGACCGAGGCGTGGCTCAACACCCATCAGCAGTTGGTGCCTGGCACGGAACTGTTCCGCAGCAACCGGCCGTTTCAGCTCTGGGCTTACACGGTCAGTCATAGTCAGCTGCTGTTGCGGAGCAGCAGTACCGATTCGGACGACACCACCATCGACGTGCTCTTCAAGCCGATCACGGTTTTGAAGATCCGGCACGTGTACGACGGCCTGGTGATCCGTTGCGCAACCGAGGAAGAAGCGGGACGAATCCGGGAGGCGACGCCCGGCATCACCTTCAGCGACCACGACGACCGCGTCTTCACCCTCGAGTGCGCTGACGGAACCGACTATGTGGTCGGTGCCGCCATCGGCTGGCAGGAAGACATCCTCAGCCGCACCCGGATGAGCTTCTTCGCCGCTAACGACCCGTACGAACCCAGGTGGCCAACGACGGCGCTCGGTAGCAACGACGCCGGCCTGGACGTCGCCTCGGCGGAGGACCTGGTCAACGTCGTCACGACCGAGGACTCTTCTGCGGTCACGAGGGAGCGGTACCGGTACGTCCACGTCGTCATGTACCGAGGCGTCCCCCGATACACAGACGGCGAGGCTACACCGGCAGGCGCCTTCCTGACCCAAGCCGACGCTGAAGACTTCAAGGCCCAGATCGACTCCAAGGGCGAGGTAGACGCTTGCTGGATTATGCGAGTCCCGATCGCGATCTGAAACACCGCCCAACCCCTGGCCCGTCGTCGTGGCGCGAACGCACCGCGGACGGGTTCGCACCAGAAGTGAGCACCTCGAACACCATCTGGTGGGGCTTGAACAGGTAATTCCTTGTCCGAGGTCGCCTCGTGGTGTTCAAGCCCACCGGATGTGGGCTCGCCCGGCCAATGCGCCGCCCGGCCAGTGGTTCGGGTGGGCACCATCTCGCCGGCGCGACGAGTGAGTCGGGGTGGGGACAAAACATCAGCCCGGGAAGCCTGTTCCGGAGTTCGCTGAGGGCAGATGGCGTGCGCCGTGAGCGAACAGGTGGCTACCAGCCTTAGGTCTGTGGGTGGGGACCAGTAATGTCGGCTTTGTGAACGAGACATTTGCAGCCAGCCCCACCGCCGCGGGCGGTGCCGGATCCGGCGGACTAGACGACCACATCTACCAGCGCCTGCTGAGCAACCGGATCATCTTCCTGGGGTCCGAGGTTCGCGACGACAACGCGAACGCCATCTGCGCTCAGATGTTGCTCCTCAACGCCGAAGACCCCAACAAGGACATCTGGCTGTACATCAACTCGCCGGGTGGCTCGGTGGACTCGGGCATGGCGATCTACGACACCATGCAGTGGATCTCCAACGACGTCGCCACGGTCGGGATGGGGCTGGCCGCTTCGATGGGCCAGTTCCTGCTCTGCGCCGGCGCGAAGGACAAGCGCTTCGCCCTGCCGCACGCGCGGATCATGATGCACCAGCCGTCGGGCGGCATGGGTGGTACGGCCTCCGACATCAAGATCCAGGCCCAGCAGTCGCTGCACATCAAGGCGCAGCTGTTCAAGCTGATCGCCGAGCACACTGGCCAGCCGCTGGAGCAGGTCGAGACCGACGCCGACCGCGACCGTTGGTTCACCGCGGACCAGGCGAAGGAATACGGCTTCATCGACCACGTCGTGGCCAGTGCTGCTCAGCTGAGCAGCGGCAGCCCGAACTCCTGACCTCTCCTGCGAAACTAAGGACACCAGCATGAACTACTTCATCCCGCAGTGGGAGGAGCGCACGTCGTACGGCATGCGCCGGATCGACCCCTACACGAAGCTGTTCGAGGACCGGATCATCTTCCTCGGCACCCCGATCACCGACGAGATCGCCAACGCCGTGATGGCGCAGCTGCTCTGCCTGCAGGCGATGGACTCCGACCGGGACATCAGCATCTACATCAACTCGCCCGGTGGCTCGTTCACCGCGCTGACCGCGATCTACGACACGATCCGATACATCAAGCCGGACGTGCAGACGGTCTGCCTGGGCCAGGCCGCCTCGGCCGCGGCGGTCCTGCTCGCAGCCGGTACGCCGGGCAAGCGGCTCGCCCTGCCGAACAGCCGGATCATCATCCACCAGCCGGCCACCGAGGGCACCTACGGGCAGTCCAGCGACATCGAGATCCAGGCGAACGAGATCCTGCGTCTGCGGGCGCTGCTGGAGACCATGCTCGCCGAGGCCAGCGGCAAGCCGCACGAAGAGGTCTCGCGCGACATCGAGCGGGACAAGTTCCTGACCGCCGACCAGGCGATCGAGTACGGCCTGATCGACGACATCCTGCAGACCCTCAAGACCCCGGTCCCGGCCGGCGTCTGAGAACGACCGTTCCGCTTCGGCGGTACCGAGTCAGCGGCCGAACACTGTCAAGTGACAGTGCGTTCGCCACCGGCGTAGTCACAACGCGTCGGTGAGCGCGGCGTTTCGGCCCCGGGCGCGGTACCGTCGAAGCGAGTTCCGGGTGGGGATCAGCCCCGATGGTTCAGGTTCGAATCCGCCCGGTTCGACTGCTCAGAGAAGGGATCTGTCCCGGTGGCACGCATAGGTGACGGCGGTGACCTGCTCAAATGCTCGTTCTGCGGCAAGAGCCAGAAGCAGGTCAAGAAGCTCATCGCCGGTCCCGGCGTCTACATCTGCGACGAGTGCATCGATCTCTGTAACGAGATCATCGAGGAGGAGCTGAACGAGGGCTCCGAGGTCGGTCTGACGGAGCTGCCGAAGCCCCGGGAGATCTACGACTTCCTCAATGCCTACGTCGTCGGACAGGACGTGGCGAAGAAGGCGCTCGCGGTAGCGGTGTACAACCACTACAAGCGGGTCCGCGACGGTCAGGGCTCGTCGAGCGCCGGCCGGCACGCGAAGGACGAAGCGGTCGAGCTGGCCAAGTCGAACATCCTGCTGATCGGCCCCACGGGCTGCGGCAAGACCTACCTGGCCCAGACTCTGGCGAGGATGCTGAACGTCCCGTTCGCGATCGCCGACGCCACCGCGCTGACCGAGGCGGGCTACGTCGGCGAGGACGTCGAGAACATCCTGCTGAAGCTGATCCAGGCGGCCGACTACGACGTCAAGAAGGCCGAGACCGGGATCATCTACATCGACGAGGTCGACAAGATCGCCCGCAAGAGCGAGAACCCGTCGATCACCCGCGATGTCTCCGGCGAGGGTGTCCAGCAGGCGCTGCTGAAGATCCTGGAAGGCACCACGGCCAGCGTTCCGCCGCAGGGCGGCCGCAAGCACCCGCACCAGGAGTTCATCCAGATCGACACCACCAACGTGCTGTTCATCGTCGGCGGCGCGTTCGCCGGCCTGGACCACATGGTGGAGCAGCGGGTCGGCAAGAAGACGCTCGGCTTCAACGCCAAGCGTGAGCCGGAGAAGCCCAAGGAGCTCAGCGGCTACTCCGACGTGATGCCGGAGGACCTGCTCAAGTTCGGCCTGATCCCCGAGTTCATCGGCCGGCTCCCGGTCATCACCACGGTCTCCCCGCTGGACCGGGACGCGCTGATCAAGATCCTGTCCGAGCCGAAGAACGCGCTGGTCAAGCAGTACCGGCGGCTGTTCGAGATCGACAACGTCGAGCTGGAGTTCAGCGAGGACGCGGTCGAGGCGATCGCGGACCAGGCGCTGCTGCGCGGCACCGGTGCCCGCGGGCTGCGCGCGATCATGGAAGAAGTCCTGCTGAACGTGATGTATGAGGTGCCGAGCCGCGAAGACGTCGCCAAGGTCGTCGTCACCGGCGAGGTCGTCCTGGAGAACGTCAACCCGACGCTGATCCCGCGCGACCAGATGGTCAGCAAGCGCGAGCGCCGCGAGAAGACCGCATAACAAAGCAATCCGTACTACGGGTGAGCTCGCTCACCAGGTTCACTCCTGAGAGGGGCCGGCATCCGCTGAGAGGCGGACTGCCGGCCTCGTCCCGTTGGTGGACTCGCACCGACAGGTCCCGGCAATAGCGTCGATGGCGTCCCACTCATCGACTCGCTGGGGGAGAACCGTGTACATCCGACGGATAGCGGCCGCACTAGCCGCCGCCGTACTCGCAATACCAACGACAGCTTCCGCTGCCAGTACTGCCCAACCAGTAGTGCCGAAGATCAACTGGGGGAGCTGCGGCACCGACCCGGGGCTGAAACCCTTCCAGTGCGCCACTGTTGAGGTCCCTACCGACTACGACCGCCCGCGTGGCTCCACGACCACGATTGCGCTGACCCGGCTGCCCGCCAGCGACCCGGCTCACCGCATCGGCACGCTGTTCACCAACCCGGGAGGCCCCGGCGGTCCCGGCGTCGACTTCATCCAGCAGGTCGGCCAGGTTGCCTACACGCCACAGGTACGGGCGCAGTTCGACATCCTCGGCTTCGACCCACGAGGCGTTGGCAAGTCCGACCCGGCGACCTGCTACCGGACGGAGGCCGAGGAGCACGAGGTGCTGACCAGCCAGCCGGAGTTCCCAGTCACGCGCGCCGAGGAGCGCGCCTACACCAGCTGGGGCATCAAGGTCGGCCTGCACTGCGCCGCACTCTCCGGCGGCAAGCTGGCCCACATGTCGACGGCGAACGTTGCCCGTGACATGGATCTGCTCCGGCAAGCGGTCGGTGACGAGAAGCTGAGCTACGTCGGCTACTCCTACGGCACGTACCTCGGCGCCACCTACGCCAAGCTGTTCCCGACCAAGGTCCGCGCGCTGGTTCTCGACGGGACGCTCACCCCGACCGGGTACTCCGGTTCGGACGGCGACCGGCGCCCGTTCGGCGTACGGATCGCTCAGGGCGACGGCGCTGCCGGGACCTTCGCGCAGTTCAAGGCGGAGTGCAAGAAGGCCGGGCCGGACAGGTGCTCGCTGGCCAAGCTCGGTGATCCGTCGACGGTGGTCGAGAACCTCTTCGAGCGGCTCAAGACCCACCCGGTGGTGGTGACGCTGCCCGATGGCACCACGACGACCGTGACCTACCAGATCGCCGTGGTGGTTGGCTTCCAGAGCATGTACGACCCGGCAGGCTGGTCGGAACTCGCCGACCTGTACAGCCAGCTCGCGGCCCCCGCCAAGAGCAAGAGCGCACGACTGAAGGCACCGGCCGCTCTAGTCGAGTGGACCAAGCACCGGGAGGTGTATCCCTCGCTCGCGCAGGCCATGCAGCCCTGCATCGAGACTGCGAAGGCCGGTCACCCCTTGGCCTACCGTGCGTACGCCGATGCCGCCGACAAGACCGGTCCGCACTTCGGCCGCTACCGGACTTGGGTCGGCCAGGTGTGCGAGTCCGTGCCCGTCAAGGACACCGACGCGTTCAAGGGCCCATGGCCGAACAAGGTGAAGCCGCCGGTACTGGTCATCGGCACCCGGTACGACCCGGCGACGCCGTACGCGGCCACCCGCCCGTTCGCCGACCTCTTCCCGGACGCCCGGATGCTCACGGTCGAGGGCTACGGGCATACGACGCTGCTCAAGAGCAGTTGCGCCGACGCCGGCATCACGAAGTACCTGACGACCCTGGACGCGCCTGCGGACGGTGCGACCTGCGGGCAGGACTACAAGCCCTTCGAACCGGTGCCGGCCGGTAAAAAGCGGGTCGTTGTCCAGTAGGACAAGGTGTAGGAAAGTTACCAAATTTTGGGGAGTATGGGCACGAACCGCCCCGATCGTGAGGTTCTCCGGACGGATCCGTCGTATTCATCCGTCCGGAGGGCCCTGCGCCATGTGCACCTCGGAAGGTGACGCCCATGAAACCCATCAGTCGTCGAACCCTTGTCCTCGGCGGACTGGCGGCGGCAGGTGCTACCGCACTGCCCGCCCGTTCCAGCATCATCACCGCCACCGCAGCTGTCCCGTATCCCTTCCAGCTAGGGGTCGCCTCCGGTGAGCCCGACTCGAGCAGCGTCGTGCTCTGGACCCGTCTGGCCCCGTCCCCGCTCAATGCGGACGGCCAGGGCGGCATGGCCAACGCCAATGTCGCCGTGGACTGGCAGGTCTCGACCACCGAGTCCTTCGCCACCCTGGTCACCTCAGGCACCGTCACTGCGACCTACGGAGCCGCTCACTCCGTTCACGCGATCGCCAACGGCCTCAACCCCGACTCGGACTACTTCTACCGCTTCCGCGCCCAAGGCCACGTCTCACCCGTAGGCCGCACCCGTACTGCGCCCGCAGCGGGCACGAACGGCCGCGACCTCGTCATGGCCTTCACCTCGTGCGCGCACTACGAGGAGGGTTACTACACGGCGTACCGGCGAATGGCTGAGGACAATCCGGGCCTCATCCTGTTCCTGGGCGACTACATCTACGAGTACCCGGCTACTGCCGGCCGGACGCGTCTCCACCTGGGTGCCACGGAGATCACGACGCTGGCCGACTACCGGCGTCGCTATGCGCAGTACAAGTCGGACCCGGATCTGCAGGCGGCCCATGCGGTCGCGCCGTGGATCGTCGTGCCGGACGACCATGAGGTGGAGAACAACTACGCCAACATGACTCGGGCGGACAGCACTCCGGCGCTCACCACCGCGCAGTGGACAGCCCGGCGCACTGCGGCCTACCAGGCGTACTACGAGAACATGCCGCTGCGGCCGGCTCAGGCCAACAACGGCAACTCCATCCAGCTGTACCGGCGACTGCCGTGGGGCAAGCTCGCCACGTTCCACATGCTCGACACCAGGCAGTACCGCAACGACCAGGCATGCGGTGACGGCTGGAAGATCTGTTCGGACGCAGACCTCGCCACCCGGAGCCTGCCTGGCAATGCTCAGGAGACCTGGCTGCTCAACGGTCTGGCCGAGAAGGCGGCCACCTGGGACATCATCGGGCAGCAGGTGTTCTTCGCCCGGCGCTTCAACTCGACCGGGGCCAGCATGGACTCCTGGGACGGGTACCGCGCGTCGCGGGCCCGCATCCAGCAGGGCTGGGTCGACCGCGGCAACCGGAACCCGGTAGTGCTCACCGGCGACGTGCACCGCGCCTGGGGCAACAACCTGATGGCGGACTACAACAACGCCAACTCGGCGGTGATCGGCACTGAACTCGTCACCAGCTCGTCCACCTCGACCGGCGATGGTGACGCCACCACGGCGATCCCGGACGTCGGGACCAACCCGTGGCTGAAGTTCTACAGCAACCGCCGCGGCTACATCCGGACGACGGTGACGCCGACCCAGATGCAGGCGGACTTCCGCGGCGTGGCGAAGGTGTCCGAGCACGACGCGCCGGTGTCGACGCTGAAGTCGTTCGTCATCCAAGAGGGCCAGCCCGGCCTTCAGGCAGTCTGAGGGGAGTGACCATGAAGAAGAAGTTCTTCGCCCTGGCGGTTGCCGTTCCGTCGCTACTGTTCACGATCCCTGCCCAGGCAGCGGTTGCGGCGCCGGTCTGGAGTACTGCGAACAGCGTGTCGACCGGCGATCAGGACACGGCTGCGATCGCGACCAACCGCAACGGGTACGTCGCCGTCGTCTGGGAAGACGACCGCGACACGACCGACGCGGCCGACAACGCGCACAGCGAGATCTTCCTGCGCCTGTACCACAACGGCACGGCGCTCTATGAGAAGAAGCTGTCCGCGGCCGGCGGCAGTGGCGTCACCAACTGGCGCCACTTGCACCCGGATGTCGGCCTGGACGACAAGGGCAATGCCGTTGTCGTGTGGGCCGACGATCCGGACGGCAACGGCTACTACAACATCCCTTACCGGGTTGTGAATACGGCCGGTACGGTGACCGCTTCGGCCAATGCGAACACGTCGGCGGATGGGCAGCAGATCAATCCCCGGGTGGCGGTCGACCCGGATGGCGCGCCGTCGACTGCGGCGGTTGCGTTCACGGTGGTGTGGGAGGACATCCAGACCGGTACTCCGGCAACGGTGAAGGCGGCTGGATTCACCGGGCCGACGACTCGCGGCTACGAGGTGACCGCCTCGACGACGACGGGTCAGCATCACAATCCGGACGTGGCGGTGTCGGCCTCGGGCGATGCGGTCGTGGTCTGGGATGACGGGTCGACCGATACGGCGTACAACGTCGGGCTGGTCGGCTTGGCCCGGACGAATGGCGCGGTCACGCTGTCCCGACGTACGGCGAATGCCTCCACTGCTGGGGCACAGCTGCATGCCGCTGTCGCGGCGAACTTCAACGGCGACTTCGCGGTCGCATGGGAGTCGGGCGCAGGGGTGTGGACTCGCGGGTTCACAGGTACGGGCGCTGCTCGCACCGCTGATGTGGAAGTCGTTGCCAGCGGCAAGAATCCCTCGATCGGGATCGATGACCAGGCGAGCAGCGTGGTCGGCTGGACCGCTCAGGCGACGGACTCCGACGTGTGGGTCCGCGGCTTCAACTCAGCCGGTACCACGGACGCGCCGCGGCTGTCGGCCCAGCAGTTGAGCCAGGTGCCGGCGGGACGGCAGGAGCAGTTGGTGGTTGCCGTGTCACCGTGGTCCGAGGTGGCGGTCGCCTACACGGACGACAACGACGGGAACACCTATGACCAGGTGATCCTCGGCCAGGGCATCTCGAACAACAACTTCTGAGAGGTGAAGGGCCCGGGATATCCCGGGCCCTTCAGTTGTGGCGTACTACTTCTTCGGCACCCAGATGAGGGCGTCGCCGACGGCCCGCTCGGCGCCGTTGGTGCCGCTCGGGTGGCTGACGAGCGCGCCGTTGACGGCCATCGCGGTCGAGCCGCCGCCGTCGAGGTTGATCGCGTCGCTCAGGTCGAGTGCCTTGGCGACCGCGGCCGTCTCGTCCATCGTCGTACCGACGCTGGTGGTCTGCCGGCCGTCGAGCGCCGCCAGGGTGAGCTTGCCGTCGCTGGTGGTGCCGACGATCGAGCGCGGGTTGCGGTCGAAGAAGCTGCCGGTACCGGCGGGGACGACGACCTGGCCGTTGGCGGTGAGACGGTAGCGGCCGGTTACGGCGTACAGGTCCTTGCGCAGCTTGAGGTTGGTGCCGTGCTCGTCGGCGATCGCGAGGTCGGTCTTCAGGCAGGTGTGCGAGACCATCGCGAGGAGTGCGTTCGAGTCGCTGCCAGTGGCCTGGAGTGAGGTCTGGTTCTTCGTCAGGGTCGTACCGCGGGTGGCGGCGACCCGCTCGACGCAGCCGTCCCGGTCGAGGACGACCTCGATGCCCGCGCCGGCGGGGGTGGTGGCCGCGAACTCAGGGGTGAAGAGGGTGACGTCGCCGGGGACCGTGCACGCCGTCTGGGCCGGGAGCGTCGCGCAGGCGGTCGGGATGACCGGCGGGTGGTTGACGAACTCGAGCGGCAGCGTCGCGCCGGTCTTCGGGTTCTTGACCGAGCCGGTCCAGCGGAGGTGGCCCATCACGGCCTTGTTGGTCTTGGCGTCGACCACGAAGTTGGCCTCGGCCGGGTCGGTGAGCGGTTCGCTGAGCAGCTTGCCGTCGAAGATGCCGAGCCCGACCGGGTCGCCCGGGTAGAGGGCGCTGGCGGTGAAGGTGAAGAACGAGGCGTTGATGCCGGCCAGGGCGCCCGACGTCCGGACCAGGTCGCTGGTCTTCTCGACCTTCGCGAGGTCGGGGCCGTACGTCGTCCGCAGCTCGCCCCTCGCCTTGCGCGGGTCGATGGTGAGCACGTTGACGACCCAGGGGCCGCGGGTCGTGGTGTTGATCTGGTCGGCCGGCGCGGGGTCGGTGCCGCGGACGATGCGGGTCAGCGTCACGCCCTCGGCGAGGGCCGTGACGGTGCGCGTCTCGGCGAGGTCCGCGTCGCCGAGGGGGAGGACGCCGGCGGCGTACTGGATCGGGGCGGGTTGCTGTTCGGGGTTGGGCTCGGCAGCGGTGGCGGTCGGGGCGACGTGCAGGGTCGCGAGCGCGGCCAGCGAGGCGGCTGCGGCGAGTCCGGCTCTGCGACTAGAGGAGGGGACGGAAGAAGTCATGATGGCCATCCTTCGACGTTTTGGTGGAATCTTTCCACTCGGATGGCTTGCTGGTCAGTAACTTGCAGATGAAACGTTTCGTCTACGATCGCTGGGGTGATGACGAAGCCGCCGGGTCGCTGACGCATGTCTGCCGTCGTCGCCGCCTTCGTCGCACTCGTCTCGGTCGCCGTACTCGGGTACCTGGTCGGCCTGGCCGGCGTACTGCGGGCCGAGGACGAGCTGGTGCTGTCGCGGCTGGCGTTCTTCGTCGCGACGCCGGCGTTGCTGTTCACCACGGTCGCCCGGGCTGATCTCCACGCGATCTTCTCGCCGGTGTTGCTGACGAACCTGGCTGGGCTGTTCGTCGTGCAGGTGCTGTATCTCGGCGTTGCGGTATTGATCTGGCGGCGCAATCGGGCGCAGGCGACGATCGGAGTACTGGCTGCGTCGTATGTGAACGCGGGGAATCTGGGGGTGCCGGTCGCCGCCTACGTGCTGGGCGATGGGGCGTTGGTGGCGCCGATCGTGTTGTTCCAGTTGCTGGTGATGGCGCCGGTGGCGTTCGCAGTACTGGACGGGGACCGGCATGGCGCGGGACGGCGGGTGCCGGTGCGGGTGCTGCTGACGCGGCCGTTGCGGAATCCGCTGACGGTGGCGTCGCTGCTCGGGTTGCTGGTCGCGGCGGCGGGGATCGAGCTGCCGTCGTTGTTGATGCGGCCGATCGACCTGGTGGCGGCGGCCGCGGTGCCGGTCGCGTTGGTGGCGTATGGGTTGAGCCTTGGCGGCGCGAAGGACTCGATCAGCCTCGACCGGGACGCTGTACTCGCTGTCCTGCTGAAGACGCTCGTCCAACCGCTCGTCGCGTACTCCGTCGGCCGCTGGCTCCTCGACCTCGAAGGCGCTGCGCTGCTTGCTCCGGTGCTGTTGGCTGCGTTGCCGACTGCTCAGAACGTGTATGTGTACGCCGTACAGTACCGCGCCGCGCGGCGACTCGCCCGCAGCGCGGTACTGCTCAGCACCTTGCTCTCGATCCCGGTGATGATCGCCTTGAGCGGCTTGCTCGCCTGACTACTTCATAACTTTGAAGGCCTCGTCGGCGAGCGGGCCGACGTCGTCGACGCTGACGCCGTCGTTGGCCGCCTGAGCGATCACGGTGAGCGTGTTGGATCCTCGGTAGCACTGCGTCGGCAGGTTGTCGGTCGACTCGACACAGGTGGCCTGGCCGACCTTCTTCACCTGCTCGGGCGAGGCACCGGAGTCCTTGATCGTCTTGTCGATGTCGACCTTGCCCCGCAACGCGATCACCACGAACAGCCGCTGCCCGTCGAGATTCCCGTACGCCTCGACCGTCGCCTGCTTGCCGTCGTTGATCCGGCTCAACGCATCCCGCGTCTCCTCCAGCTTCAACTGCTGCCGGATCTGCGTGTCAGTCACCCGATCCAGCCCACCGAGCTTCGCCGGCGGGGTGATGCCCCTCGCGGTGTTCAGCCGACTCATCGGCCCGAGCCCCGCGAAATACCCAAACGCAGCCACCACCAGCAACGCCAGCACAACCCCACCAACAGTCACCCAAGGATTGCGCCGCCACTTGACCTTCTTCAACCTCAGCCAAGGCGCCTTCCACCAGGCCGTCTTCCACCAAGGCGTCTTCCTGTCGCCCAAAGGCTTCTCGGCGGCGGACTTCTCGTCGCCGGCAGCCTTCTCGCCGGTCGCCTCCAGAGTCACCCTTTCGAGGGTGACTCTCTCCACTGTCACCTTCTCTGTGGTCACCTTCTGGCCGGCCGCAGGCTGGACCGGAATCGACTCGGTAGCAGCTTCGGCCGCACCCTGACCCGGCTCAGCCGCGCCGGCACCTGTGCCTGCGCCTGGCGTGGCGTTCGGCGCGGGGCTTACCGGAGGAGGGTTTGTCGGGCTGTTGCTTGGGGGGTTGTTGGTGCGGGTGGGCGGGTCGGACGGGGCGGGGAGAGGGGTTTGCTGGGGGCGGTCGTCCGGGCCGGGGGTGGTGGGGGTGCTCATGAGTGCTCCTCGGGGCGCGCGGACGGGGTCGCCGGGGGTTCGGGCTGGGGGTGTCCCGATCGTTTCATATCCGGACAAAGTGTTCCCGCAGCCGGTCAGCAGACCGGCTGAACCCGCAGGGTAGTCGGTCGGGTGAAACCAGTAGCGCCCGCCTCCGAAGAAGCGGGCGCCACCGACGTACTGTGGTTGAACTCAGAGGGCTGCGATGACCGAGACCTCGGCGGATTCGTCGGGGCTCCAGAGGATCTCGCCGGTGATCCGGCCGGCGGCTCGGAGGTCGACCTCGGCCTGAGCGGCGAGGGTGAGGCGGGCGGCGGGGCCGCTGACCTCGACCTTGGAGACCTCGGTCTTCATCGAGACCTGGGCCGTCGACTTGGCGCCGCGGATGCCCGCGAGAACCTCGGCGACCGCGTCGAGAACGGCCGGGTCCTGCTCAGCGGCAGCGACATCGACCGAGGCGACCGGCCACGACGTGGTGTGGATCGAGCCTTCCTGCCACCACGACCAGACCTCTTCGGTCGCGAACGGCAGGTACGGCGCGAGCATCCGCAGCTGAACCGACAATGCGACAGCCAGCGCCGCCTTCGCCGAGGTCGCGCCCTCCTCACCGTGGCCGCCGTACGCCCGCTCCTTGACCAGCTCGACGTAGTCGTCGCAGAAGCTCCAGAAGAACCGCTCGGCGATCTCCAGCGCACCGGTGTAGTCGTACCGCTCGAAGGCAGCCGTCGCCTCGTCGATCACCTGACGCAGCTGCGCCAGCATCGCCAGGTCGACCGGCTGGGTGACCGCGCCCGCGTCGACCGAGGTCGCCCCGAACGACAGAACGAACTTCGACGCGTTCAGAACCTTGATCGCCAGCCGCCGCCCGACCTTCATCTGCGACTCGTCGAACGGCGAGTCCATCCCCGGTCGGGCCATCGCGGCCCGCCAGCGAACCGCGTCCGAGCCGAACTTCTCCAGGATCTCCGACGGAACGACCGCGTTGCCCTTGGACTTCGACATCTTCTTGCGGTCGGGGTCGACGACGAACCCGGAGATCATCGACCGCGCCCACGGCAGCGTGCCGTTCTCGTAGTGCGCCCGGACGACGCGGGAGAACAGCCAGGTGCGGATGATCTCGTGCGCGTGCGTGTTCAGGTCCATCGGGAAGGTGCGCCGGAACAGGTCGTCGTCACGCTCCCAGCCGCAGACGATGTGCGGGCTCAGCGACGAGGTCGCCCAGGTGTCCATCACATCCGGATCCGCGACGAAACCGCCGGGCTTGCCGCGCTGGGACTCGTCGTACCCACCTGGGACCTGCGAGGTCGGGTCGATCGGCAGATCGGCCTCCCGAGGCATCAGCGGGTGCGCGTAGTCCGGCTCGCCCTCGTGGTCCAGGGGATACCAGACCGGGAACGGGACGCCGAAGAACCGCTGGCGGGAGATCAGCCAGTCGCCGTTCAGCCCGTCGACCCAGTTCTGGTAGCGGTGGTGCATGAACTCGGGAACCCAGGCGAGCTCGTTGCCGCGCTCGATGAACTCGGCCTTCAGCGCCTCGTCCCGGCCGCCGTTGCGGATGTACCACTGCCGGGTGGAGACGATCTCGAGCGGCTTGTCGCCCTTCTCGAAGAAGTTCGCCTTCCGCTGCGTCGGCTTCGGCTCGCCGTCCAGGTCGCCGCTCTCGCGCAGCTTGCCGACGATCAGCTCCCGCGCGCTGAACGTCGTCTTGCCCGCCATCTCCGCATAGAGCTCAGACCCCTCGAGCCACTCCGGGGTGTCGCGCAGGATCCGGCCGTCGCGACCGATGACGGTCCGGACCGGGAGCTGCAGCTCGCGCCACCAGATCACGTCGGTGAGGTCACCGAAGGTGCAGCACATCGCAATACCGGCGCCCTTGTCGGGCTCGGCCGCCTCGTGCGCCAGGACCGGGATCTCGACGCCGAACAGCGGCGAGCGGACCGTGGTACCGAACAAGTGCTTGTAGCGCTCGTCTGACGGGTGCGCGATCAGGGCGACACAGGCCGGCAGCAGCTCGGGCCGGGTGGTCTCGATGTAGATCGGGCCGTCGGCGCCATGGAAGGCGATCTTGTGGAACGCGCCCGGGTAGTCACGAGCCTCCAGCTCGGCCTGCGCGACCGCGGTCTGGAACGTGACGTCCCACAGCGTCGGCGCCTCGGACAGGTAGGCCTCGCCGCGCGCGAAGTTGCGCAGGAAGGCACGCTGCGACGTCCGCCGCGAGTCGTCGGAGATGGTCGTGTAGAGGTAGTTCCAGTCGACGCTCAGGCCGACCTGGCGCCACATCGCCTCGAACGCCTGCTCGTCGATGTGGGTCAGCTCGCCGCACAGGTCGACGAAGTTCTGCCGCGAGATCGGGATCTGCTTCTTCGGGTCCGGCTTCTCCGGCGGGGTGAAGTCGGGGTCGTACGGCAGCGACGGGTCGCACTTGACGCCGTAGTAGTTCTGGACCCGGCGCTCGGTCGGCAGGCCGTTGTCGTCCCAGCCGATCGGGTAGAAGACCTTCTTGCCCCGCATCCGCTGGAAGCGCGCGACCAGGTCGGTGTGGGTGTAGCTGAAGATGTGCCCGACGTGCAGCGACCCGGAGACGGTCGGCGGCGGGGTGTCGATCGAGTAGACGTCCGCGCGCTCGGCAGTACGGTCGAACGCGTAGGTCTGCTGTTCCTTCCATACGGCAGCCCACTTCTCCTCGAGTCCGTCGAGGGTGGGCTTGTCAGGAACACGGGACGCTTCGCTCATACGGCAATCCTAGTGGTTGTCAAGGGGTGCTCACGACGGGTTATCCACAGCCCACCTAGACTGGCGGTCTGATGAGTGCACTCTCTTATGCCGAGGTATCGGCGAAGCTTCAGGCCCGTTGGCCGGAGAACAAGATCGATCCCACGCTGGACCGGGTCCGGCGGCTCGTCGAGCTGCTCGGCGATCCGCAGAAGAGCTATCCCGTCGTCCATCTGACCGGCACCAACGGCAAGACCTCGACCGCGCGGATGGTCGACGCGCTGCTGCGCGAGGCCGGGCTGCGGACCGGGCGGTTCACCAGCCCGCACCTGGAGTCGGTGCGCGAGCGGATCACGCTGAACGGCGAGCCGATCGACGAGCAGCGGTTCGTCGAGGTGTACGCCGAGATCGAGCCGTACGTCGACGTCGTCGACTCCGAGAACGAGCACCCGCTGTCGTTCTTCGAGGTGATGACCGGGATGGCCTTCGCCGCCTTCGCCGACGCGCCCGTCGACGTCGCGGTGGTCGAGGTCGGCCTCGGCGGCACCTGGGACTCGACCAACGTCGCCGACGGCACCGTCGCGGTGATCACGCCGGTCGCCGTCGACCACGCGCACATCCTCGGCGCCGATCCGGTCACCATCGCCAGGGACAAGTCCGGCATCATCAAGTCGGGCAGCACGGCGGTGATCTCGCAGCAGAGCCTCGACGTGGCCGAGGTGCTGGTACGCCGGGCCGCCGAGGTCGGCGCCCAGGTCGCCCGGGAGGGACTCGAGTTCGGGGTGGTCAGCCGCTCGGTCGCCGTCGGCGGCCAGCTGATCTCCTTCAAGGGTCTCGGCGGCGAGTACGACGACATCTACCTCCCGCTGCACGGTGAGTACCAGGCCCACAACGCCTCCACCGCGCTCGCCGCTGTGGAGGCGCTGCTCGGGGCGAGCGGGCAGAACGAGGGCCAGCGGATGACCCGCGAGCTGGTCGAGGCCGCGTTCGCCGAGGTGACCAGCCCCGGCCGGATGGAGGTCGTCCGGACCAGTCCCACCGTCATCGTCGACGCCGCGCACAATCCGCACGGCGCCCAGGCGACCGCGGAGACGGTGTCGGAGGCGTTCGCGTTCCAGCCGCTGATCGGCGTACTGGGCTGCATGAAGGACAAGGACGTGTACGGCGTCCTGGAGGCGTACGAGCCGATCATGGAGACCGTCGTCTGCACCCGGAACTCGTTCGACCGCTCGATGCCGGCCGAGGAACTGGGTGAGCTGGCGATCGAGATCTTCGGCGAGGACCGGGTGCTGGTCCGGCCCAAGCTGCTCGACGCGATCGACGACGCGATCCGGCTGGCCGAGGAGAACGCGCTCGCGATGGGCACCGGCGGCGTACTGATCACCGGCTCGGTGATCACCGCGGGCGAGGCCCGGACGCTGCTGGTCCGCAAGCCGGCCGGGGAGAAGCGGTGAGATCGCTCGCCGGTATCGTCCTCGGCTTCGAGTTCATCGTCCTGGCCCTCGTCACGCCGGTGATGATCTCGGTCGCCGACGTGAAGCCCAGTACTGCGATCCCGCTGTGCCTCGGGTTGGCCGTCCTCGCACTGGTCGCCGCCGGACTCCTGCGCAACCAGCTCGGGTACATCCTCGGCTCGATCATCCAGGTCGCCGCAGTCGGTCTCGGCTTCGTCGTACCGGTGATGTTCGTGCTCGGACTGGCCTTCGCCGCGTTCTGGGTGATGGCGATCGTGCTCGGCCGCCGGATCGACGAAGCCAAGGCCGCCCAAGCGGCCCAGGCCTGACAAACCACTAGGCTCACCCGCAGTAGACCCGCCACAGCATCGGAGAGAGAACAGACATGTCGCAGCGCACCCTCGTCCTGCTCAAGCCCGACACGGTACGCCGTGGCCTGGTCGGGGAGGTCCTCGGACGGTTCGAGGCGAAGGGCCTCACCGTCGTCGCGATGGACCTGCGCACGATCGACGGCGACCAGGCCGACCAGCACTACGCCGAGCACGTCGAGCGGGACTTCTACCCGCCGCTGCGCGAGTTCGTCACCAGCGGCCCGCTGGTCGCGCTGGTGCTCGAGGGCGACGAGGCGGTCGAGGTCGTCCGCGCGCTGAACGGCGCCACCGACGGCCGCAAGGCCGCTCCGGGCACGATCCGCGGCGATCTGTCGCTGTCGAACCGGGAGAACCTCGTGCACGGCTCGGACTCGCACGCGTCGGCCGAGCGCGAGATCAAGATCTGGTTTCCCGACCTGCCGTAGTACTTCGCAGTACGTCTCAGTTGTGGAGGGCGGCGCGAACACCTGGTGAATGGACCGATACGATGCGTCGCGGGCGGACGAGTCGTGTCGGTCCCCGGGTGGCGATGGGTCCGCGCTTAGCCTGAGAACCTCGGACCCGAGCAGCGGGAGGCCGCCGAAAATGGCGAACAGCATGCTCGGCCGCGATATGGCGGTCGACCTCGGTACGGCCAACACACTCGTGTACGTGCGCGGACGTGGCGTCGTACTGAACGAGCCGTCGGTGGTGGCGATCCGGACCGACGAACCGCGCGAGGCGGTCGCGTTCGGCGCCGAGGCGAAGAAGATGATCGGCCGGACGCCCGGCAACATCACCGCGATCCGGCCGTTGAAGGACGGCGTGATCGCCGACTTCGACGCCGCCGAGCAGATGCTGCGGTACTTCATCCAGCGGGTCCACCGCCGCCGGTACTTCGCCAAGCCGCGGATCGTGGTCTGCGTCCCGTCAGGCATCACCGCGGTGGAGCAGCGGGCCGTCCGCGACGCCGGGTACATGGCCGGCGCCCGCAAGGTCTACATCATCGAGGAGCCGATGGCCGCCGCGCTCGGCTCCAACCTCGAGGTCCGCGACGCCACCGGCAACATGGTGGTCGACATCGGCGGCGGGACGACCGAGGTCGCGGTGATCTCGTTCGGCGGGATCGTCACCTCGCAGTCCATCCGGGTGGCCGGTGACGCGATCGACAAGGCCGTCGTGAACTACTGCAAGAAGGAGTACTCGCTGATGCTCGGCGAGGCCACCTCCGAGCAGATCAAGATGACGATCGGCTCGGCCTTCCCGACCTCGGACGGGCCGGACTCGGAGATCCGCGGCCGGGACATGGTCTCCGGGCTGCCGCGCACGGTGAAGGTGTCTTCGGCGAGCATCCGGCAGGCGATCGAGGAGCCGATCACCGCGATCGTCGACGCGGTCAAGGCCACCCTGGACAAGACCCCGCCCGAGCTGGCCGGCGACATCGTCGACCGGGGCATCGTGCTGACCGGTGGCGGCGCGCTGCTGAAGGGCATGGACGAGCGGCTGCGGCACGAGACGGGGATCCCGATCCACGTCGCGGAGAACCCGCTGGACGCCGTCGTGCTCGGCGCCGGCAAGTGTGTCGACAACATCGAGACACTGAACCGCATCCTCGTCACCGACCGCCGCTGAACCGATGCTGAAAGATCTCGGTACGCCGGCGCGCGGGCTGGTCCGTTCGGCCGGGTTGCCCCGGGAGATCCGCCGTCGCCGGACCATCCTGGTGCTCGTCATCCTGGCCTCCTTCACCCTGATCGTGCTGGACGCACGACGCTCGGCGGGTTCGCCCGTCGAGCCGCTGCGGCATGCGGCGGCGGCCGTCTTCGGTCCGCTGGAGTCGACCGCGACGAATGCGCGGCAGCCTGTGGACAACCTTCGGGACCGGTTCGCGGAACTGGATACATTGAAGGCAGAGAACGAAAAACTCCAAGCAGACAACGAGAAACTCACCAGCGAGCTGCGTACGACCGACTATGCCCGCAACCGCGCCGGGGAACTGGACCGGCTGCTGAAGGTGGCGCCGACCTACACGGTGACACCGGCACGGGTGATCGGTCTGGGCAGCGCGCAGAGCTTCAACCACACAGTGACCATCGATGCCGGAACGGCGGACGGGGTGCGACCGGACATGACAGTACTGAATGGCGACGGGCTGGTGGGCCGCGTCGTGCGGACCACCCAAGCCACCGCCACGGTGCTGCTGATCGGCGACCGCAACTCGACCGTCGGCGGCCGGCTGAACTCGACGATGGCGCTCGGGTTCGTCTCCGGCCGCGGCGAGATCGGCTCGTCGGCCGCGCTCGACTACAAGCTGGTGGACCTGAAGGCCCGGCCCAAGATGGGCGACCGGATCGTCACCTGGGGCTCGAGCGGCAACGCGCCGTACGTTCCGGGTGTGCCGATCGGCGAGGTCACCTCGGTGACGTCTGTGCAAGGAGCACTCGGCTCGACCGCGCTGGTGAAGCCGTTCGTCGACCCGACCCGGATCGACCTGGTCGGCGTTGTAACGGGCCCACCCGCCCGGGCTCCGCGCGGGACTGTCCCCGCCGGCGGTGCCCGATGACCGCCCGTGGGTGCCCTGCCCGGGCTCTGCGCGGTGCCCGGGCGGGCCACACGATGGGCGCCTTCAGGTGCGGCCCGCCTACGCCGGGGGAGGGCTGCTGAGATGACGGCTGTTCGGGTTGGGCTGGGGGCCTTGTTCCTGCTGATCGCCGTGACGGTGCAGACCTCGTTGCTGCCGCATATCGCTGTTGCCGGGGTGACCGCCGACCTGGTGATGATCGTGGTGGTCGCGCTCGCGTTGTCGCGGGGTGCCGAGTGGGGTGCGATCGCCGGCTTCCTCGGCGGGCTGATGCTCGACGTCGCGCCCCCGGCCGACCACACCGCCGGTCGGTGGGCCCTCGCCCTGGCACTCTCTGGGTACGTCGCCGGCCTGATCCGGCGCGAGACGTCAGCTGCGCCGGTCGGTCCGGTGGCGGTCGCGCTGACCGTCGTACTAGGCGCAGCCCTCTCCCTGACCGTGTACTCGGCGACCGGGTCGCTCCTGCATGATCCGGCGGTCGACTGGGGCGAGTTCGGGGTGCGGCTCGGGATCGCCGCCGGGTATGACGTGGTCGCGGCGATCTTGGTCATCCCGCTGGTGATGTGGGTGATGGGACGCGTCGTACCGGCGCGGGAACGGCGGCGGGTGCTGCCATGAGCTTCGACAGCTTCAACCCGGCGCCGCTGAAGCCGCGGTTGCGCCTGTTCGTGATCCAGGTGCTCGTCTTCTCGCTGATGTTCACCTTGCTCGCCCGGCTCTGGTACATGCAGGTGATGTCGTCCGACGACTACTCGCAGGCCGCCACTCAGAACCGCACGCGGGAGGTGCTCGTCCCGGCGCCGCGCGGCACGATCGTCGACGCGGCCGGGCGGACCCTGGTCGGCAACCGGGTCTCCCTGGTGATCACCGTCGACCGCTCGGTGCTCGCGAAGTTGCCCGACGGCCAGCAGCAGGTGGTGCTGGCCCGGCTGGCGAAGGTGCTCGGCCAGAAGCCAAAGGACCTCACCGCCCGGACGATGCTCTGCGGCGAGCCCGGTGCCTCCAAACCGCCGGCCTGCTGGAACGGCACGCCGTACCAGCCGATCCCGGTCGCGAAGGATGTCAGCGAGCAGGTCGCGATCGAGGTGATGGAGCGCCGTGAGGACTTCCCGGGCGTGGCCGCGGAGTCGCAGACGCTGCGCGCCTACCCAGCGCCGTACAAGGTGAACGCGGCCCACATCCTCGGCTACCTGTCGCCGATCACCACCAACGAGCTGGACGAGCTCGACAAGGCCGGGCAGGACTCGGTGCCGCACCGCTCGGACCTGGTCGGCCGGGCCGGCGTCGAGCGCACCTACGACCAGCTGCTGCGCGGGACGCCAGGCGTGAAGAACGTCATCGTCGACGCGGTCGGCTACACCACCGGCCTGAAGAGCCAGACCGCGCCGGTGCCGGGATCGACCCTGATGACGAGCATCGACGCGCGGATCCAGGCGTCGGTGGAGGCTCAGCTGCGCGGCGCGATCATGACGGCCCGCAAGCAGTACGACAAGATCACCCATCGCAACTACGTTGCCGACTCCGGCGCGGCCGTGGTGATGGACACCAAGACCGGCCAGATCGTCGCGATGGCGAGCTACCCGAGCTATGACCCTGGCGTCTGGGTCGGCGGCATCTCGCAACGCGAGCTGGACGCGCTCTACTCCACCAAGGCCGGCACGCCGCTGGTGTCGCGGGCGATCCAGGGCCAGCTCGCACCCGGTTCGACCTTCAAGCCGATCACCACCGCGGCCTCGTTCGCCAACGGGTACGGGCCGAAGACCCGGCTGGACTGCTCGTCGTACTTCGAGGTCGGCGACCGCCGGTTCAAGAACTACGAGTCCGCCTCCTACGGGATGATCGGCTTCGACCAGGCGCTCGCCATCTCCTGCGACACCTTCTTCTACCGGATTGCCTACGCGCTGTGGCTCAAGGAGGGCGGCAACTCCGGCGACATCACCGCCGCCGACCCGATGGTCCAGATGGCGAAGGGCTTCGGCCTCGGCAAGCCGACCGGGATCGACCTGCCCGGTGAGGTGTCCGGCCGGATCGCCGACCGGAAGTGGAAGAAGGAGTACTACGACGCGCAGAAGGACTACTACTGCAAGCTCGCCGACAACCCGCCGGCCGGCACGTCCGCGTTCCTGAAGCAGTTCTCCCGCGAGTTCTGCGTGGACGGCTACCGCTACCGTGCGGGTGACGCGGTCAACTTCGCCATCGGGCAGGGCGACACCACGATCACACCGTTGCAGCTGGCAACGGCTTACTCGGCGCTCTCGAACGGCGGCAAGCTCTGGGAGCCGCGGGTGGCGAAGGCGGTGATCGGCCCGAACGGCAAGATCAGGCCGGTGCCGCCGAAGCTCGCGGGCAGGCTGCCGGTGCCGGCCTCGACGCTGCGCTACATCGACCGGTCGCTGAAGGAGACCGCCAAGACCGGTACGGCAGCGTGGAAGTTCACCGGCTTCCCGCTCGACCAGATCCCGATCCGCGCCAAGACCGGAACGGCCGAGGTCTACGGCAAGCAGACGACTTCGTGGATGGCGAGCTACACCGATCGCTACGCCGTCGTGATGATGATCAGTCAGGCCGGTACCGGATCGGGCGCTTCCGGCACGGCGGTCCGGCACATCTACGAGACGCTCTACAACGTCAAGCCACCGGTCACTCCGCCCGGTAAGAAGGCGGACCGATGAAAGCCGCCGACGAGCGAGACCGACCGGTGACGACCGCCATCGAGCACGACCGACCGGAGCACCTGGTGCCGGGGAGGGCAGAGCGATGAGCCTGCTGACGCCGTTGCGGCCGTCGATGGGGCGGGCCGATCGGCGCTCGACGCTTTGGCAGGTCGACTGGGTGCTGGTGATCGGTGTGCTCGCGCTGTCGGCGATCGGCTCCCTGCTGATCTGGTCGGCGACGTACAACCGGACCGCCCTCACCGACGGCAACCAGCATGCGTTCCTGCTCCGGCACGCCCTCAACTTCGCCATCGGTCTCGTCCTCGCCGTGCTCGCCGCCGTCAGCGATCACCGCCGCCTCCGCATCCTCGCCCCAGTCCTGTACGCCGCGTCCGTGGTCGGGCTGATCCTCGTCCTGGTCCCCGGTGTCGGCGCGGTGATCAACGGGTCGCGATCGTGGATCCAGGTGCCCGGGATGTCGATCCAGCCGAGCGAGTTCGCCAAGCTCGCGGTGATCGTCGGGATGGCGTTGCTGATTGCTGAGAAGGGCGAGACCAACCACCGCGAGGCCCGGACGATCGACATCGCCCAGGCGATCGCGGTCGCCGCGATCCCGGTACTGCTGGTGATGCTGCAACCCGACCTCGGCACGGTGATGGTGCTCGGCTCGATCGTGTTCGGCATCGTCGCGGTCTCCGGCGTACCGAAGCGGTGGATGCTCGGCATCGTCACCGCGGCGACGGTGATCGCGGTGCTCGCGATCCAGTTCAACGTGCTGAAGAAGTACCAGCTGGCCCGGTTCACCGCGTTCGCGGATCCGGAGTCGGACCCGCAGGGCATCGGCTACAACGTGAACCAGGCCCGGATCGCGATCGGCAACGGCGGTGTATTCGGGCAAGGGCTGTTCCACGGTTCGCAGACGCAGAACGCGTTCGTGCCCGAGCAACACACCGACTTCGTCTTCACCGTCGCGGGGGAGGAGCTCGGGCTGATCGGCGCGGGCGCGATCATCTGCCTGTTCGTGCTGATTCTGTGGCGCGGACTGCGGATCGCGGTGAACGCGCGGGACGCGTTCGGCCGGCTGATCGCCACCGGCGTGGTGTGCTGGTTCGCCTTCCAGGCCTTCGAAAACATCGGCATGACGCTGGGCATCATGCCGGTCACCGGCCTGCCGCTGCCCTTCGTCTCCTACGGCGGTTCCTCGATGCTGGCCGGCCTGCTCGCCGTCGGCCTCTTGCAGAACATCCACCTGCGATCCCACCAGGTCTAGTCCGCGTCGGCCGGGCCGGCTTGGTCGGGTACGCTTCAGCTTCCCTGCGCCCTCGACGGTTCTGGATGGGTCATGAAGCTCGCGTCGTCGTTCCCGCTCGCCGTTGCCGCCGCTCTCTCCTTGACGCTCGCCGCCTGCGGTGGCGACAAGCCCAGTGGGTCGTCCGGCCCCACCTCGGCACCCTCGGTGACCGCGACTCCCACGCAGAGTACGCCGACCGCTCCGCCGACCGAGACCGGTCCGGTCAAACGCTCGAAAACCGAACTCACCAAGGCACTTCTCGAGCTGAAGGAGCTGCCGAGCGGCTTCTCCGAGGAGGGCGACGATCCGGCCGGCGAGGGCAGTACGCCGTTCTCCGCACCGACCAGCAAGTGCAAGCCGCTGGTCAAGTTGCTGAACGCCGACGAGGCCCCGGGCTCCAAACGGAGCGTGCATCGCTCCTTCTCGGGTAGCCAGGAAGGCCCGTACATCGACTTCTCGCTCGACTCGATGAGCACCTCGAAGGCGGTCCGCGAACTGCAGACGTCGTACCAGGAGGCCGTCGCCTCCTGCCCGAAGGTGACGATGCGGATGGACGGCGCGGGCTCCACCCAGATGGAGGTCGTCGAGATCCCCGCCCCCCAGTTCGGCGACGAGCCCTTCGCCTTCAAACTGACCGGCGTCAGCGGCCCCAAGGAAGGCCTCGAGTTCGACTCGGCCATCACCGGCATCGGTGACGTGATCCTCGCCGTCGGCGTCCTGGCCGGCCAACCAGGCGAACTCGACGGCGCCACCGAAGCAGCCGTCGAGAAGGCCCGCACCACCCTCGCCAAGCCTGGCAACTGAACTCGAAGACCCACCGGCCACGTTGGGCCGGCGGTCGCCGGTGGTTCAGCGGTCAGGGAGGGGGAGGACCGTGGTTCGGCGGTGGTGCTCGAAGACGACGGAGCTGCGGATGTCGGCGATTTCCTGGCGTTTGGCGAGGTCGAGGACGAAGTCGCGCAACGCCTGGGTGTCCTTGACGGCCACGTGGGCCAGGAAGTCGGAGGCGCCGGAGACCATGAACATCGCCAGCGTCTGCGGAAGTTTCTGGACGTAGGTCTGGAAGGTGGTGGCCGTCGCCATCGCCTGCGGGCGGAGTTTGATCGAGATGATCGCCTGGGTGGAGCGATCGATGGCCTGCAGGTCGACCTCCGCGTGGTACCCGCTGATCACCCCGCGGTCGCGCAGTCCTCTGATCCGCTCCAGACACGTCGACGGCGCGATCCCCAGCTCGGCCGCCATCTCCCGGTTGGTCCGGCGCGCGTCGTTCTGCAGCATCCGCAGCAGCGCCGTATCAAGTTCGTCCATAACCGACAGTTTCGCAGATCGGCCGAATATCGTTCGGTATCGCCGTCAGGCACCCGCTCAAGCAGCTACGGTCAACCAAGTGTTGGCGAACAAGCTAGTCGTCGTGATCGACGCAGACGCACCCATCGGAGTAGCACTCAACGCAGCGGCCCTCGTCGGAGTCGGCGTCGGCTCGCACCTGCCCGACTTGGTCGGCCCAGAGGCGCATGACGCTGCCGGCAACCCGCACCCCGGTATGTGCGCCTATCCGATCCCCGTCCTCAGGGCGGACCCCGCCCGCCTGACCGAACTCCGTGAAGCGGCGGCCATTCACCCCGAGGTGGTAGTCCACGACGTCAACCAGGTAGCCCAAAGGTCCCGAACCTACGACCAGTACCAGTCGACAATGTCCGGCACCAAGCCCGAGGACCTGCACTACACAGCCCTGGCAATCCACGGCCCTCGCCCAGCCGTCGACTCCCTAACCGGCGCCCTACCCCTCTACCGCTAGCCGGCTACAGCGTTGGGCGGATCTCGCCGACTGGGCGGCCGCCGCCGAGTACGGGCAGGGCGAGCAGGTCGGCGGCTGGGGTGATGTCGACACCGCACTTGCCCAGCAGGGTCAGGGCTAGGGCTGTGGTGGCTCGGGGGTTGCCGTCGATGACTTTGACGGCTACTGCGTGGCCGTCGGGGGTGGCCATGGCTATTACGCCTTCGGCGCCGCCCTTGGCGATGATGCCAGGGAGGCGGCGCATCACCTCGGTGTTCTGGTGGCCGTTGCCGCCGACGTACTCCGGGTACTGGCGCATCGCAGCTGCCACCCTGCCTTCCGGAGTGCTGGCTGACGCTGTTGCCAGCTGGCTGAAGGCTCCCGCCAGGCCGGAAAGCGGCATGCCGAGTAGAGGGGTGCCGCAGCCGTCTGTGGTGAGAACGCCGGTGGACGAGTTCGTCAGGCGTTCGATCTCGGTGGTGATGGTGCGCTGGAGGGGCGAGTCGGGGTCCAGGTAGGTGGCGGGGTCGTTGCCTTGGGCGACGGTTGCCAGGAGCATCGCGGCGTGTTTGCCGGAGCAGTTCATCCGGACCGGGGAAGGTTCGATGCCCTCGGCAATCAAACGGAAGCGGGTAGGTTCGTCTTCGGGACGGTCCGGCGGGCAGCCGAGAGCTGATCGATCCAGGCCGGCGGCCGCCAACAGCCGGTCAACCACGGCGACGTGCCGGTCCTCGCCGGTATGGCTCCCGGCCGCGATCGCCGCCTCCTCGTCAACCAGTTCGGCGCCGGCGACGATGCAGCCCACTGCCTGCAGCGGCTTCGCGGTCGAGCGCGGTAGTACGACGGCGTCCACGTCTCCTGCCGCGTACAGAGCCTTCCCGTCCGGATCCAGCGCCACCGCCAGCCCGAAATGCCGGCTCTCCACGAACCCGTTCCGCACCACCTCGGCCAGCTCAACGACATTTCCCAGGCCTGGGACACCCTTGATCATGGCCCGACGCTAGCAACGTTCGTAGTGTGGGCCCCATGCGACTCAACTACGAGACGACCGGTCCTGATGACGCGCCTGTGCTGTTGCTCGGCTCGTCGCTCGGTACTACGCACGCGATGTGGGCGCCGCAACTCGACGTCTTGTCCCAGCGGTTCCGGGTGATCGCGTTCGACCATCGCGGGCACGGGGACTCCGAGGCGCCCGACGGGCCGTACACGATCGAGGACCTCGGCGGCGACGTCGTCGAACTGCTCAACGAGTTGCTGATCGAGCGGGCGTCGTACGTCGGCATCTCGCTCGGCGGTGCGGTCGGCCTCTGGCTCGCCGAGAATGCCCCCGACCGCTTCCACCGGTTCGCCATCCTCTGCCCACCGGCGTACCCGGCCGCCGGCACGCAGATGTGGACCGACCGAGCCGCCCAGGTCCGCGCCGAAGGCACCAAGGCGATCACCGAGGCCACCCTCGCCCGCTGGTTCCTCCCCGAGTACGCCGAAGCGCACGCCGCGGAGGTCGACACCATCCGCCAGCAACTCCTCACCACCTCCCCCGAGGGCTACGCCTCCTGCTGCGAGGCCCTGGGCGCGATGGACCTGCGCCCCGGCCTGGCCGACATCACCGCTCCGGTCCTTCTGGTCACCGCCGAGTCGGACGCCTCCATCCCACCCGAAACGGTGATCCCGCTGGCGATGCAGATCCCCGGCGCCCACCTGGAGATCCTCGAGTCGGCCGCCCACCTGGTCACCTATTCCCACCCCGACCAGATCAACAAGCTCCTCCTGACCCACCTGACCTGACCACTGTCCGTAGCCGCTGCCCAGCCACTACTCTGCGTCAGGGGAGGGGCGAATGGCTGAGCAGCAACAGATGATGGTCAGCGTCGAGGGGCGCCGGGTGGCGATCTTCCTCGGCGATCTCTTCGAGAGCGGTGCACGGGTCCTGGTGGTGCCGTGCAGTACCACCGGCAGCATGGCGCCCGAGTTCGTGGATCGGTTGGACGCGCTGCGGATCTCGCGGCCGGTCGAAGTCTTCGCTCCAGGTCAGGTTGTCGAGGTCTCGCCTCCGGACAGCCGGCAGGCGATCCTTCTCGCGGCGGTGGTGGCGGACAGCGGCTCGACAATCCAGACCGTTATCGAGGCTGTTCACACTGTCGGCGAGCTCGCTGCGCGCATCGATGGTTCGGACCACGCTGGCGACACCGCCTTCCCGCTGCTTGGCAGTGGTGCGGGTGGCCTGAGTCCGGAGGACTCGCTGCGCTCGATCGCCATCGGGTATGGCGCTGCTCGTCCAGGCCTGATGCCAAGCGTGTACGTACTCGACCCGAAGATCTTCGAGCGCCTCCGCAAGCTGAGCCTGTCCAGCACCGTCCCACCGGAGCCGACCAGCAGTAGCAGCACACCAGCAACCGCCGAAGCCGCGACAACCGCCTCCGACGACACCGCGTCGGCAACCGGCTCCGTCGAGACGGCCCGCAAGAAGCGGCGGGAGGAGTTGGTGCCTACTCATACTGATGGGCCGGCTCGGGTTGACGAGTTGGGGCGGCAGGGGTTTGCGCGGGTGTTGGGGCGGCGGATTCGGGATGCGCGCAAGGAGGAGACCAAGAACAGTCGGCAGGCGGAGGTACCGCGGGGTGGGGCGTTCATCGTGCATCTCCATGCGCCTTGGGGAGCAGGGAAGACCTCGGTGCTCAACTTCCTTGCTGACGAGCTGCGGACAGTCAACAAGGACGCAGGCGAGAAGCGGTGTGTGGTGGTCGAGTTCAATGCGTGGCGCCATCAGCGGATCGAGCCGCCGTGGTGGTGGTTGATGACCACCCTGTACTCCGGTGCCGTCCGCGAACTCTGGAAGTTCGACAAGCCGAGGGCCGCGTGGCTCTGGCTCCGGGAGCGACTGTGGCGATCGAAGGGTGGCTGGCCCGGCTACCTCGCCCTGCTGCTCGTCGCGGGAGCCGTCACCTGGGCCTGGCAGGCCGGCTGGTTCGGTGCTTCCGGCGACGAGGAGCTGTTCTCACCGACAACGGTCAAGGACTACGTGGTCACCGCCGCCGCCATCATCACCCCGGCGCTCACCGTCTGGGGCCTCCTGCATGCGATGGGCCGCTGGGTCTTCACCACCTCCGCCCGGGGCGCCAGACGGTTCATGGCGAACACCAGCGACCCGATGCGGACAGTGCAGGATCACCTGGCCGACCTCACCAAGTGGATCCACCACGACGTCGTCGTGATGATCGACGACCTCGACCGCTGCAAAGGCCCGTACGTCGTGGAGTTGCTGGAAGGCATCCAAACGCTCTTCCGCGACGTGCCGGTGACCTACGTGATCGCCGCGGACCGGGACTGGCTTGCGGACAGCTACGCCAAGGAGTACGACGAGTTCGTGAGCGCCGGGGGAGGGCCCGGCCAGCCGGTCGGCTATCTCTTCCTGGAGAAGACGTTCCAGATCTCGACCGGCCTGCCGCAGGCGGGCAAGCGGCTGAACGACTTCTGGGGCCGGATCCTGCGGTCGGCGAGCGTGCCCGACGAGCAGGCGCTGAAGCAGGCGCGCGCCGCCGCCAGCCGCGACCTTGCCGGCAAGACGAGCGAGGAAGCGCGGGCGGAAGTACTGGCGAACCCGGGCCGGACCCCCGCCGACGAGCAGGCCCGGCTGGAGACCCTCGCCATCGAAATGGTCAGCGAGCGTGCCCAGCGACAGAACCAGCACACCCTGGAACCGTTCCAGCAGCTGCTGGGCCGCGACCCGAACCCGCGCGCGATGAAGCGCCTGGTCAACGCCTACGGCATTGCGCGGGGTATCGAGACGCTCCAAGAGGTCAACCTGGCCGACAACCACCTCCAGGAGCAGCAAACCGCCCTCTGGACCATCCTCACCCTCCGCTGGCCTAAACTCGCCGGTCACCTGGCCCACTACCCCGAACACCTCGAGTACGTCGGTAGCGCCGACCCGCCCGCCACCATCCCCGCCGACCTCCGCCCCCTCTTCGCCGACCCCGAGCTACGGAAGGTCGTCGAAGGAGAAGGCGTCGAAGCAGCCCTCACCCCCGAAATCCTGCGAGAAACCCCACTCCGCTGAGCCCGGCGCGCTGTAGGCTCCGCCAGCCGTCCAGATCGGCGGCGGGGGTGAGGAGACACGATGAACATCGCGGTGCCGGTCGAGGTGACGCTGGGGCGTCGGCTACGGAACGCCCGGCTGCAGATGCGCTGGGTCGGCTGGGCGTTGAGAGCGGCCGGCGTCGGCTATCTGATCTGGGGACTGGTGATCGACGATGGCGCCATCAACGTCCTGGGGCTGATTTTCATCGGGTATCCCGAGCTGATCGGGGTGATCAGACACCTGGCCGCCAGGAAGTACGGGCCGGTCTACACCTACACGCTGACCGACGAGGGGCTCCGGATCGCGACCGCGATCACCGACCTCCGGTACTCCTGGAGTGCCGTGAAGTCGCTCCGGGAGGCTTCCGGCCAGTGGAACTTCCGCTTCGCGGGCGCCGGAGCGTCGACTGTTCCCACGGCCGGGTTCAGCCCGGAGCAGGACGCGGAATGGCGGGCGTTCATCGCCGCCCATGGGCTGGTTCCCGCCTGAGGTCCGGCCGCGATGAGGGCGCCCGGGCGTACCGGCGTTAGGCTGGTGCGTGGTATGGATGCGTCGAGTGGGAAGTTCTGTGATGACTGTTGAGTCCTTGTTTCCGCGGCTGGAAGCGTTGCTGCCCACTGTGCAGAAGCCGATCCAGTATGTGGGCGGTGAGCTCAACTCGGTCAGTAAGGACTGGGACTCGGCGAGTGTGCGGTGGGCGTTGATGTATCCGGACGCCTACGAGGTCGGGCTGCCCAACCAGGGTGTGCAGATCCTGTACGAGGTGCTGAACGAGCGCGAGCACACGCTGGCCGAGCGGACGTACTCGGTCTGGCCGGACATGGAGCAGGTGATGCGGGACAACGACATCCCGCAGTTCACCCTCGACAGCCACCGGCCGGTCCGGGCCTTCGACGTCTTCGGGCTGTCGTTCTCGACCGAGCTCGGCTACACCAACATGCTGACCGCGCTCGACCTGGCCGGGATCCCGCTGTACGCCGTGGACCGGACCGACGAGGATCCGATCGTGCTGGCCGGTGGGCACGCGGCGTTCAACCCGGAGCCGATCGGCGACTTCATCGACGCGGCGGTGCTCGGGGACGGCGAGGAGATCGTGCTGGCGATCTCCGACGTGATCCGGGAGTGGAAGGACGAGGGCAGTCCGGGTGGCCGCGACGAGGTGCTGATGCGGCTCGCCTCCACCGGTGGTGTCTACATCCCCAAGTTCTTCACCGTCGACTACCTCGACGACGGCCGGATCAAGCGGATCGCCCCGAACCGTCCCGGCGTCCCGTACCGGACCGCCAAGCACACCGTGATGGACCTGGACGCCTGGCCGTACCCGAAGAAGCCGCTGGTACCGCTCGCCGAGACCGTCCACGAGCGGTTCTCGGTCGAGATCTTCCGCGGCTGCACCCGGGGCTGCCGGTTCTGCCAGGCCGGGATGATCACCCGCCCGGTCCGCGAGCGCAGCATCACCACGATCGGCGACATGGTCGAGAACGGCCTCAAGCAGACCGGCTTCGAGGAGGTCGGGCTGCTCAGCCTGTCGTCTGCCGACCACACCGAGATCGCCGAGGTCGCGAAGGGCCTGGGCGACCGGTACGAGGGCAGCAACGTCTCGCTGTCGTTGCCCTCGACAAGGGTCGACGCCTTCAACATCACGCTGGCCAACGAGTTCTCCCGCAACGGCCGGCGCAGCGGTCTGACGTTCGCCCCCGAGGGCGGTTCGGAACGGCTGCGCAAGGTGATCAACAAGATGGTCACCGAGGAAGACCTGATCCGGACCGTCGCAGCGGCGTACAGCCACGGCTGGCGGCAGGTGAAGCTGTACTTCATGTGCGGCCTGCCGACCGAGACCGACGAGGACGTGCTGGCGATCGCCGACCTGGCCAAGCGGGTGATCGCGACCGGCCGGCAGGTGTCCGGCCGCAACGACATCCGTTGCACGGTGTCGATCGGCGGGTTCGTGCCGAAGCCGCACACGCCGTTCCAGTGGGCCTCGCAGCTCGGCGTCGAGGAGACCGACGCCCGGCTGGCCAAGCTGAACGCGGCGATCCGCTCGGACAAGAAGTACGCCAAGGCGATCGGTTTCCGGTACCACGACGGCAAGCCGGGCATCATCGAGGGACTGCTCTCCCGCGGCGACCGCCGGGTCGGCCGGATCATCGAACAGGTCTGGCGCGACGGCGGCCGGTTCGACGGCTGGAGCGAGCACTTCTCGTACGACCGCTGGATCGCCGCCACCGAGAAGGCGCTGGCCGACACCCCGGTCGACCTGGCCTGGTACACGACGCGCGAGCGCGAGTACGCCGAGGTGCTGCCGTGGGACCACCTGGACTCCGGGCTGGACCGCGACTGGCTGTGGGAGGACTGGCAGGACGCGCTCGAGGAGGACGGCGCGATCGAGGTCGAGGACTGCCGCTGGACACCGTGCTTCGACTGCGGCGTCTGCCCGCAGATGAACACCGAGATCCAGATCGGCCCGACCGGCAAGAAACTGCTGCCGCTCTCGGTGGTCTGACGCTGTCCGTGGTCTGACGGTTACGCGGGGTCGCGGCGCTTGAGATAGCGCCGGGCCGCGAAGTGACCGTTGTCCGCGGCCATCCGGTACCACTCGTCGCTGGCATCGATTCCATCGCGCCGCTCGATCAGCCGGGCCAGTTCCCACATCGAGTCGATGTCGCCGTGGTCGATCGCGACCAGCAACAACCGCTCGGCGCGGGCGTCGTCACCAGTGCTCAAGGCATCCATCGCCAGGGCCCGGATCGCGTGCGGGTTGCCCGCTTCGGCGGCCAGCCGGGCGGCTTCCGGCGTACGGAAGCCCTGGCGACGCGGCCAGAACCACAACCACAGCGCGGAGAACGCCCCGACGATCCAGATCCCCACGCCGACATACAGCATCGCCAAGTTGTCGGTGATGACTGCGGCCAGGGTGAAGCCGGCAGCGGCGGCGAACAGAAACAGCGTCATCGCAGGTCCCCTCTCCCCAGCCCCGCGCCCGCCCCCCAGCGGTCCTACTTCTGCCCAAGGTAACCGACCCGCGGGTCCAGCAGCTCAGCCTCCCGGCGCGCCGCGAACCCTTCAAACGAAGGATCAAACGCTCGACGCAGCCAGCAACGCATCGCTCAGCGACAGCTCGCCGGCACTGCTCAGCACCAGATCGGCAGTCACTGAAGCCACGTACGGATTGGGAATCGCGATCGTTGCCATACCCGCCGCAAGGGCTGCCGCGACGCCGTGCTGGGTGTCCTCGACGGCAACGGTCGCGGTACCAGGGAGTCCGAGACGGTCGAGCGCGAGCTGGTAGACCGCTGGATCAGGCTTGTGCGCGGTGACCTCGTCACCGGCGGCGATGACGTCGAAGAGGTCGAGCGCGCCGACCCGCTCCAGATGTCCGATCACCCACGAGCGCTCCGAACTGCTGGCGATGGCGAGCCGCAGACCGAGCTCGCGGGCCTCCAGCAACCATGCGTGGATGCCCGGCCGGAAGTCGAGGTCCTCGTGCAGACGATCCCGGTACGCCGTCCGCCGAGCATGACTCACCTCGCGATCGAAGTCCGGCACCAAGGCAGCCAACTGGGCATACCGAGCCTCCTTCGTATCGCCCCCGTGCCCGGCCCAGAAGCCGTCGTCCAACTCGAGCTGGAGACCGTGCTGGGCCCATTCGAACTGCCAGCTCTTCACCAGCGTCGTCTCGGTGTCCATCAGCAGCCCGTCGAAGTCGAACACCACCGCCTCGACCGGCCTCCCCACCAAACGCATTGCCAGCCGATGGATCTCAGCCGTCGTCAGCCCGCACTGCTCCAGATAGCTCCGCACCCCGCCGTACCGCGCATCGACATACTCCAGAGAATCCAGAATCGTCTCCGGCAGAGTCCGCGACAGCACCTCCGCCGCAGCGCGTTCCTCGAGCGGCAACTCGGCGATCCGGGCGCGCACCCCGAGCCGCTCCTCGCTGATCGCGTAGTCGGCCGCGATCTCCGCCCGCGGCACACCGATCAGGTCGAGCAGCAGTGCGACCAGCAGCCCGGTCCGGTCCTTGCCCGACTTGCAATGCACCACGACTGGCCGATCCTCAGCCGCCGAAGCAACAGCCCGCAACGCATGCCCGATCTGACCTTGATTGCGATCGAGGCTGCCGCGATAGATGTCCGCCAGCAACGGCTCGTCCTCGGGCACCCGTTGCTTCTCCCGGACCGGATCGATCCAGGGAATCCGCCGGTACTCCGCTACGCCCTCCAGCGGATGTGGCTGCGTCATCTCCCAGTCCGAGCGCAGGTCGAGCACCAAGCCGGCCCCGACGCCGCGCAACGACTCCCGGCCGGCCGCGTCGAGCTTGTCGGGGGAGTCGGTCCGGATCATCGTCCCGCCGCGCGTCACCCCGGCGTACCGGGTCGTGAACCCACCCAGGTCACGAGTGTTCAGGCAACCGTTCCAGTCAAGGTCCGTCACCCACCCGACCCTATGACACCTCCCAACGACTCGAAGTCGTGCCAGGTCCCGCCGTCCCAGTAGAGGTGATGGAGCGCCGAATCGGTGCCCCGGACGAAGATGTCGAGCCGGCCTGGTCCCCAGGACACGGCTGACCCGGCCGGTTGCGGGCGGGGCGCCTCAGCCGCACCGACCAGGCCGAGCCAGCCGGCCAGCGCGGCGATGTTCATCCGCAGGATCTCGCTCGCCAACGCCCAGTCGAGGAACTCGAGCTTGTCGTCGGCCGAGTGAATATGCCCGTTCGCACTGTCCGCGCCCTCGATCGTCAGCACCGCCGGCACCCCGGCGTTGATGAACGGCACATGATCACTGGCAAACGGATTCAGCGACGTCTCGACCTTCAGTCCTGTGTACGTCGCAGCCGCCGCGGCCAGCTCGTCCATCTGGCCCGACGACACCGGCGCGCCCTCCAGTAACACGGTCGGTGCAGCCGAGTTCTTCGACGCGATCATGTCCATGTTGAGCACCGCCCGAATCCGAGCCCGCTCAGCTGCCGGCAGCCCAGCGACGTACTGCTTACTCCCGTACAAGCCCTCCTCCTCACCACCGAAGAGGATCAGCCGCACGTCGTGCTCCCACTTCCGGCTAGCGATCAGCCGCCCGAGCTCCAGTACTCCGGCCGCCCCGCTCCCGTTGTCGTCGGCCCCCGGCGCTGCGCCGCCCGGACCACCCGCGAGGTTGATCGAGTCGAGATGCGCGGTGATCACCACCAACCCGCGCGATCCGGTGCCCGACCCGACGCGATCACCGATCAGATTCTCTGAATGCCCTGCCCCGACGGTGATCGCCTGACGCGTGGTGCTGTAGCCGAGGGCAACCATCCGGGCGGCCGCGAATTCCACTGCAGTGGTGAACGACGCGCTGAGCGAATGCCTCGTCGGCAGCGAGGCCAGCCAGGTCAGATCAGCCTGGTACGACGCCGGCGCGACCTCACCGACCAGTGTGGCAACCACCGGATCAGCGCGCCGGGCCATCCGCGGCGGCACGTCGACAACCGTCATACCGGCCTTCAACGCCTCCACCCGCCAGCAATGGTTGGAGCGCCGTCGCCGGGGTTTGTCGGCAGCCGAGATCACCAGATGGCGGCCGTGATCGAGCAGCGGCGTGACGTCGGGGAACTCGTCCTGGAAGCTCCGGCCGACCTGCGTCACGAGGACCAGGCCGGGCGCGGTCCGAGACGCCCGGCCGAGCTTCTGATCGGCAGGTCCCCACAGGATCGTCTTGTCGCCGAACCGGGCCGACTTGGCGCCGTCGGCCGCGTCCTCGGTCGGCACCACCAGGTACCGAACAGGCGAACCGGTCATCTCACTCCTCCCAGTCAATCTCCAGCCGATCCGGAGTCACCGCCACAACCACCCCACTGCCGCCCCCACTGCTGCCGCTCCCGCCCGCCGCCTGCATCCCGGCGCCGCCCGGCATCGCTCCGCTCGCCTGGGTGGTGGGTGTGGCTCGTAGGAGGCGGCCGGACTCGGACCAGCGGCCCACCGGCCCGTTCTGCGGAGCGTCGCCGCGGCCGATCTGCAGTTCGGTGAAGCTGCCGTCGGCGTGGAACTCCACCCCCCGCCGGCCGCGAGCCGGCGGGAAGGCGAAGTCGTCGCGGCGGTAGACGGTCACTCCGTCGTGGTCCTCCTCGAAGGAGTGCGTCCACCGCCCGACCAACTGCGGGGTGTTCAGTTCAGTACCGCCTGCTCGGCAGTGGCGCCGTTCGGCAACAGGTCCGGCGCCGGCTGATCCAGCTTGAAGTCGCTGATCACGCCGCCGAGCGCTTCGTACCCGGTGATGGACGGTCCCCAAGCGGTTCCGTCCCACCACTTGTGGTACATCCCGCCGTCCGTGCCGACGACGAAGACGTCCAGCCGATCAGGTCCCCACGACGTCACCCGCGGTTCCTCGGTGCAGATGCCGCCGAGCGACTCGAACCCGGACCACGACGTACCGTCCCACCACTGGTGGTACAGCGCGGAGTCGGTACCGAGGACGAACACGTCGAGCCGGTTCGCGGCCCACGAGACGACGGTCGGCGCGCTCGTGCAGATGCCGCCGAGGTTCTCCCAGTCCGCCGACCACGCCGTACCGTCGTACCACTTGTGGTAGAGCGCGGAGTCGGTGCCGATGACGAACAGGTCGAGCCGGTTCGGGCCCCAGGCCACCGCGGTCGGGGGAGAGGCGCAGACGCCACCGAGCGACTCGAAGCCGCCCCAGGCCGTGCCGTCCCACCACTTGTGGTAGACCGCGTTGTCCGTGCCGAGCACGAAGACGTCGAGCCGATCGGGGCCCCAGGCAACTACTTCGGGCGGGCTCATGCAGATCCCGCCGAGGTACTCGTAGTCGTTCCACTGACCCCCGTCCCACCACTTGTGGTAGAGCGCGCGGTCGGTCCCCAGCACGAAGACATCGAGCCGGTTCTCCGCCCAGGTGGCCACCCGCGGCGGGCTCATGCAAACGCCGCCGAGCGCTTCGTAGCCGGTCTCCGACGGTCCCCAGGCCGTTCCGTCCCACCACTTGTGGTAGAGCCCGTGGTCGGTTCCGAGGACGAAGGCGTCGAGCCGGTTCGGCCCCCAGGACGCCACTTCAGGAGCACTCATGCACACACCACCCAGGTATTCGTAGCCGCTGACGGACGGTCCCCAGGCGGCTCCGTCCCACCACTTGTGGTAGGTCGCCCGGTCGGTGCCGAGCACGAACGCGTCGATCCGGTTGTCGTCCCACGACACGACCGGCCCGGCGGGAGTCGGCAGTGCGGCGGTACCGGGGCCCGAGCCCTGGTTGAGATCCGTCCGGACGGTGTCCAGGCAGGCTTCCATCCGGGCGACCTGGTCGTTGGTGAACATCACCATGCCGCGGTCGTCGGTGTAGTCCATGTAGTTCACGAACAGGTCGCCGTTCGGCCCGTTGCTGCAGGACAGCTTCGGGAACGTCGGTACGCCGAAGTTCGGCCCGCCCGCGTTGGGGGTGTCCGCCACCTCGTCGCTCCCGCTGCACCCGGTGCCGTCGTCGCCCCAGATGTGGAACAGGTTGAGGTAGTGGCCGATCTCGTGCGTCGTGGTGCGGCCGAGGTCGAACGGCGCTGCCGCGGTACCGTTCGTGCCGAACCCGCTGTGCAGGATGACGACGCCGTCGGTCTCGGCCGGGCCGCCCGGGAACTGCGCGTAGCCGAGCAGACCGCCACCGAGCTGGCCTACCCAGATGTTCAGGTACCGATCGGCCGGCCAGGGATCGATGCCACCTGTCGCCGACGACTTGATCGCGTCGTCCGTGCTGAACCCGGTCTGCGTCGTCTGGGTCCGGGTTACACCCGTGGTCGGGTTGCCGTTCGGATCCGTCGTCGCCAGGTGGAACTCGATCCGCGCGTCGGCGACCAGCCCGGTGAACGGGGCCGGTACGAAGCCGATGTCGGTGTTGGTCGCCCGGAAGTCCCGGTTCAGGACCTCGATCTGGCTGTCGATCTGGGCCTGCGAGATGTTCTGCGCGGCCGTGTTCCAGACGACGTGCACCACCACCGGGATGTGCGCGACACCGCTGAACCGCTGCTGCGCTGCGACGTACTGCGTGGTCGCGTTCTCCAGGTAGGAACGCGCCGCGACGTACTCCGCCGACGTCGACAGCAACCGCCGGTGCACATCCATCACGCCACACTGCCGCCGACTGGGCGGCTGGCTGTCGCGGCCCATACCGGCGCCGCCACCACCGCCGGTCATGCCAGGTGCGGCCTCTCCACCACCGGTCATTCCCGCCGCGGGCGTAGTACCGGCTCCCGGCATGCCGGGCATTCCGTTCACCGACGAGCTCGCGCCGGTCGGCATCGCTCCACCGGGCATCTGATTCCCGGCGCCCCGTTCGTTCTTGTCCGCTCTCCCGTTGGCCTTCCTCGGCATTTCTCCCCCTAGTGCGTGCGGGGGCATGGAAAGAAGAATGAACAGGCTGCCCCCCAAGGCGCTGCTCCTTTTCAGCGTGCTCCCGGCACCGCCGGTGCACAAGACCGCGAGCCCCGGTAGTCAATTTCACCTTTTCCCTTGCGCACGTTGGAGAATGGCGTCAGGAGGGGTGAATGAGACGAGAGCTGTCCGTTCCGTTCGAGGTCCGCGGCCAACGTGGACTGATCAACATCCGCGTGCTGGCCAACGACGACCCCTACGCATCGGGTCACCAACTCGTCGTACCGGGCCTGGATGCGGAGTCCTACCGCAACTTCCCGATCTGTACGGCGACGCTGCGCTATCACGGTCAGGGCATCAACGCGATCATGGGCTGGATCCAGCTCGTCACGCGCTCCGGCGTCACCACAGTGGATGCGCCGGCCTTCACCGCCGACGCCAGCCCACTGTCCGCGTACGGCTTCCTGCCGACCTTCTTCGACGCCCCCGCGCACCCCGAGGACCCCGACGGCGTCTGGCGCGCGGACACGTTCCTGGTGATCGTGCCCGACGTGATCCACACTCGCGTCGTCCAGCCGATCGCCGCCTTCACCTGGGGCTATCGCCTGCACGGCGGCTACGCCGACCCGCTCGACCCAGCCCGTCGCTCAGCCGACTGGCAAGACCACCGCGCCACCCTCACCACGCGCTTCCCGTATTGGATGTTCCTCTAGAGCTCCAGCTCCCAGTCGGTGCGCTGGGCGACCGGCCGGAAGCCGAGGCGCTCGTTGACGGCGATCATCGGGGCGTTGGTGGTCGCGTTCCAGGTGTGCAGGACGGCCGGGCGGTCGAGTCCGGCCTGCAGCGACCGGAAGTTCGGCACCTTCACGGCCAGCCCGAGCCGCCGGCCGCGATGCTCGGGCCGGACGAACGTGTCCCACTGGTAGAGGCGCCCGGGGTCGGTGGCCGCGCCACCCATCTGCGTGTACGCCGCCAACTGACCGTCCGCGTCGACGGCGACGGTCGTGTGGCAGAAGCGCTCTTGCTTGAGCCTGCGCGCCTCGGCCTCGCGCAGCCGCTCCGGTGTCCAGCGGGCAGGCTCCTGATCGAGCTCTCCGGTCGGTACGTCGACCGACATCGCACTCAGCGCATCGGCGAACTGCTCGACCCACTCGTCCGGGGTGTGTTCCCGCCACTGCACGATCTCGTACCCGTCGACCGGCTGGTCCAGCTCGGCCAG
Organism: Kribbella sp. NPDC051718; assembly: GCF_040681515.1. Lineage (NCBI taxonomy): Bacteria > Bacillati > Actinomycetota > Actinomycetes > Propionibacteriales > Kribbellaceae > Kribbella > Kribbella sp. NPDC051718. Next base: position 131,772 of record NZ_JBFAYZ010000008.1, on the reverse strand, counting down.
TCGTCCCTCGGTCAGCGGCAACTCGAGTACCTGATGCAGCTCGACGAGCTTGCGGACGAACCCGTGCTTGGCAGCGAACGCAGTACCGGCACTCTCACCGGTCTCCGCATCGCCCAGGATCATGCCGGCCAGCAGTCGGCGGTCGTCCTGCTTGGCCCGCTCGATCACCGCCTCGAGCAGCTTGGTGCCGACGCCCGTACGCCGGTACGCCGCGGCGACCGCGAGCTCCACCTCGACGAGATGCGTGTTCTCCTGCAACGGCCAGTCGAGCCACGCGATCCCCAGCCAGTTGTCGCCGTCGACCAGGGCGAGCCCGTCGGCACGCATGTCGGAGTGCTGGTCGGCCATCAGGACCCGGGCCTCCTCCAGCCCGAGGCCAGACGGGAACTCGGCTTCCCGGCGTACCGCGTCCCGGAGCCGGTAGAACTGCTCGAAAACCTCACCGTCCTGGCCATCCACCTCAACAATTTCCACCCAGCGACCTTAGGCGTCCCGAGCGACAGGACATAGTCGATTAAATCGACCGTCGAGCTCGACCCTCAGGCGGGGCACCGACCACGCGCAGCGACTATGTCCTGTCGCTCGGGACACGAAAGCTCAGTGGTGGGGGCGCAGGGTGCGGTTGGCGGCCGGCTCGGCGATCTGCTCGCGGAAGGGGTGGGCGGGGTAGACGCCCAGGATCCGGACCTCGACGGAGAAGAAGGCGAGTTCCTCGAGGGCGAGGGCGACGTGCGGGTCCTCGGGGTGGCCCTCGACGTCGGCGTAGAACTGGGTGGCGAAGAACGAGCCGCCGAGCTGGTAGCTCTCCAGCTTGGTCATGTTGACGCCGTTGGTGGCGAAGCCACCCATCGCCTTGTAGAGGGCCGCGGGCACGTTGCGGACTCGGTAGACAAAGCTCGTGATCGTCGGCGCCGAGCCCACCGCGGGCACGTGCGGCTCGCGGGACAGCACCAGGAACCGGGTGGTGTTGTGGTGCTCGTCCTCGACGTCCTCAGCCAGGATGTCGAGGTTGTAGAGCCCGGCCGCGGCCACCGGCGACAGCGCGGCGACGGTCGGGTCGTTCAGCTCGGACACCTCGCGGGCGGCGCCTGCGGTGTCGTCGGCGACGACGGTCGCCCAGCCGTGCTCGCGGATGATCTTGCGGCACTGGCCGAGCGCGTGGACGTGGCTGCGGACCGTCTTGATCGACGCGATCGACGTACCGGGGGTGGCCAGCAGCTGGAAGTGGATCGGCAGGAAGAACTCGCCGATGATGTGCAGCCCGGAGTCCGGCAGCAGGTGGTGGATGTCCGCGACCCGGCCGGCGATCGAGTTGTCGACCGGGATCATCGCGAGCCCGGCACGGCCGGTGGTCACCGCCTCGAGGGCGTCCTCGAAGGTCGTACAGGGCAGCTGTTCGCGGCCGGGAAACATCTCGGTGCACGCCATCGCCGAATTGGCTCCTGGCTCACCCTGGTACGCGATCGGTCCGTCCACGGTTTCCCAGCCTAGTGCCACCCTGTCTCACCCCTTGACTCAGGTGTCCGACTTGCGGACTTTCTTTGGGGCGCCGGTGGTGGCCCGGCCCTCCAGCGACTTGGCCTTGGTGGCGTACATGTCGACGTACTCCTGGCCGGACAGCTCCATGATCCGGTACATGATCTCGTCGGTGACGGCCCGCAGGATGAGCCGGTCGCCCTCCATCCCCTCGTACCGGGAGAAGTCCAGCGGCTCACCGAACTTGACCGTCGGGGAGGCCAGCGAGGCGACCACCTTGCCCGGGGGCGCGACCACGTCCGTGCCGATCACGCCGACCGGGATGACCGGGACACGAGCCTCCAGCGCGAGCCGGGCGACGCCGGTGCGGCCCTTGTAGAGCTTGCCGTCGTGGGACCGGGTGCCCTCGGGGTAGATGCCGAACAGGTCGCCGCGCTCCAGCACCTTCAGACCGGCCTTGATCGCGCCCTCGGACGCCGAGCCGCCGGACCGGTCGATGGGGACCTGGCCGGTGCCCTTGAAGAAGCCGCGCTGGAACCGGCCCTTGATCCCGGCGCCGGTGAAGTAGTCCGACTTGGCGACGAAGGTGACCCGGCGGCGCAGTACCAGCGGCATGAAGATCCAGTCCGCGTAGGACAGGTGGTTGCTCGCGATGATCGCCGGACCGACGTCCGGGATGTTCTCGGCGCCCTCCACCTTCGGGCGGAAGATGCGCTTGACCGGCGGGCCGACCACGACGTTCTTCAGCACCCAGTAGATGCCCTTGCCATCGCCGTCACCGGCGTCGTCGACCGGGCGCTCCGGCTCCGGCTCGAACCGCGGCGACTGTGCCGGTTCCGTCATCGATGTCCTTTCCTCACGTTTCCCCGAGCCCTCATGATGCCGTACCGGGCCCCTTGCCGCTCCTGCCTACTGGCAAGTTCGGCGCGCGGAACCCGCTGACAACCCCGCCGCCCTCTTCGTAGGCTTCTCACGGCGGCCTCGCCCAGGAGCCGCCACACCTGGGGAGGACCGCCTCGTGAGGACCAGCGCCAAGGCACGCCGACTGACAGCCGTCCTAGCAGTGGCCGCAGCAGTACTCGCCGGCCTCCCGCTGGCCGGCCTCCCGCTCGCGGCGACAGCGAGCGCAGCGAGCGAGTCGCCCGCCGGGGCCGACGGCCTCGCTGCCCCCGAGGCGACGGTGGTGCCGCTCCAGGTGACCGGGCCGGCGTCGTCGCGGTTCAACCTGGTGGTGATGGGGGACGGGTACACGGCGGCGGACCTGCCGAAGTTCCGGGAGCAGGTGGACAAGCATCTGAACGTGCTCTGGAGCATCGAGCCGTTCAAGACGTACCGCAACTACGTCAACGTGTACGCCGTCGAGATCGCCTCCCCCGAGAGCGGCGTCGACTGCGACCCCGGACTGGATTCACCCAAGGTCGACACCCCGCTCCAGATGGGCTTCTGGGGCGGCTGCAACCCCGGATCGGTCCAGCGCCTGCTCACGGTCAGCGCGACCGCGGCAGCGCAGTACGCCGATCTGGTCCCCGGCACCACCCCCGCCAACCGCCAGATCCTTGCCATCGGCAACAGCAACACCTACGGCGGCGCGGGCGGCACCTACGCCACCGCCTCCGGCGGCAACGCCCTCTCCGCCCTCATCACCCCACACGAACTCGGCCACTCCCTGGGCGGCCTGCAAGACGAATACGACTACTACGCCCGAGGCGACCGCGGCGCCCCCTACGAAGGCCCCGAACCCACGTCGATCCACCACACCCTGCTGACGGAGCAGCAAATGCTCACCCAGCAGAAGAAGTGGTTCCGCTGGCTCGGCGAACCCTCGGAATCCGGCGGCCCCATCGCCCGCTACGAAGCAGGCATGTACGCCGGCTCCGGCATCTGGCGCCCTTCCAAACACTCGATGATGAAGGTCCTCGGCTACTACTTCGACCAGATCTCCCGAGAACGCATGACCCAGCGAATCTCGTCCCGAGCCACCCTCATCCAGTCCTCCACCCCACCCGGCCCAGTCCTCCCCACCCAACTGATCTGGCTACAAACCCTCCACCCCGCCACCCACGAACTAACAGTCACCTGGGCCCTCGACAACACCCCCCTCCAAACCAACAACCAACGCTTCCTAGACCTGAACTCCTTGTCCCTCACCCCCGGTCCCCACACCCTCACCGCAAAGATCACCGACCCAACCCCCTTCGTCCGAGACCCAGCAGTAAGAGCCTCCCCCGCCCTAACCACCACCCGAACCTGGACCATCACCCCACTCACCCAGGCCCAGCCAGACGCGCAGCCCCAGCCCCCGGCGCCCGCCACGGGCAGCCGGACCCGGCCCCCGGCAACCGCCACCGGCAGCCAGCCCCAGCCCCCGGCAACCGCCACCCACAGCCAGACCCAGCCCCGGGCATCCGCCACAAACAAGACGGGCTTCGCGACACAACCGGCGGCGCAGACCAACCTGACCACCGCCGGGGTGCCCGCCGCCGCTCAGCCGACTTTCACCAACTCCACCTCCACCGAGCATCCGGTGAATGCGGATGAGGTGGTCTATGTGGAGACGACCCAGAACGACACCGCGCAACCACCGGTCGAGTGGCGGCTTGACGGCACCGCAGTAGACAACCCAGGCAACGACCGCGACCTCCCGCTCGCCCCCTTCAATCTGACCGGCCGCCACACCCTGACAGCCCGCGTAGGCGCCACCGAACTCACCTGGCAGATCGACGGAGTAGAGCCGACAGTCACCCCCACCCTGTCGAAGCCCCTCCTCAAAATCACCAAGCCAACCGGCCCGGAGTACATCTACAACGACGCCTTCACGATGGGTCTGAAGGCAACGGACGACAGCGACGGCTACGTAGTACCGGAGTTCCGCACCGACGGCGACGGTTGGTACAACTACTACGGCTGGCCGACGGACGCCAACGCCCCCTTCAAGTTCACAGCCGAAGGCACCGAGATCGACCAGCTCGTCTACGGCAAATTAGGCGCCCCGCGAGTCGTCCCCTGGGACGACGTCCCCTCCGGCTACGGCCGCCACAAGATCGAGTACCGCGCGATCGATGCCCCCGGCAACATCGCCACCCCGCAAGCCTTCGCCGTCACCCTCCTCCGCCCCACCCCAGCCTGTACGACGACGATCACCGGCACCCGCAACGGCCCACTGACGTTGACATCCGGCGTCACCTGCCTCACCAACGCCACCATCAACGGCCCGGTCGCAGTCCGCACCGGCGCCTCCCTGGTTGCCACCGACACCAAGATCGCCGGCCCGGTCAACGCCACCGACGCAGCAGACCTCCACCTGCTCCGTACGACGGTCAGCGGCCCAGTCACCTCAACCGGCACCACCCGCTCCGAGGTACTCGTCGCCACCACAGTCAACGGCCCGACGACAGTGCTCAAATCGAGCACCGCCGACCCTGTAGTACTGGCCGGCAGCACCATCAACGGCCCCCTGACCTGCACCTCCAACTCAGCCCCACCCTCGAACCTCCAAGCCCCCAACCACGTCACCGGCCCCCGAACCGGCCAATGCAGCGGCCTTTGACAGGCCAGTGAAAGGCCAGGCCGGGTAGCTTGCCGTCATGAATGGACTGCGAGTGGGGTCGCTGCTGGTGGCGACGATGCTGACCGGCCTGGTCGCGGGGGTGTTCGGCATCTACGCGAATGCCTTCATGCCCGGTCTGGCCAAGACCGATGACAAGACGTTCGTCGGCGCGTTCCAGGCGGTCGACCGGGCGATCATCAATCCGGTGTTCCTCGGGATCGGCTTCTTCGGCGCGCTGCTCTTCACGCTCCTGGCCGGCGTCGTCAGCCTGAAGGAGAAGGCGCTGCCGTGGATCGCGGTGGCCTTCGTCCTCTATCTGATCGTCGTGATCATCACGGTGAGCGTCAACGTCCCCCTGAACGACGCCATCAAGGCCGCCGGCGACCCGAACACGATCGACGTCGTCGCCGTCCGGGCCGCCTTCGACGAGTCCAAATGGCGTGCCTTCAACCTCGTCCGCGTCGTCCTCAACACCGTCGCCTTCGCCCTCCTCGCCTGGGCCCTGTACCTGACCGGCAAGTCCAACGCCCAGCCGTAGCCGTCCTCACACCCGTACGACGTACTTCCCCTCGCCGCGCCCTTCCGCCAACGCCTGCTGGGCTTCCGCGGCATGCTCAAGCCCGTCGACCACAGTCGGCTCGACCTGCAACTCACCCCGGCTGAGCCGCTGCAGTACTTCGGTCAGCGCCTCAGCCACCATCCACGGCGCCTTGGCCGCGTACCCCCTGATGCTGAACCCACCGATAGCCGCGTTCCCACCGAACAACCTCCCGGCCGCCGGCAGTGAAGCCAGGGGAGCCCCACCCGCATTACCGAAGAGCACGATCCGCCCACCGGCCGCGACCAGCTCCAGATCCGTCTCGATCCAGTCTGTCCCCTGCGGATCCAGGATCAGGTCGACACCCCGTCCACCGGTCAATTCTCTAACCCTGTCGACGATTCCGTCTCCACGGACGACCACCGCGTCGTACCCAGCCTTCTCCGCCGCAGCAGCCCTCTCCGCGCCACCAACCGTCCCCAGCACCAGTCGAGCGCCGTACAAACGAGCCAGCGAAGCCAGCGCCTGCCCCACCCCACCAGCGGCCGAGTGGACAAGCACACTGTCGCCCGCACGCAACCGCCCAGTCGGGCCAAGCAACAGCGCCGCAGTAGTCAGCGTCCCCGGCGCCACCGCAGCCTGCTCGAACGACACCCCAGCAGGGATCTCCACCACCAGCTCACTCCGTACTACGGCAACCTCAGCCAACCCACCCGTCGCAGTGAACGCCGCCACCGGCGTACCGACAGCTGGCCAACTCACCCCGGCGCCGAGCGCCCGCACCGTCCCAGCAACCTCCAGTCCCGGCACGAACGGCCACCCAGTCGCATACCCGGCATCCCCACGCCGAGCCATCACGTCGATGAAGTTCACCCCAGCAGCCCGCACATCGATCGCCACCTCACCAGCCCCCGGCTGCGGGGTAGCAACCTCACCCACTCGGGTCGTACTCGTGTCACCGGCCGGCTGATCGAAGAGCAGTGCGCGCATGATCGGATTCCTTTCGACGTTCGTCGTACATCGAAACCAAGCTACACTCAGTTTCGACGGTCGTCGAAAGGAAATCGGATGGCGCATGCACGCCGGCCACCCCTGGTCCACCCGGAGGCGGCCGACCTGAACCTGTATGCCGTCCTGCACGCCTTGGCCGACCCGACCCGGCTGACCATCGTCCGCACGCTCCGGGAAGACCTCGAGCGCGCCTGCGGCACCTTCCCGGTCTCCGTGGCGCCCTCGACCCTCACCCACCACTTCCGCGTATTACGGGAAGCCGGCGTCATCCACCAGCGTGAGGACGGCAACCGCCGTTGGACCACCCTGCGCTACGACGACCTGGAGAACCGCTTCCCCGCGGTCGTCGACACGGTCCTGCGGGCCGCTCCAGCCTGAGCCGAGGGGAGTGGTGGTGCGCCGGACCTCTTGCGGGCTGCGAGAATGGCTGCGTGGCACCAGTACAGGCTCCGCCGTCCCAGCAGCTTCCCGCGGTCCAGAAGCTGCGGATCCGCTTCGCCAAGCGCGGGCGGCTGCGATTCACCTCGCACCGCGACTTCCAGCGCGCGTTCGAGCGGGCGGTCCGCCGCGCCGGGCTGCCGGTGGCGTTCTCGCACGGCTTCAGCCCGCACCCGAAGATCTCGTACGCCGGTGCCGCGCCGACTGGTGCCGCCTCGGAAGCGGAGTACTTGGAGATCTCGCTCACACACGAGCGGGATCCCGAACAGGTCCGGGCCGCCCTCGACGAGGCCCTCCCGCCCGGCCTGGACGTGCTCGAGGTGGTCGTCGCCGGACCGGGCTCGCTGGCCGACCAGCTGGAGGCGAGCGAGTGGCTGATCGCGCTGCCTGGCGTGGATCCGGCCGAGGCCGAGCCGGCGGTCGCCGCGTTCCTCGCCCGGGACGAAATTCTGGTCGAGCGCATGACCAAACGGGGTCTTCGCTCGTTTGACTGCCGGGAAGCCGTCCTCCGACTCACCGTCGGTAGTGACCCGGCGACGGTTGAGACGTGTGCGATACTGCAAGTGGTGTTACGGCTCGGAACCCCGGCCGTGAGACCCGACGACGTTCTCGCCGGCGTGCTAGAGGTAGCGACGCTTGAGGTGACGGGCCCGGCTCTTCTGACCAGGCTCGCCCAAGGCCCGCTCATCGCGGCAACCGGCACTGTGGACGATCCGCTCGCTCGTGACCGCGACGCCACCCAGGCGACCGCGACCGGCCAGGCGGTCGACCACCAGACGCATGTAGCGGAGGACGACGCCGCCGCTCCAGCTGTGCCCTGACGGCATTGCAGGGAGCGGATCCAGAAGGCTTCCGCCGCACCGGATTAGCACCCGGGAGTGGCGAACCGTGACCGCCAGCTGGCAGCGCCGGACCTGTGACAGGGGCCCGCAGGGTGCGCCGGATGGCTTGAGGAGACCCGCACCGCATGCTCGACAACGAGCCCAACGACACCCAGGCAGCCGACGTGGCCGCCACCGCCCCCGCAGCCAAGCGCGCTGCCAGACAACCGGCCGCCAAGAAGGCGACGACGCGCAAGCGGACCACCAAGAAGTCCGCTGCCGTGCCCGCTGAGGCCGAGGCCGTCAGCACCCAGCACGACGCCGAGTCGGCCGACCCCGCGCCGACCGCCGCGGCCAAGAAGACCGCCGCCAAGCGCACAGTCAAGAAGGCCGCCGCCAAGCGCCCGGCCAAGAAGACCACCACCCGCGCCACCCCCCAGGACACCCTCCTGGACACCGACGCGGACACCACCGCCGGCGCCACCGCTGCCGACGGCTCCACCGGCTCAGCCTCCGCTGACGCCACCGAGCCGGTTGGCGGCCGGACGCGCGCCGCGAAGAAGACCACCACCCGCAAGCGCACGACCAAGAAGGCCGCGGCCTCGCAGCCCGACCTGCTCTCCGAGGACACCCCGCTCACTGACGGCCCGGTGGCTGCCGCTGAGCTTCCCGAGGAGCAGTTGACCGAGGAAGAGCTGGCCGCCGCCGAAGCAGCAGCCGCCGCCCTCGCCGCGGAGGAAGCGGCACTCCTCGCCGCTGCCGAGGCGCCGGCTCGCCGTTCGCGCCGCCGCGCGCCGGCAGCTGCAGCCGTACTGTTCCAGGCGCCGACCGAGGTGCCCGCGCAGGCCGCGGCCACCAGCGCCGTCGAAGCCACGCCGGAAGCAGCTCCGGACGAGGCGCCCGCCACCGGCGGTCGCACTCGCCGTCGTTCCACCGCCGCCGAGCGTGCAGCCGAGGCCGCCGCGACCGCGCAGGCCGCTGAGGCCGAGGCCGTAGAGGTCGAGCAGACCCCCGAGGTCGCTGAAGAGCAGACGAGCACCACCACCCGCCGTCGCCGGAGCCGTCGCAGCCGCGACGCCGAAGAGGTCGCCGCCGACCGCGCCGAGCCCGTCCTCGAGCAGGCCCGCGACACCACCGCGGACACCGACGACGAGACCGACGAGGGTCTCGACGCCGAGGCCGACGAGAACGACGACGACCAGCCCAGCACCACCCGCCGGCGCCGTCGCCGCGGTGGCCGTCGCCGCCGCAAGGCCGGGGACGCCGACTCCGAGGACAGCGCCGACGAGGGCGACGAGTCCGACGAGGACCAGCAGGACGACGACGCCGAGGACCACGACCAGTCCGCCGAGCCCGACGACGAGGCCGAAGGCGCCGGGACGTCCTCGCGCCGCCGCCGTCGCCGTCGTCGCCGCAAGGGCGAGGAGACCGGCATTGCTGCCGACGACCCGGACGAGACCGTCGTCCGCGTCCGTGAGCCGCGCAGCAAGACCGTCAACAACGAGATCACGGCCGTCGAGGGCTCGACCCGCCTGGAGGCGAAGAAGCAGCGCCGCCGCGAGGGCCGCGCCGCCGGCCGCCGCCGCGCGCCGATCGTCACCGAGGCCGAGTTCCTGGCCCGGCGCGAGTCGGTCGAGCGGACGATGGTGATCCGGTCTCGCGACGACCTGACCCAGATCGCGGTCTCCGAGGACAACGTCCTGGTCGAGCACTACGTGACGACGGCCGAGCAGAGCTCGCTGATCGGCAACGTGTACCTCGGCCGCGTGCAGAACGTGCTGCCCAGCATGGAGGCCGCGTTCATCGACATCGGCAAGGGCCGCAACGCGGTCCTGTACGCCGGTGAGGTCGACTGGGCCACCCTCGGTGGCGCCAACGGCCCGCGCAAGATCGAGCAGGTGCTCAAGTCCGGTCAGGCGGTCCTGGTCCAGGTGACCAAGGACCCGATCGGCCACAAGGGCGCCCGGCTCACCAACCAGATCAGCCTGCCCGGCCGGTACGTCGTGTACGTGCCGCGCGGCGGCAACGGCGGGATCAGCCGCAAGCTGCCCGACATCGAGCGGAGCCGGCTCAAGGGCATCCTCAAGGACATCGTCCCGGACGAGGCGGGCGTGATCGTCCGTACCGCCGCCGAGGGCGCGACCGAGGAGGAGCTGACCTCGGACGTCAGCAGGCTGCAGTCGTACTGGACCGAGATCGACAAGTTGTCGAAGTCCGGCCAGGCGCCCGCGCTGCTGCACGGCGAGCCCGACCTGCTCATCCGGGTCGTCCGCGACCTGTTCACCGAGGACTTCTCCAAGCTCGTCATCTCCGGTGACGACGCCTACGACCAGGTCAAGGAGTACGTCTCGTACGTCGCTCCGCACCTGGCCGACCGGGTGGAGAAGTGGGACTACAACGCGTCCGGCGACGTGTTCTCGAACTACCGGATCGACGAGCAGATCAAGAAGGCGCTGGACCGCAAGGTCTGGCTGCCGTCGGGCGGTTCGCTGATCATCGACCGGACCGAGGCGATGACGGTCGTCGACGTCAACACCGGCAAGTTCACCGGCTCCGGGGGCAACCTCGAGGAGACGGTCACCAAGAACAACCTGGAAGCGGCCGAGGAGATCGTCCGCCAGCTCCGGCTGCGCGACATCGGCGGCATCATCGTGATCGACTTCATCGACATGGTGCTGGAGCTCAACCGCGACCTGGTACTGCGCCGGCTGGTCGAGTGCCTGGGCCGGGACCGGACCAAGCACCAGGTGGCGGAGGTGACGTCGCTCGGGTTGGTCCAGATGACCCGGAAGCGGATCGGCACCGGCCTGCTGGAGGCGTTCAGCGAGAACTGCGACCACTGCGGTGGGCGCGGGCTGATCCTGCACGACGAGCCGAAGGAGTCGCGTCGCCGCGACAACGACGGCCGTGGCCGCGGGCAGCAGCAACAGCACTCGCACGAGCACAAGCCCGAAGGCGAAGCCGCCAAGAAGACCACGACCCGTAGCCGCAACCGCGGCAAGGGCCGTCGCGACGACGAGCAGGCTGAGCAGGCGGAGCACCACACCAGCGGCAACGGCGACGCGGCGCAGCACCTGGCCCAGATCGCGGCAGCCTCGGCCGCCGCCAACGGCGAGCAGGCTGCGACGCACCACGAGACCCCCGCCCAGGACGACCACATCCAGGACGACCGCACCCACGTCGACCAGAGCAAGGTCGAGCAGAGCCACGAGGAGCCGTCGCAGGCCGACGACGCCGAGAAGGCCCAGCAGAACGGTTCCGGGCGGAACGGCAGTACCAGGCGCCGGCGCAGCAGCCGGAGCCGTAGCAAGGCCGCGGACAGCGGTGACAGTGATGCAGGTAACAACGGATCCGACACCGGAGTGAGCACTCCGGAGCTGGCGTCCACCCCAGTTTGACCCGCTCGTGGCGCGCGCCGTATTCTTGTCATTCGGCGCGCGTCATGCGTGCCTCCTTTGTGTGGGCCGCGGTAGGCAGTACACATGCAGGCCCCGCAGTTCTAAGACTTCCGAACAATAGAGAGTGAGATCCACGGTGTACGCGATCGTGCGCAGTGGCGGCACCCAGCAGAAGGTCGCCGTCGGCGATGTCATCGAGATCGACAGCCTGACGGACCAGGTCGGCGACACGGTTTCGCTGACCGCAGTCCTCGTCGTCGATGGCGACACCGTGACGACCGATGCCGCCGCTTTGTCCAAGGTGGCCGTTTCGGCTGAGGTTCTGGGCCGTACCAAGGGCCCGAAGATCCACATCCTCAAGTACAAGAACAAGACCGGTTACCGCAAGCGCCAGGGGCACCGCCAGCACTACACCCAGGTCAAGGTCACCGCGATCGACGCCAAGAAGAAGTGAGCTGATCAACTAATGGCACACAAAAAGGGAGCAGCGTCGACCCGTAACGGTCGCGACTCCAACGCGCAGCGGCTCGGTGTGAAGCGCTTCGGCGGCCAGCTGGTCAACGCCGGAGAGATCATCGTTCGCCAGCGGGGCACCCACTTCCACCCGGGCACCCTGGTCGGCCGTGGTGGCGACGACACGCTCTTCGCGCTTGCCGAGGGCAAGGTCGAGTTCGGCGTCCGTCGTGGCCGCCGCGTCGTCAACATCGTCCCGGCCCCGGCGGAGTAACACCGCCACCCGGTTCGAGTAACACAGCCTTTTCGAAGGGCGGGTCCGCGGAATAGCGCGGCCCGCCCTTCGGCTATGTACAGAAGAATTCTTTTCCCAGCAGGAAGTTGAGTACCCCGATGGCGATCCCCAGCTTTGTCGACCGGGTCACGGTGCACGTCACCGGTGGCAACGGCGGAAACGGCTGCGCCTCGGTGCACAGCGAGAAGTTCAAGCCGCTCGGTGGGCCCGACGGCGGCAACGGCGGTGACGGCGGGAGCATCATCCTGCGCGTCGACCTCGACCAGACCACGCTCGTCGACTACCACCGCTCCTCGCACCGCTCGGCCACGAACGGCCAGCAGGGCAAGGGCGATCACCAGGCCGGCAGCAGGGGCGGCGACATCATCCTGCCCGTCCCGGACGGCACGGTCGTCAGCACTCCGGAGGGCGAGGTGCTGGCCGACCTGGTCGGCGCCGGCTCGGAGTACGTCGCGGCCGCCGGTGGCAAGGGCGGTCTGGGCAACGCGGCCCTGGCCAGCTCCAGCCGCAAGGCACCTGGCTTCGCGCTGCTCGGCGAGGACGGCGAAGAGCGCACCATCGTGCTCGAGCTCAAGGTCGTCGCCGACATCGGCCTGGTCGGTTTCCCGAGCGCCGGCAAGTCGTCGCTGATCGCCTCGATCAGCCGGGCCCGCCCGAAGATCGCGGACTACCCCTTCACCACCCTGATCCCCAACCTGGGCGTCGTCGTCGCCGGTGAGCACATCTTCACCGTGGCCGACGTGCCGGGCCTGATCGAGGGTGCGAGCGAGGGCCGCGGCCTCGGCCATGACTTCCTGCGCCACGTCGAGCGCTGCGCCGCGCTGGTGCACGTGATCGACTGCGCGACGTACGAACCGGGCCGTGACCCGCTGAGCGACCTCGACACGATCGAGGCGGAGCTGAAGGCCCATGGCGGGCTGGAGGACCGGCCGCGGCTGATCGCGCTGAACAAGGTCGACGTGCCGGATGCCAAGGAGATCGCCGAGATGGTGACGGCCGACCTCGAGCAGCGCGGCTACAAGGTGTTCTCGATCTCCACCGCGAGCCACGAAGGCCTGGACGCGCTGAAGTTCGCGATGGCCGAGATCGTCGAGAAGCGGCGTGCCGAGGAGGAGAAGCCGGACACCACCCGGATCATCCTGCGGCCGCGGGCGAGCGGCGGACCGGAGTTCAAGGTCAAGAAGACCCCGGACGGCGGCTGGCTGATCCAGGGCGAGAAGCCCGAGCGCTGGATCCGGCAGACCGACTTCACCAACGCCGAGGCGACCGGGTACCTGGCAGACCGGCTGAACCGGCTCGGTGTCGAGCGGCAACTGCTCGAACTGGGCGCGGTGGCCGGCGACGAGGTGACGATCGGCGATGCTCCCAACTCGGTCGTCTTCGACTTCGCTCCCGAAGTACAGGCCGGAGCGGAGTTGCTGTCGCGACGCGGTGAGGACCAGCGACTGGACGAGGACCGTCCAGCCGCGCAGCGCCGCAAGGACAAGGACTACCAGTACCACGCCCTGCGGGAGGGCGAGATCGAGCGCCCGAAGGACCTGTCGGAGTACGGCAAGGGCTGGGTCGAGGACGAGGTCGACCTGACCCCGGCGGAAGCGAAGGCGGCCCAGAAGGCCGCCGAGAGGCTCGCGCGCAAACAGGCCCGCGAGCTGGAAGCCGCCCAGGAGCTGGAAGCCGAGCGCCTCTACGCGCTCGGTGAGACCATCGACATAGATGCTGAGAGCAACAACTAGAATCCGGAGGCCGTCGACGACGCCGGCCCATTGATTGCTCGACCGAGTCAGGAAAACTGATGAAGCAACGGGTTGAGGTCGTCAAGGCCGGGCGGATCGTCGTGAAGGTCGGTTCGTCGTCGCTGACCCAGCGCGGCCGGATCGATCTGGAACGGCTGCGCGGGCTGGTCGACGCGATCGCCGCACGCCGGGTCGAAGGTACCGAGGTCGTGCTGGTCTCGTCCGGCGCGATCGCCGCCGGGCTGGCGCCGATGGGGTTGCGCTCGCGTCCACGCGACCTCGCCACCCAGCAGGCCGCCGCGTCGGTCGGCCAGGGGCTGCTGATGGCCCGGTACTCCGATGCCTTCGCCGCGCACGGACTCCGCGTCGGCCAGGTGCTGCTGACCGTCGACGACGTCACCCGGCGAAGCCACTACCGCAACGCCTACCGGACCTTCGCCCGGCTGCTGGAGCTCGGCGTCGTCCCGATCGTCAACGAGAACGACACCGTCGCGACCACCGAGATCCGCTTCGGCGACAACGACCGGCTGGCCGCGCTGACCAGCCACCTCGTCCACACCGACCTGCTCGTCCTGCTCTCCGACGTCGACGGCCTGTACGACGGCGACCCGCGCAAACCCGGTACGACGATGCTCACCGACGTCCGCGGCCCCGACGACCTCAAACCACTCCAGATCGGCCGGACCGGCAGCTCCGGCGTCGGCACGGGCGGCATGCAGACCAAGGTCGAGGCAGCCGCAATCGCCACCGAGGCAGGGATTCCAGTCGTCCTCACCTCTGCGGCCCGGGTCGGCGAAGCCCTCCGTGGCGACCCGGTCGGCACCCTCTTCCACCCGACCGGCCGCCGCCGCAAGACCCGCCTCCTCTGGCTGGCCCACGCCACCTCAGGCCTCGGCCAACTGGTACTCGACGAAGGCGCAGTCCGAGCAGTCACCGAACGCCGCAGCTCCCTACTCCCCGCCGGCATCACAGCCATCCAAGGCAACTTCTCAGCCGGAGACCCAGTAGACCTACTCTCACCAGCAGGTGTCGTAATCGCGCGAGGCCTGGTCAACTACGACGCCACCGAACTCCCCGGCCTCCTCGGCCGCTCAACCCGAGACCTCGCCCGCGAACTAGGCCCCACCTATGAGCGGGAAGTGGTGCATCGGGATGACCTGGTCCTCCTGTGACGCTGTCCCGACCGACAGGACATAGTCGGCCGTGCGGCCGACCGCCACGCTCACGGAGGCGGCGGCCGGCGTCAGCATCGGCACTATGTCCTGTCGGTCGGGACGGGAGACTTGACCGCCAGGACTGGGCATTCGGCCTCCAGCAGGATGGTTTGGGCTTGGCTGCCGAGGATTAGTTTGCCTACCGGGGTGCGGCGGCGGAGGCCGATGACGATCAGTTCTGCGTTGAGGTCTTCGGCCAGGCGGAGGATTTGGTCGGCGGCGTCTTTGCTCGCCACCAGTTGAGTCAGCTCGTGGTCGACCCCCGAGGCAGTCAGGCGCTCTTCGACCGACTGCCACTCGGCGCCGGACGCGAAGCGTTTGTCGACCAGGGATTCGCCCCGCGAGGAGTTCACGACGACCAGGCGCTGATTGCGTAGCCGGGCCTCCTCGATGGCGTGGTCCAGCGCCGCGACGCCTTCTGGGGTTGGTACATAGCCGACGATGATCGCCATCTCAGTCTCCTACCTTCACTGCGTCGACGGGCTCGCGGCGCCGGAGCCGGCTGACGACCGGCGGTACCACCAGGACGAGCAGGATCACCAGGTACACGATCTTGGCGAACCAGGTGTTGGTCAGGCCGCTGACGTGGCCGTCGCTGATCTGCAACGCCCGCCGTAACTGCTCCTCCGCGGTCGGCCCGAGGATGATGCCGATGATCGCCGGTACCACGGGCAGCCCGAACCGGCGCATCGCGAACCCGAGCCCGCCCAGGATGAGCAGCAGCCACAGGTCGAAGGTCGACAGGTTGGCCGCGTACGCGCCGATGCTGGCGAAGAACAGGATCCCGGCGTACAGGTAAGGCCGGGGGATCCGGAGCAGCTTGGCCCACATCGGTGCCAGTGGCAGGTTCAGCAGGAGCAGGATCGCGTTGCCGATGAAAAGACTGGCGACCAGGCCCCAGACCAGCTCGGGCTGCGTCTGCAGCAGCCGCGGACCGGGCTGGATTCCGTACCCCTGGAAGGCGCCGAGCATCACCGCGGCGGTCGCGGTGGTCGGGATCCCCAACGTGAGCAGGGGAACCAGACCACCCGCGGCCGACGCGTTGTTCGTCGCCTCGGGACCGGCGACGCCCTCGATCGCACCGTGGCCGAACTCCTCCGGGTGCTTGCTCAGCTTCTTCTCGGTGACGTAGGACAAGAAGGTCGGGATCTCGGCGCCACCGGCCGGGATCGCGCCGAACGGGAAGCCGATCACGGTGCCCCGCAGCCACGGCTTCCACGACCGGCGCCAGTCGTCCCGGCTCATCCGGGCGGCGCCGACGGTGATGATCTCGGCCGGCGTACGCCGCAGGTGGGCGGCGATCCACAACGCCTCGCCGACCGCGAACAGCCCGACCGCGACCACCACGACATCGATGCCGTCGGCAAGTTCCGGCAGCCCGAGGGTGAGCCGCTGCTGACCGGACGTCGGGTCGATCCCGATGGTGCCGACCAGCAGGCCGATGCCGAGCGCCGCCAGGCCGCGGATCTTCGACGAGCCGAGCACGGTGGTGACGGCGATGAAGGCCAGCACCATCACCGCGAAGTAGTCCGGCGCCCCCATCTTGATGGCCAGCTTGACCACCCCCGGCGCGACCAGCGCAAGCGCCAGGGTGCCGATGGTGCCGGCGATGAACGAGCCGATCGCCGCGGTGGCCAGGGCGGCGGCCGCTCTGCCCTTGCGGGCCATCTTGTTGCCTTCGATCGCGGTCACCACCGAGGCGCTCTCACCGGGCGTGTTGAGCAGGATCGAGGTGGTCGAGCCGCCGTACATGCCGCCGTAGTAGATGCCCGCGAACATGATGAAGGCCTGGGTGGGTTCGAGCGTGTAGGTGAGCGGGAGGAGCAGCGCGATCGTCATCGCCGGGCCGATGCCGGGCAGCACGCCGATCGCGGTACCGAGCAGGACGCCGACGAAGGCGTAGAGCAGGTTGGTCGGATGGGCGGCGGTGGCGAAGCCGTTCAGGAGTTCGGCGAACGAGTTCATCAGAGGATTCCCTTGAGGATCCCGACCGGCAGCGCGATGCCGAGGCCGAGGTTGAACAGGTACCAGGTGCCGACCGACAGGGCGACCGAGATGATCGCGTTGCGGATCAGGTGCCGGCTGCCGAGCGCGAACGTGGTACCGAAGAACAGGACGGCGCCGGAGACCGGCCAGCCGAGCCGGTCGATCAGCAGGATGTTGGCGACGAAGGCGGCGACCAGCAGGCCGAGCGTCTTCCAGTCGCTGCCTTGCGACAGGTCGACGTCCTCGCCGGCTTCCTGCTCGCCACGGCCGCCGCGGAGGATGTCCACCGCGAGCAGTACCGCCGTGACGACGAGCAGGATGCCGACCGCGACCGGAACCGTCTTGGAGCTGACCGGGCTGCGGCTGTCCAGGTCGGGGAGCCGCAACCCGTCGATCAGGGCCCAGGCGCCGATGACCAGGAGGAGGAGGGCCACTCCGAGTTCGGAGCGGCCCTGCTTCACGGCGCTCATCAGGCCACGAGACCCAGCTCTCGCAGTACGCCGGCGACCCGGTCGTTCTCCGAGGTGAGGAAGGTCTTGAACTCGTCACCGGTCTGGAACGCGTCGGCCCAGCCCTGCTTGGTCAGCGTCGTCTTCCACTGCTCCGAGCCGTGCATCTTGGTGAGCAGGTCGACGTACTCGGCCTTCTTCGCGTCCGGCAGCCTGGGCGGCGCGACGATGCCACGCCAGTTGGTGAAGACCAGGTCGATGTTCAGGCTCTTCAGGGTGGGTGCGTCGACGCCCTCGACCGGTGCCGCGGTGGTGACGGCGAGGATCTTCACGTCACCGGACTTGGCCTGCTCGGCGACCTCGCCGATACCGGTGGCGGCGAAGGCCACCTTCTTGCCGAGGATCGCGGTCAGCAGTTCGCCGCCGCCGTCGTACGCGACGTAGTTGACGTCCTTCGGCTGTACGCCGACCGCCTTGGCCAGCAGCATCGGGGTGAGGTGGTCAGGGCCGCCCGGGTTCGACGCGCCGCCGACCGGGACCTTGCCCGGGTCGGCCTTCCAGGCGGCGACCAGTTGGTCGAGACTCGTGTACGGCGATCCCTTCGGGACGACGATCGCCTCGGCCTCCTCGATCAGCTTGGCGATCGGAACCGTGTCGGCCAGGGTCGCCTTGGACTTGTTGGTGAAGACGGCCCCGACGACGCCGAGACCCATCTGCATCAGCAGGTCCTCTTTGCCCTTCTCGTTGACCAGGCGTTGCAGACCGACCGTGCCGCCGGCGCCGGCGGTGTTGAAGACCTCGATCGTGTCGGACAGTTTCGCGTCCTGCATCGCCTTGGCCGCCGCGCGGGCAGTGGTGTCGTACCCGCTGCCGGGGGAGTTGGGGACGAGGATGCGCAGGCCCTTGACCGGCCCCGAGTTGGAGCCGCCCGAGGCGTTGTCGTCGGCGCTCACGCCGCAGCCGGCCGCGACGACGGCGAGGGCCGCGACCGCGGTGATACTGGTGAACCACGTCCGTGCTCGCACGGCAGTCTCCTTGCTTTCGGTGGTGCGGTTGCCCGTCAGCGTGGCGTGGTCCCTCAACGGTGTCACCGTTACTACCGCAAACTCAGTTGTGTTCATTGTGCTCACGCGATGATGGCGCTCCGGGGCCGCGCCGAGCACAATCGGGGCGTGAAGACCAGACGGCGAGTGGTACTACGGAGGCGCTGGACGCTGGCCGGGCGGATGCTCGCCGTCCAGTTGCTGATCGTGCTCGTCGTCCTGGTGGGCGTGGCGGCGGTGTCGCTGGCGCAGTCGAACGCGCGCTTTCGCGAGACCGAGGGCAACCGGGCGCTCGCGGTGGCCGAGCGGCTCGCGGTGACGGCCGGCGTCCGGGAGGCCGCGGCCGGTCGTGGGCCAGCTTTCGTCAGCCAGGCGCAGTCGGTGGTGGAGTCGGGCCGTACGTTCTCCGGTTCGACGTACGTCGTGGTGGCGCTGGCCAACCGGCAGGTGATCGCGTCGACGGATCCGCTGCCGCTGACGGACAAGCCGCTGCTGCAGGAGACCGACGCGTTCCTCGGCCGGTCGTGGGTGGGGCGCGACGAGGAGACCGGGGCGGCGCTCGCGATGGCGCCGATCATCAACGTGCAGACCCGGGAGACCGACGGCGTGGTCGCCGTCGGGCGGCAGTACCCGTCACTGCTGGCCAACCTGGCGGCGGCCCGGGCGAATCTGCTCACCTACCTGGGGATCGCGAGCCTGCTGGGCGTGATCGGTTCGTTGCTGCTGGCAAGGACCGTGAAGCGGCAGACCCTCGGGCTGGAGCCGCGGGAGATCACCGGGCTGGTCGAGCAGCGGGAGGCGCTGCTGCACGGCATCAAGGAGGGCGTGCTGGCGGTCGACCTCGATCAGCGGATCACGATGGTCAACGACGAGGCGGCGCATCTGCTCGGCATACCGCTCGCCTCGGCCGGGCGCCGGCTGGGTGACGTCGACGACACCGGGCGGTTGGCGGAGATCTTCGACAGCATGGACATCGCGACCGACCGGCTGCTGCCGCTGCACGGCCGGGTACTGACCCTGAACCGGATGCCGGTCCGCAGCCACGGCCGGCACATCGGCTGGGTCGCGACCTTCCGCGATCGGACCGAGCTGCTCGAACTGCAGCGTGAACTGGATCTGACCCGGAACACCACCGACACGCTGCGGGCGCAGGCGCACGAGTTCAGCAATCGGATGCATATCGTCAGCGGGCTGATCGAGCTGGGGGAGTACGACGACGTCCGGCGCTACATCCAGCGGGTCGCGGCCGATCAGACCGAGTTGACCGCCGGGATCACCGCCCGGGTCGGCGATCCGGCGGTGGCCGCGTTGCTGATCGCGAAGTCGAGTCAGGCCGCCGAACACGGGGTGAGCTTCGTCGTCGACCAGGGGACCTGGTTGCCCCGGCTCGACGAGCGGCTGGCGACCGACGTGTCGACCGTGCTGGGGAACCTGGTGGACAACGCGCTGGACGCCGCGACCGGTGCGCGGGATCCGTACGTCGCGGTCGAGGTACTGGAGGTGGCCGGTGCGGTGCGGATCGAAGTACGGGACTCCGGGCCGGGGGTGGACAGCGCCATGCAGCATCGGGTGTTCACCCGCGGATTCAGCACCAAGGACGGTACCGGGGATGATCGGGGAATCGGGCTGGCGCTGGTCCGGGTGATCTGCCGGAAGCGAGGTGGCGACGTGACGGTGCACAACGAGAACGGGGCGGTCTTCGTGGCGACCCTGCCGATCCTCGCCGAGGCGCGCGCATGATCCAGGTCCTCGTCGTGGACGACGACTTCATGGTGGCCCGGCTGCACTCGAGCGTGGTCGCCTCCCAACCGGGGTTCGAGGTGATCGGCGCGGCGCGCACCGGCGCCGACGCCCTGGCCGCCGTCCGGACGTTGCGCCCCGATCTGGTCCTGCTGGACATCTACCTGCCGGACATGAGCGGCCTCGAGGTCCTGCGCCGCTTCCGGGAGTCCGCCACGGACTATCCCGTCGACGTCATCGTCATCTCCGCCGCCCGCGACCTGGACACCCTGCGCACCGCGCTGCGTGGCGGCGTCCTCCAGTACCTGGTGAAACCCTTCGAGGTCGAATCCCTTCGAGCCCGGCTGGCGGACTACGCCGCCCACCGAGCCGAACTCCATCACCTGACCGAGGCCCATCAGGACGAGGTGGACCGGGTCTTCCGGATCCCCAGCACCCGCACGCCACCCCCCAAAGGCATCAGCCCGGAAACCACCACCCTCGTACTCCGGGCCCTCGCCGAATCCCCCGACCCGGACCTCTCCGCCACCGAATGCGCCGACCTGACCGGCCTGTCCCGCAGCAGCACCCGCCGCTACCTGGAACACCTGGTCAGCACCGGCCAAGCCGAGATGCACCCCCGCTACGGCACAGCCGGCCGCCCCGAACGCCGCTACCGCCTCCTCACCCGCTGATCAGAAGTCGGCACCTTGAACACCATCCGGCGACCTCGGACACGAAATAACTTGTTCAAGGTCGCCGCTAGGTGTTCAAGGTCGCCACGACTCGGTTAGGGGAGGCGGTCGGCGATGGCGGCGAGGGCGGTGTCTCGGGCGCCTAGGACGTGAGCCTCGGCGAGGGTGCGGGCGCGTGGGGCGTCTTGGGTGATTAGGGCTTCGAGGATGGCGAAGTGTTCTTCTAGGGCCTGGGTTCGGCGGGACTGGGATTGGTTGGTGAAGGCTCGGTAGCGGGCCATCTGGCCGTCTACCTGTTCGTGGAGGCGGACGGCCCAGCCGTGGGCGGCGATGTCGGCGATCTTCAGGTGGAAGGCGTGGCCGGCGTGCATGGCGTCGTCGGCGAACTCGACCAGGCGCTGGTTGCGGGCGACCAGGAGTTTCAGGGCGTCCGCCGACTCGGTGGTCATCCGCTCCGCTGCTTCTGCTGCCATCAAGCCCTCCAGGGCCGCGCGCACGGAGTACAGCTCCTCGATCTCGGAGGCTGACAGCGAGCGGACGACCATGCCGCCGGTGGGCAGTTGCTCCAGCAGGTCTTCGGCGAGCAGCAGGCGGAGGGCCTCACGGAGCGGGGTTCGGCTGACCTGTAGCTGCTGGGAGAGCTCTGGTTCGAAGAGCCGCCGGCCGGGCGGCAGGTCGAGCGACAGGATGCGCCGCTTCAGTTCGGCGTACACGACCTGACCGCCGGAAGCGCGTCGCACTCTGTCCGTCATCCGAAACTCTCCTTTGCGTACTTGTATACAAGTATGCTTCTCTAGCACCAGTCTCGCACCCGATCGGAGCAAGGCATGGCTCATCTTTCCCCGCCCGGCGCGCTCCGGGCCTTCACCTCGGCCGTACTGCGCGCCGAAGGCGTCCCCGGACCCGACGCCGACCTGCTGGCCGACTCTCTCGTGACGGCCGAACTCTGGGGCCACGCCTCGCACGGCATGCTCCGCCTACCCTGGTACGTCGCCCGCCTCCGCACCGGCGCCACCCGGCGAGTCACCCGCATCACCACCATCCGGGACACCGGCGCGCTGATGGTGCTCGACGGCGATCACGGCATCGGCCAGGTCATCGCCCAGCATGCCGTCAGCCAAGGCGTCGAGCGGGCCAAGGTCCACGGGGTCAGTGCGATCGGCGTCCGCAACTCCGGCCACTTCGGCACAGCGGCGTACTTCACCCGCCAAGCCGCCCAGCAAGGCTGCATCGCGCTGCTCTGCACGAACGCGAGCCCCGCGATGGCTCCGTGGGGCGGCAAGCAAAAGAGCATCGGTACCAACCCCTGGTCCATCGCGGCGCCGGCCGGCGACCGCGTACTGGTGATGGACCTCGCCAACACAGCCGTCGCCCGAGGCAAGGTCTACCTGGCCGCCGAACGCGGTACAGCGATCCCGCCCGGCTGGGCCGCCGATGCCGACGGCGGCCCCACCACCGATCCGCGCGCGGCGATCGAGGGCCTGATCCTGCCGATGGCCGGTCCCAAGGGCTACGTGATGGCCTTCATGTTCGACGTGCTGGCCGGAGTGCTGACCGGGAGCGCGTTCGGCGACCAGGTCGTGGGGCCGTACCAGCCGGGGGAGACGAGCGGCGCGGGCCACCTTCTGCTCACGATCGATGTCGCCGCGATGGCGGACCCGGCTGAGTACGCCGCGCGGGTGGAAGCGCTGGTCGACGCCACCTGCAACGCTCCGAAGGCGTCCTGGGCCGACGAGATCCTCGTCCCGGGCGAACTCGAGGACCGCAACGCCGAGCGCAACGCCGCAGGAATCGAACTGACCGCCAAGACCTGGGCCGGCCTCGTCGAACTGGCCACCGAGTCGAATGTCGCCCTGCCGTCAACGGAAGAGGTCCCCGCATGATCACGCTCACCGTCTCACTGCAGGTCCGGCTCGGTCACCTGGTCGCGTTCGTCGAGGCGATCCGGACCAACGCCGAGCGCTCGTTCACCGACGAACCCGGCTGCCTGTCCTTCGACGTCAGCCAGGACCGCGCCGACGACCACCATTTCGTCCTCAGCGAGACGTACACCGGGCCCGAAGCGGTGGAGCAGCACCGCTCCACCCAGCACTTCAAGCGATGGCGCGAGCAGGTCGCCGAGCACGTAGTACCGGGTAGCCAGGTGAACACCCTGGCGAACCGGATCTTCCACCACCACAGCCCGGAGGCCGACCGATGAGCCTGTTGATCCGTCCCGACCAGGTCACGCCGTTCGATCGCGGCAACGGCGTCGTCACGATTCCGTACGTCGGCCGCTGGAACGCCGACGACAACGCCATCACCACCGGCCAGACCGTCTTCGCTCCCGGCACCGGCCTGCCGGTGCACAGCCACAACGTCGAGGAGTCCGTGCTGATCCTCGCCGGTGAGGCGGTCGCCGAGATCGACGGCGAGCGGTTCGACCTGGTCGCGGGGGAGGCCACCTGGGTGCCGGCCGGCATCCCGCACCGCTTCCTCAACCGCGGCGACGGCCCGATGCGGATCTACTGGGTGTACGGCGGTCGCGACGTGACCCGCACGATCACGGCCACCGGTGAGACCTTCGAGCACCTGTCCGAGAGCGACCGCGGCGGGCTGACCACCTCATGATCACCACGACCAACCCGGCCACCGGCCGGCCCCTGGCGAGGTACGAGTCGATGACTCACGCGCAGGTCGAGGACGCTGTCCAGCGTGGTTTCGACGCGGCCGCGCGCTGGGGTGGTACCAGCCTGCCTGCACGTCTCGAAGCACTCACCCGGCTGGCCGCCCAGCTGCGCACCGAATCACCACGCCTGGCCGCGCTGATCACCGCCGAGATGGGCAAGCCGATCGCCGAGGCAGAGGGCGAGGTCGAAAAGTCCGCCGTCACCGCCGAGTACTACGCGGCGCACGCGCCGGCCATCCTCGCCGACGAGCCGGTCGACGTGGGGGAGCCGAAGGCCTGGATCGCGTACGAGCCGATCGGCCTGGTGCTCGCGGTGATGCCGTGGAACTTCCCGGTCTGGCAGGTACTGCGGTTCGCCGTCCCGACCCTTGCCGCAGGCAACGGAGTACTGCTGAAGCACTCGCCGAACGTGACCGGCTCGGCGGTCGCGTTGCAGCAACTCCTGCTCGATGCGGGCTTCCCCGAAGGCCTGCTGACCACCCTGGTACTCGACGAAGCGGAGGTGCCGGCGACGATCGAGGAGCTGATCGCCGACGACCGGATCGCCGCCGTCACGCTGACCGGGAGCAACCGGGCGGGGGCAGCGGTCGGCGCCGCGGCGGGTCGTGCGTCGAAGCGGTCGGTGCTGGAGCTCGGCGGCTCGGACGCCTTCGTGGTGCTGGCCGACGCCGATGTGCCGGCCGCCGCGGCGGCTGCCGTCAAGGCCCGCTTCACGAACTCCGGCCAGAGCTGTGTCTGCGCCAAGCGCTTCATCGTCGAGGCCGCCGTCGCCGAGGAGTTCCTCGAGCTCTTCGTCCAGGGCGTGGAGACGCTCAAGTCCGGTGACCCCGCGGATCGTGCGGTCACCCTCGGCCCGCTTGCCCGCGACGATCTTCGGGTGGCTCTGCATCGCCAGGTCGCCGAGTCGGTCGTCGCTGGAGCCAAGCTGCTCACCGGCGGCCAGCCCGTCGACGGCCCCGGCTACTACTTCGAACCAACCGTGCTGACCGGCGCCACCCCAGGCATGCCCGCTTTCGACGAGGAGACCTTCGGTCCGGTCGCGGCCGTCGCCATCGCTGCCGACCGGGCTGAGGTGATCACCTTGGCCAACAGCACGCAGTACGGCCTCGGTCTGAGCGTCTGGTCAGCGGAGCACGGCGTCGAGGTCGCCCGGCGGATCACCTCGGGTGCCGCGTTCATCAACGCCGTGGTCGCCTCCGACCCCCGGCTTCCCTTCGGCGGCACGAAGAACAGCGGCTACGGTCGCGAACTGTCCGCCGCGGGGATCCGGGAATTCACCAACACGAGGACGTACTGGGTGGCCTAGCTTGAGACGACCGCGCAGGCCCGCGGTGGATCGTCCTACGATGGCGTGGTGAGCGAGATCATCGAGTTGTGCCGCAATGCGCGTGAGGCTTCCTACGCGCTGGCTGCGGCGTCGCGGGCGACCAAGGATGCTGCGCTGAAGGCGATGGCGGCAGCGTTGCGGGCAGGCACCGAAGAGATCGTGGCGGCCAACGCCAAGGACGTCGCGGCCGCCCGAGAGTCCGGTACGCCGGAATCGACCGTCGACCGTCTTGCGCTGGACCCGTCGCGGGTGGACGCGATGGCTGCGGGACTCGAGCAGCTTGCCGGCCTGGTCGACCCGGTCGGTGAGGTCGTTCGCGGATACACGCTGCCCAACGGGCTCGAATTGCGTCAGGTGCGGGTGCCGTTCGGTGTCGTCGGGATCATCTACGAGGCCCGGCCCAACGTCACCGCCGACGCCGCCGGGATCTGCCTCAAGTCCGGCAACGCGGTGTTGCTGCGCGGCTCGTCGTCGGCAGCCGCGTCGAACGAAGCGATCATCGCCGTACTACGCTCCGCCGTCGTCGAAGCGGGTTTGCCGGCTGACGTGATCCAGGGCGTGCCCGGCGACCGCGCGGCCGTGAAGGAGCTGATGCAGGCGCGCGGGCTGGTCGACGTACTGATTCCGCGCGGGGGCGCCGGCCTGATCCAGACCGTCGTCACCGAGTCGACCGTGCCGGTGATCGAGACGGGCGTCGGCAACTGCCACGTCTATGTCGACGCGGACGCGGATCTCGATCTCGCGCTGACGATCCTGCTCAACTCCAAGACCCAGCGCCCGAGCGTGTGCAACGCGGCCGAGTCCCTGCTCGTCCACGCGGATGTCGCTTCAGAGTTCCTGGCGAAGGCGCTGCCCGCGCTGGCGGAGGCGGGTGTGACCGTTCACGGTGACCCGGCAGTTGTTGCTGCAGGCAAGGATGTTGTCGCGGCGACGGACGAGGACTACGGCACGGAGTACAGCTCGCTGGATCTTTCGGCGGCTGTGGTGGCTGATCTGGAGGGCGCGGTTCAGCACATCCGGAAGTACAGCTCGGCGCATACCGACGCGATCATCACCCGGTCGCAGGCGGCGGCGCGGCGGTTCGTGCAGGCGGTCGACTCGGCGGCTGTGGTGGTGAACGCGAGCACCCGATTCACTGATGGCGGGGAGTACGGGTTCGGCGCCGAGATCGGGATCTCGACGCAGAAGCTGCACGCGCGCGGGCCGATGGGGCTGCCGGAGATGACGTCGACGAAGTATTTGGTGATCGGCGAAGGCCAGATCAGGACCTGAGCAGCGGGGCAGCGTCGAACGATCGCACCTCGGGCGTTTCATCCGAGAGCATCGCCAGCGCAGCGGCGTACTCGACGCCTGCCGGCAGGTCGACCAGGCGTATCGGTCCGTCGTACCCGGCCCACTCTCGGAGCGCTGCTGGCTGATCCGGTGCGCTGACGATCACCTTGCGCAGGTCCGCGGTGATCCCGTCTCCGGTCGCCTTCACCACGGCCTCCTTGCGAGTCCAGTACTGCGTGAAGGCCCGAGCGCGAGCATCGGCCGGATACGCAGCCAGCTCGTCGGCCTCCAGATCGGAGAGGCTGACCGTAGCGAGCGACGCCGTGTCGATCGATGGGTTGATCAGCTCGACATCCACGCCGACCGCAGCCGACGGATGGAAGGCGACGACGATCCGGTGACCCGAGTGCGACACCGAGAGTTGCATGCCATCGGCAACGACCTTCCCGTGCTGGCGACCGCAGTCCGCGCAGGTCCGGTCGATCACCACGTCGGCGGGGGAGATCCCCAGCTTGCCCGCCAGCACCCGCCGCACGATCGTGGCGCCGACCAGGAAACGGCTCTTGTCCTCGTCCCTTGCGTAGGCAGCCATGCGCCCCTGCTCGGCTTCGTTCAGCTCGGCAACCAGGCCGGGCCGCGCGTCCGCAGTACGGCCCCACCAGATCTCTACCGTCATGCCATCGCCTGGTCGATCGTGGTCTGGCTCGGTCGGAGAGCGGCCTCCCAGGTCAGGGTGCCGCTGCGCAGGTCGTCGAGCAGCGCGTCGATCCAGCTCAGCTCAGCGACGGTGATCGCCCGCTGGTACTCGGTCTCGACGAGCACTACGCGCGGTACCGGAGCGCCTTCGTACTCCGAGGCGAGGTCGGCGTCGAGCGAGGTGATCCGCCGGGTGAGCTGCTCGCGCCGCTCCTCGAACAGCCCGGCCGCCGCCTCCGGGGTCAGCAGCATGATGAACGACAGCGCGGCCGGAAACTCGGGGAACTCGTTGCGCGGGGTGGATACGATCTCCGCGAGCCATTCGCGCGACGCCGCCCGGCCGCGGTCAGTCAGCTGATAGGTGGTGCGCTCGGGATAGCGCTCGTCGCGCTCGGTGTCGCCGACCGCGATCAGGCCGGCCTCCTCGAGCCGGACGATCATCCGGTACAGGCTGGTGCGCTGGCCGACGTTGACCACCTGGTCCTTGCCCCATTGCTTGATCAGCCGCTGGATGCCGTACGGGTGCAGTGGCCCGTTCTCCAGCAGGCCGAGGATCGCGAGCGCCAGCGGCGAACGGCGGAAGGTCGGCTCCATGGCAGCAGTCTAGTGATTGGAGAAACTAGTTGCAATGCAACTAGAGGGGATGTAACTATTGATCTCATGACCACAGACCTGGAAGAACTGACCGAGGGGTGCGTGACGTCGCGCGACGGCACCCGGATCGGCTACTGGAAGATCGGCAGCGGCCCGGCCGTTGTCGTGCTGCACGGCAGCATGGAGTCGGCTCGCAGCCATACGCTGTTGGCCCGGGCGCTCGCCGACGAGTTCACCGTCTACCTCCCCGATCGCCGCGGCCGCGGTCTGTCGGGGCCGCATCGGCCGGACCACTCGGTGCGTACCGAGGTCGAGGACCTGGAGGCGGTACTACGTGACGCCGGGGCCACCCGGGCCTTCGGGGTCAGCGCAAGCGGCGCGATCGTCCTGGCTGCCGCGAAGGCTTTGCCGATGCTGACCAAGGTTGCGGTCTACGAGCCGGCCCTGGTCGCCGACCCGGCGCCGCACGCCGCCTGGCTGGCCCGCTTCGACCGTGAGGTTGCCGAGGGCAACATTGCGGCGGCGATGATCACCAGCATGTACGGCCTGGAACTCGCTCCGGCGGCCTTCAAGGTGATGCCCCGCCGCCTGCTGGCCGCGATCACCGAGAAGCTGCTGAAGAAGGAGGACCGGAAGGCCGGGCCGGACGACATCACCTTGCGTAAGCTCGCGCCGACCGTGCACTACGAGGGCGCGCTGATCGTCGAGCTGGCCGGCCGGTTCGAGGAGTTCCGCGACGTCACGGCCGAGGTGCTGCTGATGGGTGGCGGCAAGGGGCTGCCGTTCCTTCGGTCCGGGCGGGATGTGCTGGCCGAGGCTCTTCCGGTGTGTCGGCGGGTGGAGTTCGAGGGTCTTGATCATGGTTCGTCGAGCGATCCGAGTGAGATCAACGCGACCGGTAGCGCTGAGGCTGTGGGGAGGATCGCGGCCGAAGTACGGGCTGCTTTCAGGTAGCGGTTCGGAACGCCCAGTCGATCGCCGCCGGGATGTCGGTGATCGGGTAGAGGACGGCCTTGATCTCGCGGGTCGGGGCGACGATCAGGATCAGGCGCTTGAGGCGTTCGTAGCCGCCGGCCCGGAAGGTCGGGAGGCGGAGGGCGGCAGTCAGGGTGAGGTCGGTGTCGGACAGCAGTACGTGGGGGATGTTCTCCAGTTCGGCGAAGGCCTGTTGCTCGTCGGGGCGTTGGGTGCTTACGCCGTGGATGGCGATCCCTGCTGCGGTGAAGTCCTTGGCGCGTTCGGCGAAGAGCTTGTTCTCCAAGGTGCACCCTGCTGTGCCGGCGATGTCGTCCCAGCCGTCCGGCAACTTGCTCGGCCTGCCGGTGGCCGGATAGCCGAAGATCACGGTCGCTTGCGCGGTTTCGTCGACCACATCCCTGAGTTGCCGGCCTGCTGGTAGGAGGAGGTCTGTGGGGATGTGGGTGCCGACCAGTTCGTGGGTGCGGTGGGCCGGGGCCTCTTCGGGTGCGTTGGTACCGGTGAGCTCACCGTCGCCGAGCAGCCAGCGGTCGCCCCAGTCCTGGAGGGCGACCAGCACGGGGAGCAGGGCGCGGCCGCGAGGGGTCAGCTTGTAGGCGTACCGGGGTGGGTGTTCCTGGTAGGCGACGCGCTCGACGACGCCGCTGTCGAGCAGGCTGTTCAGTCGCTCGGTCAGCACCTTCCGCGAGATTCGCAGCGACTCGGCCAGCAGGTCGAACCGGTCCAGCCCGCGGGCCAGATCCCGGACGATCAGCAGCTCCCACCCGTCACCGACCACCCCGAGGGACTGGGCGATCGCACAGTCGGGCTCGGGGGAGTAGCTACTACGCCGCACGACAGCCTCCTCCGCTTGCTCCCACGCTATCCGGCCTTGTAAGTTCCTCTTAGGAACTCACTATACTTCGGGGGTGGCGGATGTACTGGCGACGAGTGGCGGAGCTCCCGGGGTGGCTCAAAGCGGTGATGGTCGGGCAGCTCGTCAGCTCGGCCGGGTCGCTCGCATGGATCTACCTCACCCTGTACCTGGTCGAGGACCGCGGGATGTCGCCGCAGGACGCGGGGTTTGCGGCAGCGGCGTACGGGGTGGGGCTGTTGCTCGGGAACCTGTCCGGCGGCTGGTTCGGCGACCGGTTTGGACTGCGGGGCGCGGCCGTCACCAGTCAGCTGTCGTGGGCTCTTACCTGTCTCGCGATGCCGTTTGTGCTTCTTGGTGGGCTAGCGGCGCTAGCGGCAGTTGCTGGACTCTGTGGTGGCGCGAGCCGTCCCAACCTGAGCGCTCTCGTCGCTCTGGCCCTGCCTGCCGAGCGCCGGCGGGAGGGGATCGCCCTGTCGCGCTCGGCCAGCAACGCCGGCTTCGCCATCGGTCCGCCGCTTGGCGGTCTGCTGGCTGCGTACAACTTCTCGCTGGTCTTCGTGCTGGACGCGGTCTCCAGCCTTGTGCTCGCGGCCGTCATCTGGCGGTACGTCCCCAGCGCTACCCGTGTGGCGGCCGCCGAGCGGGTGTCCGGCGTCTGGCGAGCTCTCCGCGCCGACAAGTCGGTCCTGGTGCTGCTCGCGTCGATCGTGGTCATCGACACCGTCTACCGCCAGCTCTACGCGACTCTGCCGCTGGTCCTGCACGACGCGGGGTCGCCTGCGGTCGCGTACGGCGTACTGATCGGCCTGAGCTCGGTCGTCATCGTGCTCCTGGAGGCGCCGCTGGCGATCCGCCTCCGCTCGTGTCATGCATCGCGCGTCATCGCTGGCGGCTTCGCCCTGGTCGCCGCTGGCTTAGCCGTGCTGGGTGTCTGGCCTGTCCTGGTGGGGGCTGCTGTGGCTGTCGCGCTCATCACCGCCGGCGAGATGCTCTACAAGCCCACTGCCACCGCCCAGGCCGTCGACGCGGCTCCACCCGGCATGACCGGCCGCTTCTCCAGCCTGTACGCCGCTGCGTCGATCTCCGGCATGACACTGGCCCCCGCGCTGGGCGGCACCACCTATCAGCACCACCCGCATCTCCTGTACCCGCTGGCGGCGGCGGTGGCGCTAGTGGCTGCGGTAACCACCTACGTGGCCAGCCGGCGGCCCGTAGTACCGGCTAGGCCTCCGGTAGAGGCGCTGGACGGGCCTCCCAGCGCGTAGACAACACCACGGTCGTCCTAGTGCGCACCACCCCGTTCACCCGTCGCAGGCTGCCCACCACTGCCTCTAGCTGAGTCACGTCCGCCACCCGGACCTTGACCACCAGCTCCTGGTCACCGGCGACGAACCAGCAGTCCTCCACCGCGGCGATCTCCCGGACCCCCGCGACGATCTCATCCGTCTCCACGTCGTCCCGCTGGAACAACCCCACCAGTGCGCTCGTCCCCAGCCCGACCCGATCAGGGGCCACCACTGCGCGGTACCCGAGCAGCACGCCGCGCTCCTCGAGCCGCTTCACCCGCTCCTGGACGCTCGGCCCCGACAGGCCCACCACCCGGCCCAGTTCGGCCCAGCTCGACCGCCCGTTGGCTCGCAGCGCCTCGACCAGCTGCCGATCGATCGCGTCCATGCCATCCTCCGTTTACCGCAGATTCGTAGGGAGATCGACTGATCTACCTTCAATTCGTTTGAGTCCTAGCAGTTCCTGGCGTACAATTTCAACTACCGAAGCCAGTCGAAACAACCTTGTGAAGGAATCATGATCACCCCCGAAGTTGCCCGTGCCCACATCGACGAGATGCGCCGTGTCGCCGCGATCCACCAGCGCGACTACACCGGTCCGTCCACCTGGCGCCGGCTGCTGACCCGCTACATCCGGCACAGCTGACCCACCTCCCGCGCGACCGGCAGGGCTTCGGGCCCACCGGTCGCGCTCGCGCAGGTGAGCAAGGGATAGGCTTCGCCTCATGCATGCCCTCCTCCTGCCGCTGTCCGCGGCCGCCGAAGAAGCCTCCACCGAGGCCTCGCACATCTCGCCTTGGTGGTACGGCGGGTTCGCCCTGTTCGTCCTGGTCGTGATGCTGCTCGTCACCGTGATCATGGGCAAGGGCCGGCCGCACAGCTGAGCGGCCTGGTGAGCTGACGTGGATTCGGAGCGGGTGCGGCCCGGCCGCCGCCTGGGCGTGATGGGCGGTACGTTCGACCCGATCCACCACGGTCACCTGGTGGCGGCGAGCGAAGTACAGGCGTACTTCGACCTCGACGAGGTGATCTTCGTCCCGACCGGGCAACCCTGGCAGAAGCTGGACCGCGAGGTGTCACCACCCGAGGACCGGTACCTGATGACGGTCATCGCGACCGCCTCCAACCCACGGTTCTCGGTCAGCCGGGTCGACATCGACCGGCCCGGGCCGACGTACACGATCGACACGCTGCGGGACCTGGCCAGGCTCTACCCCGACGCGGAGCTGTTCTTCATCACCGGTGCCGACGCGCTGGCCCAGATCCTCACCTGGCGCGACGTCGACGAGATGTTCAAGCTGGCCCAGTTCGTCGGCTGTACCCGGCCGGGCTACTCGTCGCAGGAACTGCCGTTGGACAAGCTCCCGATGGAGCGGATCACGCTGCTCGAAGTACCGGCGCTGGCGATCTCGTCGACCCAGTGCCGGCAACGCGTCGCGAAGGGCAACCCGACCTGGTACCTGGTGCCGGACGGGATCGTTCAATACATCGCCAAACGCGACCTCTACACCAACCACTAAGGGAACCTGAATGCCTGCCACCGAACGCGCCATCGAGCTGCTCACCGCGGCCGCCGAGGCGGCCCACGACAAGAAGGCCGAGAACGTTCTCGCGTTCGACGTCTCCGAGCAGCTCGCCATCACCGACGCGTTCCTGGTCGCCTCCGCCTCCAACGACCGCCAGGTCCGCGCGATCGTCGACGCGATCGAGGAGAAGCTCCGGGTCGACTTCGACGCCAAGCCGGTCCGCCGCGAAGGCGCCCGCGAGGGCCGCTGGGTGCTGCTCGACTACCTGGAGATCGTCGTCCACGTCCAGCACGACGAGGAGCGCAACTTCTACTCGCTCGAGCGGCTGTGGCGCGACTGCCCGATCATCCCGCTGCCCGGCGCGGACGGCACTGTCGCAGTACCGGTGATCGCGGACCGTACCGCCGACGAGGACCCGACCCCGTCGTCCTCCGCCGTCGAGCCTTCCTCCGCGGCCGAATGACCGCGGGCAGGCTGATCGTCTGGCGCCACGGCCGGACCGAGTGGAACCTGCAGGACAAGATCCAGGGCCAGGCCGACATCCCCCTGGACGACGTAGGCGTCGCTCAGGCGCGCGCAGCCGCCGCGCGCCTGGCCTCCCTGGCCCCCACCCGCCTCTTCTCCAGCGACCTCCAACGCGCCGCCGCGACGGCCGGTGAGCTCGCTTTGCTGACCGGCCTCAAGGTCGAGTACGACGAAGCCCTCCGCGAGATCAACGTCGACGACTGGGCCGGCATGACCATGGACGAGCTGGCCGCCATCCACCCGGAAGCAGCCGCCCGCATCCGCTCCGGCGAACCCCAACGCCGAGGCACCGCCGGCGAAACCGTCGAAGAAGTAGCCGAACGCTTCGCCCCCGCCCTGGCCCGGGCCATCGAACACGGCGAACCCTCCGACACCGTCGTCGTAGCAACCCACGGCCTGGCCGCCCGAGTAGGCATCTGCCTCTTCCTAGGCATCCCCAAGGCCCACTGGCCCGCTTTCGGCGGCCTCTCCAACTGCAACTGGGTCTCCCTACTCCCCGGCCGCCACGGCTGGCGAATAGAAGAATGGAACGCCGGCTCCCTCCCCGAGCCAGTAATGAGCGACGACCAGCAGCGCTAGAAGAACCCCACCCCCTCCGCTCGGCCGCTCCTCCGTCGCATCCCAGCTCCGGGCGCTCCCACCCACCCTTTTTCGCTTCTGCGGCGCTCCTTCCGTCGCGCGGTGTCCGCTACTGCGTCGCGGTGACTACCGTCGCGCTCGCCGTCTCCTGCCGGGAAGCCCGTCGCACCCATCGGCGTCCGCGCACCTCGCCCGAGCCCCCTCGCCCAGCCGCCCGGACCCAGCTCCGGCGGCCATCCCGCATACCCCAGGCCACCCGTTCCTCGCCCACCGGGAAGCTCGACCATCTATCACCACCGGCCCTCCCCAACCCACCGCAAACCACCCTCACCCGCCGTGCTCTTCCTCACCTCCTCCTCCGCTCCACCCGATTTTTCTTTGCGGCCCCCCATCCGCTAAACTTCCGGAGTCCGCAAGACACCGCGGGGCTTTGGCGCAGTTGGTAGCGCGCTTCCATGGCATGGAAGAGGTCAGGGGTTCGAATCCCCTAAGCTCCACCGACAGCGAGGCCGGTCGCCCATCTTGGGTAGGCCGGCCTTTTGCTTGTGGTGCGTGTGTTTCGCGCGCGCCTTGGTGCTGATTTCCTCCTGCGCTCTCGACCCGGCGGACGTGCAGGCCATCAATAGCGCGGTTCGGTACCTGCGCCCACGCTCAGTGGCGACGCTGGGACCAGCTGAGCGTGCACTATTGATGGCCTGGCGATGCAGGCACTAAAGCTTCAGGTAGGCGTCGACTTCGGACAGTACTTCGGCTAGTGGTCGGTGCATGCCTAGTTGGAGGTAGTTGTTCGGGGGGCGTTGGACGCGGGTTGTTGAGTCGCGGTAGAACGCCTCGCCGTCGACAAGGTCGTCGCCGAGGTCCACTGGTGGGTGGTCGACGCCGCGGCGGTGGCTTCTCAGGCTTGGGCGTCGGTGGAGTCGCTCGTCGAGGAGGTTCAGGTCGTCGAGCTGGCACTCGATGTATTTGTAGGTCGCGTCGTGGTGGCTGGCGATTTGGATGCCTTCGGTGACGATCCTTGGCCAGAAGCACGGGCTGTCCATGATGACGGGATGGCCTTGGGTCAGCACATGGCGTGCTTGTGCGTACATCACCTCGTACGCCGCCTTGGTGCTGCTGGCCAGGTCGAAGCCGGCGTCGAGAACGGCTGACTTGATGACGTCGTAGTCGACGGCAACTGCACTGAACGCCTCGACGACATGCGCGGCCACAGTGGACTTTCCAGAACCCGGGACACCCGACATCTGCAGCAGGAACATCCAGTCCCAACCCCTCCGCTCGTCGTACGGCGGGTCACCGTAGCAAATCGATGGCTCGGGCCACGGCTGTGTCGGCGACGGAACCAGGGAGTCGACAGCGCCCGTTGGTTGGTACTCATCGTCCTCGACGTTGTGAATGCGAACCCAGTTGCCGGGGCGCCGCTAGGGGGCGGGACTTTTTGTGCAGCCTCCGATGGAGTAGAGGAGGCCGAAGGTGATGTCTCCGCCGTTGGGGTGGGTGATCACGTTCTTGCCTTGGCCGGTCAGCGCGTAGGCCTTCTTTCGGAGGCCGTTGGCGTAGTCCTGCCAGGCTAGGGCGTAGGAGAAGCGGCTTCTTGCGGCGCCGGCGATCGCGTTGAGGAAGATGGTTGTCGTCATGTCTTCCTGGTTCTGGATCTGGTCGAGGTAGGACAGTTTGATCGTGCCGGTGTTGAGTTGACCGGCGACGGCGTCTCGCTCGTTCTGCTGCATGTAGTACTTCCAGGCGAGTTCGCAGGCTTTTTCCTGGAGGACGTCCTTGCTGAAGTCCAGGAGGACGTCCTTGGCCTCTTCGGTCAGCTGCACGGTGCTCGTGGAGTCGATGAGTTGCGGGAGCTCCTGGGTGGCCGACACTCGCTGTTGCGCCATGGCGGTCGAGACGGCCGTGACGTCGTCATAGAACTTGAGCTGAGACCGGACTCTTGCCGCGGCCGCGTTGATCTCGTTCTGGAGCTCCGGTGACACCTTGTTGATCTGATCGGGTGTCGGCAGTTCGTTGATCGTCTCGGTGAGTGACTTGTTCTGGTTGCGGAAGACGTCGTCACCGACCTTGAACGAACCATCCTTGAAAGGGTCGTCCAGCTTCCCGGCTTTGCCCAGCCATCCCTCGACGGCCGCGACCTCGGCCTTGTTGGGTTTCTGGCTGCACATGTTGAGCGGAAGTGCCGCCATCGTGACCGCGGCGAACAGCGATACCGACTTCCTGCTGGCTGAAAACACCCGAACCCACCCCTGCCCCCTGAATCTCTCCCCTTATCCGGAGAGTGACCCTCACCCGCCCAATCGCCCATACCTGAGGCCC
Organism: Kribbella sp. NPDC051718; assembly: GCF_040681515.1. Classification (NCBI taxonomy): domain Bacteria; kingdom Bacillati; phylum Actinomycetota; class Actinomycetes; order Propionibacteriales; family Kribbellaceae; genus Kribbella; species Kribbella sp. NPDC051718. The sequence goes on along the minus strand of NZ_JBFAYZ010000008.1, from coordinate 96,333 downwards.
GCCGGAGGTCGATCGTTACGTTGAGCAACCGAGCCGACCGAGGTCGCGGAGGAATTCGACGACCACCGTCGCTGTTGGTCCGTACTGTCGGTTTGCCGGAATCGCTCGTCGAAGGAGTCTGATGGAGAGCCCGATCGAGGTTGTGCGTAGGTTCTGCGATGCGTGGTCCGACAATGTCGCGACGGCTGAGCTCGCTGCGTTCTTCACCGAAGATGCCGTGTACCACAACATCCCGCTCGAACCGGTCGTCGGCCGGGAGGCTATTGCCGACTACGTCGCTTCGTTCATTCGTCCTGGGGCGCCGGGCATCGAGCGGATCGAGTTCAAGGTGGTCAACATCGCGGCGGCTGGTCCGGTGGTGATGACCGAGCGGGTGGACGTCTTCACGCTGGCCGACCGCTCGTTCGAGCTGCCGGTGATGGGCACCTTCGAGGTTGCCGACGGCAAGATCAAGGCGTGGCGCGACTACTTCGACATCGGCCAGTTCACCACCAGAATGGGATAGCAGCCGCCCGATTCCCGGCGGTAGCCTGTTGGTATGGCGCTTGGGCGGGGGAAGACGGAGCATGACGGTGCTCGCGACATGACGCGCAAGCACGGCCACTGGGGTCACACCGAGGAGGCCAAGACCTGGGCCTCCCGCGCCCGCCGCCGCGACGAAAAACGTGAACTCACCGAGGCCCGCCACGAGCCGGCAGAAACACCTGAACCCAGCTAGCCCGGCTGCCATCAGGCGCGTAGGCGCCGGTTGCGTGCGGCCATACCGGCGCGGGTGTTGGTGAAGGGCGTTTGTCTGTGGGGTTCGGGTGGAGGAGATCGAGGATCCGGTGATGCGGGAGATTCGGTATCTGGACAAGCTCGTCGATGAGCTGGCGCGGGGTAAGGCGATGGAGAGGATTCTTCGTAAGGGGTAGCCCGCTGGCTTGGCTGAGACAGTGGGGTGACAGCGCTGTGGGCGGGTGCTGTCAGGAGGTGTCGTCAGGGTCGTGGTGTGACTCGACGACAGGAGCTTCCGATGTATGACGTGGTGATAGTGGGTGCGGGGCCGGTGGGGCTGTTCCTTGCATGCGAGCTCGGGCTGGCGGGGTGTTCGGTGCTGGTGCTCGAGCGGGAGGCAGGAGAGGTGTCGCCTTGGCGGGCGATGCCGTTGGGGATGCGGGGGTTGTCGGCGGCCTCGGTCGAGGGGTTCTACCGGCGGGGGATGTTGCCGGAGTTGCTGGCGGCGTCCGGGCGATCGAAGGACCTCGAAGAAGACGAGCCGTTGGCGCCTCAGCGGGTGGGGCACTTCGCCGGGATGATGCTCGACGAAAGCAAGGTCGACCTCAAGGCGCTGCCTTACCGGCTGCCCACGCCGGCGCCGGGCGGTGCGATGACCAGCCTCGAGGCGGTCGAAGGGGTGCTGGCTGAGCGGGCGGCCAAGGTTGGGGTTGAGGTCAGGTACGGCGTCACGGTCGGTGCGCTGACGCAGTACGAGGACAAAGTGGTCATCGGCCAGGAGTACGAGGCGAAGTGGGTTGTCGGGTGTGACGGCGGGCGGAGTACGGTGCGGGGCCTGGCGGGCTTCGAGTTCGCCGGTACGAAGCCGCAGTTCACCGGGTATGTCATGGACGCCACGGTCGCCGAGCCCGAGAAGCTCAAGCCCTGGTTCAATCTGACGCCGACCGGGATGTACGTCCGGATGCCGGTCGAAGGGCACCTCGGGATGATGGACTTCGACGGTGGCGCGTTCGATCGGTCGCAGCGGCTGACTCGCGAACACCTCCAGGAGGTGCTGCGCAGGGTCTCCGGTACTGACGTGACCTTGAGCGAGGTCCGGCGAGCGTCGAGCTTCACCGATCGGGCGATGCAGGCGACGACGTACCGGCAAGGCCGCGTACTGCTGGCCGGTGACGCCGCGCACATCCACTCCCCGCTGGGCGGCCAGGGGCTCAACCTCGGCCTCGGCGACGCGATGAACCTGGGCTGGAAGCTCGCGGCAACCGTCAAGAACGAAGCACCGGACGGCCTGCTCGACAGCTACGCGGCTGAGCGCCAGCCGATCGCCGCGCGGGTGCTCGACTGGTCGCGCGCGCAGGTGGCGACGATGGCGCCGGGATCGCAGGCGCTGCAGGGTTTGATGCACGATTTGCTGCAGACCCGCGACGGTACGACGTACGCGTTCGAAAGGTTGTCGGGGGCATCGATCCGGTACGACCTCGGCAGCGAGCAGCCACTGGTGGGCCGGGTCGCGCCGGAGTTCCGCCTCGAGGACGGCACCCGGCTCGCCGACCTGATGCGTGCTGGTGAAGGCGTTCTCCTCGACTTCACGCAAGACCTGCAGGGCGCGGCGATGGACTGGGAAGGACGGATCCGGTACTCCGGAAAGCCGGCCAGAAACAACCTCGGACTGGCCGCCGTGCTGATCCGCCCGGACGGCGTCGTCGCGTGGGCAGCAAGCAACCACGACGTCGGAGGCTTCCATCAGGCCGCAACCCAGTGGTTCGGTGATCGCGCATGACGATCACCCTGGGTCCGTACCAGGTCCGCTCAATCAGCTGATACCAAAGGCGAGATCAGTTCGCGCCAGTCTGACTCGGCGCCTTCGCGGGTCACCTCGGCGAATCGTGGTTCGCCGAGGTGATGGCGGGCGGTCTGTTCGATCCTGAGCGCGTCCAGGTGTGAGAGGCCGGCCCGCCCGCGGAGGTCGGCGCTGGCCGCGAGCAACCGGGCCGCCTGTTCGTATTCGCCGAGGCGAACGGCCAGGTCGGCGAAGCCGACGAGTATCGGGCCGAGCAGGAAGGCGAGACCCACCTCGGACGCCGCCTGCCAGGCGGCCACGCGGTGAGTACGGGCCTCCTGGAGATCGTCGGCCAGGTAGGCGCGCAGGTCGTCGATCTGCGAGCGGATGCTCGCCTGCTCAGCGGCATCGCCCAGCAGAGTGGTCGCGAGGCTGACCTGACGGCGGGCCTCCGCCACATCGCCGGTCAGGCGGGCGAGCCCGGCCTTGGCGAGTGCCAAAGCGGCCAGGGCGTACGGCCAGGTGACACCCTCGGCAAGCCGTTCGGCGTCGGCGATCGCGGCCGCGCTGGCGTCGCGATCGCCCATCAGCCAGTACAGCATCGCTTGCTGGGTCCGCGTCTCGATGACATCCTCGACGGCGCCGAGCTCGGTGAGGACGGTGATCGCCTGCTCGTAGTACTCGCAGGCGCCGTCGTATTCACCGCGGGTGGCGAGCTGGACCGCCAGCTCGCCCAGGGCCAGGGAGATGCCGAACCGGTCGCCGAGCGCCCGGAACTCCGCGAGCGCCAGCGCCACCTGGGCCTCCGCCTCCGGACCGCCCTGCCCGAAGAGGGTTCGCATCTTGCCGACCTGCCAGCGGGCCAGGGCCGCCACCCACGGATCGGCGCTGCCCAGCTGATCCTCGAACGCGGGCAAAGCCTCCTCAGGCGCCTCGAGCAGGCGTTCCATCGGGATCACCAGGCCGAGCATGGGGTGGCTGCTCGTGCTGAGCTGGCTGAACCGGTACGCCTTGCGGATCCACTCCTCGCCCAGGTGCTCGTCGCCTTGCCCCGACGTCACGTACAGCACCACCAGTCCGTAGACCAGCGCGCGGACGTCATCCGGGACCTCGCCCGGCAGCTCGACGGCCGCGAGTGCCAGCTCAAGGCCTTCGGTACGCCGTCCGCCCAGCCACCAGTACCAGCCGGTGGCCGCCGCGAGCTGCATCGCCGTCTGCGCGTCACCAGCCGCGATCGCTCCCCGCAAGGCCGCGCTGAGGTTGTCGTGGTCGGCTCGGAGCAGCGCCAGCCATTCCAGCTGCTCAGCCCGACGCAGGTGCGGCTCGGCGATCTCGGCGAACTCGGTGAAGTACGCGAGATGCGCCTGCCGGGTCTCATCCGATTCGCCGGCCTCCGCGAGCCGATCGGCGGCGTACTCCTTGATCGTGGTGAGCATCCGGTAGCGCGGGGTGCCGTCGCCCGCGGTGACCAGCAGCGACTTCTCGGCCAGCGAGCTGAGCAACTCGAGCACCTGATCCGGCTCGACGGCGTCGCCGAGGCAGATGCGCTCGGCCGCCTCCAGTCCCGCTCCACCAGAGAACACCGAGAGCTTGCGGAGTACCGTCCGTTCGGCGTCGGTGAGCAGCTCCCAACTCCAGTCGACGACCGCACGCAACGTCTTGTGGCGCGGCAACGCAGTACGGCTCCCGCTGGTCAGCAGCCGGAACCGGTCGTCGAGCCGGTTGGCGAGTTGCTCGATGCTCATCGTGCGCAACCGGGCGGCGGCGAGCTCGATCGCCAGCGGCATCCCATCCAGCGCCAGGCAGATCCGCACCATCAGCGCCTTGGTGTGTTCGTCGGTGCCAAGAGCCTTCCGTACTGCGCCCGCCCGGTCCCGCAGCAACCGGAGCGCCGGCGAGCTGTCATCGACGAGACCGCCGGTCGGGAGTGCCAGCGGCTCGACCTGCCACAACGCCTCGCCGGTGATCCCGAGCGGTTCCCGGCTGGTCGCCAGAATCCGCAGCCGCCGGCATTCGCCCAGCACTCGTTCGGCCAGCTTCGCCACCGACTCGATGACGTGCTCGCAGTTGTCCAGGATCAGCAGCATTTCCCGGTCGTTGATCGCGGCGATCAGCCCCTCCATGGGGTCCGATGGCGACGTACCGAGCAGAGCATCGCGGAGCCCTAGCCCAGCGAGCGCCGTCTGCGCCACATCGCTCCCCGCGCCGATCGGGGCGAACTCGATCAGCCAGATCCCGTCCGCCAGCTCACCGAGCGCTGTCCGCGCGGTCTCTGTGGCCAGCCTGGTCTTACCCGAACCACCCGACCCGATCAGGGTGGTCAGCCGATGCTCCGCGATCAGCTCGCGGACCGCGGCGACATCGCCGTCCCTGCCGACGAAACTCGTGAGCTCGGCCCGTACATTGGTCTTGCGGGTCTCCTCGCGCTGTCCCAACTCACCGCGCAGCAGTGCGACATGCAAGGCCGCCAGCTCCGGCGAGGGGTCGACGCCCAGCGCGGTGGCCAAGGCTTGTCGCGTTCGCTCGTACAGGACCAGCGCCTCGCTGTCGCGACCGGTCGCCACCAGGGCACGCATTAGCGCGGCGACCAGCCGTTCCCGCAATGGATGCGCAGTCGCCGCATCGGTCAGTTCCGGGAGTACCTCCGCGCTATGGCCGAGGCTGACCTCCCCTTCGAACCGATCCTCCATCGCGGTCAGCCGCAGCCCCTCGAGCCGGGTCGCCGCCGCGTTGAACGCTTCGCTGTCGTCCAGACCGACGTCCTGCAAGGCCGCACCACGCCACAAGGCAAGGGCCTCGCGCAACAGTCGTACCTGCCGTGAGCCCTTCTCGGTGCGGGCCTGCCCGACGATGCGCTCGAACCGCAGCGCATCGACTGCATCGGGCTCCACCGTCAACCGATAGCCGCTCGGCTGCCCCTCGACCGACCCCGCCGGCAACGCCTTCCGCAGCCGCGAAACCAAACGCTGCAAGGCATTCGCCGCCTCGGCCGGCGGCTGCTCACCCCAGATCCAGTCGACCAGCACCGCCTTCGGCACCGTACGACCCGCCTCCAGCGCCAGCGCGATCAGCAACCCCCGCAACCGGGCACCCGGTACGTCGGCCAGGCGCCCATCGCCCGCCCGAACCTCGAATGACCCCAGTATCCCGATCTGCACCCGACCGATCTTGCCATCATCCCCGGAATTCAGAGCGACAGCTCCCGGAGTTGGCGGCGGGAGGTGATTTCCAGTTTGCGGTAGATGTTGCGGAGGTGGGCGTCGATCGTGCGGGGGCTGAGGAAGAGGGTGGCGGCGACTTCTTTGGACGTTGCGCCGGCGGCGACCTTGGTGGCGATGAGGCGTTCTTGGGAGGTGAGCTGGTCGAGGGGGCTGGTGCCGTCGCGGCGCGGGCGTTGGCCAGTGGCGGCGAGTTCGTGGGCTGCTCGTTCGGCGAAGCCGGCAGCACCCATCGCGGACAGTGCCTCGTGCGCAGCCTGCAGTTCGACTCGTGCCTCGGCGCGACGGGATTCGCGACGCAACCATTCGCCGTAGAGCAGACGCGCGCGGGCGTAGTGAGCCCGTACGTCGGTCTGGCCGAGCAGGTCGATCGCCTCGCGGTAGCGCGTGTCCGTGGTCGCCGACGCGGGATCGAGCAGCGCCTGTGCGAGGAGATGCGCGGCGACTGCCCATGGCGTCGGGTTGGTGCGGGCCAGTGCGTCGAGGCGGGTCAGTGCGATGGCTGCGTCCTCGGGGCGACCGGCTCGGGCGGCTGCCTCGACGAGTTCCGAGTCGAGGTTCCAGACGACGTACGAACCGCGTTGCTGCTCCTGTTGCGCGGCGAGGCCGGCCTCGAGCGCGGCTGGGTAGTCGCCCAGCCCGTTGCGCAGTACTGCGGTGGCGTACAACTCGGCGACGATCTCGTCCCGGCCGATGCGGTCGTGCAGGCCGCCCAGGAGTTCCTTGACCTGGTCGGCGTCACCGCGCCAGGCAGCGAGGATGAACTCGGCGAAGGCGAGGCTAACGGTGCCAGCGGCCTCGTCGACGGCACGGGCCTCCTCCAGTAGTGATGCGGCCTCGTCGAACCGGCCGAGCATCATCCGGCCGAGGGCGTGGAACTTCAGCGCCTGCGGCAGTACTGCGAAGGCCGACTGCCTGGTCGCCAACTCGACCTGGCGGGAGGAGATCGCGTCGACCGCCTCGGCGTCGCGCAGGTCGAGCGCCATCATGCTGGCGAGCTCCATCCACCAAGGGCTGGTGAGCTCGGTCGTGCGGAACGCATCCACCGCGAGACGCATTGTCGGCACCGCCTTCTCGACCGGCAGCATGGCCTGGTCGAGCAGCGCATCCAGCAGGAGGTCGGCCGGTCGCGGATGTTCCGGCGGTGGTACTTGCGCACGGATGCGAGTGCCGAGCTCACGCAGACGTCCCGGCAGCCGGTCGAGGAACATCGCAGAGGTGAACGCCTCGATGTACGTCTCCCGAGCCTCATCGGCCGCGAGGTCGGGAGCGACGCTGACCAGGGCTGCCGTCGCCTCGGGGCTGCGTTCGACATGGAGGTCGATCAGGGCGCGTTGGAGGCGGGCCTCGGCGCGCTGTTCCGGGTCGAGTGGGCGGCGTTCGGCTTGGGTGACCAGCTCGCGGGCCTCGGGGAACGCGCCCAATCGCATCCGCAGCCGGGCTGCGGCGAGCAGGCGTGCTGCTTGGCCCGCGGGCTCGGGGGTCAGTTGCGCGGCGCGTTCGAGGAATGCGGAGGCGGCCGCGAGGTCGCCGCGTCGCTCGGTTCGTTCTGCCGATTCGGTCAGCTCGGTCGCAACGTCTTCGTCGGTATCGATGACCGCGTGCGCGCGGTGCCAGGCGCGACGGTCGGGGTCGATGTCGCGGTCCGTCGCTTCGGCGAGCGCGGCGTGCAGGTTGCGGCGCATCGCGGGGGTCGCTGCCTGGTACGCCGCTGTGCGCACCAGCGGGTGGCGGAAACGCAGCCGTGGGCCGAGCACCACCAGACCGTCGTCCTCGGCGTCGGCGATGGTGGCGGGGTTGAGGTCGAGGAGTTTCGCTGCCCTTCTGAGCAGTCCCAGGTCGCCGACCGGCTCGGCGGCCGCCAGGGCGACGAGTGATTGAGTTGCCGGTGGCAACCGTAGTACGCGTCGGGTGAACTCGTCCTGCAGAGCCTCGACGACGCTGCCGCGCGGTGGGGTCTGGTGATCGACGGGCAACGCCATCGGGCCGTCGGCGTGCCCGAACTCCAACAGGGCAAGGGGATTGCCGCGGGCTTCGGCGAGGATGCGGTCGAGTACTTCCCTGTCGACGCCTGCCCGCGCCGAGGACTGCAGCAGGGTCAGCGCGTCTCCCTCGCCAAGGCCGGCGAGTTGCAGCCGGGGGAGGTCCGGAAACCCTGGGGCCGGGGCCGACTCGCCAGCTGGTGATCCGCCGTCGCGTGTGGCGAGCACCATGGCGATCTGCTCGGAGGCGATGCGGCGGGCGACGAAGGTGAGCACTTGGCGGGTACCGGCGTCGATCCATTGGACGTCGTCGATCATGCAGCAGACGGGGTGGCTGCGGGTGAGTTCGCAGAACAGGCCGAGTACGGCGACGCCGACCATCAGCGGGCTCGGTGTCGTCGCGTCGCCGAGGCCGAACACCGATTCGAGCGCTCGCTGCTGGACGGCGGGGAGGTCGGCGCGGTGCTCGATCACGGGGGCGCAGAGTTGATGCAGAGCGGCGTACGGGAGGTCGCGCTCGAACTCGCTGCCGTCGGCGCGTAGTATCAGCCAGCCGTCGAGTTGCCCGGCCACGGTCTCGACGAGCGCGGACTTGCCGATCCCCGCCTCACCGGCGACCACGATCGCGCCACCGCGGCCCTCCGCAGCACCGCGGGTCACCTCGCCGATCGCCTGCAGCTCAGCCTGCCGGGCCACGAACTGCATCGGGTCGACTCTCCTCGGTAGAACTCGGCTTCGCCGCCATCGTAGGTGAGGGCCGGGCGACTACGTAGTGCGATCTACGTAGTTTTCGCCGACGCGCGGGTCGCCCCCGCCACGGCATCGTCTATCTCGTCAGCACGACGACGACTTATGAGGCGAGGACGAGATGATCACCGAGGTAGAGCTGCCGGGCATCGTCGAACCGGATGGACTGAGACTGCGCCGGCGAGAGATCCCGCAGCTCGAGGCCGGCCAGGCGCTGGTCCGGATGGAGGCGACCGGCGTCTCGTTCGCCGAACAACAAATGCGCCGCGGCAAGTACTACGACCAGCCGCCCTTCCCCTTCGTCCCCGGCTACGACGTAGTCGGCGTCATCGAGTCCCTCGGCCCCGACTCGAACTCCGACGCGGACTCCGACGCGGACTCCGACGCGGACTCCGGCTCGGGCTCCGGCGCCGGCTCGGGGTTTGTGGTTGGGCAGCGGGTTGCGGCGTTGACCAAGGTTGGCGGGTGGGCGGACCGGCTGGTGCTGAACACGGCGGATCTCGTACCGGTGCCGGCTGGCGTCGGAGCCGAAGAGGCGGAAGCGTTGATCGTCAACGGCGTGACCGCCTGGCGAATGCTCCGCATCGCCGGAGTCAAGCGCGGCGACACCATCGTCGTACTAGGCGCCAACGGCGGCGTCGGCTCACTCCTGGTGCAGTTCGGACGGCACCTCGGTGCGCAGGTCATCGGCACCGCTTCCCGGCGTCACCTCCCGTACGTCCGTGAGCTCGGCGCGACTCCGGTCGATCGCGAGCAGGACACCGTCGCCGCGGTCAAGGCGATCGCCCCGGACGGAGTCGCCGCGGTCTTCGATCACGTCGGTGGTACCGGCATCCGCAACTCGTGGTCGATGCTCGGCCGTGGCGGGTACCTCGTCTCGTACGGAACCGCCGCCACCCGCGACCAGCAAGGCAACGCCAAGCTCCCCGTACTCGCCTTGATCGGCCGCCTGGTCATGTGGAACGTCCTGCCCAACGGCAAGTCCGCCACGTTCTTCAACCTATGGGCCGGCAAGGCCCGCCGCCCCGAGCGCTACCAGGCCGAACTGCGAGCCGACCTCGAAGCCGTCCTCGCCCTGCTCGCCGCCGGCGAGATCACCGCCCGCATCGCCCGAGCCTTCCCCCTGGCCGACATCGCCGAAGCCCTCCGCTACGCCGAATCCGGCACCGCCGCCGGAAAAGTCGTCCTCGTCCCCTGAACCCCTCCCCGCCGGCGGCTCCTTCACCCCGCCCAGTCGTATGTTGAACGGGTGACTGATGACGCTTGGGCCGGGCTTGTGGATTCTTTCGCCGAGGGTGCTTATGCCTCGGCGAAGGGTCGCGTACGGACGTACGTGTTGCACCACCAGCTGATCGAGCATCTGGCCGAGCCGCCGAGCGCGGTGCTCGATGTCGGTGGGGGAGCAGGACATCAGTCGTTTCCGTTGGCGCAGGCGGGCTACGAGGTGACGCTGCTCGATCCCTCGGCGGCGATGCTCGACAAGGCCCGAGAGCGACTCGGCCGGTTGCCTGCTGAAGTACAGGCGCGGGTGACGCTGCTGGAAGGCGACGGCTTGAAGGCCGTCGAGGCGGTTGATGGGCGGCAGTTCGATGCGGTGTTGTGCCATGGCGTGCTCGGGTATCTCGACCAGCCGGATGAACTGGTTTCGCAGCTTTGCCAGTGCGCCGCTGCAGGTGCCGTGGTGTCGATCATGACGGGCAACGCCAACACGATGGCAGTACGCCCGGCGCTCGAGCGCCGGTGGGCGGATGCGTTGGCTGCGTTCGACTCCACCGAGGAGGTCGGGGTGCTGGGTGTGCCGACCCGGGCCGACACGGTAGAGCATCTCAGCGAGCTGATGGAGGGCCACGGGGTCGCGGCGCTGGAGTGGTACGGGGTGTGGCTGTTCACCGACTGGCTTGATTTCAGTGGGGTCGAGGTGGACCTGAGCGACTCGGCGCAGGTGGCGGCGATGGCGGCCGTCGAGTTGGAGGCGAGCAAGCGGGATCCGTACCGCCGGCTCAGCCGCCCGTTTCACCTGGTGGGGCGGAAGCGTACGTAGTACCGGGCCTCAGCTAGCGGCCTTCTTGATCAGCGCGGTGAGCTGCTTCTCCACGGCGGGGGTCAGCTTGGTCACGGCCCAGGACGTCGGCCACATGTCGCCGTCGTCGAGGTTGGCCGGGTCGTTGAAGCCGAGCGTGCTGTAGCGGGCCTTGAACTTGTCGGCGGGCTGGAAGAAGCAGACGATCTTGCCGGCCTTGGCGTAGGCGGGCATCCCGTACCAGGTCTTCGGCTCGAGCTCCGGGGCCTCGGCCTTGACGATCGCGTGGATCCGCTCGGCGATCGCACGCTCGCCCGGGTCGCCGATCTCGGCGATCTTCTCCAGGACCGCGGCCTCCGCGTCCGCCTTGCCGGCGGCCGCCTTCAGCTCGCGGGCCCGCTCCTTCATCGCCCCACGCTCTTCGTCCGTGAAGCCGTCGTAGGACTTCGCCGAGGTGGTGGTCTTCTTCGCGGTGCTCTTCGTCGTGGTCATGTCCTCAGCCTACGAAGCCGCCGCCGTCCGGGCTTCTCGAAAACTGATCGATCTCCAACGCGCAACCAAGGGTTGCATTTGAGTTCGGGTCGGGCTACCTTCATATGCAACAACTGGTTGCACATGAAACGGAGAAGCGAAATGGTAGACATCCTGCACAGAGTCGGCGTGAAGTCCTCGGTGGCCGAGGTCTATGCGACCTTGACCACGATCGAAGGCCTGGCCGGCTGGTGGACCACCCAGACCACCGGCGACGCGAGCCAGGTCGGCGGCGTCACCGAATTCAAGTTCGGCCCCGGCGGCTTCGACATGAAGGTCCTCGAGCTGACCCCCGACAAGCGCGTCCTCTGGGAGGTTGTCGAAGGCCCCGAGGAGTGGATCGGCACCCACGTCATCTGGGACCTCGAACAGGTCGACGACTGGGCCATCATCCACTTCAAGCACGAAGGCTGGAAGGACCCCGTCGAGTTCATGTCCCACTGCAGCACCAAGTGGGCCACCTTCCTGATGAGCCTCAAATCCCTCGTCGAAACCGGCAAGGGCGCCCCCGACCCCCACGACACCACCATCAGCAACTGGCACTGAGCCCGGGTGACAACGGGTGAACCACTAGCGCCTGGCCTCTTTGGTCTTCAGTATGTGTGCTGGGGAGGTGGGGGTGTTGTTGGAGGGGAAGTTCCGGCTGCCCAGGCGGCGGCGTGGGGTGGTGGAGCGCGGGCGGTTGGGGGAGCGGCTGGCTGCGGCGACGGGGTTGGCGCTGGTGTCCGCGCCGGCTGGCTTCGGGAAGACGACCTTGCTGACGGAGTGGCTGGCTGCGGACGGTCGTAAGGCCGCCTGGCTCTCGCTCGACGAGCGGGACAACGACGCTGCGTCGTACTGGTCCTACCTGGTCGCCGCCCTGCAGACCGCGGTTCCCGAGGTCGGTGCCACCGCGGTCTCCTTGTTGCAGTCGAACCAGCCGCCGATCGAGGCGGTACTTTCGGCCCTGCTCAACGACCTCGGCACCATCGAGTACGACGTGGTGCTGGTCCTCGACGACTACCACGTGATCGAGGCCCGCGAGATCCACGACGGGATGACCTTCCTCGTCGAACACCTTCCGCCCCAGATCCGGGTCGTGATCGCGAGCCGGGCCGACCCCGCGTTGCCGCTGGCCCGGATGCGAGCGCGAGGCGAGCTGGTCGAGATCCGGTCGGCGGAGCTGCGCTTCACGGCCGACGAAGTCGCGGAGTACCTCAACACCGTGATGGGGCTGACGCTGACGGCGCACGATGTCGCAGTACTGGAAGGGCGGACCGAAGGCTGGATCGCCGCGCTGCAGCTGGCCGCGCTCTCGATGCAGGGGCGCGACGACGTCAGCGGGTTCATCGCCGGTTTCGCGGGGGATGACCGGTACATCGTCGACTACCTGGCCGAGGAGGTGTTGCAGCGGCAGCCCGAGGACGTGCAGAGCTTCCTGCTCCAGACCTCCGTCCTCGACCGGTTGTGCGGGCCGCTGTGTGACGCCGTCACAGGGCAGGTCGGTGGGAAGGACCGGCTAGCCGCGATCGAGCGAGGCAACCTCTTCCTCTTCCCGCTCGACGATCGGCGCCGGTGGTACCGGTATCACCAACTCTTCGCCGACGTCCTCCAAGCACATCTGCTGGACGAGCAGCCGGAGGTCGTCGCCGGGCTGCATCAGCGGGCCAGTGCGTGGTACGAGAAGAACGGCGAGCGAGCCGAGGCGATCCGCCATTCCCTTGCAGCAAAGGATTTCGAGCAAGCGGCGGCGCTGGTCGAGTTGGCGATCCCGGACCTGCGCAGGACGAGGCAGGAGGCCGTCGTACGGACCTGGCTGCAGGCGTTGCCCGACGACGTGATCAGCGTCCGGCCGGTACTAGCGGTGACGTACGCCGGAGCGCTACTGATCGGCAGCGAGCTGGACGGCGTCGAGCGCAGACTCCAACAAGCCGAGCGCTACCTGACGGACGACGCCGAGAAAATCGTCGTCGACCACGATGCCTACGGCCGCCTCGCCGAGTCGATCGAGACCTATCGAGCCGCCCAATCCCTGGCCCGCGGCGATCTTCCAGCCGCCGTCACCCACGCCCGCCAAGCCCTCGCAATTGCAGCCGAGGACAGCCACCTCTGGCGCTCCGCCTCCGCCGGCCTGCTCGGCCTCGCCTACTGGTCCACCGGCGATCTCGAAGCCGCGCACGAAGCCTGGACAGCCTGTACTACGGGACTGCAAGCAGCCGGCTACACCGCGGACGCCCTGGGATGTGCGATCGCGTTGGCCGACATCCGCCTGGCGCAGGGCCGCCCCAGCGACGCGATGCGAACTTTCGAGCAGGCGCTGCTCCTCAAACCCGGCCAATGCGAACCAGTACTCCGCGGTACCGCCGACATGTACGTCGGACTGGCCGAGCTGCACCGCGAACGCAACGACCTCCAAGCCGCGACCCAGTTCCTGGCCAAGGCTCAGGCTGTCGGTGAACAGGCCAGCCTGCCGCAGTACTCGTATCGCCGCCGCGTCGCGATGGCCCGGATCCACGCCGCGGAAGGCGACTTCGCCGCAGCACTCCAACTGCTCGACGAGGCGGAGCGCGTCTACGTCGGCGACTACTTCCCCAACGTGCGCCCGATCCCGGCCGTGCGCGCGAGAGTGTGGCTCGCGGCGGGCGAGCTCGACAAAGCGCTCGCCTGGGTGGCCGACGAGGGGCTGACGGTCGATGACGAGCTCAGCTATCTCCGCGAGTACGAGCACCTCACCCTGGCGCGCGTCCTCGCCGCCCAAGGGACAGCCACCGGCCCGTTCCTGGACCGTCTCCTGCAGGCCGCGGAGGACGGCAAGCGGACCGGAAGCGCGATCGAGATCCTCGTACTGCGCTCACTCGCCCACCAGGCGGGCCACGACGCCGCCTTGGCCGACCTGCGTCGGGCGCTGACGTTAGCCGAACCCAATCGCCACGTCCGGATCTTCGCCGACGACGGCCCAGCGTTGATCAGGTTGCTCCAAACCGCAGCAAAACAAGGCGATCCAGCTGCCCAACGCGTCCTCGGAGCTGTCGCGACCCCGGACCGCGCGAAGCCCGTCAAGCAGGGCCTGATCGAACCGCTCAGCGCCCGCGAGTTCGACGTACTGCGCCTGCTCGGCACCGAGCTCGACGGCCCCGGTATCGCCCGTGAGTTGGTGGTCTCACTCAACACCGTCCGCACCCACACCAAGCACATCTACGCCAAACTCGGCGTCACCAACCGCCGCGCCGCCGTCCGCCGGGCCGGCGAGCTCGAGCTGTTCTCGCGCTGAATCACCACCCGGATCACCACTTGTGGTGACGCCGGCTCACCATCTCGCCGCCTAGCTTGCGAGTCATGGACGAACCGTACGAAATCCGCCTCCAAGGGCATCTCGGCGCCCGCTGGGCCGCGTGGTTCGACGGGCTCGCCCTGACCAACGAGAGCGACGGCACGACCGTCATCAGCGGACCGGTGGCCGACCAGGCCGCGCTGCACGGCCTGTTGCAGAAGGTCCGCGACACCGGCCTGCCCCTGCTCTCCATCCAGCAGAAATGAAAGGGCGACATGACCACCATCACTCGCACCACCGCACCACCAAAGGCCGACTCGTTGCGAAGGACGGCGCTGGTGGCGGGCATCCTCTACCTGATCACCTTCGTGGCGTCGATCCCGGCGCTCCCGCTCTACTCCGACCTGGTCGACGACCCGCGGTACATCCTCGGCTCCGGCTCCAACGCGGCCGTCCTGCTCGGCGGCCTGCTCGAGGTCATCGCCGCACTCACCGCCATCGGTACCGCGGTAGTCCTCTTCCCGGTCGTCAAGCGGCAGAGCGAATGGCTGGCCCTCGGCTTCGTCACCTCACGCGTGATCGAAGGGGCGTACATCGTGGTCGGTGTGATCGCCCTGCTCTCGGTGGTCACGCTCCGCGACAACCCGATCGCCGGTACGGATCCAGCCGCGCTGATCACCGCCCAGCACTCCCTGGTCGCGATCCACGACTGGACCTTCCTCCTCGGCCCCGGCGTCATGCCCGGCATCAACGCTCTACTGCTAGGCACCCTCCTCTACCGCTCCGGCCTGGTACCGCGCATCATCCCCACGATCGGCCTGGTCGGCGCGCCCTTCTTCCTGATCTCCGCCGTGGCCCTGATCTTCGGCGCCTACGACCAACTCTCCCTCTGGTCCGGCATCGCCACCGCCCCCATCTTCGTCTGGGAACTCTCCCTAGGCCTCTGGCTCACCTTCAAAGGCTTCAAGTCGTCGCCGATCGCCCAGGGACCGAATGCATAGGTTCGTGCGGAGGTGGTGACGTAGTCTCCGAGGGATCTGGTGTCTGGGTAGTGAGGTGAGGGCTTTGCGGTTCATCCGAGGGCAGCAGCCGGAGCAGGATCTGACGTTCAACGATGTTTTCCTGGTACCGAACCGGTCGGCCGTGCAGTCGCGGCTGGACGTGGATCTCGGGACGCGGGACGGGAGTGGGGCGTCGATCCCGATCGTCGCGGCCAACATGACGGCGGTGTCGGGGCGGCGGATGGCCGAGACGATCGCCAGGTGTGGCGGCCTGGCGGTGATCCCGCAGGACATCCCGGTCGAGGTGGTGGCCGACGTCGTCTCCTGGATCAAGGAGCGGCACCCGATCTACGACACCCCGCTGGTGATGGCACCCACCGGTACCGTCGGCGAGGCGCTCAACCTGCTGCCGAAGCGCGGCCACGGCGCGGTGATCGTGGTCGAGAACGGCCGCGCCGTCGGCGTGGTCACCGACGCCGACTGTGAAGGTGTCGACCGCTACACCCAGCTCGAAGGCATCATGTCGCGCGACCCGCTCAGGTTGCCGGCCGGGATCGCGGCGGAGGAAGCGTTCAACCAGCTGTACGACGGGCACCACCGGCTGGCGCCCGTCACGGACGAGGACGGCCACATCGTCGGCATCCTCACCCGCCAGCGCGCCCTCCGCGCCACCCTGTACGACCCCGCGGTCGATGCCCGGGGCAAGCTTCGGGTGGCGGCCGCGATCGGCATCAACGGCGACGCCGAGCAGAAGGCGAAATCGCTGCTCGACGCCGGTATCGACCTGCTCGTGATCGACACCGCCCACGGTCATCAGGAACGCATGCTCGACGTACTCCGGACAGTCCGCGCCCTCGACCCCGAGGTGCCGATCGTCGCGGGCAACGTCGTCACCGCCGAGGGCGTCGAGGACCTGGTCGAAGCAGGCGCCGACATCATCAAGGTCGGAGTCGGCCCCGGCGCGATGTGCACGACTCGGATGCAGACGGCTGTCGGCCGGCCTCAGTTCTCCGCAGTGCTGGAGTGTGCGACCCGGGCCCGTGAGCTGGGCAAACACGTCTGGGCGGACGGCGGCGTACGGCATCCGCGGGACGTCGCGCTCGCACTCGCCGCCGGCGCTTCCAGCGTGATGATCGGCTCGTGGTTCGCCGGCACATACGAGTCGCCCGGCGATCCGCATCGCGACAGCGACGGCCGTATCTACAAGGAGAGCTTCGGGATGGCGTCGGCCCGCGCGGTCCGGCTCCGTACCGCCGACGACACACCGTTCGAGCGCGCTCGCAAGGGCTTCTTCGGCGAGGGCATCTCGACCGCCCGGATGTACCTCGACCCTGAGCGCCCAAGCGTCGAAGACCTGCTCGACTCGATCGTCTCCGGCGTCCGCAGCTCCTGCACCTACGTCGGCGCCACCAACCTGGAGGAGTTCCACCACCGAGCCGTCATAGGCATCCAAAGCGCCGCCGGCTACAGCGAAGGCAAACCACTCAACACGAGCTGGTGATGTGCCCGCTTCGTGCCAGGCGGAAGCCGAGGTCGTCGATGTGGAAGGTTGGATGACTCTTCCGCCGGCTCGAGGCGCGGCAGGCGTTCGGTGGGTCGTACGCGCCCCCGCCACGGAACACCCGGTACGGTCCGTACGCCGCCGAATGGAGGTCCCAGGTCCACTCCCACACGTTGCCGAGCAGATCGTGGAAGCCCCAGCGGTTGGCCGCCTTGCCGCCGACCTCGTGCACGCGACCGCCCGAGTTGTCCCGGTACCAGGCGATCTCGTCCAGCTCGCCATATCGTTGCTCAGGGCCCCCAGTACGGCAGGCGTACTCCCACTCCGCCTCCGACGGCAGCCGATACCCGCTCGCCGCCCAATCGCAGACGACCTGCTCCTCATCGAGGAGCGTGTACGCCGGTGCCAGCCCTTCCCTCACCGACAACGTGTTGCAGAACCGGACCGCATCCAGCCACGACACATCGGTCGCAGGCAAGGCGCTTGAACCACCCGAGTACTCCGCCTGCGTCACCACGCAAGCGGCCAGCCGAAAGGGCGCTACCTCAGCGACCCACGAACCGCCCGTCCCCTCGTCCCGCAACGCGACCTTGCCACCCGGAAGCTCAATCATCAGACCCGGACGCTAACACCGGCGACGTTCTGCCGGGGATGGACGTCGCGGCGTACGGCGAATCCGACACCGCCTTCCACTTCCTCCTCGAGGGCGGGTTCACCCTGGAGATCGCCGACAAGTCCTACCCCCTCACCGCCGGCCTCCTGGCGAACCCAGCCCTCACGGTGGCCGCAGTAGCCACCCAAGTCGGCTACACCTCAGAATCCGCGTTCACCCAAACCTTCCACCAAACCACCGGCACCACCCCCGGCCGCTTCCGCCGCACGCTGCTCAGCTGACAGCGTTCGTGAGGAGCAAGGTGTAGTCGCCACGGTCGGCTGCTCGAAGTGCGCTGAGGTACTGCAGACGCGCTTCGGCGACAGGCTGCCCGCTGTGAGCGCCCCAGGACAAATGGCTCGACCCGAGACCGAGCGTCTCGGCCAGCACCCCCGCTGCCAGCCGCGCATGGTGACCGTTGCCGTTCACGAACGGATGAACGAAGACAAGCCGGTGATGGAACCGAATGCTGATCTCGGACTGTCCGTAGGTCTCCTGCTCGACCCAGAAGAGAACGTCGCCGAGAAGTGCCTGCAACTGCTCCTGGATCTGGCTCGGAGCGATCCCGATTGTGGTGTCACGCTGACGGAGCTGCCCCGCCCAGCTCCAGACGTCCCCGAACATCCGGCGGTGCAACTCCCTCAGAAAGCCCTGGTGGAGAAGGTCTTCGGGGGCCGGCCCCTGATCGTCGAGCCACAGCAAGGCATCGACGATGTTCGAGGCCTCGGCGTCGTTCAGCTCACCGCGGGTGCGCAGATCTGAGTATTCGGGAGTGAGGTACTGCGCGTCGTCGGCGTCGACCGGGGTCTGGCCGTCCTCGTCGCCACCCAGGTCCGTCGTGGTCACGCGGCCGAGCGAGAGACGCGATGGGCGACGACCTTACGCAGGACCCGCTGGAAGCCTTCGTCGGTCATCGGCTGCGCTTCCAGCGACATTGTCCAGGCGACTTTCTGGGCCTTGGCGATGTCGCTCTGCGTCGGCTGCTCCTGGCGAGGAACTACGGCGATGTCGAGCGTGTCCAGCACGCTGAGAACCTTCTCGGCCTCGAGTCGCGGCGCGCCGCTCTCCAAGCGCACCAGCCACTCGCGGGAGACGCCGGAGGTGGCAGCGACCGTGGCCTGGGAGAGTCCACGTCGAAGGCGCTCCGAGCGCACGGCGGCGCCGAGCTCAGCCATCCTCCTGATCCCCACGATCAACCTCCTTGTGACGGTACTGTCACATCCTACTCGTGTGACAGTACCGTCACAAGCCCGCTAGGGAGTCGGGAACTTCAGGCGGACGATGACGTTGTCGATTCCGTTGGGGGTGCCGCCGTTCATGTCGGCGTTGGTGGAGGTCAGCCAGAGGGCGCCGTCGGGGGTTTTGGTGACGCTGCGGAGGCGGCCCCAGCGGCCGGAGAAGACTGCTTGGGGGGTGCCTACGCCGGTGCCGGCCGCGTTGATCTGGGTGACCCAGAGCTGTTGGCCGGTGACGCCGGCGATGTAGATCCAGTCGTTGACGATCTCCACGCCGCTCGGGCCGGCTTGCGAGGTGGACCAGGTGCGCTTCGGGGCGATGTAGCCGCCGCAGTCGCCGATGGTGCCTTCACAGGCGGGCCAGCCGTAGTTGCCGCCCTTCTGGATCAGGTTGAGTTCGTCCTGGCTGTTCTCGCCGAACTCCGCGGCCCACAGCTGCCCGCGCGAGTCCCAGGCGAGACCTTGCGGGTTGCGGTGGCCGAGGCTGTACACGTACCGGGCGTTGCCGCCTTCACTGAAGAACGGGTTGTCGCTCGGTGCCGTGCCGTCCGGGTTGATCCGCAGGATCTTGCCGTTCAGCGAGCCGCGGTTCTGCGAGTTGCCGCTGTTCTTCGCGTCGCCGACGGTCGCGTACAGCTTGCCGTCCGGACCGAACCGCAGCCGGCCGCCGTTGTGGTAGCGGTTCTTCGCCAGCCCGGTCAGTACCGGCTCGGACGTCGTGGCCAGCACCCCGTTCTCGTACTTCATCCGCACGATCCGGTTGTCGTTCGCGGCCGTGTGGTAGAAGTACACCCAGTGGTCGGTGCTGAAGTTCGGCGACAACGCCAGCCCCAGCAGACCACCCTCACCGGTCGTGGTGACAGCGCCAGGAACCTTGCCCAGCGTGGTTTTCTGCCCGGTCGACGTCACCAGCAGTACTTCGAAACGGTCCCGCTCGGTCACGAGTGCCGAGCCGGATCCATCGGGCAGGAACGCGACGCTCCAGCCCAGGTCGACCTTCGCGATGTCCCGGTCGTACGCCGGAATGCCGCCGGTCCCCGTGCTGGCCGTCCGCACGCTCACCGCGTTGCTGGCAGCCGACGCGTTGCCATCAGGGTCGCGCGCCTTGACCGTGAACGAGTACTGCGTGTTGGGCGTCAGGTTCGTGATGGTCGCCGTCAGCGAGCTCGTCGTCGACACCTTCGTGGCGCCCTGGTACACGTCGTACCCGGCGATGCTCCCGCTGTTGTCGGTCGACGCGTTCCACGCCAGGCCGACGCTGTTCGAGGTGATCGACGTCGTGCGCAGGTTGCCCGGCGCGGTCGGCGGCTGGGTGTCGCCGCTCGGCGGGGTCGTGAACGCGACCACGTTGCTCTGCTGCGACGCGTTGCCCGCGGCATCGAACGCACCCACCGACACGTCGTACGCCGTATTGGAGGTCAGCGTGTCGACGGTCGCCGACAGCGTGTTCGCGTCGACCACTTTGAGCACGTTGCCGCCGCGGTTGATCTCGTACCGGACCACGCCGACATTGTCGGAAGCCGCCGTCCAGGTGAAGGTCGCCGCGTTCGACTTGATGTTGCTGACGGCAAGGTTCCCGGGCGCTGACGGCGGGGTGACGTCGTCGCTGGTCGGGGTGACGGTCAGCTTGTCGGCGTTCGGGCCACCGTCGGCCGTGGTGGCACGGGCACGGATCTTGTTCGTGCCCGCGGCCAGCATCAGCCGGACCGTCTTGGTCTGCCAGATGGTCCAGTCGCCGGTACCGGGGAAGCTGATGCCGACCGCGCCGGCCACACCGTTGACGGTGAAGTCCATCGGCCGCTGGGCGGTCGTCCCGTTGGCGTAGCGAAGCGTCACGTCGGCCGGTCCGGCGGGTGCCGTCACCGTCCACTCGACGTAGCTGCCGACGAGGTTGTCGTAGTTGACGAAGCCGGTGCCGGTGTAGCCGGCGTGGTTCGACTCGACCACGCCTTGGGAGATGGTGGCGTTCTCGGCCTGGTAGTCGGTCGAGGCCGCGGTCGCGGACTGGGTGAGGGGTGCGAGGGCCAGCGTGACGGCCACGGCCGACAGGCCGCTGAGCAGCGCACGCCGAAAGGATCGACGGGTCATGGAGGTCTCCTGATGTTCCGGGGCGGAAAGGAGCTGCAGGAACCACAAATTTAATAGTTAGGAAAGTTTCCTTTCCTAACTCGTGGTTCGCATCACACCACTGTCCGTCAAGACCTGTCAACCCCTCCGGGAATGCGCTTGCCCAGCGAACCGGTTCAGCTCTCGGAGACCGTGATGAGTACCTTTCCGGTCGCGCCCGCCTCGACCGCCTGGTGGGCCGCGGAGGTCTCGGCCAGGTCGAAGGTGTGCAGCGGAAGGCCCGCTTCCTCGCCAACAGGCAGCACTCCGGCGGCGATCGCAGCGCTGACGTCCTCGGCTGCGGCCGAGATGAGCTTCGGCCCCACGCCGTAGAGCAGCAGGAACTGGTAGCGGGCGTTCAGGCCCATGTTCGCGCGGATGTCGAGGTTGAGGGGCTGGTTGCCGTCGTTGGCGTAGATCGCGATGGTGCCGAGCGGGCGGAGTACCGCCAGGTTGAGCTCGTTGTTGGCTCCGGCGGCGACCTCGACGATCACGTCCACGCCGTCCGGAGCGAAGGAACGGATCTGCGCGGCGGCATCGTCTTCCCGATAGTTCACGACGTGATGCGCGCCGGCGGCCTCCGCGTAGGCGGTCTTGCCCGGGCTCGTCGTCGCGATCACTGTGGCACCCGCCCAGCGCGCGAGCTGGATCGCCGCGTGCCCGACCGCGCCGGCACCGCCCGCGACCAGAATCACCTTGCCTTCGAGGGCTCCCGGCGAAAGGCGGGCCGGCCCATCCTCGGCTACCGTCAAGGCGCGATGCGCCGTGATCGCCGGTACGCCGACACTCGCGCCGATCTCGAACGACGCGTTGTCGGCCAGTGGGAACACCCTCTCGACCGGCAACGTCGTGTACTCCTGTGCGGAGCCACTCAGCGGCCGCTGGAACGCCGCCAGCGTGAACCAGACCCGGTCGCCGACCGCGACCTGGTCCACCCCTGCGCCGACGGCGTCGATGACGCCCGAGCCGTCCTGGTTCGGGACCGACTCGACCGCCTCGCCGCCGTACAGGCCGGTACGTGCCTTCCAGTCGGTCGGATTCACCCCGGACACCACGATCCGAACCCGCACCTCGCCGGCCGCGGGTTCAGGAACCTCCCGCTCAACAACCCGAAGAACAGAGTCAGCCGCACCAAGCTGGTCAAAGACAATTGATCTCATACCGCCTACAGCCCCCCAACGCCCACACCTATTCCTGCCCAACCCGACGGCCGCCCGGACCGCCGCGCATGCACAACCCTCGCGAACAGCTGCGACACGCCGCAGCAAGCGATTGCCCGCCCGAGTTAGGTATGCACGCCGAACCGGCTGTTACCGCCGGCAAGCCCAATCCGCGCCGGCGCCACGTCTTGACGCGTTCGGTCGCAGCCGTCGCGCTCGGGGGGCTGCTGTGTCCCGCTTGACAGGAGGTGGTCGCCGACTCGCCCACTTCGTACGCTCAGCCGATGGCCGATTGGCACGCCGGAACCGACTACCTCCTGTCGAGCGGGACACATCTCCCGATGGCCGGAGGTTGCGCAGGTGGTCGGGTGGGGTTCGAGCGGCCGTCTCAGGCGTGGCTGGGTCAGATGCGGGGGTCTCGGGGGTCACGGAGGTCGCGGCGCTCTTCCACGACGGTCGTTTGGGAGGCTCGGGTTCGTTGGCCGTTCAGGAGCAGGACCAAGGCGATGCCTAGGGCGCCGGCGCCCATCAGGATGTAGCCGACCATGGTGAGGTCGACGCCGCTGATCCGGTCCGAGACGGCGAACGCGAGTACGCCGCCGACGGCGAGCAGAAAGATTCCTGCGCCGATACCCATCAGATACCTCCAGTATTCGTGCGCCGGGTACCCGCGGGCGGCGGGTGACGCCCCAACCGTGTACCCGACCTGCGGGAGGGGCAAACGGTGGCGTGGGGCTGGCACTGGAGTCTGTATGCGGTATACGATGCCGAGCAGGACAGGCCGGTTGTGACGTGGTGCACGGCGGAGTGCCGGGGTACCGGGTAGGCTCGGTCTGTTTGTGGAGGGGAGTATTCCTTCGCGGCAGCGTCGTCATCACGGTGAGCCCTTGAGCCCACCCGGTGCTGTCGGTCCGAGAACCTGCGGGCGGAAGAGACCTCCGGACCCGCCCTTGTCGACGTCCGGAGGAATGTCATGGTCTCTGCCGTGCCTGCTCACGTGTGGATCCTCACGATCATCGGTCTGCTGGCGATCGTCGCCTTCGACCTGATCGTGATCGCCCGGCGCAACCACACCGTCACGATCAAGGACGCGACCCGCTGGGTGCTCTTCTACGTCGGTCTGGCCGGCCTGTTCGCCGTCCTGCTGTTCGTCTTCAAACCCGGTGACGCGTCCGGCTCGGAGTTCGTCGCCGGGTACATCACCGAGTACAGCCTAAGCGTCGACAACCTGTTCGTGTTCGTCATCATCATGGCCAGGTTCGCGGTGCCGTCGCTGGCTCAGGACAAGGTGCTCTACATCGGCATCGTCGTCTCGATGCTGCTCCGGGCGGTCTTCATCCTGGCCGGCGCCGCCGCGATCGCCGCGGCCAGCTGGGTGTTCTACATCTTCGGCGCGTTCCTGGTCTACACCGCGGTCCGGCTCGCGCTCGAAGGCGAGAACGACGAGACCGACTTCCAGGAGAACGTGGTCATCCGCGGCATGCGCCGGATCCTGCCGCTGCAGCACGACTACGACGGCGCCAAGCTGGTCACCCGGAACGCGGCCGGCAAGCGGATGCTGACCCCGCTGGTGATCGTGATCTCCGCGATCGGGATGGCGAACGTGATCTTCGCGCTCGACTCGATCCCGGCGATCTTCGGCCTCACCCAGGACGCGTACGTCGTACTGACCGCCAACGCCTTCGCCCTGATGGGTCTGCGCCAGCTGTACTTCCTGATCGGCGGCCTGCTCGAGCGCGTCATCTACCTGAACGTCGGCCTCTCGGTGATCCTCGCCTTCATCGGCGTGAAGCTGATCATCGAGGCGCTGCACGGCTCGCACATCGACGACATCGGCGCGATCCACCTGCCGCACATCGGGATCGCCACCTCGCTCGGCTTCATCGCCGGCACCCTCCTCGTGACGACGATCGCCAGCCTGGTCAAGACCGGCTACGACCGCCGTCGCGTGGAGGCCGAGGTCGACTAGCTCTTCACCTCTTCTGCGGCCGGTACGACGTTGCGCGTATCCGGCCGCAGTCGCAGGCCACCGCCAGGCCGTGTTTGAAGGTGTCGGCCATCTGCTGGAAGGTGTCCCGTTCGGCGGCCGGGGTCGGGTGGAAGTTCTGCTCGCGCATGAAGACGAACAGGAGCAGCGCGAGCAGGATCATCCCGGTGCCCGCCACCTTCATCGGCAGGCTCAGGCTGACCAGCCCGATCGCGCCCGCCGAGACGATGCCGGCGATCTGCGCGCCCAGTGAGATCTGCTGGCTGCGGACGAAGATCGGCCCGACGTTGTCCTCACCGAGTTCGTCGGTGATCCAGGCCTGGTCGGCGCCCGAGGTGAAGGTGTAGCCGAGTCCCCAGATCACCTGTGCCGCCAGGATCGCGAAGAACGCCGGTACGAACCCCTGGAGCAGGAACGAGACCCCGATCAGGGCGAAACCGATCAGCACCGACAACCGCCGGCTGCACAGGTCGGCGACGATCCCGGTCGGGATCTCGAACAGGAAGCAGGCGATCTCCATCGTCGTCCCGACCAGCACGAGCTGGAGCGGGCTGAGCCCGACTTCCTTGATCTGGTAGACGAGGTTGAGGGTGAAGGTCAGCGCGGACAGGTAGGCCCAGACGCCGTGGAAGGCGTAGTAGGTCCGGGCCGGATCGACCCGACGGTAGGCAGGTAGGAACGACATCGGAAGTGAACTCCTGAAAGCTGCACGTCAGTTGGGCATGACAAAGCGCGACCGTTGGAAGGCGACGGTCAAAGCGCCGACGTGACGCACAACGGCACAGCTCGGCGGACCGGGTCGGGATCCTGCTGTCAGCCGGTGGCGGAGGTGCGCTTTCAGGAAGAGGCTTGCATAGCCAGGATGCTAGACCAGAACCCCGGTGACCCGCTGCTGATTTTCGTCACTCGCGGGCGCCGAATACCCGATTGGGCGGCCCCCGCAGGGGTACGATCGAAGAAGCCCGGCCCGGCCGTTCCCCCGTGATGGTCGGGTCGGGTCTCATACTTGCCGGGTGCTCTCCACACTGCGTGAAGTGACCGCACAGCTCGGACTGGTGATCGAAAGTTTCGAAGAGACCCGGGCGACCGACGCGGAGTCGGTCGGGAACGGGAACTGGCTGGGGCGGACTGCGGCGGGGGAGTGCCTGGTGATCAGGCGTTATCACGTGTTGCGGACCGAGGCCGACCTTGCTTTCGAGAGCGCGGTGCTGCGTCATCTGACCGGCAAGGGCTGGACCGTGCCGGCGCCGGTCGCGGGGCCGGTCCGGTACGACGACCGGTTGTGGGCGGCGACCCGGTTCGTACCGGGTAAGCCGCATCCGGCGGAGACCGCCGGGCAGGCCGAGGAGCGAGGGTCGATTCTTGCGCGGTTGCATGCGGACCTGCGGGAGCTTGAGCTAGGTCAGCGGCAAGGGTTCTTTCAGGCTTGCGATTTGGAGGCGATGGGAGCCTTTCAGGATTGGGATGCCGGCGTCGCTGCCTTGCGCACCGAACGCGCTGACCTGGCCGACTGGGCCGAGGCGGCGATGGTCGAGGCCGGGCAGGTTGTTGCTGAGAGCAACTTGTCGACATTGCCACAAACCATCGTGCACGGTGACTTCGCCGAGTGGAATCTGCATTTCGTCGACGACCGGCTGAGCGGCGTGATCGACTTCGACCTGGTGCATGCCGACAGTCGGGCGTGGGAGTTCGTGATCGCCCGGGTTCATCGATCACCGGGTCTGCTCGACGGCTATCAGCGAACTGCGACCGAGCTCGGCATCCCGTTGACCGAGCAGGAGTTGGCTGCGATCGACCCCCTGCAACGCGTCCTCCGGGTCAACATGGTGATGGCCGAGCTCTGGGCAGGACCTCGCACCGGGCGTTTCGACGTACCGACGATCGAACGGCAGCTGTCCCGTACTGGCACCCTCAAGCCGTAGGCTCGCGGCATGCCCGTCCTCGTCGAACCGGCCCTGTCCACCGGAGTTCTCAGCGACAAACCGCAGCCCCGGCTGAAGGCTGACGAACTGGTACTCCGGCCGTGGCGCGCCGCCGATGCGCCGATCGTGAAGGCTGCGTTCGACTGTCCGGACATCCAGCGCTGGCACGTTCGCCGGCTGGACACCCTCGAGGAAGCCGTCGAGTGGACCGGGCAATGGCCGCTGCGCTGGGGTGCCGAGGAAGCCTTGAGCTGGGCCATCGTCGACGACGCCGACGAGCCGCTCGGACAGGTCGGCCTACGCAGCATCTCGTTGGCGGAGGCCGCGGCAGGCGTCTCGTACTGGGTGTTGCCGGCCGCACGCGGACGAGGTCTGGCCGCACGGGCCGTGGAAGCTATGTGCGGCTGGGCTTTCGGCGAGGTCGGCTTCAACCGGTTGGAGAACCATCACTCGACGTTGAACGAAGCCTCCTGCCGGGTCGCGGACAAGACCGGTTTCGCCCACGAAGGAACGCTGCGGCGAGCGATCAAGCACGCGGACGGCTGGCACGACTGGCACGTCCACGGTCGCCTCCGCACGGACGGCTAGCTCCGGCGGCGAGCGACGCGGGCGCCGGTTAGCGGGGGCGTGCGGTCGAGGCTCCGGGCTCCAACGTGCAGGGGTGGAGTTGGGGTGCGGGGAGCGCGCCGGGGGTTTCGAGGTGGTCGATCAGGGCGTCTACGCCGAGGCCGCCGAGGATGGCGGCGGGGGCTCGCATCAGGGTGAGCTGCGGGTTGGCGATGGCGGCGAGGCCGGGCGTACCGAAGTACAGGATGGACAGGTCGTCAGGGACGACGCGTTCCGTCATCACTCCGAAGGTGGCGAGCTCGTTCATCATGATCACCGCAGTGATCCGCGAAGGTAGGCGGAGAGCCCGTCCTGCGGCGACAGTCGGTCGATGCCCCAGTCCCTGCAGGTGATCCAGCGCAACAGCGATGCTCTGCTCGAAGTCGATGTCCACATGGATGAACCCGGCCGGATCCGCAGTACGCCCGATCAACGCGAACGGCGTACCGGCCGCGGACAAAGCGTCGACTCGCGCGTCCTCCAGCAGCACCTCCATCAAGACAACGCCATCCACCAGCCCCTGCCCGACGAGTTCACCGATCTCGTCCCCGTCGTTGTCGACTGGCCACAGCACCAGGTGATACCCCCGCGCCCGCGCCCGCGCCGCCCGCGACGCACTGGTGATGAACTCGCTGCCGAAGCCCGTGTCCAACCGCGGATGAGCCAGCGCGATGATCCTGGTACTCCGTGCCGCCAGCGCCCGAGCGAGCACATTGCGGTGGTACCCGAGCTCCGCCATCGCCGACTCGACCCGGTCCCGCGTGGCCGGCGTGACGGGCTTGGTGTTGTTGAGCACGAAGGACACGGTCGCGATCGACACCCCCGCCCGTTCGGCGACATCGCGGACCGTGGCCATCCCGCATACTCCTCGACTAAGTCTTGACATGAGCGCCGGCCTCGCGGCTAGGCTCCAAGTTAACCGTTTTACCGCCACCCATGAACCTGACCGACGAGGTGCTGGCCGCGACCGACGTACTGGTCTGGTGGGGTCACGCGGCCCACGAAGACGTGTCGGACGAGGTCGTCGAGCGCGTCCACCAGCAAGTGCTCGCCGGAATGGGACTGGTCGTCCTGCATTCCGGCCACTGGTCGAAGATCTTCAAGAAGCTGATGGGGACGACCTGCAACCTGCGCTGGCGGACCGATCGCGACCGCGAGCTGGTCTGGACCGTCGACCCGACCCACCCGATCGCTCAGGGTGTGTCGCAGCCGATCGAGATCGAGGCACAGGAGATGTACGGCGAGTTCTTCGACATCCCGGTGCCGGAGGAGCTGATCTTCGTCAGCAACTTCAGTGGGGGACAGGTGTTCCGCAGCGGCTGCACCTTCCGTCGCGGCCACGGGCGGATCTTCTACTTCTCGCCCGGCGACCAGGAGTACCCGGTGTATCACCACAAGGACGTCCGCAAGGTGATCGCCAACGGCGTCGCCTGGGCGGCCACCGACCGCGCGATCCGCAAGGCCCCCACGCTGGAACGCCACGAAGTAGGAGACTTCAGTGTCTGAGCCCTTGCGCGTCATCCAGGTCGGCGCCGGCGCGATGGGTCGTGCCTGGCTGCACAACCTCGCCAGCAATCCCGATGTCGAGCTGGTCGGCCTGGTCGACATTGATCTCGAGCACGCCCAGCGGGTGAGTGAGGACGAACTTGCCGCCCTGGTGCCGGTAGCCACGAACCTGACCGAGCTGAAGGACGTCACGGGCGCCGAAGCGGTCATCAATGTGACCGTCCCGGCCGCGCACAACCCGGTCAACGAGGAAGCATTGCGCGCAGGGCTACCGGTGCTTTGCGAGAAGCCGATCGCGCCGACGGTCGCCGAAGCGCAGTACATCGCCAAGGTCGCAGAGGAGACCGGGCAGTTGCTGATGATCAGTCAGTCGCGCCGGTACCTGAACCAGTTCACCGCGCTCTGCGAGACGGCCGCCAAGCTCGGACCGATCTCCGTCGTCTCCTGTGAGTTCGCCAAGGCCCCGCATTTCGGCGGCTTCCGCGAGGAGATGGCGTTCCCGCTGTTGCTGGACATGGCGATCCACCAGTTCGACTCCGCCCGGGCGCTGCTCGGCGAGGATCCGGTCGCTGTGTACTGCGAGTCGTTCAATCCGCCCTGGAGCTGGTTCGCCGGTGACGCGGCGGCGACCGCGATCTTCGAGTTTCCCAGCGGCGCCCGGTTCGTCTTCAACGGCAGCTGGGTCAACCCGGGACTGGAGACGGCCTGGCACAGCCGCTGGCGGGTCGGTGCAGAACGCGGGACGGTGCTCTGGGACGGCGAGAACGCTCCGGAGACAGGCGATCCACAGCAATCGATTGCCGTCGGCAACGCTCCGGAAGAGATCGCCGGCTCACTCGCCGAGTTCATCCACTGCGTGCGAACCGGTGCAGCGTCCAGTACGCCGGCGAGCAGTAACGTGCAGAGTCTGGCGATGGTCGAGGCCGCCGTCAGTTCCGGAACCGCGAAACGCCGGGTCGCCCTTGCCGAAGTCCTCGGCGATCATTGAGACTTCAAGTCTTGACATAAGCGGCAGACAGCGATTGACTGCGATATAGTTCACCAAGGAAATAAAGTCAGGGCACCAGGTTCCGGGTCGCAGCTCAGAGTGACTCCACCTGGCGCACTGACGGCCGCCCAGGTCCCGTGGAATCCACGGGACCTCGTGGCGTTTGTTGCTGGGGGCAACAAATCGTTCCGGCTTGTGGGGTAGGCCGGAAATCCTTTGTGGGCAAGGCCGGAGCGGTCATGGTCAAGGTCCGGTATCGACAGTGAATGTTGCTCTTCCACTCATCGGGGTTCTGTGTCATTCTCCCGGTGGAAGCCGACATCCTATCGGATATCGGTTTGGCTCCGAGAAGTCAGCGGGCCGTCACGGTAAGTGCGGTACCACCGAAGGGACGCAGGTGTGAGCGGAACGATCGAGGTGAAACCGGCGCCGACAGCGCCGGCGCTGAATCAGGCGGTGAGGACGCCACGGAAGATCCCGCGGCCGAGCCGCTGGACCGAGGCGCGGCGCAGTTTCCGCCGGCACTGGCAGCTCTACCTGCTGATCATCGTTCCACTCGCGTACTTCGTGATCTTCAAGTACATCCCGATCTCGAACGCGGTGATCGCGTTCAAGGACTACAGCCCGATCAAGGGTCCGTGGGGCAGCCCGTGGATCGGCTTCAAGAACTTCGAACTGTTCTTCCAGAACCCGGTGTTCTGGACCCTGGTGAAGAACACGTTCTTCCTTGCCGCCTACACCGTGCTGGCCAGCTTCCCGATCCCGGTCATCCTGGCCATCGCGCTGAACGAGATCCGGGTCGGCGTCTTCAAGAAGACGGTGCAGCTGGTCACCTACGCGCCGTACTTCATCTCGACCGTGGTCGTGGTCTCGATGACGATCCTGGTGCTCTCGCCGCAGCTCGGCTTCGTGAACGACGCGATCGGCCTGTTCGGGATCCCGAAGGTCGACTTCCTCGGCAAGCCGGACTACTTCCGGCACATCTACGTCTGGTCCGACGTCTGGCAGACCACCGGGTACTCCGCGGTGATCTACCTGGCCGCGCTGGCCGGGATCGACCCGGCGCTGCACGAGTCGGCCCGGATCGACGGCGCCAGCCGGCTGCAGCGGATCCGGAACGTGGACCTGCCCGGCATCATGCCGACCGCGGTGATCATCTTGATCCTCGGCGTCGGCAACATCATGTCGATCGGGTTCGAGAAGGCCTACCTGCTGCAGAACCCGCTGAACGCCTCCCAGTCCGAGATCATCGCGACCTATGTCTACAAGACCGGCCTGCTGAACGCCGACTTCTCGATGGCGACCGCGATCGGGCTGTTCAACTCCGTCATCAACCTCGTCCTGCTGGTGATCGTGAACTTCGTCGCCAAGCGGATCACCGGGAACGGACTGTGGTCATGAGCGTCACTCTGGAAGGAATCCGGCGGACCGGCCGGCGGCAGGGACCGCAGGGGTCGCAGCGGACCGCGATCGAGGAGACCCGCACCGACAAGATCTTCCTGGTCGGCGTCAAGATCATGCTCTGGATCGCGCTGATCGTGGTCGCGGTGCCGCTGATCTACATCGTGGCCAACTCGTTCAGCAGTGCGTCGGCGGTCAGCGGCGGCCGGGTGCTGCTCTGGCCGATCGAGCCGAGCATCAAGGCGTACCAGGAGGCCTTCAGCGATCCCCTGATCATGAAGGGCTACCTGAACTCGTTCATCTACGCGATCGGCGGCACGCTGATCAGCGTCACGCTGACGATCGCGATCGCCTATCCGTTGTCGCGCCGGACCTTCTTCGGCCGCAACGTGATCATGAGCGCGCTGATCTTCACCATGCTGTTCTCCGGCGGCCTGATCCCCACCTACCTGGTGGTCCAGGACCTCGGCATGCTGAACACCCGCTGGGCGATGGTGATCCCGAGTGCGATCGGGGTCTGGCAGGTCATCATCGCCCGGACCTTCTTCCGCTCGACGATTCCCGACGAACTCTACGAGGCGGCCACCATCGACGGGGCCAGCGACCTGCGCTTCCTGTGGTCGATCGTGCTGCCGTTGTCCAAGCCGGTGATCGCGGTGATCGCCTTGATGTACGCGATCTTCCAGTGGAACAGCTACTTCGACGCCCTGATCTACCTGAAGGACCCAGGCCTCTACCCGTTGCAGATCGTGCTGCGCAACGTGCTGATCCTGAACACTCTCTCCGGGTCGACCACTACCACCAACCTGGCGCAGCAGCTCGAACAGCAACAGCTGGCCAATGTTTTGAAGTACGCGCTCATCGTCATCTCGAGCCTGCCCGTACTGGTCATCTATCCCTTTGTCGCCCGCCACTTCACCAAGGGCGTCATGGTCGGCGCAGTCAAGGGCTGAAAAGCCCATCCAGAAAGGAAACACCGTAATGCGCTCATCCGTGCGCACGGCCACCGCACTCCTCGCGGCCGGCCTGCTCGCCACCCTGGCTGCGTGCAGCTCCGACAAGTCCGACGGAGCTGCCAACGAGACGACGGCCGACGGCAAGACGATCATCGACGTCTTCACGCCGGCCGACCAGACCATGAACCTGGACACCAACTCGGTGACCAAGATCATGAGTGACAAGTTCAAGCTCCAGTTCCGCTGGCAGACCACCACGTTCGACGCCGGTCCGGCCAAGGAGAAGCGGCAGATCTCGCTGGCCAGCGGCGACTACCCGGACCTGTTCTTCCTGATCCCCTGGGTCGACGGCTTCAGCAAGGCCGAGGTGCTGAAGCTCGGTCAGCAGGGTGTCGCGGTCCCGCTCGAGCAGCTGATCAAGGACAACGCCCCGAACATCCAGAAGTTCCTGGACGAGAACAAGTCCTACAAGGAGGAGTCGACGACTCCGGACGGGCACATCTACGCGCTGCCGCAGTGGGCCGACTGCTACCACTGCAGCTTCCCGAACAAGCTGTGGATGAACTCGACCTGGCTGAAGAAGCTGGGTCTGCAGCAGCCGAAGACCCCCGAGGAGCTGCGCACCGTCCTCAAGGCCTTCAAGACCCAGGACCCGAACGGCAACGGCAAGGCCGACGAGATCCCGCTGACCGCGGACACCCAGGACGGCACCCTGATCTCGTACCTGATGGGCGCGTACGCCTACCCGCCGGTCGGCGCGAACAACGGCGTCCAGGGCCTGATCACGCTGAACGGCGACAAGGTGGTCACCCCGCTGACCAGCCCCGAGTGGCGCGACGGACTCAAGTTCATCGCCTCCCTCTACAAGGAGGGCCTGATCGACCAGGGCGCGTTCACCCAGAACGCGGCCGCGCTGCAGGCGCAGGGCAACGACCCGAAGGCGGTCCGGATCGGCTCGGCGTCGATGCTGCACCCGTACATCTTCGTCCAGTCCGACTCCAAGGACGGCCGGGACAAGCAGTACGACGCGGTCCCGCCGCTGACCGGCCCGAACGGCAAGAGCTACGCCGGTGAGCAGTACCTGCCGACGCTCAACTACACCTTCATGCTGACCAACAAGGCCAGCAAGGAGGCGCAGGTCGCGGCGATCAAGATGCTCGACTACATCTTCTCCGACGAGGGCCAGATCATCACCAACAACGGCCCGGAGGGTGTGGGCTGGACCAAGCCTGCTCCGGGTGAGGTCGCGCTCGACAAGGACACCAAGCCGCTCTACAAGCCGGTCCAGAACGCGCCGAAGAACATCAGCTGGGGTGCGCTCGCGCAGTACCACAACGTGCTCGCCTTCCGGAACGCCCAGGTCACACCGCTGGACATCTACACCGGTGCGGGCTACGAGCGCCGGTTGTTCCAGGCGACCCAGGAGTACGACAAGCACGGTGACCGGGCCCAGGTGTTCCCGCAGGCCGTGGTCTGGCCGGACCCGAGCCTGAGTGGCGAGCTGGCCACGCTGCAGACCAACCTGAACAACTACGTGACCCAGAACCAGCTGGCGTTCATCACCGGTTCGAAGAACCTGGACACCGATTGGGACGCGTACGTGAAGGGTCTGGACAGCACGGGTATGCCGCGCTTCCTGGAGATCAACCAGCAGGCCTACGACAAGTACAAGGCCGGCTCCAAGTAACAGCCACACCCCCCTCCGGCCGTACCGGGAGCTCCGTCCAGCTCCCGGTACGGCCGTCCCTCTGCTCTGAAGGGTGCTTGCTGTATGTCGCACGAACTGTGGTTTCGTACTCCGGCGCCGGACTGGTTCGAGGCGTTGCCGGTCGGCAACGGGCATCTCGGTGCGAAGGTGTTCGGGCGGGTCGCCGACGAGCGGATCGCGCTGAACCTGGATGACGTCTGGTCGGGCGCGGGCGCTCGCAAGCTGGCGGTGACCGACGGCCCGGAGGTGGTCGCCGACATCCGCCGGCTACTGCTCGAGGAGGGCGACCGGTACGCCGCATCGGAGCGCTCCCGTGCGCTGCAAGGGCCGCTCGTCGAGTCATACCAGCCACTGGGCGACCTGCTGATCACGTCGCCGGGCGAAGTGGGCGGGCCAGCCGGCGACGGGGCGGAGTACCGGCGGTCGCTGGATCTGCGGACGGGGATCGTAGCGGTCGACTACACCCGCGGGGAGGTGCGGTTCCACCGCGAGACCTATGTGTCCACGCCGGATCAGCTGATGGTGTGGACGATCGAGGCCGATCAACCCGGTGCGATCGACGTCGACCTCGCCTTGACCAGCCAGCACCCGATCAGCCTTGATGCCGCGGGGGAGACGGCGACGATGGTCGGGCATGCCCCGTCCGATCTCACCATCGAGTACCGGACCAGCGCCGATCCGATCCGTTACGAGGAAGGGCAGGGGATCGGCTTCGGCGTCGTCCTGCGCGCCTTCGCCACCGGCGGAACGGTGACTTCGGGTGAAGCGGGGTTGAGTGTTCGTGGCGCCGACAGCCTGACCGTTCTGTTGTCAGCAGCAAGTACTTTCCAAGGCTGGTCGGTCGCCCCCGGCTCCGATCTTTCCGTTGCGTTGCTAGAGGCAACTAATCTGCTGGACGCCGTCGACCTCGGCGAGCTCAAGCAGCGGCACCTCGACGACCACATCAGCCTGTACGGCCGCGCCGGCCTCACGCTCGGCGAGCCGGTCGACCTGCCCACCGGCGAACGCGTCCGCGCGGTCGCTGCCGGTGGTACGGACCCCGGACTGAGTGCGCTCATCTTCAGCTTCGGGCGCTACTTGTTAATGGCGTCCTCCCGGCCCGGCACGCAGGCCGCCAACCTGCAGGGCATCTGGAACGAGGATCGCCGCCCGATGTGGGCGAGCGACTGGACCAACAACATCAACACCCAGATGAACTACTGGCCCGCCGACGTCACCGGCCTGCGCGAGTGCTTCGACCCGCTGACCGACCTGCTCACCGGCCTGGCCGAGTCCGGTTCCGAGACCGCCCGCATCCTGTACGACGCGCCCGGCTGGGTCTCGCATCACAACTCGGATCTCTGGATGGCGACCTGGCCGGTCGGCGACGGCGGTGACGATCCCGTCTGGTCGATGGCGGCCACGTGTGGGGTCTGGCTCTCCGCGCATCTGATGGAGCACCACCGGTTCCACCCCGACCTCGCTTTCCTGCGGGACAAGGCCTATCCCGTGCTCCTCGGAGCGGCGGAGTTCGTGCTCTCGATGCTCGTCGAGGATGGCGAGGGGCGGCTGCAGTTCATCCCGTCGACGGCGCCCGAGCACCACTTCTACGTGCCGACGGGCGAGAAGGCGTCCGTCGACCTGACGACGACCTACGACAACTGGCTGATCCGCGAGTTGGTCGCCGACGTCGTCGAGGCCGAGACGGCGCTCGGGTTGTCGAGCGAGATCGCCGCGCGCGGGCAGGCCGCAGTACTGCGGTTGCCGTCGATCGAGATCGCGGACGACGGCCGGATGATGGAGTGGCAGACCGACTGGCCGCCGTCCGAGTTCGACCATCGCCACCAGTCCCACCTCTACGGGCTCTACCCGGGCGCACAGATCGACCCGGCCAGTACGCCGGAATGGGCGGCGGCTGTTGCGAAGTCTCTCGCCGTACGGACGTCCGGTCGGCCGCCGGGCGGTTGGACCAGCGCGTGGCTGATCGCCCTGTACGGCCGTCTGTCCGAGCCTGAGAAGGCGGCGGCCGTCCTGCGCGACTACACAAGCCGGCTCGTCTCGGACAATTTGCTGCACCGCGATGGAGACATCTTCCAGATCGACGCGAACTTCGGGCTCACGGCGGCTATCGCCGAACTCCTGATCCAGAGCCACACGGATGTGATCCATCTCCTACCTGCGCTGCCGGCCGAGTGGCCGGATGGCTCGTACACCGGGTTGAGGGCCCGCGGGGGGCTCGCCTTCGACGTGACCTGGGCGGGTGGACAGGTGCAGAAGGTGGTGGCGACAGCCGAGGTCGCAGGCACCTTCGCCGTGCGGATCGCAGGTGGCAGGACGGCTGAGATCACCATGTCCGCAGGGGAGACGAGAGATATCTCTTAGGCTTGCCTATCCAAAGTTGTTGTAGCCTCAATCAACGGCTTCGGACAGATGGGAACGCTTGTGATGGGAACGGCTCGGCGGCTGGTCGCCGGTGCGGTGCTGATGACCGTGGTGCTGGCGGGATGTGGCAGCAACGACAAGAAGTCGGCGGACACCGGCGTCGGGGACACCGACGTGGCGACCGGTGGGCGGCTGTTCTCCACCGCCGACGCGGAGACCGCCAAGCTCGGCTCGGACGCGCAGCCCGGCGTCTTCCCGCGGACGGTCAAGCACGCACTCGGCGAGACCAAGATCGAGAAGAAGCCCGAGCGGGTCGTCGTGCTGGACAGCGGCGAGCTGGACGACGTGCTGGCTCTCGGCATCACGCCGGTCGGGATGGCGACCAACTCGGGGCAGACCGGCGTACCGAGCTATCTGGCCGACAAGGCGCAGGGCATCAAGACGGTCGGCAACGTCAGCGAGCTGAACCTCGAGGCGATCGCCGCGCTGAAGCCGGATCTGATCCTGGGCTCGAAGCTGCGCGCCAACGACCTCTACTCCAAGCTGTCCGCGATCGCGCCGACGGTCTTCAGCATCCGGCCCGGGTTCCCGTGGAAGGAGGACTTCCTGCTGGTCTCCGAGGCGGTCGGCGAGGAGACCAAGGCGGTTCAGGTGCTGAACGACTACCAGAAGCGTGCGACCGAGGTGAAGGGCAAGATCTCCGGTTCGCCGACGATCTCACTGGTCCGGTTCCGGCCGGGCGAGATCCGGCTCTACGGCAACCTGTCGTTCATCGGCGTGATCCTGAAGGACATCGGCCTGCCGCGGCCGAAGGTACAGGACGTCCAGGACCTGGCTGTGGAGGTCTCCGAGGAGAACATCGGCAAGGCCGACGGCGACTGGATCTTCTACTCCAGCTTCGGACCCGCGACCGGCACGAAGGAGAACCAGGTGGTCGGCGGGGCGATCTGGAAGGCGCTGCCGGCGGTCAAGGCCGGCAAGGTCGCCCGGGTCGACGACGAGGTCTGGTTCCTCGGCCTCGGCCCGATCGGTGCGATGGCCACCCTGGACGACCTCGAGAAGTTGCTCGGCGGCAAGAGCTAGTCAGCCTTGGCTTCGCCGCCCACGGGCAGCAGTCCGCGGGCGGCGAAGACCTTCTTGGCGGTGAAGATCGCGTTCAGCGCCTTGGGGAAGCCGCAGTAGCCGGCCGCGTGCGTGAGGGCCTCGACGATCTCGGTGGGGGTCAGGCCGACGTTGAGGGAAGTCCTGACGTGCACCTCCAGTTGCGGCTCGCAGCCGCCGAGTGCGGTGAGGATTCCCAGCGTCACGAGCTGTCGCTGCTTGGGGTCGAGGCCGGCGCGCGCGTAGATGTCGCCGAAGCCGAACGCGACGATGTGGTGGGCCAGGTCCGGCGCGATGTCGGCCAGTGCCTCCATCACGGCGGGGGCCGAGCCGCCGTCGACCGCGTTCAGGACAGCGGCGCCACGGTCGTACCGGGCCTGCTCCTCGGGGCTGTCGATGCTCGGAGCCGGCTCGAAGGGTTCAGTCATGCTTCGCACGGTAGGCGGTCGACGGTCTACTCCGGGACACGGCCGCGGTCGGTGACCGGGATGTGTGGCGCATATCGCTTCACGGCCGCGAGCAGGGCGTCGAAGTCGAGCGGTCTGCCCATGATCGCTTTGGTACCCGGCCAGTGCCGCGACGGACCCCAGGACTTCGAGTTGCTGCCCTCCGGATGGGTGATGACGACCAGATACGGCTCCCAGCCCTCGCCGTCCTCGCCGTGGTCCCAGTGCCGCTCCACCCGGCAGATCCCGTGCACCTCGCCCCAGGGCAGCGTCTGCGGTTGGTCGCCACCGAGGTAGACGCGGTCGTTGTCGAGGCACAGCAGCACGTCGTCGGAGTCGGATTCGCGGCGCGACTCGGTCGTGGTGATCGCGCCGACCAGGATCAGGATCGGCAGTCCGATCGCGAAGATCAGCGGCGCGCCGCCCCAGGACAGCCAGATGGCCTCCAGCGGTCTGCGCATCGGAGAGTCGTTGAGGACGGCCCACACGACGGCGCCGACGGTGAGCAGGATCTCGAGGGCGACGAGCAGCGCACCGAAGTACAGGATGGACAGCGTCGTGCCGAGCCCGGTACGCCGTACGACGAACGGCTCTGTAGTCGTGTCCTCACGCATATCCCGCATTCTGGGCCGGTCGGGGGTCGCGCGCCAGAAGTCGCGACGATTCCGGTAACACCCGTGCCTCTTGGGGAGATAGTCAGGCGTAGGACGACCCGTGACCAGAGAGGGTGGATCGTGGCGGCCAAGTTCGAGGTCTACAAGGACGCGCGAGGTGAGTACCGGTTCCGGCTGAAAGCGCCGAACGGCCAGATCATCGCGAGTTCCGAGGGGTACAAGAGCAAGGATTCGGCGCTGAACGGCGTCGCGTCGGTGAAGAAGAACGCCGCCGACGCGGTCGTCGACGACCAGAGCTGAAGGCATCCCGGCCGCAGATCTGTTGCCATTGGCAACGGGTCTGCGGCCGTACCTTAGGACGGTGCGGTGGTACCAAGGGATGAAATGAGCCCGCCGTCGGGATGATCCGGGTCGCCCCGCCTTTGGTCCGGAACCGTCGTGGGCAAGAATCGACCTCATGTCCGACCGCCAGACACTGCCCAACCGCCGCAAACCCGGAACCGGCCGCCGCAAACCGGGTGCCTCCTCGCGTTCCGCTGCTCGACGGCAGCGTAAGGGCGGTAAGTGGCGTCGCGGCTGGATCATCGCGGTCCTGGCGCTCCTGGTGACGCTGCCGCTGCTGTTCCACCGCCGGATCCCGAACTCGTTCGGCAACCTCGGCAGCCTGGTCGACACCTTCCTGCCGTGGGTGGGGGTCGCCATCCCGGTGCTCGCCATCGCGGCGATCGTTCGGCGCTCGGCGACCGCGGGGGTCGCGCTGCTGGTGCCGACGCTGATCTGGGGAATGATGTTCGGGAACGCGCTGGTTCCAGGCAAGGGCGGGGGCGCGTACGACGTACGGGTGCTGTCGCACAACGTGGACGCGGCGAACAAGGATCCGCAGCAGACGGCCGCGGATCTGCTCGCCGCCGATGCGGACATCGTCGCCCTGGAGGAGATCACCGCCGCGGACCTGAAGGTCTACAAGGCTGCGTTCGCCGATACCTATCCGCATGTGGTCGCGCGGGGGACGGTAGCGCTCTGGTCGAAGTTCCCGGTCGAGGAGAGCGAGTCGGTCGACGTGGGCTTCGCCTGGACGCGCGCACTGCGTGCCGAGGTCGCTACGCCTGAGGGCAAGGTCGCTGTGTACGTCGCACATCTGGCGTCGGTCCGGGTCGGCACCAGCGGGTTCACGTCAGACCAGCGCAACAACACCATCAAGCAACTGGGCCAGCAGATCGCCCAGGAGAAGGTCGCCGGTGTGATCGTGATGGGCGACTTCAACGGCACCGCCAACGACCGCAGCCTGGCGCCCCTCACCTACGGCCTCCGCTCAGCCCAAGGAGCCGCCGGCTTCGGCTTCGGCTTCACCTGGCCCGCAAAGTTCCCGATGGCCCGAATCGACCACATCCTCGTCCGAGGAGTCACACCTACGAAGGCGTGGGTCATGGACTCGACGGGCAGCGACCACCGCCCGGTGGTAGCCGAACTCCGCATCTGACGCGCGGTGGGGTGGCTCGGCGCGGGGGTTCCCGGCCGGCCGGCCCAGCCGGGCTGGCAGGTTTTGGTGCCGCTGGCGTGATGCAGCGCGCCAGCGGCGCGATAACCCGCTAGTGCTCGTCAGGAGTCGGCGAGGCCGTGGCGGTAGGCGTAGCGAACTGCCTCGGCTCGGTGGCGGGCGCCTATTTTGGCGAAGGTGTTGTTGATGTGGGTTTTGACGGTGGTTTCGCCGATGAAGAGTTGTTCGGCGATCTCGGTGTTGCTGAGGCCGCGGGCGATGAGTTTCAGGACTTCGCTTTCGCGGGCGGTCAGGCCGTCGTTGCGGGGGACCGGCGTCGGGTTGAGGCCGGCGATCAGTTTGCGGGATACCTCCGGGTCGAAGGTCGACTGGCCCGCGGCCGTCGCATGCAGCGCGGCTCCGATTTCCACCCGACCTGCGTCCTTGGTCAGGTAGCCGCGCGCTCCAGCTCGCAACGCCAGCGCGATCGACTCGTCGTCCGCATAGGTCGTCAACACCAGCACCGCAACCTCCGGGTACTCCGCGGTGATCCGCGCCGTCGCCTTCACCCCGTCGAGCACCGGCATTCGCAGATCCATCAACACCACATCCACGTTGCCACCAGCAACAATCTCGATCGCCTGCACCCCGTTGCCGGCCGCGCCAACCACCTCGACCCCATCGATCAACCCGAGCAACGCCACCAACCCTTCCCGCACCACCTGCTGATCATCCGCTACCACCACCCGCACCAACTGCTCAGGCATCCGCAACCACCACCCGCACCAACTGCTCAGGCATCCGCCACCTCCGCGATGACCAGCCAGCCGTCGCCGTCCGGTCCGGCCTCCAGGCTGCCACCGACCAGGGCCAGCCGCTCCCGCATCCCAGCCAACCCGAACCCGGCCGGCCCAGCAGTACGGGAACCTTGTCCCACGGCAGCCGGGTTGCGGATGGCCAGTCGGATCGTGTCGTCGTAGGTCAGCCTGACATCGATCGGTTGGCTGGGAGCGTGTTTGCCAGCGTTGGTGAGCGCCTCTCGAGCAGCGCCCAGGAGCGCGACGGTGATACCCGAGGCGATCGGGCGGGGAGTACCGGATGTCGTCACAGTCACCTTTGTCTGGTGGTCCTTTTCGTGCTGGTCGGCTTGAGCGCCCAAGGCTTCGGGGAGGGCGGGCGCTTCATCGGAGCGGAGAGCGGCGACAGCGGATCGCGCTTCGACCAGGCCTTGGACGGCCAGGCGGCGGGAGCGGCGTACTCGGTCCAGAGCACCGGCGGTGTCGTTGCGATCGGCAAGGAGGGCTTCGGCCAGCTCCAGTTGGACTGACAGGGCACCCAGCGAGTGGGCCAGTACGTCGTGGAGATCACGGGCGATTCGACCGCGTTCGTCGAGGGCCGCGGCCCGGGCGTGTTCCTGTTGGGCCAGCTGGGTCTGCACGAGCAGCTGAGCAGTCTGACGAGCCTGTACTTCGTACTGCCGGCGATTGAGCCCGAACGCGACCAGGATCGCGATCCACAT
Source organism: Kribbella sp. NPDC051718 (assembly GCF_040681515.1). Lineage (NCBI taxonomy): Bacteria > Bacillati > Actinomycetota > Actinomycetes > Propionibacteriales > Kribbellaceae > Kribbella > Kribbella sp. NPDC051718. The sequence goes on along the minus strand of NZ_JBFAYZ010000008.1, from coordinate 55,841 downwards.
CAGCTGCGTCAGGTACCAGCTGGTCGAGCGGTCCCACCACCAGGCGGAGACGGCGACCGCCCCGGCGCAGCTGAGTCCGACGGCGATGATAGGCCGGTTGCGCCAGGGATGCGCCATCACGGCGACGTCGGTGAGCGGGACGAGTACCAGTACGAGCGCGTTGGACCCGGAGACTCCAGTGACGAGTGCCGAGCTGATCGAGGCATACGCGAGGAACCCGAGCGCCCAGTGCGGCCGCCAGTTCATCAGAAAGGTACCGGCGAGGAAGGCGACCAACCCGGCTCCGAGCACCACCCAAACCCACCGCTGCTCAGGCCGCGCCGTCGCCAGCACTCCGATCGACACGGCCGACGTCATCGCCCGCCCGAGCCACCCGGTCTCCCCGAAGATCGCCCTCGTGTTCACCACCCCGAGGGTAGGAGACGGCGGCGACGTTTCGATCCATCCTGGGATGGACATCGGGATGGAGACCTCGCCCGGCGCGGTCGGGTGGGCTTGTGTCGGTGCGGCGGGGTAACGTTCCTCACCGGTAGCGTCACTAAGCGTCATGACGACGATGCGGAGGCCGGCTTGTGTTAGCGCAAGACTCGATCCTGCGGCTGGATGCCACAGCGATCGACTACATCATCATCGCGTTGTACTTCACCTTCGTCCTCGGCATCGGATACCTCGCCAAACGCGCGGTCTCGAACAGCCTCGACTTCTTCCTCTCCGGGCGATCACTGCCCGCCTGGGTGACCGGCCTGGCGTTCATCTCGGCCAACCTGGGCGCGATCGAGATCATGGGCATGTCGGCCAACGGCGCGCAGTACGGGATGCCGACCGTGCACTACTTCTGGATCGGCGCCATCCCGGCGATGCTGTTCCTCGGCGTCGTGATGATGCCGTTCTACTACGGCTCCAAGGTGCGCAGCGTGCCGGAGTTCATGCTGCGCCGGTTCGGTAAACCCGCCCACCTGGTGAACGCGATCAGCTTCGCCCTCGCGCAGGTGCTGATCGCGGGCGTGAACCTGTTCCTGCTCGCGACGATCGTCAACGTGCTGCTCGGCTGGCCGATCTGGCTGTCGACGATCCTCGCCGCCGTGATCGTGCTCAGCTACATCACCCTGGGCGGGCTGTCGGCCGCCATCTACAACGAGGTGCTGCAGTTCTTCGTGATCGTGGCCGCGCTGCTGCCGCTGACCATCATCGGCCTGCACAAGGTCGGTGGCTGGCAAGGGCTGGTCGACAAGGTCACGGCCGCACCGAAGGGTGGCTCCGAGCAGATTCACGCCTGGCCGGGCAACCAGCTGAGCGGCTTCACCCAGGACTGGCTGTCCGTGGTCGGGCTGGTGTTCGGTCTCGGTTTCGTCCTGTCCTTCGGATACTGGACGACGAACTTCGTCGAGGTCCAGCGGGCGCTCGCGAGCAAGAACATGTCGGCCGCCCGGCGGACCCCGATCATCGGCTCGTTCCCGAAGATGTTCATCCCGTTCATCGTCATCATCCCCGGCATGATCGCCGCGGTCTCGGTGCCGGAGCTGCAGCAGTTCAAGCTCGACGGCAGCGGGTCGGTGACCTACAACGACGCCCTGCTGCTGCTGATGCGCGACCTGCTGCCGAACGGCATGCTCGGGCTGGCGATCACCGGTCTGCTGGCCTCGTTCATGGCCGGGATGGCGGCGAACCTGAGCTCGTTCAACACGGTCTTCACCTACGACCTGGTCGAGCGGTACATCCTCAAGGACCGCGACGACGCGTTCTACCTGCGCCTCGGCCGCTGGGCGACCGTCGGCGGCACCATCGTGGCGGTCGGCACGGCCGCGATCGCGTCCGGCTACAGCAACCTGATGGACTACCTGCAACAGCTGTTCTCGTTCTTCAACGCGCCGCTGTTCGCCACCTTCATCCTCGGTATGTTCTGGAAACGGATGACGGCGACGGCCGGCTGGGTCGGCCTGGTCTCGGGGACGTCGACGGCGATCCTGGTCTTCATCCTGTCCGAGAACGGCGTGATCAACCTGCCCGGCCAGGGTGCGAGCTTCGTCGGGGCCGGTGCGGCCTTCGTCGTCGACATCCTGGTCAGCGTCGTGGTCAGCCTGGTGACGAGACCGAAGACCGACGCCGAGCTGAAGGGGCTGGTCTATTCGCTGACCCCGAAGGAGGACCGGACCGAGGTCGCGCAGGAAGGCGATCACGGCTGGTACCGCAAGCCGACCGTACTGGCCGGCATCTCGCTGGCGCTGGTCGTCGTCCTCAACGTCGTCTTCGGATAGGAGCAGCTCGAGATGGCAGAGAAGAAGAAGGCCGGAGCCTTCGACATCCGGATCGTGATCGCGGCGCTGATCGCGATCTACGGCGTGCTGCTGACGATCCTCGGCATCATCGCGAAGCAGTCGGAGGTCGACAAGGCCGACGGCATCAACATCAACCTGTGGGGCGGCCTCGCGATGCTCGTCTTCGCAGGCATCTTCATCCTGTGGGCGAGGCTGCGGCCGATCGTCGTACCGGTGGAGAAGGCCGAAACAAGCGAGTGACCTGTCGGCACCACTGGTCGTTGTAGGACCAGTGGTGCCGGTGGTCCTTCCCTGAAGTGGGCTTCCGGCGTGACCCCCATTTCACTGCGAAGGACCCCGTATGCCTGCTGCAGTTCCTCTTGCCCGAAGGGCCTTCCTGGCCCGGATCGGCGTCCTCGGCGCGGCACTGGGTGGGGGCGGACTGCTGACCCGCAGCCTGCTCAACCCCGCCGACGCCGCGACGAACCCGCTCCTCCCGCCCGCGGTCGACCTCGTCCGCCCTGTCCTCGCGGCGCTCGCCCGCGACACCCTCAACGGCCTGACCGCCTTCTGCCTGCCCGGCCCGGACCAGTACTCCCGGACCCAGCGCGCCTCCAGCAGTACTCCGGGTGCGATGGAGGCCGGCGCGACCGACTTCATGATCGCCGCGCTCGACAACTTCGTCCCGTTCCCCGACGCGCTCGCCCAGCCGATCAGTGCCGCTCTGGTGACGGGACTGGCCGACACGGGCATCAGCCTGCCGGGTCTCGAAGTGCTCCCTGCCGAGCTGCGTAGTCTCGACCGGGCGTTCGCCGCGATCCTGCAGAGTGACGAGGCGATCCCGTTGTCGTTCCCGATCGCCGGCCTGCTCAACCTGATGGCGACCCAGGTCAATCCGGCCGCGGTCAACGGCCCGCACCTGTCACCGTTCGCGCGACTCACGTACGCCGAGAAGGCGAAGGCGTTCGAGCTGATCGAGAAGACCGACTCGGACCTGGTCGCGTTGCTGGACGTGCAGTTCCCCGAGCCGTTGAAGGAGTCCGTGTCGGGGCTGCTCAAGTTCGTCGGCGGCGCGCTGATCGAGTTCGGCACCTTCGGCGCGTACGGCGAGTTCGCAGTACTGGACCGGAAGACCAAGACGCTGCGCAAGCGGCCGGTCGGCTGGACTCTCACCGGTTACCAGCCGCACGGGCCCGTCGAGGGCTGGGACGACTTCATCGGCTACTACCAAGGGCGTAAAGAGGTGCACGACTGATGCGCGACGTGATCATCATCGGAGCCGGCGGTGGTGGACCGGTGGTCGCCAAGGAGCTGGCCGCGAAGGGGCTCGACGTCCTGCTGCTCGAGGCCGGACCGCGGCACGCGAAGCCGCGCGAGGAGTGGTCGACGTTCGAGGAGGACGCGAACAACCCGCTCACCGGGTACTTCCGGCTCGGCCCGACCGACCGGTCCAAGCCGGCCTGGTACCGGGAATGGCCGCAGAACTCGTTCGTCTGGCAGCTGTCCGGGGTCGGCGGCACGACCCAGCACTTCTACGGCAACTACCCGCGCGCATACCCCGGGGTCTTCAAGGGGTATGACGGCGCCGACCGCAACGAGTACGACGTGAACCACCGGTTCCCGTTCACGTACTCGGAGATGGTCCCGTACTTCGAATGGGTCGAGGCGATCATGCCCGTCCAGACGGCCGCGATGGGACACAAGGAGCAGCTGTTCTTCAAGGGCGCCGAGACCCTCGGGCTGCCCGTCCAGACCACGAAGACGACGCTCAGGCAGTCGTACCGCCCGCAGGAGAACGCGATCCTGCAACCCGGTGGCACGGCCGGCAAGACGACGGACAAGAACCTTCTCAACTACCCGCAGGCGACCGGTTGCACCTTCTGCGGCTACTGCTTCCAGGGCTGCATGCGGCCGAATGGTGCCCCACGCAACCAATTCGCCAAGCGGTCGACGGACAACAGCTACGTCCCGATGGCGCTGACCGCCGAGGTCTGGTCGCGGGGCGGCAAGCCGGTGGAGTTGATCGCCGACGCGTACGTGACCAGGGTGCACACGGAGTCGCGGCACGGAGTACTGACCGCGTCCGGTGTGACGTGGCGGGACAACGTGACGGGTGACGAGCACCGTGAGGACGCGAAGGTCGTCGTGATGTCCGGTGGGTGCACCGAGAATCCACGGCTTTGGTTCAACAGCGGGCTGCCGAACCAGAACGGCTGGGTCGGGCGCGGGTACACCGATCACTTCTTCGACTGGATGATCGGGTCGTTCGACGACTACACCGGCAACCCCAAGGGCGTCGGGTCGAGCGCGCGGCTGGACTACCCGCCGTATGGGGGTCTGGAGAACGTCGGGCTGCCGCCGGCGCTGAACGCGTTCGCCGGCACGCTGTCGGACAGCGGGATCCGCGGACAGTACAAGAACGGCCGTGGGCAGACCGGGCCGTGGGACGGACCGGCCGGACGGCTGATGGGGCCGGAGCTCAAGGAGGTGCTGGCCGGTGGCATCGACAAGCTGCTCACCGTGCTGGTGATCACCGACGACGACGTCGAGGCGCAGAACCGGGTCACCACGTCGGCGCTGCCGGCCGACGAGAACGGGCCGATCCCGAAGGTCACCTTCCAGCAGCGCAAGCGCACCAAGCGGACCCTGAACAACCGCGAGGTGATGGCCCGCAAGGCCGCCGAGCTGCTGCGCGGGGCCGGCGCGAAGAAGGTCTACCGGATCGATTGGGCGCCGCTCATCCTGCACGTCCAGTCGTCGATGCGGATGGGTGAGTCCGAGCAGAACTCGGTCCTCGACTCCCGCGGCGAGACGCGCGCGGTCAAGCGCCTCTTCATCGCCGACAACTCAGCCCTGTCCAACGGCCTCGGCGGCCCCAACCCAACCCTCACCAGCCAGGCCCTGGCGACGCGGACCGCCGAGAAGATCTTCGAGACGTACTTCGACGGCGACCCGTGGGTCCGCACGGAGTCTCCGGTGGTCTCGACGGATCCGCGGATCAGCGTCCGGCTGGGCCAACTGGGGTTGTAGAAAGTTGATTTGAACCGATCCAGAAAACCTTACGTGCTGTTGGTCGAGGGCACTGAAGACCAACTACGAAAGGCTTTCCGATGTCTGTTCGCAAGTACGTCCTGCCTGCTGTCGTCACGGGTGTGGCGGCGTCGACGATCGTCGCCGGCGTCGCCTTCGCCCACGACGGCCACCCTGCTCAGGACGCTGTCGCCGCCCACAACAGTCACCAAGCAGCCGACGCCGGACCGCCGGCGTACGAGACGACCAGCAAGGCGCCGGCGGTGTACTTCGCAGCCGGGCTGAGCGGGCGCAACGAAGTACCGGTCACGGGCGGCCCGGCCGTCGACGACCCGGACGGGCGGGCGACCGCCGTCGTCCGGATCAAGGGCGACCAGGTCTCGTACGCCGTGCGCTGGCAGAACATCACCGCGCCGCAGGCGTTCCACATCCATCAGGGCGCGGCCGGTACGAACGGCGGCGTGAAGATCGACTTCCTCGGCTCGGACATTCCGGCTGGAGCCTCAGCCGTCACCGGCAGCGTGAAGGTGACCGACAAGGCGCTGCTCGACTCGATCCGCGCCAACCCGGCCGGCTTCTACCTGAACCTGCACACCGCCGAGTTCCCGGGTGGCGCAGTCCGCGGTCAGACCCACGCGCTGAGCCGCGCGGTCGACCTCAACGGAGTACTGAACGGAGCGGTGGCGGACAACCTGCAGGCCGTTGCTGATGGCAAGCAGGAGGTGCCGGGCCCGAAACCGTCCGGCGACAAGGATGGCCGGGCCGAGTGGTTGCTGCGGGCAAGCGGTGACAAGGTCTCGTACGCGGCTGTCTGGAGTGGTATCGGTGCGCCGACCAACGGGCACATCCACTCCGGCGCCAAGGGTGTCAACGGCGGCGTGGCGGCCGACCTGTTCGCCGACGCGGACGGCCTGCCGGCCTCAGTGACCGGTATCGCCGGTACTGCGACGGTTGGCGCCGACCTGGCGGGGCGGCTCGCGAAGAACCCGGCCGCGTTCTACACCAACCTGCACACCGCCGAGTTCAGCGGTGGCGCCGTGCGGGGACAGTTGGCGAAGAACACCCACGGACAGCCGCGTGCGCTCCAAGCGGCGGTCGTCGGTGGGTCGCAGATCTACCAGTGCGTCGCGCAGCCCGGTGGTGGCTTCGCCTACGGCCAGTTCGGCGTCGCCGCGGTACTGCGGGAAGGCATCTTGCACTCGTTCTCGAAGCCGGTCGACGGCCCGCCGCAGTGGATCGCGCCGGACGGCACCGCGGTCACCGGCAAGCTGATCACCAAGTCGGCCAACGGCCAGGGCAACATCCCGGAACTGCTGCTGGACGCCACCCGGACCGGCGGCCGGTTCGGCATCCTCGCCGACACCACCCAGATCCTGCGGCTGAACACGGTCGGCGGCGTCGCCCCGGCCGGTAGCTGCGACCCGGAGAAGGACACCATCGCGACGGTTCCCTACCAGGCGGACTACCTCTTCCTCGGGTAACCGTGTCCGTTTCGCGAACATCGGCGTCCGGGTAGGTCCTGCTACCCGGACGCCGCTGTTCGTAGGCTCGGTACTACCCGAACAGGAGGAATCCGAGATGACGATCACGCAGAGCCGGCCGGATCTGCCGGCCCTGGCCAGCCAGTACGCCGAGCAGGGGTTCGTACTGGTGAAAGGCCTGCTCAGCAAGGAAGAAGCGGCTGCCTATCGGTCGGCCAGCCATGCGTTGCTGGCTCGGTTGAACCGGGATGACGACCCGACCTGGCAGTCGGCGATGGGGATGTCGAGCGCGAAGACGCGGCTGCAGCATCTGCATGATGCGCAGTTCTACGACGCGGCCTTCTCGAAGCTGTTGGTGGACCCGCGGTTCACCGACGTGGCCGCTGCGGTGATGGGGGTGGAGGACGTCCAGCTGCACCACACCAAGCTGTTCGTGAAGCCGCCGGAGAACGGGTCGCCGTTCCCGTTGCACCAGGACTATCCGTTCTTCCCGCACAAGTACCACCGGGTCGGCGCCGCGATCTTCCACTTCGACGACGCGCCGGAGGAGAAGGGGTGCGTGCGGGTGATCCCGGGCAGCCACCTCGCCGGGCCTCGTGAGCACGACCCCGAGGGGGCGTTCCACCTTCCCGACGTACCGTTCGACGACGCCGTTCCGCAGCCCGCCGAGGCCGGCGATGTCCTCTTCTTCACCTACCTGACCGTCCACGGCTCCGGCGTCAACGTCAGCAGCGAACCGCGGACGACCTGGCTGGTCCAGTACCGCGACCCGTCCGACCCGCCGGCCGTGAAGACCCACGATCACTCCCTCGGGCAGGGCATGATCCTGAGAGGGATAGACCCCACTGGGCGCGGTTCCGTCTAGTCGGGGTTCGGTCTGGGAGGTTTGCTTGAGCCTGGCAACGGTCGGGGCGGCGGAGCGGTTCGTCGACCTCTGGGGGCTTTTGGAGTCCTGCGAGGTCGGCGAGTTCCGTGCTGACTTCGTGAGCTGGGGGCATTACCGGCCGGAGTACTGGCGCAACTACTGGCACAGCCACTCGTTCTACGAGGTGTGTCTGGCCTACTCCGGTGAAGGGCGGTTCAACTGCGGCTCGGCGGAGTACGACGTCAGCGCGGGGGACCTGTTCCTGGCGCGGCCGGGCGACGTGCACGAGATCGAGTCCAGTCGGTCGTCGCCGTTGGGGATCGCCTTCTGGGGGTTCACCTTCCGGCCGACGTCGGTTGTCTCCGGTACCGGCTGGTGGTCGGGGCTGAATCGGCCTGACGGGCCAGTGATGTCGCGCGAGCTGGGTGGGCTGCCTGCTGTCGTCACTGCTCTTGCAGCGGAGGCTGCGGAGCCGCGGTCCGGGTACGGCGAGGCAGTGGCTGCTCTGGGGTCCGCATTGGTGCTGGACACGGCGCGGGCGTTCGCGCTCGACCAGGATCTCTCGGTGGCTCCCGTCGTACGGGAGAGAGGGCTAGTGGTGGTCGAGGCGATGCAGCGGCATCTGCTGGACAACCTGGCTCGCCCGGTGACCGTGCGGGAGGTGGCGGCCGCAGTACACCTGTCCGAGCGGCATGCGGAGCGGCTCTTCCGGCAGGTGATCGGGGCGTCGATGATGTCGACGCTGCGACGGATGCGGCTGGAGCTCGCCGCGCAGCTACTGCTGGAACCTACTCGCAGCATCACCCAGATAGCGCACGCCTGCGGCTACTCCGACGTACGGCCGTTCTCAACCGCGTTCAAGCGGCAATACGGCCGTACACCGGGAGAGTTCCGGCGCACCGGCGGCACGTCCTTCGTCTAGAAGGAGACGTGCTCCGTGCTGTCGGTGCGCAGTACGGACTCCTGTAGGAACTTCTTCTCGTACTGGTCGCGGATCTCCTCGATCTTCTTGTTGCTGTCCTGCTCCCCGTCCTTGGGGTAGAGCAGGACGACGATCTTGGAGCGCTCCTTGACGATCTTGCCGTTGTCGTCCTTCCACTGCCCGCTGCCGGCCAGCACGGTCAGCCCGTCCGGGAAGCGCGGCGTGACCACGTCGTTGACGAACCGCTCGAACTGGTGATCCGTCACATCCGGCCCCGGCTTGTCGGTCCCGAAGAACAGCTCGGTCCGGTTCCAGGCGTCGTCGTCGCTACTCTGGATGCTGGCCTGGTGGCCCTGGGAGTGTGCCCGTTCGGCCTGCCCGCAGGGATGCGGTAATCTGGTGGTATGCGAGTGACCCTGCTCCTTATTTAGCCGTACTGGCGCCTTCTGAGCGCTGACCAGTACGGCGTCCCCTCCTGTGTGAGGGGTTTTTTCATTTAAAGCAGGGTTCCCATGACATCTCTAGGACGCAGGAGTACGACGGTGAGCGAGCACGAGCACGAGCCGGACGACGCTATCGACCGCGGCGGCTACGACTTCAATGCCATGCAGGCCAAGTGGCGGCCGGTGTGGGAGAAGCTCGACCCGTTCAAGGCGCGCGACGACGGCAAGTCCGAGCGCCGGTACGCGCTGACGATGTTCTCCTACCCGTCCGGCGACCTGCACATGGGCCACGGCGAGGTGTTCGCGCTGCACGACGTGCTGTCCCGGTTCTGGTTCCAGCAGGGCTACGACGTGCTGAACCCGATCGGCTGGGACTCCTTCGGGCTGCCCGCCGAGAACGCGGCGATCAAGCGCAACGAGCACCCGGCGACGTACACGTACGCCAACATCGAGACCCAGGCGGAGTCGATCCGGCGGTACGCGCTGAGCTTCGACTGGTCGCGGCGGCTGCACACCTCCGACCCGGAGTACTACCGCTGGACCCAGTGGCTGTTCCTGCGGTTCTTCGAGAAGGGGCTGGCCTACCGCAAGGCGTCGTACGTGAACTGGTGCCCCAACGACCAGACCGTGCTGGCCAACGAGCAGGTCGTCCAGGGCCGCTGCGAGCGCTGCGGCTTCGAGGTGACCAAGCGCGAGCTGACCCAGTGGTACTTCAAGACCACCGACTACGCCCAGCGGCTGCTGGACGACATGGACCAACTGCAGTGGCCGGAGGAGATCCTGCTGCAGCAGCGGAACTGGATCGGACGCTCCGAGGGCGCCTTCACCGGCTTCCAGGTCGAGGGCCGCGAAGAGCCGATCAAGGTCTTCACCACCCGTCCGGACACCCTGTTCGGGGCGACCTTCCTGGTCGTCGCGCCGGATTCCAAGCTGGCCGCGGATCTGGTCACGCCGGATCAGCAGGAGGCCTTCGACGAGTACCTGAAGGCCGTCAAGGCGTCGACCGAGATCGAGCGGCTGAGCACCGACCGGGAGAAGACCGGCGTCTTCCTGGGGTCGTACGCGACCAACCCGGTGACCGGCGAGCGGATCCCGATCTGGGCGGCCGACTACGTGCTGTCCGACTACGGCACCGGCGCGATCATGGCCGTACCCGGCCAGGACTCGCGTGACTGGGAGTTCGCCGAGAAGTTCGGCCTGCCGATCGTCCGTACCGTCCAGCCGGAAGAGGGCTTCGACGGCAAGGCGTTCACCGGCGAGGGCCCGGCGATCAACAGCTCCAACGCCGAGATCAGCCTGGACGGGCTGGGCGTCACCGAGGCCAAGTCGACGATCATCGACTGGCTGGAGGACAAGGGCCTGGGCGAGCGGACGATCAACTACCGGCTGCGCGACTGGCTGCTGAGCCGGCAGCGCTACTGGGGTGCGCCGATCCCGATCATCCACTGCCCGGTCGACGGCGAAGTACCGGTACCTGACGACCAGCTGCCGGTCGAGCTGCCGGACCTGCGCGGTGCGGCTCTCGCTCCCCGGGGTACCTCGCCGCTGGCGTCGGCCCGCGACTGGGTCGAGGTCGCCTGCCCGAAGTGTGGCGGTCCGGCCGAGCGGGACACCGACACGATGGACACCTTCGTCGACTCGTCCTGGTACTTCCTGCGCTACACCTCGCCGGACTACACCGAGGGCCCGTTCGACCGGGACGCGGTGGACCGGTGGATGCCGACGTACCAGTACGTCGGTGGCAAGGAGCACGCCGTCCTGCACCTGCTGTACGCGCGCTTCTTCGTCAAGGCGCTGAACGACATGGGGCTGCTGTCGGCGACCGAGCCCTTCACCCGGCTGATGAACCAGGGCCAGGTGATCAACGAGGGCAAGTCGATGAGCAAGTCGCTGGGCAACGGGGTGAACCTGGGCGAGCAGCTGGACGAGTTCGGTGTCGACGCCATCCGGCTGACGATGGTCTTCGCCGGTCCGCCCGGGGACGACATCGACTGGGCCGACCTGTCGCCCGGTGGCTCGCTGAAGTTCCTGCAGCGGGCCTGGCGGCTGAGCGGGTCGGTCGAGTCCGAGGTCGGGGTCGACTTCACCAAGGGCGACCTGGCGCTGCGCAAGCTGACCCACAAGACGGTCCACGACGCGGCCGAGCTGATCGACTCGTACCGGTTCAACGTGATGGTCGCCCGGGTGATGGAGCTGGTGAACGCCACCCGCAAGGCGATCGACTCCGGACCGGGTGCGGCCGACCCGGCCGTCCGCGAGGCGGTCGAGACGGTGGCGATCCTGCTGAGCCTGGTGACGCCGTACACGGCCGAGGACATGTGGGAGAACCTGGGCCACGAGCCCACGGTCGCCCGGGCCGGCTGGCCGAAGGTCGACCCGGCGCTGCTGGTCGAGGACTCGGTCATCGCGATCGTCCAGATCGCCGGCAAGGTGAAGGACCGGCTGGAGGTGTCGCCCGACATCTCCGACGCCGACCTGGAGCAGCTGGCACTGGCGTCCGAGGCGGTCCAGAAGGCGCTGGACGGCCGCGGAACCCGCAAGGTCATCGTCCGCGCGCCGAAGCTGGTCAACATCGTCCCTGCCTGAGACGCTGCACGGATGCGTTCAGAGCTGATCGACATCCCGACCGGCGGCCGCGAGGTCGTGTTCGATCTGACGAGCAGGTGTGAGCAGTTCGTCGCCGCTGAGGCCCACCAGGCCCAGGGCGACGGACTGCTCCATCTGTTCGTGCCGCACGCGACCGCCGGGATCGCGATCCTGGAGACGGGTGCGGGCAGCGACACGGACCTGCTCGCGGTACTGGAGGAGCTGCTGCCCCGCGACTTCCGCTGGCAGCACCGGCACGGTACGCCGGGGCACGGGCGCGATCACGTGCTGCCCGCGCTGATCCCGCCGTACGCGTCGATCCCGGTGATCGGCGGCCGGCTCACGCTCGGCACCTGGCAGTCGATCTGTCTGGTCGACACCAATGTGGACAATCCGCAACGGCAGGTACGGCTTTCCTGGTTGCCGAGTTAGCTGTTTTTTCAATGGTTTCGCGGATTGTTCGTGACTTATTGCGATGTTGCCGAATGCGTTACGTATGCGAAACACGTCTCCGCTTGAATACTCGGCATGGCGGCCCTGGAGAACCTGCGTGAGCACTGGCTCGTGGTTGGTACCGAGCTCCTGGTCCGCGCGACCCGGGGCATTTGCGACGGCAGTCTGCTGAATGCGGAAACCGGGCGGACCGATACCCGGGCGCGGATCGAGGAATGGTCCTCGGTGCTGGCTTTGTATACACCGGTGAATGAATCGGATTCAGTTCGCGTCAGTGCCTGACGCGGCAATCAATCGCTTGTCTTGGCTCTGTCCCAAACCCTGGTCACTGGGTGCGTACGGCGCCCACGCCCCTGTCACGCTATGTTGTGGGGGGACTGTGAGGCTCTGAATGGGGTGACGGGCTTTGTCGGACGCGGATGGCCGGGCTGAGGGAAGGCGTGGTTTTGCCGATCTCTTGCTTGACCTGAGGGTCCAGGCAGGGCTGTCGCAGGAGGAGCTGGCCGACAAGGCCGGGCTCAGCGTGAGGACCATCCGCGAGCTCGAGGCCGGCCGGGTCGCACGGCCGCGGAAGGACTCTGTACGGCTGCTGGCCGAAGGTCTTGGGCTGCGTGACGGGGATGCGTTGCAGTTCTTGGCCGCTGCCGGTCACGCGACTGTGCGGCCGGTGATCGCGGTGGCCGATGCTGCGCCGACCGGGTTGCGATGGCGAGGGACCAGGCCGATTCCCGATGGTCTCGTCGGGCGCGATGACGAGCTGGCGGAGATCGAGACGCTGCTCCGGCAGAACCGGCTGGTGACGCTGGTCGGGCCGGGTGGCGTCGGCAAGACGGAGCTGGCGCTGGCCGCTGCCGATCGGGTCTCGTCGGTGGACACGGCCGTGGTGGTCGTCGACCTCACGACGGTGCAGCGCGATGCCGCAGTACCGTCGGCGATTCTCGATGCGTTCGGGACGGCTCCGGGGACTTCGGATCTGGATGACGTGCTGTCCGGGCGCAAGCCGGGTGACTTGGTGATCGTCGAGGACAACGCCGAGCACGTGCTCGACGGGGTCGCGACCGTGGCCAACCGGATGGTGCGGAGCTTCCCGGGAATCGGCGTACTGGTGACTTCGCGGATTCCGCTGGGGTTGCCGGATGAGGTGGTGCGTCGAGTGCAGGTGCTCGGCGTACCGGCCAATGACAAGGATCTGGACGAGATCGCGGCGTCGCCCGCGGTGGAGATGTTCTGCCGGCGGGCGGCTCGGGTGCGGCCTGACTTCGCACTGACTGCTGAGAACGCTGCGACTGTGGCTCGGCTCTGCCAACGACTTGATGGGCTGCCGTTGGCTTTGGAGCTGGCGGCCGCGCGGGCTGGGTCGTTGTCGGTGGAGACGATTCTGGCGGCGCTGGATGATCGGTTCCGGCTGTTGTCGGGGCCGCGGCGTTTCGGGGCGCCGCACCAGCGGACGTTGGCGGACACGATCGCGTGGAGTGTCGACGCGCTGTCGGATCCTGCGCGGCAGTTGCTGTATCGCGCGTCGATGCTGGGGTCGCCGTTCACGTTGGATGCGGTGGTGGGGGTGTGCACCGGGGATCCGATCGATCCGCTGGACGTGCCGATGCTGCTCGCCGAGTTGGTGGACAAGTCGCTGCTGCAGCCGGTGCACGAGTTCGAGGCGTTGTACGGCGCTCGGTACAAGATGCTCGAGACGATCCGTGAGCACGCCTATGCGGGGTTGTCGTCGCAGGGGACCGATCTGGTCGAATTCAAGGATCGGACGGTCGCGTGGTGCTCGACGTACGTCGAGGGGCTGGACGGCGCTTGGTCGAGTCCGGACCGGGATCGGCGCTATCGGGCGGCCAATGCGAACTCGGCAACCTTCGAGGTGGCGCTCGAGCGTGCTTCGGCGCTGGGGGACTGGGACACGGCTGCGGCCGTCGTGCTCGGGTTCCGGATCGCGTGGCAGTACCAGGCGAGCCTGGCCGAGAGTGGGATCCAGTGGGCGAGCCTGTGCGCTGAGAACGTCCAGGACAAGGAGGTCAGCGGGCGGCTGCTCGCCATCGCCGGGCGGCTCTCCAACCTGACCGGTGACGTCCGCGCTGCCCGCCGGTACTACGGGGAGGCGCGGAATCTCATCTCGCCGTCCTCGGAGATGGGGCTGATGGCTCGTGGCGGGTGGGTGTCCTCCGGGTCACTGCTGCTCGACACGCTGAGCTTGGCGGAGATACCGGCCCTGGTTGACGACGCTTTGAAGCATGGCGACGTGCAGAGGTCTGCGACTGTGCAGGCGATCTGTGGGCTGGCACTGGCTCGCTGGGGGCGGCTGCCTGAGGCCAAGGAGCTGCTGCTCGCCTGGGAGGCTGCGCTGGTCAATCCGGGGGTGTATCCGGATGAGATCGCGTATATGGCTTTGAGCCGGGTCGAGCTGGAGCTGGGGAACCTGTCGGAGGCCCGGCGATGGGCTGAGCTGGCGCGTGACAGCCAGGCGTCCGATGACCCGGAGCGGACCAAGGTGGCTGGGTGCCTGGCGATGGTCGAGTTCCAGGCTGGGCGGTTCGAGCTGGCTCAGGCGCTGATCGATGAGGCCGATGCGGACATCCGGGGGCACCGGGGGTACTTCGACTACCTGGTGATGCTCTACCGGAGCCGGCTGGCCCGGCGTACCGGGGATCTGGAGCAGGCCAGGTCATCCATCCGCGACGCCGTGAACCGCTTGCTGGTCGAGGGCCGAGTCGTCTACCTCCTGGACGTCATGCCCGAGGCCGTGGCTGTCCTGCATGCACTCGGCCAGCACGAGCAGGCCGACGCCCTCTGCGGCCAGCTACTGGCCTGGCAACGAACGATGGACCCACCGATGCTCCCTACGGCGTGGGCAGTACTACAGGAGTCCTGCGAGAGCGCCCCGATGGCGAACGGCTGGCCCCTACCCGACCCCGCCGAAGCAGTCCGCCAAATGGCCGACGACCTCCTCACCGCCCTGTCATAACCCGCACCCCTCGCCGCACCCCGCACCCCGCACCTGCGCTCCGCGCCCCCGCGGTCCCTCCCCGCCCCACGCCAGCGCCTGCCGACCGTTCCTCCTCCCTTCGCCTTCCTTCCCTTGCGTGGCTCGACGGGTGCTGGCGTCTGACGAGTTGTGGGCGGATTCGTGACGCGGATCGGTGGAAGCTGCCGGGGAACTGCCGGTGCTTCTGCCTCGTCCGGACCTGCTCGCCGGAACCAGAATTACAGCCGTAGGACAGGTTCCACGAGACAGAGATCCGAGACCGGGATTCGAGCGATACGGAAGGAGGCGATGACCATGAAGAGGCAACCATGGCTCGCCGGACTACCGGGCAGCTCTTCGAACCCGGAGCAGGCGACGCGGAGGACCTCCGGCAGTCGGACGGTGGGGGCGCCGAACAACTGCCGAGATCTCCGGAGTGCTGGCTCGTGCGGAGCTGTCCTACCTCACACCGGGGGCCGTGCACCGTCAGGGCACGTGACCCGGGGTGGAGTCCCAGCAGCGACCAGGCACACGACACAGGGGACGAGTGCCGGTCCGGTCGACACGGGGAAGCCGGCGGGTTTGGTCACCCGCCGGTGGGTCGACCGCTGGGGCTCCCCGGGGGATTGCGGTGAGACGCACAGGGGACGGCTCACCGCACAGCCGGTACCACGCCAAGTGAGCTGACACCGAGGGGGAGTCAGCTCAACCGCGAGGTGGAGGACCACACAGGGGATGGTCCCTCCACCTCGCCGCGGCGTCCAGAAGCAGCCCAGCCGGCCACCACCAGTCGACTGGGCTCGTGACGCTCGGCGTCACACCCAGGCGGGTTGGCCGGTGCAACGGCCAACCCGCTGGTGTCTTATTTGCCGAGTACTGCCGACTTGTCGAAGGCGTAGCCGACCATCCAGTGGGGTTGGAGGCGGCAGTACGCGATCTCGGCGGCCCAGCTGGAGGGGGAGCTGCCGTAGTGGGCCACCAGATGCGCCTCGATCTCGGCGAAGTCGGGGTGGTCGGTGGTGAGGAACTCGACCTGGCCGTGGCTGAAGACGCCGAGTCGCTCGCCGTCGACGTACGAGATGCTTGCGGCCGGTCTGGCCTTCAGTTGGCGTGCCTTGGCCGCCTGCATCGAGGTCGTGAACACCCAGCGGGCGTGCAGGAAGTGCCCGTCGACCGCGCTGATCCGCGGCTCGCCCTTCGCCGTCACGGTGGCGAGGTTGAGCGTGCACATGCCTTGCAGGACCTGGACCAGCTCTTCGGCGGTCAGGCGGCGGTCGTCGTTGATGATCTCCCGCAGATGCTCCGTGGAGCGCTCGTAGGCCGCCTCGAGCAGCCGTTGCAGTTCCGCGACTTCCTCGCTCGTCTCCTTCATTGACCGAGTCTGACACCAGGCGCCGACTAAAACTGTCCGGTAACCTCGCTGCATGTCAGCCCGCGTCCACGTCGTCACCGACTCCACTGCGGGTCTGTCGGCGCACGAGGTGCTCCGGCTCCCGCTGACCGTCGTACCGCTGCAGGTGGTGATCGGCGGGACGGCGTACGACGACGGCGCGACCAGCTCGGATGCGGTCGCGGAGGCGCTCAAGACGTTCACGCCGGTGTCGACCAGCCGGCCGTCTCCGCAGTCGTTCGCGGACACGTACGCGGAGTGTGCGGCGGCCGGCGCCGAAGCGATCGTGTCGATTCATCTGTCGGGCGATATGTCAGGCACTTTCGAGGCGGCGATGATCGGGGCCAAGGAGTCGCCGATTCCGGTGCGGGTGGTGGACTCGCGCTCGTTGGGGATGGGGTTGGGTTTCCCGGTGCTCGCCGCGGCGGCCGCGGCTGCTGACGGCGCCGACCAGGCGGGGGTCGAGGCGGCTGCTCGGGCGCGAATGGCGGCCGTCTCGTCGTACTTCTATGTCGACACGCTGGAGTATCTGCGTCGAGGCGGGCGGATCGGTGCTGCCCAAGCACTCCTCGGTACGGCGCTCGCGGTCAAGCCGCTGCTCACCATCAGCGGCGGCCGGATCGTGCCTCTGGAGAAGGTCCGTACGTCGAGCCGTGCGATCGCCCGACTGGCTGACATCGCCGTCCAGCGCGCCGGCGACGGTCCGGTCCAGGTCGCCGTCCATCACCTCGCCAACCTCGACAAGGCGCACACCCTGGCCGACGGCCTCGCCGAACGCCTTCCCCAAGCAGACGAGATCGTTCTTCGCGAGGTGGGCGCAGTAATCGGCGCCCACGTGGGCCCCGGCATGCTCGCCGTCGTCATCGCTCCCCGCTGACCCGCTCGGGGATTGGGAGGGTCGTCGCTCGCCGGCGCGATCGCTTCAGGGTGATTCCGGACGGGGATCGTCCGCTAACGGTTCTACGCTGAGGCATGGCTAGGGCAGATGGTGTTGACGGATGGCGGGTTCTTGAGGGTGGCTTGAGCGCTTGGTTCGATGCGGCGTCGCTGAGGGTGGGGGCGGAGTTGGCTCGGCGCGTTGTCGAGCTGGTGGGCGAGGGGGAGTTGCCCGACTTCGATCTGCGGGCTGGTGGGGTTCGGGTGCGTATCGGCGTACCGGGAGGTGAGCCGAGTCGGGCGGAGGTGGCGCTGGCCGGTGGGATCTCGGCGGCGGCCCGGGAGCTTGGGATGGTTGCGGATCCGGCGGGGTTGCAGGTCATGCGGGTGGCGGTTTCGTCGTGTGAGTTGCCTTCGGTGGTTTCGTTCTGGGGTTCTGCGTTCGGGTATGAGTCGGCCGGGGATGACCGCTTCGGCGATGCGTTGCGGCGGGATCCGGCGATCTCGTTCTACCGGTTGGATGAGCCGCGGCCGTTGCGCAATCGGATTCATGTCGATGTGAGCCGGACGGCGGATGCGGTGGAGGCGTTCAGGGCAGCCGTTGGTCAGGAGCCGTACGGCCCGTGGGGTGTCGCGCTCGCTGACCCGGATGGGAACGAGATCGACCTCGTACCGGGCGGCGAACTGACGGACGAGAGCGAGCCCGCGGAGGCGACCGCGGACTGGCGGGTGTTGTTCGGTGCGATGACCTTCTATCCGACGACCTCCTCCGCACAAGCGGCTCGGCTGGCTGCGGCTGTTGCGAGTCTCGCCGATGAGGCGGGGCGGCCTTTGCTGGTGGATCTGCGGCCGGACGGCGTCACGATCGACAGCGGGAAGGATCAGTGGGAGAACGACGTCGCCGGGTTTGTGAGGCTGGCGGCCCGGATCCAGTCGGCGGCGCGGGAGCTTGGGTTGTGGGCGGATCCGGCGCGGCTGCGCTTCGTACAGTTCGGCATGGATGCGGTCGACGTGGCCGCCGTAAAGGACTTCTGGAAGACCGCGCTCGGCTATCAGGAAGACCCTCGCGGCTTCGACCTGTACGACCCACGCCGACTCGACCCGACCTTCATCTTCCAGCAGATGGACGCCGCGGAGACGGACCGCCGCAGTCAGCGCAACCGCACCCACTTCGAACTCCTGGTCCCTGCCGACCTCGTGAACTCTCGCCTCGACACCGCCGTAGCCGCAGGCGGAAAGCTCCTTCCAACCGACCGCCCCGGCACCCACACCGTCGCCGACCCGGAAGGCAACGAACTCATCTTCGTCCTGTCCTGACTGGGTTGTCCCCAGGCTGAGAAGTCCATCCGTCGGATACCGGAAAGGCTCGTACTTTCCCTGGTGTGAAGCTCTCCCGCCAACCCCCACCGCCGGACCCGGACCCCCGCCGGCCACCCCTCTCCCGCCTCCACACCACCCCCACCCACCAGCGCGGCGCGCCATCGCGCGAAGCACCCGACCCCGAAGAGGTCCGAGGCGGCTGGACTCCACCGGTCCCGCTACCCGACCGCCTGAAAGGACCGCTATGGACCCTGTCACCTCGCCACGTCGTCGTTCTCGCCCTGATCCTGCTCGCCGGCCTGCTCTGGGCGGGCTACGCACTCTTCCGCACCAACCCTGAGCCGATCCCCAACTCACCGGGCACCTTCACCTCCGGTACGCCGGTAGCAACTCCGTCGCCTCAGCCCTCGAGCACGCCGAAATCCCCCGTCACAGTCGTGGTCGACGTCGCCGGCAAGGTGCGCCGTCCCGGCCTGGTCCACGCCCCGGCCGGCTCACGCGTCGCCGACGTCCTAGCGGCGGCAGGCGGAGCCCTGCCCGGAGTAGACCTGACCACCCTCAACCTCGCCCGCCAAGTCACCGACGGCGAACAGATCATCGTCGGAGCCCCCACACCCGCACCCGCCGCCCCACCCACCCCAGCCCAACCACCCGGTGCTCCGCGAACCCCCACCAACACCCCAATCGACCTCAACACAGCCACCCTCGCCCAACTCGACTCCCTACCCGGAGTAGGCCCCGTCCTGGCCCAACGCATCCTCGACTGGCGTAACGAACACGGCCGCTTCACCACCACCGACGAACTCCAGGAGATCCCAGGAGTGGGCCCCAAGAAATACGAATCCCTAAAACCCCATGTCCGAATCTGACCCCACCTCCCCGCCTGCGCCCGAGTCAGAGCCCGAAGCCACGCTCACGGCGGAGGCCGCGCCTGCGTCTGCGGCCGAGGTGGAGGAGCTTGGTGTTGATTTGCGGCTGCTTGTTCCGGCTGGTGCGGGGTGGTTGACGGCCGTGCTGTTGGTGGGTGCGGGCAGCTCAAGCGCCTTCTGGACGGCTGCGGGGGTGATGGCGGCGACTGTGTTTGTGGTTGTGGTCGGTGTGGTGTGGGGGCGGTCGCGGAGGTGGGGTGGGCTGCTGGTGGGGGGTGAGCAGGTGTGGCGCGGGGTGAGTACTGGGGTTGGGGTTGGGGTTGTTGTGGTGGGGATGGCGGTGGCGGCGGGGCTGCAGGTGGAGAGGTTGCAGGCGGGGCCGGTGATGGAGTTGGCGCAGTCGGGGGCGGCTGTGAAGGTGCGGTTGAAGGTGGTGGGGGATCCGGCGGTTCGGAGTACGCCGGGGAGTAGGCGGCCGCCGTAT
Source organism: Kribbella sp. NPDC051718 (assembly GCF_040681515.1). Taxonomy (NCBI): domain Bacteria; kingdom Bacillati; phylum Actinomycetota; class Actinomycetes; order Propionibacteriales; family Kribbellaceae; genus Kribbella; species Kribbella sp. NPDC051718. The sequence continues at coordinate 35,899 of NZ_JBFAYZ010000008.1, read as the reverse complement.
GTGGTGGTTCGGGCGAACGTGGAGGAGGTGAGTGGCAGGGGAGCGGCGACGCGGGTTCGTACGCCGGTGTTGGTGATCGGGTCGCTGCAATGGAAGGAGGTGAGGTTTGGGCAGCACGTCGAGGCGAGCGGGCGGCTCGAGTCGGTCGACAAGGGTGGCGAGGTGGCGGCGACGTTGTCGTCGCGGGTCGCGCCGCGAGTGCTTGACGAGCCAGCCTGGTGGTTGAGAGCAGCCGAGCGGGTGCGAGCAGGGCTGAGGCAAGCAGTCGCCGGCGAGCCAGAGGCAGTGCGCGGCCTCGTACCGGCGCTGGTCATGGGCGACGAGTCAGCTCTGCCACCTGAGCTGGCCGAGGACTTCAAGACGACCGGGCTGACGCATTTGTCGGCGGTATCCGGTACCAACCTCACGCTCCTGTTGGCGTTCGTGCTCCCACTCGCGCGCCTGCTCGGCGTACGAGCGCGCGGCCTGACCGTCGTCGGCCTCGCCATGGTGGTGGTGTTCGTCGTGCTCGCCAGGCCGCAACCGAGCGTTCTCAGAGCAGCCGTGATGGGCCTCGTCGCCTTGGCCGCGATGGCGGGGAGCGGCGGCACCCGGCGAGCAGCGCGGAGCCTTTCGGTAGCAGTCATCGCGTTGCTACTGATCGACACCTCGCTCGCCAGATCCGCCGGGTTCGCCCTGTCGGTGCTGGCCACCGCAGGCATCGTCCTGCTCGGACCGAGCTGGCGCGACGCACTCGCCCGCTGGATGCCAGTACGCCTCGCGGAAGCAGTCGCCTGCCCACTCGCCGCCCAACTTGCCTGTACGCCGGTAGTCGCATACCTCTCCGGCCAGGTATCAATGGTCGCCGTCGCAGCCAACCTGCTAGCGGGACCGGCAGTAGGCCCAGCAACAATCCTCGGCTTCGGGGCAGCCGGAATCGCCTTACTGAGCGCCGATCTGGCCCATCTTCTCGGCTGGCTAGCAGGCTGGCCGGCGCGCTGGATCATTCTCGTCGCGGAGAAGGGCGCCGACCTGCCCGGCGCCTCCAGCAGTTGGCCCGCGACGGTGATCGGCATCGCCGTACTGACCGCGCTCTGCCTCGCGTTGGTGATCGGCCTGCACCGAATACTCGCGCGCCCGATCGCCATGCTGCTCGCTCTAGTCCTGCTGGCCGTTGTCATCCTCCGACCGATCCGCTCCCTGGGCTGGCCGCCCGCGGGTTGGCTCATGGTCGCCTGCGACGTCGGCCAGGGCGACGGGCTCGCACTGCACGCCGGACGCAGTACCGCGATAGTCGTCGACACCGGCCCAGACCCGGCAGCCATCGATCGGTGCTTGAGGCAGCTCGACGTGAAGTACGTGCCTGTCGTCGTGCTCACTCACTTCCACGCAGACCATGCGGGCGGCCTGGCGGGCGTACTGCGGGGAAGGACGGTCGGCGAGATCGAGGTGACGCCGTACTTCTCCCCGCCCGCGGAGTACAAGCGCGTTCTCCAACTGGCCGCCCAACACAGGATCCCCATCCGCACCGTCAGCTACCAGGAGAAGCGCATAGTCGGCCCAGTCAGCTGGACCTCACTCTGGCCGGCCCGAGTCCCAGCACTCACCGGCAAATCTGCTGCGACCCCAACCGACGAAGGCTCACCCGAGAACAACGCCAGCATCGCCCTGATGACCGAGGTAGCCGGCCTCCGCCTGCTCCTCACCGGCGACCTCGAACCCGAATCCCAACGCGCCGTCCTCGCCACCGGCGCCGACCTCCGAGCAGACGTCCTGAAGGTCCCGCATCACGGCTCCGGCCAACAGGACCCCACCTTCATCGCCGCAACGAAGGCCAGACTCGCGATCATCTCGTCCGGCCTCAACAACGACTACGGCCACCCAGCACCCCGGACCCTCGACCTCCTGACCCACCAAGGCATGAAGATCGCCCGCACCGACACCTCCGGCTCGATCGCCGTACTGGCCCCCGACCACCAGCTAGCAATCACCACCAGCAGTACCGCCCCGTGAAAAGGGCAATGGTGGGGGATGTCGGTGGGGCGTGGGATGCTTGCGGGGTTATGGCTGCTCGACGGAGTTCTGCGCCCAAGCTTGGGGATGTCCTGCTCGTCACCGGCCCGGAGGCGTTTCTCGCTGACCGGGCTGTTCGGTCTGCGATCGCTGCTGTGTCCAAGGGCGGCACGGAGATCGAGGTCACCGAGCTTGGTGGGGCGGAGCTCGACGTCGGGGTGTTCGCCGAGCTGACCGGGCCGTCGTTGTTCGCGGCTGAGCGGGTCATGGTGCTGCGGACCTTGGAGAACCTGCCGGCCGAGATGGTCCCGCACCTGCTCGAGTACGCGGGCGCGCCGTCCGAGGACGTCCTGGTCGTGCTGGTCCACTCGGGCGGGCAGAAGGGCAAGGGCGTTCTCGACAAGTTGCGGAAGGCCTCGGTGAACGAGGTCGTCGCGACCGCGCCGAAGACGTGGGAGTTGCCGCAGTTCGTACTGGGCGAGATCCGGCTGCTCGGCGGCAGCATCGACGAGCGCGCGGCGACGGCGTTGGTCGATGCGGTCGGGCATGACTTGCGGGCGCTGGCGGGGGCCTGTTCCCAGCTGGTGTCGGACTCAGGCGGCCAGGCGGTGAGTACTGAGCTCATCAGCCAGTACTTCGGTGGTCGCGCCGAGGTCACGAGTTTCGCCGTCGCGGATGCGGCGATCGCAGGGCGGACCGAACCGGCGCTGGAGCAACTGCGCTGGGCCTTGGACTGCGGCGTCGCAGCGGTGCTGGTGACGAGCGCGATGGCCGGCGGGCTGCGCGGGCTGGCGAAGTACACGAGTGCGCCGAGTGGTCTGCGCGAGGCGGATCTGGCACGCGAGGTCGGCGTACCGCCGTGGAAGCTGAAGACGCTGAAGCAGCAGGCGCGTGGCTGGACCGCGGGTGGTCTCGCGGCGGCGATCAAGGCGGTCGCTCAGGCCGACGCGGACGTCAAAGGCGCCTCCGGCGACGCCGGCTACGCGCTGGAGCGGATGGTCATCACCGTCAGCCGGGCCCACGGCCGCCGCCAACCCGCCTGATCCCACCGCGCCCGTATCAACTTCCGGGCGCGTCAACTTCCGGGCGCGCAAAAACGACCGGCCTCGTTCCAAGCGGAGGAGAGGCCGATCGTCAGGCGTAAATCAGAGGGAAGCGGCCTTCTTGAAGATGGACGACTTCCGGTTGGCGGCCTGGTTGGCGTGAATGACGCCCTTGCTGGCAGCCTTGTCGAGCAGGCGGGCGGCAACGCGGGCCTGCTCCTGCGCCTTCGCGGTGTCGCCGGTGTCAGCAGCCTCGCGGAAGCGGCGAACAGCCGTCTTCAGGGTCGACTTCACCGACTTGTTGCGAAGCCGCGCCGCCTCGTTCTGGCGGTTGCGCTTGATCTGGGACTTGATGTTCGCCACGGATGCAGAGCCTCGATCAGTGTTTGGGATCAGTACAGGAAAAGTTTGGTGCCGTGCACGGGTGAGTACCAACGCACACGCGCGAATGAACAGATTACCAACAAGCCGCCGTCAGCACCAAACCGAGTGATCACCGGCACAGCCGACGCAGCCGACGCAGCCGACGCTCAGGACACCGACTCCAGGCTCGCCTTCAGATTACCCAGCGTCTGGTGGATGCCGTACCGGTTGATCTTGACCCGATCCCCGAACATCCACCCCGAAACGGCCCGCATCGCCGTCGGCCGCCGATCGGTCCACGACTCAGTCACCGTGCACCCCGAGTCCGTAGCGGCGAACTCATACGTCCACAGAGCGATCGGCACCGCCCCGAACCCGATCCGGAACGAGAACCGCTCACCCGGCACCGCCTCGAGCACCTCACCCTGCGTGAACCACCGAAACACCCCGGACCGGTTGAGCCCGATGAACCGCGACCCCACCCCCGGCACCCCGCTCGTACTCCACCGAACCCCGGTGCACTCCGGACTCCAGTCGGCCATCCGGGACAGCTCGCTCACCTGCCCATAGACCTCCAGAGGCGAGGCAGCCACCTCGATCGACTCACTGACATCCGCCACGTCGAATCCTCCAGCGCCTAGGGGTAGCCGAGCTCCGGTCCCACCGGTACGTCCTGCTGCGGCCCGTCCTGGATTCTCTCGCAGGCGCCACTGATCACATCGCACCGCACTGTCATCTGGCGATCCGTACCCAGCCCGGCCGAGTTCAGCAAGTGGGTCGAGTCCTCCCAAATCGCCTCGTGATCCGCGGTGACGAGCATCGAGGAGACCCGGAAGTCGGTCTTCGAGCCGTCGTCGACCAGATAGGCCTGGACGCCGCCTCCGCTGTCAGCCACCAGGACCTGGCCGTCCGGGGACAAGGTCGCGCCCGCGCCTCCACACACCTGCAAGGTCGTGCTCAGCTTGTCCGCCGGCCCCAGTGTGACCACCCGCACGCACAGATCCGCGGTGGTGGTGCCGTCGGCCGGCTGGGCCTGGTCACTGAGCAGCATCCGGTCGGTTCCCCGGTACGCCGTGAGCAGGCGCCCGTCCGTGTCCACCGTGACCGGCTTCTCGCGACCGCCCGGCTGCCAGACCTGTGTCAGCTCCTTATCCCGGTCGCGCATGAACCAGACCCCGTCACTGTTCCAGCCGACGAGCTGGGCATTGCTGGTCGCAGGTGTCGCCGCCAACCGCTTGCCGCTAGCAACCGACACGGTGACGACCGACGCCGTGCCCTTGCCGGTTGGAGCGACATACGCCAACTCACTGCCGTCCTGCGACAACGACGCACCATCACCGGTGACCAGCCCAAACGACCGGTACTTCCCGTCAGTACTCAGTACCCCGACCTCAGCCGCGTCGCCACTCACCCCCGACTGCCGATAGGCCACCCAGCCACAGGTAACCCGCCCGATGCTGAACAGCTCCTGCCCGTCCTGCAGCGGCACCCGGACGCCGCGGTCCTCGAGATAGCCACCGTGCCGATCGACATCGCGAGCCATCGTGAACGGCACAGACGGCGGCGGCCCAAAGGGCAGCTTGTCCAGATCCGGATAGTCCGACCCGCTGTACTGCCGCTGCGAGAACTTCAGCGCCTCAACAGCAGGCGACGCCGGGCACAGACTGCCCGCAGGCGCCGAGTGCTCCCGCGAGATCGCAAGCGGCACAACCACCGCAGCGATCACCGCTGCCATCGCCAGCCCACCCACCAGTACCGGCACCCAGCGCCGCTCGGACGACGGCTCCTCGCCAGGGAACAGCTCCGGCGGTACCGCGTTGTCCGGCACGGTCCGGGCGGCGGCGTCGAGGGCCTCCGACAATCGTTCTTCTAGATGCTTGGTCATCGGTCCTCCTTCAGCTTGTGGCCCAGACTCTTCAACGCGCGGGACGCGGTCGATCGCACGGAGACCTCGCTGATGCCGAGGGTCTGGGCGATGTCCGCGTCGGACAGATGCAGATAGAACCGCATCACCAGTACTTCGCGCCGCCGGGCGGGCAGCGTCGCGAGTGCCGCGAGCACCTCCCGGCGGTCCTCGCCGATCATTGCCGCGCTCTCGGCGGACCAAACGGCCGGTTCGGGCTGGCCCCGGTGCAGCAGCGCGAGCTTGCGCCGTCGGAGTACGGATCGGCTCGTGTTCAGGACCGCTGACCGCAGGTAGGCCTCGACCCGGGTGCCGTCCTTGATGCTGTCCCACCGCCGGTACATCGCCGCGAAGGACTCCTGGACGGCGTCCTCGGCCGACGGCCGGTCGCCGAGCATCAGCAGCGAGAGCCGCACCATCCCGGCCCACTGCTCCCGGTACAACCGCGTGATCGCGGCCTCCCGATCAGTGTCCGACGCAGCCCCAGGCGGCGCCGACGCTCTGCTTCCCCCACCAAGCATCATGTCGCTCACAGTAAAGAGACACCGGCTCAGCGCATTTGTTGCACGCTGAGCCGGTGCCTGTATCGACGAGCCAGGATCAAGGGCGAACCAGCGCCAGGATCTCCTTGGCCTTGGCGGTCACGATCGGAACGCAGTCCCCGTTCGCGATGCCACACCGGAAGATCTTCTGATCCTTCGCGGAACTGGCCAGCAGAATCACCGTGCCGGAGTCCTCGAAGACCGGCGCGAACGACGACTCGAACCCGTCCGGCAATCGCAGCTTGGCGACCCTGCCGCTGGCCACGTCGAGCACATCCCCGGTGTCGAGGGCCATCAAGGCACCGTTCGACGAGAGCGCCGGGTAGGGATACGCTCCGCCGCCGGCACAGAACTCCCGGATCGCGACGAGCCCCTGCGCACCCAGCGTGCTGGGCTTGAGGCAATAGCCGCGCTCGCGACTGTACGTCGTCTGGATGACCGTGCCGCTGCCACGAGCCACCTCCAGCGGTACGACGAGGTCGCCGACCTCCCGTACCTCCGCCGACCCGGGGCGCCACACGGACGTCGGCTGCGGATCAGTCGGTGGGGCGGGCGGCTGCATCCAGATCCCGTCCTTGTTCCAGCCGACGAGCATCATCATCGGTGTCGGGACCTTGACCTCGGACACCTGCCGGCGGTCCGCGACGTTCAGCACCACCACCCGGCTCTCCTTCGCCCCGTACGGCGCGATCACGACAGCGATCTGCCGTCCGTCCGGGGAGAGGACGGGATCGTCGACGCCGGCCGGTCCGATCGGTCTGACCTTGCCGGTCGGACCGATGACGACAGCCTGTGCCTTCTTCGGATCGAGGTCGCCCGTCTTCCCGAGCCAGCCCTGGTCGAGGCGATCGAGGACCGAACCCTCCACGCCCGGGTTCTTGATCGTCTGTTCGCCGTCGTGGAGGGCCACCCACCAGGTGTCCAGCGGCTGGTCCGGCTTGTTGTTGATGATCACCGTGTAGGGGATCCGCAGCGGCCCGGTGGAGACCGGCGCCGAAGTCGCGGGGGAATCGTTGATCAGGTTGTCGAGGAAGGGCACGACCAGGATGAGTACTGCGCCGATGCTGGCGGCGGCCAGGACCATCGGGGCCCAGCGGCGGCGAGGGGTGCCGGTGGCGGCCGGTTCCAGGCCGGGGCCCTGGGCGGAATCAGGTACTTCGCCGGCCTTGGTCTGCAGGTAGTCGCGCAGGCGGGTCTCGGTGTCGTTCATCGGGCTTCCTTCAGCTTCTTGGTAAGGGCTGTGAGGGCGCGAGACGCGGTCGATCGCGCGGTGGAGGCGCTGATCCCGAGGGTCTGCGCGATCTCGTCGAAGGGGAGATCGAGGTAGTAGCGCAGGACCAGGACCTCGCGGGCGCGGGTAGGGAGGGACTGCAGCGCTCGCTGTACTTCGAGGCGCTGCTCACCGAGCAATGCGGTGTTCTCGGCGGACTCCTCGGGCGCCTGGTGGGGCGGGGAGTAGAGCCGGGCGACCTTGCGCCGCCGCAGGGTCGAGCGGCCCCCGTTGAGGACGATCGTCCGCAGGTACGCGAGTGCCTTGTCGGACTCCTTGAGTGGCCATCGCCGGTACAGCTGGGCGAAGGCCTCCTGGACTATGTCTTCGGCGGTCTGCCGGTCATCGATCACCAGGACGGCCAGGCGCACCAGGCCACGCCAATGCAGGCCGTACAGCTCCGAGACGGCGGCATGCGCGCCGTCGGGGCCCGGCGCCTGGTGAGGATGGCTGGTACTCACCACTAGGTTCGTCACACCCTTAGAGACGTCCAGGCTCCCGAAACGCTGTGATATCACTCCAGAAGGCCAGGCCGTGACCAGGAGTGATCAACACCTGGTCGGAAATGGTTGGCCTGTCATGGGATGATTAGGCAGTTGCCCGACTCCTCAGACGACGAACTGGAATTCTCCGTGCCCGCTGGCCCCACGTCCGTTCCGCAGCCCGGTCGCACCGACCCGACGCTGATCCGGAACTTCTGCATCATCGCCCACATCGACCACGGCAAGTCGACGCTGGCCGACCGGATGCTGCAGATCACCGGTGTCGTCGACGGCCGGGCGATGCGCGCGCAGTACCTGGACCGGATGGACATCGAGCGCGAGCGCGGCATCACGATCAAGTCGCAGGCCGTGCGGCTGCCGTACGCCCCGCAGCCGGACAGCCCGGGTGGACTGCTCGCCCCGGACGGCACGACGTACATCCTGAACATGATCGACACCCCCGGGCACGTGGACTTCACCTACGAGGTGTCCCGGTCGCTGGAGGCGTGTGAGGGCGCGGTGCTGCTGGTCGACGCGGCGCAGGGGATCGAGGCGCAGACACTGGCCAACCTGTATCTCGCGCTGAACGCGGACCTGCACATCATCCCGGTCCTCAACAAGATCGACCTGCCGGGCGCCCAGCCGGAGAAGTACGCCGCCGAGCTGGCGCACATCATCGGCTGCAAGGAGTCCGACGTCCTGCGGGTCTCGGCGAAGACCGGCGAGGGCGTCGAGGCGTTGCTGAGCGAGATCGTCGCCCAGGTGGAGCCGCCCAAGGGCGTGAAGGACGCACCGCCGCGGGCGCTGATCTTCGACTCGGTCTACGACACCTACCGCGGCGTGGTCACCTACGTCCGGGTCGTCGACGGCGAGCTGACCCACCGCGACAAGATCAAGATGATGTCGTCCGGCGCCGTGCACGAGATGCTCGAGGTCGGCGTCATCTCCCCGGAGCCGATGAAGTCGCCGAGCATCGGCGTCGGCGAGGTCGGCTACCTGATCACCGGCGTGAAGGACGTCCGCCAGTCCCGGGTCGGTGACACCGTCACCGCGGCCATCCGTGGCGCCACCGAGGCGCTCGGCGGCTACAAGCACCCCCAGCCGATGGTGTACTCCGGGCTGTTCCCGATCGACGGCGACGACTACCCGACGCTGCGCGACGCACTGGAACGGCTGCAGCTCAACGACGCGGCCCTGCAGTACGAGCCGGAGAGCTCGGGCGCGCTCGGATTCGGCTTCCGCTGCGGCTTCCTCGGTCTGCTGCACATGGAGATCGTCCGTGAGCGGCTCGAGCGCGAGTTCGACCTGGACCTGATCTCGACCGCGCCGAACGTGGTCTACCGGGTCACCATGGAGGACGGCAAGGAACACGTCGTCACCAACCCGAGCGAGTTCCCCGACGGCAAGATCGACGAGATCTACGAGCCGGTCGTCCGGGCCACGATCCTCAGCCCGAAGGACTTCATCGGCGTCATCATGGAGCTGTGCCAGACCAAGCGGGGCAACCTGCTCGGGATGGAGTACCTGTCCGAGGACCGGGTCGAGCTGCGGTACACGCTGCCGCTGGCCGAGATCGTCTTCGACTTCTTCGACCAGCTGAAGTCGAAGACCAAGGGCTACGCGTCGCTGGACTACGAACCGACCGGCGAGCAGGCGGCCAACCTGGTCAAGGTCGACATCCTGCTGCAGGGTGAGACGGTCGACGCGTTCTCCGCGATCGTGCACCGCGACAACGCCTACGGGTACGGCGTGGCGCTGGCCGGAAAGCTCAAGGAGCTGATCCCGCGGCAGCAGTTCGAGGTGCCGATCCAGGCCGCGATCGGCTCCCGGATCATCGCCCGCGAGTCGATCCGGGCGATCCGCAAGGACGTGCTGGCCAAGTGCTACGGCGGTGACATCACCCGGAAGCGCAAGCTGCTCGAGAAGCAGAAGGAGGGCAAGAAGCGGATGAAGATGGTGGGCCGGGTCGAGGTCCCCCAGGAAGCCTTCATCGCCGCCCTCAAGACCAACGAGCCGTCGGAGAAGGCCAAGAAGTAGTGCCGGTCGAGATCCCCGCAGAGTTCCGCAAGGTCGGTTCGCGCGGTCCCGAGTGGGCCGATTGGCTCGACCGGCTGCCGAAGCTGGTGGGCGAGTTGCTCGCGCAGTGGGAGTTGCGGGTCGACGGCGGTTCGGCGTACGGGGAATGTGCCTTGGTGGTGCCCGTGCTCGCCAAGGACGGTACGCCGGCGGTGCTCAAGGTCCAGTTTCCGCACGTGGAGGCGGAGACCGAGCATCTCGCGCTGCGCGCCTGGGACGGGAACGGTGCGGTCAAACTGCTGCGGGCCGATCCGCGCCGGTTCGCCTTGCTGCTGGAGCGTCTACAGCCTCGTGACCTGACGACGGTCGGCGATCTCGAGGCCTGCGAGATCGTTGCCGCCAGCTACAAGAAGCTGCATGTCGCCGCGGGGCCGCAGTACCGGGCCTTGTCGGACGAGGTGAAGCGGTGGATCGAGGGCTTCCGTCAACTGCCCGCGTCGGCGCCGGTGCCTCACCGGTACGTCGAACAGGCGATCTCGCTGGCCACCGATTTCGCCTCCGACCCGGCCTGCGACGGCAAACTGATCCACACCGACCTGCACTACGAGAACGTGCTGGCGGCGGACCGTGAGCCGTGGCTGGTGATCGATCCCAAGCCGCTGTCCGGCGACCCGTACTTCGAAGTCGCGCCGCTGATCTGGAACCGCTGGGACGAGGTCGTCGCCACCGGTGACATCCGCTTCCGGGTCCGCCAGCGCTTCTACGCCGCCATCGACACCGCCGAACTGGACGAAGAGCGGGCCCGCGACTGGATCATCGTCCGCCAGATGATCAATGTCCTCAACGTCCTGCGAGCCGCCACCCTCGACGCGTTCCTCCCGCAGGACTGGCTGACCCGCAACATCGCCATCGTGAAGGCGATCCAGGACTAAATCGCTAGCCGGGCGGTCTCGCGCGAGGGACCATGGCTGGTATGCGCGTGCTGACGGTGAATGTGGTCGAAGAGCTGATTCCGGGGCCCAAGGAGACGGGGTTCACGGCGATCGACAAGCGGCCGCAGAGCCGGCGGGTGCCGGTGGGGGAGCTGGGTCTGGAGGGTGACCGGGTCTGTGATGTGCAGAACCATGGGGGACCGGACCAGGCGCTCTATGCCTACGCCGAGGAGGACGCGCGCTGGTGGAGTGACCAGCTCGGGCGGGAGATTCCGACCGGGTTGTTCGGGGAGAATCTTCGGACCGAAGGGCTCGATATCACCAACGCGCTGATCGGTGAGGTCTGGCGGATCGGTGACGAGGTCGAGGTGATGGTGCGGGCGCCGCGCGTCCCGTGTATCACCTTCCAGCACCGGATGGAGATCAAAGGCTGGGTCAAGCGGTTCCATCAGGCAGGGTGCCCGGGCGCCTATCTGAAGGTGCTCCGGACCGGCACCGTCGGCGCGGACGACAGCATCACAGTCCTGTCGAAGCCGGACCACGAGGTCACCGTCGCGGTCATGTTCGCCGCCCAGGACAGCGTCAAGATGCAAGGAATGCTCGACTCCGACGCAGACCTGGTCGACGAGCTCCGGGAGACCGCCCAACGGGTGGCCGACCGCCGTTCGGTCGGCATCGGCGCGGAGTACCGGGAGCTGTGAAAGCCGCCACCTGCTGAGGCAGGTGGCGGCCGAAATCACTTAGGAAACGGTCAGGCTGTCCGCGTTCGGACCGCCGTTGGCGGTGGTCGCCACCGTCTTGATCTTGTTGCTCCCGGCCACCAAATTGACCGTGAGGGTCTTGGTCTGCCAGGTGTCCCAGTTGCCGGTACCAGCGAACGCCAGCCCTGAGGACACGACCGTGCCGTTGACGGAGACGTTCATCGGCCGGTTCGTGGTCGTGCCGTTGGCGTACCGGAGTACGACGGTGGCGGGCCCGGCAGTAGCGGCGTTGACCGTCCACTCGACCGCGCTGCCGACCACGTTGTCGTAGTTCACGAAGCCACGCCCGGTGAAGCCCGCGTGGTTCGACTCGACCAGACCGGACGTGATCGTCGCGTCCTCGGCCTCGTAGACCACCGGCTGCGGATCAGTCGGTCCACCGCCGTTGCCGGGGACCGTCTGCGTCGCCGTGTTCCACCCGGACACCCGCACCGAAGGCGCCGCGCCTTGGAGATCCGAAGTACGGTACGACGCCCGCAGCACAACCGTCTCGCCCGGCCAGAGTGAGACCGCGTTGTCGTTCCACTGCACCGGCAGTACAGGCTTCCCGCTAGCCCCGACGATGTGCGCGTCGAGGTAGAACGCCGGCGTCTTCGCCGTCGACGTGTTCTTCAGCGTCACCGTGGTCGTCGTGGTGTCACCAGCAGCGGTTGTCGAAGCGTTCGCCGAGACAGCCGTCTGGGCCAGGCTCGACAGACCGGTCAGGTCGGCGTAGCTGGTGGTCGGCGTGTAGTACCAGTCGGTGTTGTTCCAGTCGAGCGTGTCCGCCTTGGTGGACAGCCAGTAAACGTTGCGACTGACCTCGACGCCGGACGAGTTCGTCAGTACCAACTTCGCCAGGTACGTCGTCGAGAGCCCGCTGACCGCTGGGATCGTGAGCGCGGTCGTCTTGCCGCCGTCGCCAGGCACGGTGACTGCCGCCGACTGGGAGAACTTCTCCGTGCCGTCGATGTTGTAGAGCTTGACCGAAGCCGTCAGCCCGGAGGCCGCGGCATGGTTCTGGTTGATCACGGCAACGGACTTGTTGTCGTAGGAGTACTGGATGTGCAGCGGCTCGTTCGCCTTCTTGGCACCGTAGTACGCGCCGTTCTGGTCGAGATACGTGTCGAACAGCTGCCAGTGCAGCGAGGTCCAGCCGCTGTTGAGCATCCAGTAGATCAACCCGGTCGACGGATTCGACGAGTCGGTGAAGTTCCGGTTGTGCGACTCGAACTCGGACCGCACGTTCTCGTACGCCGCCAGCTGAGCCTTCTTGACGTAGTCGGCCAAGCCAGAAGGAGCACCGTACCGGCCGGACAACGCGTTGCCGAACAACTTCAGGTTGCCGAACGTCGAGGACGAGGACCGGTGGTACTGCGTCGCCGCCGGGTTCTTCCACAACACCTCGAGCTCAGCCGGCGTGAGCATCCGGTTCAGCGTGTCCAGCGTCGGGATGTCCGGCCCGGCCGAGGTCTCCGAGTTGAAACCCCACGCGCCGCCGGAGTCGGTGTGCGCCTTGTCGTACCAGTAGTTCGGCGGGATCCAGTCGTACGGCCCGTTCATCTTCATCCCGGAGCTGCCGAGCTGCGGTGACGACTTCGCCGACGCGGCTGGGATCACCGGAGTCTTCCAGTCCGCGGCGTTCAGCGCGTCCAGGTAGTTCTTCTCGATCGTCGCGTTCGGCGCGAAGTCGCTGCCGATCAGGAACGTCAGCACGCTCGGGTGGTTCCGCAGCCGCTCGGCCTCGGCCGTCATCGACGACTTGGCGGTCACGTAGTCCTCGGCGGTCCAGGTGTTGCCCTGCTCGCCGCCGTTGACCTGGCCTTCCCACTTGTCGCAGCATTCCCAGCCGGGCATGGTCAGTACGCCCAGCTGGTCAGCCATCTCGAAGAACTCGTCCGGCTCGATGTGTCCTTCGAGCCGGACCGTGTTGAGGCCCAGATCCTTGACGTACTTGAGCTTGTCGGCCGCATACGTCGCGTCCCAGCGCAGGAACAGATCCGGCGACCAGCCACCACCCTTGACCAGCAACGGCCGGCCGTTGATCGAGTACGCCCGCCCGCCACTGCTGTTGAGCGGCGCCTTCACATCCCGTACGCCGAACTTCTCCGACGCCGTGTCAGACGTCGTACCGGAGACCGACGCCGTCACGTCGAAGGAGTAGAGCGGCTGCCCGCCCATCCCGGCCGGCCACCACACGTTCGGGTTGTCCAGCCCGACTCCTGCGAACGTGACCGTCTTCTTCTCCTTGGCCGCAAGGGAAACCGACTGACTGACCGGTACGCCGGCCACCGTGCCGTGGACCGTCGTCGTCACGGCAGCCGCCGAGTCGTTGCGCACGTCGACCTTCGGAGTGAGGTCCACGTGGTTGAGCGCCGGCACGGTCAACTTGGTGACCACGTGAGCGCCACGCAGCGCGACCGGACCGCTGTGCCGGACGACGACGTCGCGGACGATACCCATGTTCTGATCGGGCGGCGTCTGGGCCCAGTCGATCCAGCCCATCGTGAGGTCGTTGTTGGGGTCGTTGGGGTAGACCTTGAACGCGACCGCGTTGCTGCCGGCGTGCACCTGCGCGGTGATGTCGAGGTCGTGCCGGGTGTAGGCGCCGGCCGTCTGAGTCTTGTCGGCCACCCGGACGCCATTGACCCAGACGTCGGTGCGGGACAGCACGCCGCTGAAGTCGAGGTACGTGCGCTGTGTGGTGTCGGTGACCTGGATCTCCGAGCGGTACCACCAGGGCACGGTGAACTGGGCTTTGTCGACGTTCTTCATGTTGGTCGACACGAACGGGTCCGGGTACTTGTCGTTCTGCAGCAACCCGGCGAACACGGTCGAGCGCGACGACACCGGCAGCCAGCCGCTGGTCGGGAAGCCCGGCTTGGTGACGGCGGAGTCGTCGGAGACCTGGGCAGAGGTCTGCAACAGGAAGCTCGGGATCGCAGCGGCCGAGGGTGCTGCCTCTGCTCTGGGTAGGGCGCCGGCGGCGGGGATCGCCGTACAGACGCCGGCGACCAACGCTGTCGCCAGTAACCAGTGGGGTAGTCGTCGTCTCATGGATGGGCCTCCTGGGGCGGGAGTGGGCCTCTGATCGTTAAGAAAGTTTCCTAATAATCAAAGCCGATGCTAACGCCGCGGAGACCCAGTGACAACGGACCGCGCAGGATTGAGAACTCAGTGTGTGGGTTCCATGTAGCCGAGCGCCGCCGAGATCTTCCGGGCCGCCTCGATCGCGGCGGGCGCCATCAAGGCGACCTGGGCGATGGACTGCTCCAGCGACAACGTCGAGATGCTGACGGCCGCGATCGCCGTACCGGTGTGGTCGTGGATGACGGCCGCGACGCAGCGGATGCCGGGCTCGTTCTCCTCGTCGTCCAGCGCGTAGCCGCGGGCCCGGACCTGGGTGAGATCCGCCTTCAGCGAGGCGGCGGTCGTGTGGGTCAGGGGAGTACGGGCCGGCAGGCCGGTCCGGGTGACGAGCGCATCGAGCGCCTCGTCGTCCTTCTCGGCGAGCAGCGCCTTGCCGATGCCGGTGCAGTGCAGCCAGAACGCCTTGCCCACCCGCGACGGCATCCGGTACGGCTTGGGGCCGTCCAGCCGGGCGACGTAGATCGCCTCGTCGCCGTTCAGCAGCCCGACGTGCACCGTGCAGCGGGTCTGCGCGACCAGGTCGGCCAGTACCGGCCGGGCGACCGTGGCCAGGTCGACGTTGGTGAGCGCGTGGCCGGCCAGCCGCAGCGCCTTCGGGCCCGGATGGTACGAACCGTCTTCCGACTGCGCGACGAAGTCGTGTTCGACGAGCGAGGCCATGATCCGGTGCACGGTCGATTTGGCCAGGCCGGTGGCCGTCACCACGTCGGTGAACCGGGAGTGCTCGAGGACGGCGTCGAGCACCATCAGCGTCTTGTCGATGGCCGAGGGCGAACTCATGTCGCTCATCCTGTCACCTCTTATCTGGCTAGCCAGCCACCGTCGACGGCCAGTACGTGTCCGTTGACGTAGCCGGACGCCGCCGAGGCCAGGAAGACCGCGGCGCCGATCAGGTCTTCGGGCCGGCCCCAGCGACCGGCCGGGATGCGGTCGCGGATGGCCGCTTCCCGCTCCACGTCGGCCCGCAGGTCGGTCGTGTTGTCGGTACTGATATACCCCGGCGCGATCGCGTTCACCTGGACACCGGCCGCGCCCCACTCGTTGGCCAGCGCCTTCGTGAGCCCGGCCACCGCATGCTTGCTCGCCGTGTACGCCGGAACGTTGATCCCACCCTGAAAGCTCAGCAGGGAAGCGATCGTGATGATCTTGCCACTGCCGCGCGCCACCATCGCCGCACCGATCGGACGGGTCACCGCCCAGGTGGAGTTGAGGTTCACGTCGATCACGTGCTGCCAGTCAGCCGCCCCCGTGGCTGCCGCTGGCGCACGCCGGATGGCGCCGGCGTTGTTGACCAGGATGTCGATCTGACGGCCCGCCGCAGCAGCTCCCTCCACCGCTGCGATCGCCGCCTGCTCGACTGCGGCCGGGTCGGCGAAGTCGGCCGTCACGATGGTCGCCGCGCCGCCGCCGTTCTCCTTGATCGCTTCGAGCGTGTCTTCCAGTGCGGCATCGCGTGCCATCAGGATCAGGTCCGCGCCGGCCGCCGCCAGTCCGGCCGCGATGGCGGCGCCGATGCCCCGGCGCGCGCCTGTCACGAGTGCGGTTTTTCCCTTGAGCGAGAAGGACGACGGCTGCGTCACCGCAGATCCTTCACGTCGACACCGTCCATGTCCGCGAAGGCCTGGTTCTCGCCGGCCATCGCCCAGACGAAGCTGTACGCCGCGGTGCCGACGCCGGAGTGCAGCGACCAGCTGGGGGAGATGATGGCCTCGCGGTCGGCGATGATCAGGTGCCGGGTCTCCTCGGGCTCGCCGAGCAGGTGCACGATCCGGTCCGATTCGGGCAGCCCGAAGTACAGGTAGCACTCGGTCCGGCGGTCGTGGGTGTGCGCGGGCATCGTGTTCCAGGTGGAGCCCGCGTGCAGGGTCGTCACGCCGAGCACGATCTGGCAGCTCTTCACGCCGTCGGCATGGATGTACTGGTCGATGGTGCGGCGGTTCGCGGTCTGCTGGTCGCCGAGCTCGAGCCGGTTGCCCTCGCCGGGCTGGACGAGGGTGGTCGGGAAGTCGGTGTGTGCTGCCGCGGAGAACAGGTAGAACGCGGCGTCGGTCCCTTCGAAGACGACCTCGCGGGCGCCGCGGCCGGCGTACAGGCAGGCGCCGGTGACGAGCTCGAACTTGGTGCCGTCGACCGTCACCGTGCCGGCGCCGCCGACGTTGACGATGCCGGCCTCGCGGCGCTCGAGGAAGAACTCGCTGCGCAGCTCCGGCCAGGTGCCCAGGGTGAGCGGGCCGCTGACCGGGCGGGCGCCGGCCAGCACGATCCGGTCGTGGTGGGTGAGCACCGCGGTGATCGTGTCCGGGGTGAACAGGTCGTCGACCAGGTAGTGCTCGCGGAGAGCGGCGGTGTCGAACCCCGGAACCTGTGCGGGGTGGGTCGCATGCCGGACCTGAAGAGGCGAATTCATGGAACCAAGTTCTACTAGACAGAACCTCAAGTCAAGAGTACAAATGCTTTCCTAGTAGAAGTTCCGTCTCGTGATACCAAGTTCCGCCCTCTTGGAGGTTCACATGACAGCGCTCGACTGGACGGTGCTGGCCGGCTATTTCGTGCTGATGGTGCTGATCGGCCTCTGGTCGCGCACCAAGATCAAGACGGTGGTGGACTACTTCACCACCGGTGGCCGGATTCCCTGGTGGCTGTCCGGCATCTCGCACCACATGTCCGGCTACAGCGCGGTCATGTTCGTCGCCTTCGCGGCGGTCGCCTACACCTACGGCATCACCGTGTACGTCTGGTGGGCCGTCTCCATCGGTGTCGGTGTCGGCATCGGCGCGTTTCTCTTCGCCGCCCGATGGAACCGGCTCCGCGCGAAACACGGTGTGGTCTCGCCACTGGAGTACCTGGCCAAGCGGTACAACCTGCCGACGCAGCAGGTGCTCGCGTACTCCGGCGCGGCGCTCAAGGTGGTCGACATCGCCGCCAAGTGGGTCGCGATCGCCGTGTTGCTGAACGGCTTCACCGGCGTACCGATGCGCTGGGGCATCCTGCTCACCGGCGTGGTGACGATGCTGTACGCGACGCTGGGCGGACTGTGGGCCGACGTGCTCACCGACTTCGGTCAGTTCATCATCCAGGCCGCGGCGGGGATCGCGATGTTCGTCGGCGTTCTCTCGCAGCTGGACGGGATTCCCACGCTGTGGAAGATGTGGGGTCAGCTGCCCGAGGGGCATGGGTCGGCGCTGAACGGGCCGTACACACCGGTCTTCCTGATCGCGTTCCTGTTCATCAAGACCTTCGAGTACAACGGCGGCATGTGGAACCTGGCGCAGCGCTACATGGCCGCGCCGTCCGGTTCCGAGGCGAAGCGGTCCGCGCTGTTGTCGTCGATCCTCTGGCTGGTCTGGCCGCTGGTGCTCTTCATCCCGATGTGCGCCGCGCCGCTGCTCGTCCCCGATCTGGCCAAGCCGGAGCAGTCCTACGTCCAGCTGGCGCAACTGCTGCTGCCGAGCGGGCTGATCGGGCTGGTCCTGGCCGGGTTCTTCTCGCACACGATGGCGATGGTCGCCTCCGACGCGAACGTGATCTCGTCCGTGATCACCCGCGACATCGGCCCGGTGCTGGTACCGAAGCTGCGCAAGCTGTCCGACGTGGCGACCCTGAAGTTCGCCCGGATCACCACCTTCACCTTCGTCACGCTGAGCATGCTGATCGCGATCATCACCAACGGTCAGGGCGTGGTGCTGAAGATCGTCGTGGACCTGGTGGCCGCGACGATGGGACCGATCTCGATCCCGCTGATGCTCGGCCTGCTGCCATGGTTCCGGCGCTCCGGCTCCCGGGCGGCGATCGCCTCCTGGGCGTCCGGCCTGATCGTCTGGGCGGTGGTCAAGTGGATCATCGAGTCGAAGGACACCACGATGGTGGTCGCGCTGCCGCTGGCGGTATCGCTGGTCGTGTACGTCGGCCTCGGCCTGCTCCTGCCGGAACGCCGCGAGTCCGTCGACGAGCTACTCGACTCCCTGAACTCCGACCCCGACGATTCCGACGAGGTGCTCGCCCGACGAGCAGCCGCAGTCAGCTAGCCATCACCAACCAAATCAACTGATCTCCAAGGAGCCTCTTTATGCCGAACATCACCGTTGAACTGCTCTCCGGCCGCACCCTCGACCAGCGCCGAGAGTTCGTCGCCGCCGTCACCGACTCCGCAATCGCCATCCTTGGCGCCAAGCGCGAAGCAGTCCGGATCGTCTTCCAGGAAATCGAAAAGTCCGACGTAGCCAACGGCGGCGTCCTGGTCTCCGACAGCTGACCCCCTCCAGTGCGCCCCTCCAGGCGCACGCCGCCGGCCCGGTCTCCCTCCCGTCCCTAGGGAAGCCCGGGCCGGCTCGGGTTCAACAACCCGCGCCGGCCGCGCCTCGCTCCGCGCCCGCCTTCAGCGCTCGTTGCCGAGCGTGCCCACATCGCCGAAGGCGGCTGCCGCTGACTGACGTGCGACCAGCGCTAGCTGTTCGGCAGTCAGACCGACCTCGACCACCGCCGCACGGTGCTCCTGCGACAGCTTGACGTCGCTTACTCGTGGGTTGTCGGTGTTCAGCGTGACCGGCACTCCAGCGGCCAGCAGCTTGTGGATCTGGTGGTCTGCGTAGCTCGGAGCCGCCCCGGTCTGCGTATTGCTAGTCAGCGACACCTCCAGCGTGACGCCATGCGCAGCCAACCACTCCATCAACGCCGGATCCTCAGCAGCTCGTACGCCGTGCCCGATGCGCTCGGCTCCGAGGTGGTTGACCGCATCCCACACGCTCTGCGGACCGGACGCCTCGCCCGCGTGGATGGTGACGTGCAACCCCGCCTCCCGTGCCTTGGCGAAAGCATCTGCGAACAGCTCCGCCGGGAAGTTCGCCTCGTCGCCCGCCAGATCGACCGCACAGAAGGTCTCCCGGCGCGACAGCAACGTCGCCATCTGCTGCTCGGCCGAGTCCGCGCCGAGATGCCGGACCACGATCCCGATCAACCCGACCGGCAACCCCCACCTGGCCGACCGCTCCACCACCGCACCCGACACCGCATCGATCACCGCTTCAGGCGCCAGACCGGTGTCATGGGCAATGATCCCCGGGCAGTACCGCAACTCCAGATAGTCCAGCCCGTCGTCGAAGGCGTCATCGACAGCCTCGCCCGCCGCGCGACTCCAGTCATCCAATCCGGACAGTACGCCGATCGCGACGTCGACCTTGTCCAGGTACGGAAGCAGCCCGCCCTCGGAGCCATCAGCGACGAGCGCAGTACGAGGCTTCACCCGGCCAGCGAGCTCGTGCCCGGTGCGCTCGGCGATGTCGAGCACCGTACTCGTCCGGATCGACCCTTCGAGGTGCCGGTGCAGGTCGACGAGTGGCAAGGAAAGGTCATGCATGAGTAATCCTTTGCAGCGCAAGAAAGAAGGTAGGGGTTGGCTCGGTGAAAAGCCGGCCCTACTGGTACAGATCGCTGCGATACGAGTGGTCACCGAAGATCACCGCGGCCCGCACGGCAGCTCGATCGGTCACTCTCGACACGCTGGCACCTTAGCCCGTCCGGATCATTCCGGCCAAGTCGGCGCCACGCCTCGACCGTCGGTGGCACTGGTCACCTGGCTCGTCTTTCATGCGTTGGTTTGTCTTGATATTCGGTCGGGGGCCGTCTCATGTTTTTGAAATCGGCCGGTCGGTGCGAGTGCGGTAAATGTCCGTGGCTGTCCAGGGCGTCCAGCTCGTTGACCCTCAGGAGCCCCGGTCCTATAGTCCAGGGATATTCGGGCACGTAATTCCTGAGGGGGACATGATGGATGAGGTAGTAGCAGTCGACGGTGTCAAGCTTTCAGATCTGGTCAAGGCTTCGCAGGATAACGACGCCATACTCAAGAACGCGGTGAAGCGGCTTGAGGAGGAAGAGCTGGGTGAGGCTCCGGACTTCTTCAAGCACGGTCAATTCGGCAGTCACAATTCCTGACGCGTGGCGAGCTGGCCGTATGACGGCACCGTTCGGTATGCGGAGCTCTTGGCGTCCGGTTGGCGTCCGACTCCGCTCAACGAATTTATTTTCAAGGTAGAGACGCGATGTAACCTGAATTGCGACTACTGCTATGTTTACAATCTCGGCGACGAATCCTGGAAGACCGCACCACGATTCATGGAACCGGTTGTCGTCGAGCGGGCGGCGGCCAGGGTCCGTGAGCATGCGATGGCGCACGGCCTGTCCCGAGTCGGGGTTTCGCTGCACGGTGGTGAGCCACTGCTGCGCGGTGCCCGTCCCATCACGGAATTCGTGGAACTGATGCGTGCCCGGCTCGCTCCGGTCGAGGTGGAATTCTCGATGCAGACCAACGCGACGCTGGCGACCGAGACGGTCGCGGTCGAACTCGGCCGGCTGGGTATCAAACTGGGGATCAGCATCGACGGCGACGAGTTCGCCAATAGGCATCGTGTCGATCTGGGTGGCAAGTCGTCCTATTTGCGGACCAAGTCGGGTATTCAAGTGCTTGCTGGGGTCGATGGCCTGGTTCAGGGTGCCCTTGCCGTCATAGACATCGAGTCCGATCCGGTCGGGGTCTATCGCGCGGTCGCGGACCTGGGATTCACCAGTGTCGATTTCCTGCTTCCGCATGGGACCTGGAATTCGTTGCCGCCGGGCAAAAGTGCGGACCGCGGAGTTTTCGCGGCCGCGCCCTACGCGGACTGGCTGATCAGGATCTACGACCACTGGGCCGGTGCCGAGCAGCGGATGCAGGTGCGGATATTCGAAGACCTGATCAACCTCCTGATCGGAGGTCTGGCCAGCTTCGAGGCGCTGGGCCTGGCGCCGGCGAGTCTCGCGGTGATCGAGGCAGACGGGGCCATCGAACTGGTCGACCACATCGGCATCGCTTATGGCGGTGCCGAGACCACCGGAGCCAACGTGATCGACCATTCACTGGATGATGTTCTCGCCCATCCGGGCATCATTTCGCGACAGATCGGGCTTGCTGCCCTGAGCGATGAATGTCTTGCCTGTCCGGTCCGCGAGATCTGTGGGGCCGGGCTCATCACTCACCGCTGGGACGACGTCCACGGATTCAAGAACAAGACGGTGTACTGCGCGGATCTCTACAAGTTGATCGCGCATATCCGGGCGGATCTGCTGCGCAGAGCCACACCTCGTACGGGCTCACTGGTTCCATGAGTAGATGGGCAGGCCAACTCGACGCACTGCGCTCGGGATTGGCTCAGGCATGGGAACAACGCGATATCTGGTACCTGATGACATCGGCGGGCCTCAGGCCGGACAGCCTCGCTGAAGCCAGGCCGGCCGTGGAGTTGGTGCTGGCCAGGACCGGAACTCTGGAGGGTAAGAGGCTCGCCGATCTGGGCTGTGGGGTCGGTAGACATCTCTACTGGTTCGATCGGCTGGCAGGATCGAAGAACCTCGGACTGGACTCTTCCCGGATGCTGGCTGAACACGCGTCATCGGCTGTTCCCGCGGTCGACGTCGTCGTACAAGATTTCGCCGGCCTGGCCGAGTTCGGAGCGTTCGATGTCGTCTGTGCTTTCGCTCATTCCCTCTTCCTGACGGATTCGATGGACTCGTTCAGACAGAGTCTGCGAGCTATCCGGGGTGCGATGCCGGACTATGGCGTACTCGTGATCGAGCAGCAGCCGGTCAGCGTCGGCCGGTTGGAGTGGACCACCGCCGACGGTCTCAGCATCACCCAACTGATCGACCGCCAGGACGCCGAAAGCTTCTCCCATCAGCTGACGGTCGAGTACCGCGGTGCCGTACATCAGGACCGGCTGTCGTCGATCGAACTGCCGGCCTCGGCGATGGCCGCGGTCGCGGCAGAGGCAGGCTTCCTTCTGGAGGCGACGGAGCAGCTCGACCAGAAGGGCGGCTTCTTGACCACGGTGTACTTCCTCCGGGCACAGCGCGGCTACAACTACCTCAGTGATCTGCCCGACTTCCTTCGCTCCTGGACCGATCCTGACCACTGGCGGAACTCGGAACGGGTCATCTGGGACACGGGATCGGAATCCCGGCGGAAGCCAGTCGGCGAGCTTGCCCTCCAGCAGGGTGCCTCGCTGTCCCGGCATCATCAGGACTTCGCCTACTCGATCGAACCCCGGATTCGTCCGCTCGTGCTCGAGCTGGTCCGCGGGTGGGACTTCGTGACCTATTCGAGTTGCGAGGCCCACCTTGTCGACTCGGTACCGGTCGAGGTCTTCTCGGAGGCGTACTGCGGCGTCGTGACGTTCTCGAACCGCCAGATCGCCGTCGTCGAGGAATTGGTGCGCCGCAGTGCTGAATTCGTCACAGCCACGCACCTACGAGTGTGTACGAGCCGCCGCAACCTCTACGGACCGGACTGCCTCTATACAGCGGTCGACGTCAGGTTCGAGCCGTCCTCGAACCTGACGAGGTGGGTGGACTACCGGATCGATCTGGACCGAGTGATCGCCGAGCTGGGCGTTGCCTTGACGAGCATCCGGTCGGTGCGGTGATGACCTTCGGTGGCTGGGCTGAAGTCTCCCGGCTGGATGTCGATCCGCTCACCTGCTTCACCATCTACGAAGAGTTCGGCAGCCTGGTCCAGCAGTCATTTTCGACGCTGGCGGGCATCCTTTCGGCGGTGCCCGATCTGACCCTCGCTGAACGGATCGGAGCAGTAGCAGAGGCTGCGCCGCAGGTGATCTCGGGTGGTGCGGCCTACCTGTGGCTGACCGAGATGTACGCCGCGCTGTCGGCCGATGACATCGGCCTCGTCCGTCGGCTCGATGCCGACTTCGGCCGTTTCGAGCTTGCAGCCGCAGTGGCTTCCGGTGCCGATCACAGCTGCAAGGTGAGGTTGGGGGAGAAATGGATCTCGTTGCCGGCCACCGGTCTCGCCGTCCGCAGTTCAGCCGGATGCGTTTCCGTGCGGCAAGGCCAACTCGACTGTGAAGCGATCGAGCTTCCGCAGATCGGCGCTCTGACGGTCGACCGGTATGAGGACCTCTACCGGACGCCGCGCTCACGGTCGCAGTTCGACCTCGCACCGCCGGGGACAGTACTCACCGCGACCACGGAACTGGAGGACGCGGCCAAGCTCGGACAGGTGGTCGTACCAGGGCTCTTCGAACGGTATCTGACCAGCCTGGTCCCGCTGGCCGCGCGATCGGGGATGGCGGACGCGGGAACAGACGACGCCGCGCCCTTCACGGTGTACTCGTCGTTCGGCCGCGAATCCTCGGATCTTCTCGCGGCGTTGGCCCACGAAGAAGCCCATGCTCTGATCCAGACGCTGGAGAAGCTCCGCCCGAACCTGTTGCCGACATCGGTGCTGGACATGCCGGTTCCCTGGAAGCCGGCCGTCCGCAGGAAGTTGCCGAACGTGATCCACGGGCTGGCTTCCTTCGCCCGCGCAGCTACCGTTCGGTCGCGGGTCGAGCGGCTTGGGTTGGGCTCCGGTGGGAACCGGGAGGCGCATGCCAGGGAGCGCGGCTGGGTCGAGGATGCGACGGCCGAGCTTCTGCAGGGCAGACTCGGCGAGTTGCCGGCGGGACTGGACAGGTGGCTCGACGCCAATCTTGCCCAGATCGAGGCCGAGTGGCGAGACGGCAGCGCGCTGACGGATGAGCCCAAGGTTGAAGTCGTCGCTGTCAGTCGACCGCCGCTGAGCTACCCCTGGGCGATCGCGGTCGGAGAATCCGCGCGAGCTGCCGCGGCTGAACTGTATGCGCCGGTCGCAACTGGCCATTGGCGGCGGGGTACCAGCAGCTACCCGGAACAAGACAGCCAGCTCATCACCCTGATGATCGAGAAACTTCCAATCGCCCAGCAGTTGATGGCTCTTACAATCCCTCGATTGCTGGAAGAAGAGTTCGGTACGTCCGTCGAGCTGGCCGCGGTCAAAGCGCACCGACTTCGTCCGGGTGACAGGATTCCGATCCACAGTGACGGCGGGCATCCGACCTTCACCCATCGCGCCGTCCTGGGGCTGTCCGGCAACCTCGGCGACAGCGGCCAGTTGGCCGTGTACACGACAGCGAAGACTCCTGTGATCCGACTCCAACCGGAGTACGGGCAGCTCTTCGTCTTCGCGATGGTGCCCGATTGCCACCACAGCGTCTCGCGCAACGAGTCGGCGCTGAGCAGGCTCACGGTGATCGCGTCGTATCGAGCTGCGCCGGCGCCTCTGGACGAGGGGACCGGTCCGCGTGTTTGAAGGCATCAAGCTGGTGGTCTGGGATCTCGACGAGACGTTGTGGAAAGGCACCTTGGACGAGGGAGACGGGATCGAACCGACGGATCTGATGGGTTGGATCGGGCCGCTGGCTTCGGCCGGGATCGTCAGCTCGGTGTGCTCGAACAACGACCTCGGCAGAGCCCGTGAGTCGCTTGTCCGGTACGAAATCTGGGACCTCGTGGTTCTCCCAGCCATCTCATGGAGTCCGAAGTCGATGATGATGCGGGAGTTGCTCGACCAGATCAACCTCCGGCCGGAGCAGGTCCTGTTCGTCGACGACAATGCCAGGATCCGCTCGGAAGTACGGGGAGCATGTGGTGTCGTTACCGCCGCCCCCGACGACCTGCGGCCGGTGTCTCCAGCGACCTTGGAGTTCGTTGATGCCGAGCGCACGCGCCTGGCGGCCTACAAGATCCTGGAGCGACGCGCGGCGGCTCGTACTCGGCAACCCGCGACCAGCAACGCTGATTTCCTCCGACAGAGTCGAATCGTCGTCTCGATGCTGCCGGTGACCGATTTCGAAGAGCGGGTCGCCGAGCTGTCGCTGCGGAGTAACCAGCTGAACCTGACGAGCAGTCGGCTGTCCGTAGCGGAAGTACGGCAGCTCTCGGCGCGGCCGGACCTGACCTGCGGTTGTTTGTTCCTGCGCGATCAATATGGCGACTACGGACTGATCGGCTACTACGCGGTGATGGAGCCCGAACGGCGACTTCTGCACGCGTTCTTCTCCTGCCGAATCATGAACATGGGAGTCGAGCGGTGGTTGCTCCAGCGGCTCGGAGTACAGGCGCCGGAACTGGCGCGCGGCACCGGCGCCGACCCGATGCGAGACGAGGTCGTGGACTGGATCTCCGTCGGCACAGCCGTACCGGCCGTGAGGCCTCCGTCAGCGAGTGTGGATCACTTCTTTGTCGGCGGCTGTGATCTGCAGGCGATAGCCCCTTTGGTCAGCTCGAGCATTCAGGAGCGGTCCGATTGGCAGCTGATCGAGTCCTCAGGACCGGTGCAGCAGTACGGGCACAGTTCCTTGCTCGTTCTCGACCTCGTCTGGCGCTCGCGAGCCGGCATCCTGGATTCGCTTCCCTGGCTCACCAACTGGACCTGTGACATCTATCGGCCTTCGTTGCGGGTGGTGGTGCTGAGTCTGTGGGTGGATTACGCGTGCTTGACGATGAGACATCGCGAGACGGGAGAGCGGGTACCCAGCTACGTGCACCTGACGAGATCTTCATCGGAGGAGGACTGGGAGCACTGGTGGGGCTCCCGGTCAGGCCGGAAGCGTTTCCTGGATGAGTTCGAGCCGGACCAGCCTCTCACTCCGGATGAGATCGCCGACGGCATCGCTCAACTAGCCGGAAGGCTGGGCGAAACCCGGTTGCTGCTGCTGAACGCCCCCGAGTTCGTCTCGTCGATGACCTATGCCAACGGCGACAACCAGGCTCGCCGAAACCGGGCTGTGAACCGGGCTGTCGCCGAGGTCAGCGACAGCCACGAGACGGTGGACGTTGTCGACCTCCGTGGAGCCGTCGAGAGCCTCGCGGATCTCGCGTCCCCCGATCAGGGTCTGATCTTTCACTACCACAGGCAGGCCTACCTGCGGATCGCCGGCGCTTTGGAGGCGAAGCTGACGGCTGAGAATGGGCCCAGCTCGCCGCATCCTGGAATGGTCGCGCGGGAGTCCTGAGCCCGCACTAGGCTGTTTTCATGCGAGTAGGAGTGTTTGGGGCAACCGGTCAGGTCGGCGGCGTGATGCGGCAGTTGCTGGTGGAGCGGAAGTTTCCGGTCGATGAGATCCGGTACTTCGCGTCCGCCGCTCGGCCGGCAGCCAGTTGGCGTTCGGCGACGAGAAGATCACTGTCGAGGACTCGGCGACGGCCGACTTCACTGGACTCGACCTGGCGCTGTTCTCCAACGGGAAGACGGCCTCCAAGGAGTTCGCGCCGAAGGTCGCCGCGGCGGGCGCGGTTGTCGTCGACAACTCGAGCGGCTGGCGGATGGATCCCGAAGTACCGCTGGTCGTTGCCGAGGTCAACTCTGGCGATCTCGATCACCTGCCCAAGGGGATCGTCGCGAACCCCAACTGCACCACGATGGCCGCGATGCCGGTGCTCGCGCCGTTGCACCGCGAGGCCCGGCTCACCCGGCTGATCGTCTCCACCTATCAGGCTGTATCGGGATCGGGCGGCGTCGGCGTACGGGAGCTCGAGGAGCAGACCCACGCCCTGGTTGATGGTGCTGGACGGCTCGCGCTCGGCACCGATGGCGTCGTACTCCCTGAGCCTTCTGTCTATGCCGGACCGATCGCCTTCAACGTCCTCCCGCTCGCCGGCTCGATCGTTGCCGACGGCACCGGTGAGACCGACGAGGAGCAGAAGCTCCGCAACGAGAGCCGCAAGATCCTCCACATCCCGGACCTCCTGGTCGCCGGCACCTGCGTCCGC
Source organism: Kribbella sp. NPDC051718 (assembly GCF_040681515.1). NCBI lineage: Bacteria > Bacillati > Actinomycetota > Actinomycetes > Propionibacteriales > Kribbellaceae > Kribbella > Kribbella sp. NPDC051718. Next base: position 8,851 of record NZ_JBFAYZ010000008.1, on the reverse strand, counting down.
GTCCCCGTCTTCACCGGCCACTCGCTGAGCATCCACGCCGAGTTCGCCGACCCCATCACCCCCGAGCGGGCGACGGAGCTGCTGGCCGCCGCCCCCGGCGTCGAACTCACCGACCTCCCCACGCCCTTGCATGCCGCCGGCAACGACCCGTCCTACGTAGGCCGTATCCGCCAGGACCAGTCAGTCCCCGACAACCGAGGCCTCGTCCTCTTCATCTCCAACGACAACCTCCGCAAGGGCGCCGCCCTCAACGCAGTCCAGATCGCCGAACTACTCCAGCAACGCGCCTGACCTCAGCAGCGGTAGAAGTCCTTGGTGTAGATGCCGTTGACGGCTGACAGCGTGTGGTCGTAGCAGCCGTCGGTGCCGGTGATGCGGTAGCGGACCGTTTGGGTGCCGGTGGCGTGGCGTTGGTCGCGGGGGACGTTGTAGATCCAGGCGGCGCGGCCGTCGTAGGTTTCCTCGGTACGCCGATCCGCCAGCGTCACCGGGCCGAGCCGGCTCGTGGTGTGGCTGCGGTCGGCGATGTCGAGGTCGGTGATGACGTCGTAGCCGCCCGGGAGGGTTGCGTTGGGCAAGAAGCTGATGTAGCCGTTCTTGCTGTAGGTCAGGTCGGTACGGTCGACCCGGGCCCCGGTCGTCACCGTCGACAAGTCACGCCAGGACGCGTCGAGGGTGTCGCGGGATTCGCCGGCCGCCCAGACGTGCTTGCTGTCGTTCGTGAGCGAGCGTTCGACGGTCGTGCGGACACGGCCGGCCGACGTATCGACGTACCCGCTGATCTTCAGTGATCGGGAGGCCAACGTGTCGACGGATCCGGCCGCGTTGGGCTCGCCGGTGACGTTGTCCGTCTTGGTCAGCGGCGATACGGCGTACGAGGTGAGCTTGCCGTGGGTCTGCTTCGAGTGCGCGTCCGTCCAGACATGCAGGTTGGGCACAGTGAACCAGCCGCTCTGCCCGGCCGGCACGCCGATCACGTGGACGCGGAACTCGTGCGGCTTGCCATCGCTGACCAGGCCGGCGAAGGGCGTCAGGTCGTACGTCAGCGGCTTGATGTCGAACGCGCGCGGCGCGGGGGAGGGGCGCCAGGCGTACGGGTTCGACCAGCCGCCGGTGTAGATGTACGGGTACGGCAGGGCGACGCCGGCCGTCTTGCCGTCGATCTGTACTTCGACCTCGCGGTACGGCGACCCGTCCGGGCACGAGTAGCCCGTCTCGACCGGCGCCGAGGTGTCCCAGAACTCCTCGCAGCCGCCGCCGGAGCCGGTGACGTAGACCTCACCTAGCAGGCGAGAGGTGTTCCGCGGGAGCGTCGCAGTACCGACCAGGTCGGAGTCTTCGCGCCGCTGGTCCTGCAGGGGGAGGACGGCGTTCGCAGTACGGGCCGCTGGGGCGTCGTGGCCGGTTGTGTAGAAGTCGAGGGTGACCACGATGTCGAGGACGCCGGTATAGGTCTGGTCGACGACGTTGCCGAGCTCCATCACGACCGGCTGGGTGCTTCGGAGCAGTGGGCTGTACGAGGTGACGTCCTTCTCGACCTGCCAGCTGATGCCGTCCGGGCTCGGCTCGGGAGTCGAGGTGCGGAACACGCCCACGCCGCCGATCGTGATGTGGCCGAGGCGGTCGTACTGGACGCCCTTGACCGAGCCTTGCATCCGCAGGACCACCTTCGACCACGGACCGCGGCAGGCGGCCGGGGGCCTGTAGGTGGAGGTGTACGGGTCGAAGTTCTTGAAGCCGTTCCGGACGATTTCCACCGAGCAGTGCCGGGTGTGCGGCACCGCGACGGGCGGGGCCGGCGTACGGGGATCGGAATAGTCGCTGCCGAACTCGGGCGGCGGTGGGGCCGCCGTCGCCGGGGTCAGGATTCCCAGGAACAGGACGGACAGTGAGACGAGTGCCACAGACCGTGCGCGCATGTTGCGGAAACGTAATCGAGATGGTGCGCGCGGGCAAGCGATCGGCATGGTCAGCGCTGCGCTGGCCTATTACTGTTCGGTTACTTGACCCCCCGTGGAGGCCAGACATGAAGCCCGTTGCCGACGGTCCCCAGCTCGCGTTGCTCAGCAACCGCAAGGAACACCTCGCGCAGATGTTCCTCGATCGCGTCGCCGCGACGCCCGGCCGGGAGGCGTTCAGAGCCCCCACCGGCGACGGCGGCTGGCGATCCGTCACCTGGCAGGAGACCGAAGCCCTGGTACGCCGGCGCGCGGCCGGCCTGGTCGCGCTGGGCGTCGAGCCCGAGCAGCGGGTCGGCATCGCGGCCAGCACGCGGCTCGAATGGGTCCAGTGCTACCTCGCGTCGGTGCTCGCGGCCGCCGCGACCACGACGATCTACCCGACCACGATGGCCGCGGACGTCGCGTACATCGTGGCGGACGCCGAAGTACAGGTCGTCTTCGCCGAGGACGCCAGCCAGGTCGACAAGCTGCGCGCGCACCGGTCCGACACGCCGTCGCTGCACAAGATCGTCCTGCTCGACGGCGAGCCCGACGAGCGCGACGGCGACTGGGTGATCACGCTGGCCTCGCTGGATGAGTTGGGCACGAAGCAGCTCGAGGCCTCGGCGTCAGCGGTTGACGAGCGGATCGCGCAGGTACGGCCGGAACATCTGTGCACTCTGGTCTACACGTCGGGTACGACAGGCCGGCCAAAGGGTGTGCGGTTGCCGCACTCGGTCTGGACCTACGAGGGCGCCGCTGTCGAGGGGATCCGGGTGTTGAGCCCGGACGACCTGCAGTTGCTGTGGTTGCCGTTGTCGCACGTCTTCGGACAGGTGCTGCTGGCCGTGCAGTTCCAGATCGGGTTCGCTACTGCAATCGACGGGCGGGTCGACAAGATCGTCGAGAACGCGGCTGCTGTGCAGCCGACATTCATGGCGGCGGCGCCGCGCGTCTTCGAGAAGGCGCATGGCCGGATCGTGACGATGATGGAGTCCGAGGGCGGGATCAAGGCCAAGCTGTTCCACTGGGCCTTCGGGGTCGGTGCTTCTGTGTCGGCATTGCGGCAGCAGGGGAAGGAGCCAGGCGGCGTACTGGCTGCTCAATATGCTCTTGCCGACAAGCTCGTGCTGTCGAAGATCCGGGCGCGGTTCGGTGGGCGGATCCGGTTCTTCGTGTCGGGGTCGGCTGCTTTGGACAAGAAGCTGGCCGAGTGGTTCCACGCTGCTGGGCTGCTGATCCTCGAAGGCTATGGGCTGTCGGAGACCGCTGCCGGCTCCACTCTGAACCGGCCGGATCAGTACCGGCTCGGCAGCGTCGGGCCGATCTTCCCGGCGGCGGAGTTCAAGATCGCCGAGGACGGCGAGATCCTGATCAAGGGTCCTGGCGTGATGAGCGGCTACCACAACCTGCCGGAGCAGACGGCCGAGGTCATCGACGCCGACGGCTGGTTCCATACCGGCGACATCGGGCACTTCGAGGACGAGTTCCTCTTCATCACCGACCGGAAGAAGGACCTCTTCAAGACCTCCGGCGGCAAGTACGTCGCGCCGCAGGTGATCGAGGGCCGCTTCAAGATGATCTGCCCGTACGCCAGCCAGTTCCTTGTCCACGGCAACCAACGCAACTTCGTCAGCGCCCTGGTGACGCTCGACCCCGAAGCCATCCAGCCCTGGGCCGACGCCAACGGCCTGGCCGGCAAGTCGTACGCCGAAATCGTCACCTCTGCTGCGGCGCAGAAACTCGTCCAGGGCTACGTCGACGAACTGAACGCCGGCCTCAACCGCTGGGAAACCATCAAGAAATTCACCATCCTCGACCGCGATCTGACGGTGGAGGGTGGCGAGATGACGCCCAGCCTGAAGCTCAAGCGCAAGTACGTCGAAACTACCTACGGCGATCTCCTCGACAAGATGTACGACTGAGGCAACTCCCCACGCCGGCTCCGCCGTCCGCTCCTCCGTCGCGTCTCGCGTTCGCTAGCTCCCAGCCACCCTTTGTGCGCGGGTTCCTCCGTCACCCGCTTGGCGAGGGCGTTGCGGGGGAGCCGGGCGTTGCCGGTGACTGTGGCTGGGTGGTCGTTGGCGTGCAGCCAGCTTCGTACAGCCGGCGTGGACGAGTAGACCCCACGCCGGCTCCGCCGTCCGCTCCGCCGTCGCGTCCGCTCCACCGGCTCCCACCCATCCTGGACGCGGGTTCCTCCGTCACCCGCTGAGCGAGAGCGTCGCGCGCGGGCCCGGCGTTGCGGGGTAGCTGTAGTTGGTGGCCACTAGCGCTCAGCCAGCTTCGTGCGGCAAGCGCGTTGACGAGTTGCCCACGCCGGCTCCGCCGTCCGCTCCTTCGTCGCGTCCGCGTTCGCCGGGCCGGGAACCCAGGGAGGTTCCCGGCCTCGGCTGGTTGGTTACTGGGTGCCGAAGACCTCCAGTTCCATCATGTCCATGAATTGGCAGCCGGCGAAGGGGCCGGGGCAGTTGGTGGTGATGTCGGGGACCTGGGGGCTGAGCATCCAGAACTTGACGTACTTGACGCCGGTGGTGTTGCCGGTGGGGGTGACCTCGTTGTAGCGGAGGCGGTTGGCTGCGCCGAAGGTGCCTTCGGCGGCGGTGGCCCAGGTCGTACCGTCGGCCGATGTTTCGATCCGGTAGCCGGCGGTGGCCGCGCTGCCGGGGTCGCCGCAGGTTTGTGATGGGTCGACCGAGAAGGTGGTGATGTTCACCGTCGAAGGTAGTGCCACCACGATGAACTTCGGGATCGGAGTGTTGGTCGGCGTGCCCGCGTTGTCGCCGGTGGTGCTGCCCCAACCGGTGCCCTGGGACAGGTCGATCGCGTACGGCGGCGTACAGGCCGGTGCGAAGTCGGGGCCGTTGAAGTCCGTGATCGAGCCTCCGCCGGCGGCGGCTGCCCAGTCGCGGCGTGGGGTGAAGTTGACCGTCGAGCCACCGGCCGCGATGGTCACCGCCTGGTTCAGGATCTCGTACGAACCACCGGCGACGACCAGTTTCGGGTACGTCCCGGGCAGCACACCGTCGATCGAGTACTTGCCCTGGGCATCGGTTACGTCGGCGTAGTCGCCGGAGTAGCCGGAGTCGTGGCCGGCGATGAACACCAGCGCGTTCGGTACCGGTGCGCCGGTGAGCTTGTCCGTCACCGTGCCCTGCAGGGTGGCGCCAGCGCCGGTCGGCGGTACGTGGAAGTCTTCCGCCGGGGCGGTGTCACCAGCGTCGACGACGCCGGCGAACCAGCCCATGCCGCGAGTGGCGAAGATGCTCCAGAGAGCATTGACGTCCTTGCCGCGGTTGACGACCTGGTCGGCCTGCAGGATCGCGTTGCGCATGTCCAGCAGGGACGGGTCGGACGGGGACAGCTCCATCGCCCGGGTCACCAGCGAGGTCGTCCTGGTATGACCGAGGCGCTCGCGGACGTCCCACAGCACCTGCGCCCAGTACTCGCCGATGTCGTGCACCTCCGGCCCACGCAGGCCGAGGTTCGGGAAGTCGGCGAAGGTGTAGCCGCCCGGGGTACCGTCGAGTGCGACGCAGGTCGGGGCGGTCGAACCGACCCGGCAGTCCATCGCCTCCTTGCGGAACAGCCCGCCGGCGACGGTGTACGTGCCTTCCTTGACCTCGCCGTCGCCGCGGCTGTTCGGTTGGAGGCCTGTCGCGACGAGGTTGTCCATCGCGTAGAAGTCGCTCCAGCCCTCGCCCATGCCGCCGGCCTGCACACTGTTCAGGGTGGAGTTGCCGGAGGCATCGACCACGAGCCGGTTGGACAGGCCGTGGGTGTACTCGTGGAACAGGATGCTGGCGTCGTTCGCCGAACTGGTCGGCACGAACCGGTCGGCCGGGTTGGCCGGGTTGTGGAACAGGTACATCTGCATGGTCGGCGAGGTGCCGTCCGGTGGCGTGTTCATGTTCGCGTTGTCGACGTGCTGGCCGTTCGGCAGGCCGTTCGCGGTGTTGGCGCCGTCGATCGCGTTCAGCAGTACCGGGTCGCTGCCCTTGGCCTCGAAGTTCCCCGCCGCTGCGGTGAACCCGATCGGCGACTTCTGCAGGTAGTCGTGGAAGTTGCTGGCCAGGTAGAACGCCTGGGTGACGTCCTGGTTCAGGTTCGTCCGCCAGGAGTTCGCCGTTGCCGGATCCCAGGTGCAGACGAGGAGATCGAGCACTGCGGGTTGCTGGCGAACGGCACCAGCTTGTACTCCGCGGTGGTCCTCGTACCGGGCACCTTGACGGTCTCACCGGCGTTGGCCAGGTCATCGTCGTTGATGTCGGCGAACGCGTCGACCGACGTACCGTCCTGGAGCGTCTGAGCGCCCTTCTGGAGGTAGCCGGCCTTGAAGAAGTTGACCTTCCGCTGAGTACCGCCCTTGGCCGCGCCGGGGTAGTAGTCCGTCACCAGGCCGTCGCCGTTCGCGTGGTCGACCAGCGGGCGGCGGTACAGGACGTTGCCGGTCGACGCATCGATCACATGGCTGTAGATCAGTGTTCCGCCGGCTTGGGTGTACGTCGCCCAGCCAGCGCGCAGCCCGGCCGGTGTGTAGAACCAGACCCGTTTGGCGTAGTCGCCGTTGCCCCACTTCCTGCCGTCGGCGACGGTTTTCACACTGGTCGTCGCCGTCTTGCCACCGACGTCCTTGGCGGCGACCAGCCGGGCGCCGTCCGCGGTCACCGAAGGGGCACCCGCGGCCGCGGCGAGCCCGGCCAGACCCGGCACTGGCGAGCCCATGATGGCGATGAGTTCACCGCGCTTGGTGACGTGTCCGACGATGCCGTTGCCGAAAACCGGGGTGCCGTTCACCACCTGCTCCCAGGACAGGTGATGTGATCCCTCGACGTCGCGGTAGTCCTTGCGGAGCCGCAGCGTCCGCAGGTCGTTCTCGGACAGCCGGAAGATCTCCGGGTGTGCCCGGATGTAGTCGAGCACGATCCTGGCCGGTGGTTTGCTGCTGCGCCCGGTGAGGAACCCGTTCAGCTTGCCGATCTGCTTCGGCGTACCGGTCGCTGGGTCCACCGAGACGATGCCCTGCGGGCCCAGCGAGTCGCGGAACTTCTCCGCGGCAGCGCCCTCCTTGGCCATCGTCTTGGCGGCCTGGGCGTACTTCGCCCGCGCGCTCGGCGTGCGTGCGTCGTAGAACCCCTTCGCCTCTCGCTGCCCCGGTTCGGCCTGGACCGCGGGTGCGTCCGGGTCGGCCTTGGGCAGCGAGCCGGCGGCGTTCGCGCCTGAGCTCATGGTCATGGCGAGGACGGTGGTCGTCACCGCACCGATGGCCAGGAGCCCCCTCCCTGTACGTACAGTTCTCATGGCTACGCTCCGTCGAGATTGTCGCGGGCGGGCACAAAGACCCCTCGGCCGGACGATATGCCCGCATCCATCCGCCGTGAAGGGATCGCGCCAGGCGACGATCGGTCTGAGAGGCTTTGTGCATGAGACTTTCGTTGCGCGTCGTCCTCTGGATCTACGTCGCGTTCAACCTGCTGCAGGCCTTGGTTCTCACCTTCGACCCCGAACTCACCGACCGTGCCTATCTCGGTGGCGAGATGACGCCGACCCGGCACTTCCAGTGGTACGCCGTTGCCGGGTATCACGTGCTGATCATCGCCGTCACGATCATCGCGATGACGCTGTCCCGAGCAGCTGATCGGCGCAAGCTCATCATCGTCAACGCTTTGATGTACCTGCTCTGGGACGCCACCTCCCAACTCGTCTACTGGGGCCACGAGATCGGCATGGGCCACCTCCGACCTCGTGGTCAACGCCGGCGTCAGCATCATCACCGCCCTGATCCTCTTCACCGTCGCCTACCTCGACCGCGACCGGTCGGTTCAGCCGAAGCTGAAGGTGAAGGCGGAGATGCCGGGGGTGTAGGTCAGGGTCATGGTTTGGCGCTGTTGGGTGTTGTCGTCGAACAGTTGGTAGGCGTTCGGCGTACCGGAGACCTGGATCGTCTTGTCGAGCCGGCCGGGGATCGAGACGGTGACGGTGCCTTCGCCGGACAGGACGTGGAACACCTTGGCGGCGTTGAAGTTCAGCTTGGCCGTCGAGGCCTTGGTGGAGGTAACGCTCTGGGTGCCGACGGCCCAGTTGCCGCCTAGGCTGTAGGTGTCGTTCGGCTGGGTGGGGTTGATGCCGAAAGCAACGGTCTTGTTCGGCGTGAGCATTCCGGCGGCGCCCTTGAGGTTCGCGGACCGCGAGTAGCCGAGGTACGTCTCAGGGGTGGTGCCGTCCGCGCCGATCGTGTCGGCCTCGACCGTGCCGTCCACTGGGGCGGGCAGTTTGATCCCAGGGTTGGCGTCTGTCAGCAGTTGGCGGATCTGGTCCTCGGTCTGGCCGTAGCTGCCTTCGCCGAACTTGATCGACCGGACGGTGCCATTGGCGTCGACCAGGTACTTCGCGGGCCAGTACTGGTTGCGGTACGCCGTCCAGGTGGCGAGGTTGTTGTCCTGGCCGACGGGGTAGCCGATGCCCTCTTTGCTGATCGCCGACTGTAGGTTGCCGGCGGACTTCTCGAAGGCGAACTCCGGTGAGTGGATGCCGACGATCTGCAGGCCGAGGGACTTGTACGCCTTGTCCCAGGCGAGCAGGTGCGGGGTGGCGCGCTGGCAGTTGATGCATGAGTACGCCCAGAAGTCGACCAGGACGACCTTGCCCTTCAAGCCGGCCAGCGTCGCGGGCTGGCCGTCCAGGGTGTTGAACCATTTCTGCGTACCGCGGAACTCCGGTGCCGCCCCGCAAGAAGCGAGCTCGGCCGCGCCGGGGGTGCACTTGGCCAGGTCGGCGCTCGCGTCGTTGCCGATCGCCGGAGCGAGCGCTCCCTGCACGGTCTTGGAGTCGGCGACCTTCTTCTCGATGCCGCTGGTGTAGCTGGGCAGTGAGCGCTGGATGACGTCGGTGATGTTGAAGGCGAGGGCGAT
>NZ_JBFAYZ010000007.1:512971-549716 GCF_040681515.1 Kribbella sp. NPDC051718 | reverse complement strand
AACAACCCCTTGGGCCCCGGTGCTTCGGCACCGGGGCCCTTCGGCATGGAGGTTCGATGACCCCAGACCTGTACACGGAGACCCCGATGAGCTCAACCCCGGCCGGGACGGCCAATTTCGACGATGACGACTACCCCGCCTTCACGGTGGGCCGGGCCGCGGAGATGCTCGGCACCACGCCGGGGTTCCTGCGCAGCCTGGACGAGGCGAAGCTGATCACCCCGCAACGCTCCGAGGGCGGTCACCGTCGCTACTCCCGCTACCAGCTACGCCTGGCAGCCCGCGCTCGCGAGCTCGTCGACCAGGGCACCGCGCTTGAGGCGGCTTGCCGGATCATCATCTTAGAAGACCAGCTCGCCGAAGCCCTGCGGATCAACGAACAGCGACGCGAACAGGCCTAGCGACGAGTGCCGCGTTCTCGTCGATTCGGGGCATGATGTGGGTAGTGAAGCTCTCGTACGGCGGGGGTTCCTCGATCCTGCCCGGGAGCTTTGGTGACGTCTTCTGATTCTGCTGCGCCGCTGGATGCTGACGCATTCGCCCGGTTGGCTCTTGAGTTGCATGATGCTGACGGCTTCGATGAGACCGTCGAGGCGGTGGTGCAGTTCGCGCTCCAGGCCGAGAATTGCGCCTACGCCGGGGTCGCGCTCGCAACGACTGGCGGCGGGGTCGAGATCGGCGCAGTCACCGATCCGCTCGTCGAAGCGATCTATACCGCCCAGATCAACGCCGCCGACGGGCCGATGCTCACAGCACTGGCCTCCGGGACAACCGTCTACATCGCCGACGTCGACAAGGAATCCCGCTGGCCGCACTGGCTGAGTGCGGTCGCGGCGGCGAAGATCCGCAGCGCGCTGCACGTCCCGATGAGAGCCGGTCACAAGATCATCGGGGTGTTGTCGCTCTACACCCACCACCCGGACGCCTTCAATGCCGACGACGAGGCGATCGCGCACCTCCTGGCGCAGCATGCCGCGGTCGCGGTCGCGACCGCACGGCACGAGGAAACGATGGCCCGGGCCGTCGACGCCCGCAAACTTGTCGGGCAGGCGATGGGCATTCTGATGGAACGCTTCGACCTCACCGGCGACCAGGCGTTCGCCGTCCTGCGGCGCTACTCCCAAGACACCAACACGAAACTGCGCGACGTCGCCCAGCACCTCATCGACACCCGAAAGCTCCCCTCCTGACGCCGGACACGGCGTACCGATCGGGCTGCCTGATCGACAGGAAAAGTGAGAGTCGCCGTCGGCGTTAGCGGCGAGCCCGCGAGGGGCACCGACCCGCTAGGACGACCTGGTTGCTCGAGCAGCCGGGGAGGTCTAGGTTCCGGCGTTGAGACACCAGCGCTGGAACCGCCCCCCGGCCGTCTCGCCGAGATGAGCACGAGGCCGGTGTCAGCGATTCCTTCCGGTGGCGCGAAGCGCTTGCCTGAGGCAACACCGGCAGGGTGGGCCAGCTGGCGCCCGTCGCGATGGACGAAAAGCGGTCGCTGGGGTGTCTAGGGTCGGGGGCATGATGCGTCGACGGCCGCTGGGGAATGCGGGGGAGCGGGAGATGGTGGGCGGCTGGCTGGATTGGCAGCGGGCTACTGTGCGGTTGAAGTGTGAGGGGTTGTCGGATGGGCAGGCGCGGTTGACGCCGTTGCCGGGGTCGCCGCGGATGTGCGTTGCTGCGTTGGTGGCGCATCTGCGGTGGGTGGAGCTTTCGTGGTTCGAGGTCAGCTTCGTGGGGGCGAGGGAGTTGACGGCGCAGGATCCTTTGGAGCTTGCGGATCCACCCGGTACGCCGCTAGCGGTCCTGCTCGATGAGTACGACGCGCAGTGTGCTCGTTCCCGCGAGATCGTGGCTGGGCATCAGCTCGACGAGTTGGAGGCGTGGGCGCCCGAGGGGCTGGAGTTGGTCTCGCTGCGCTGGATCGTCGGTCACCTACTCGAGGAGACCGCACGCCACCTCGGCCACCTCGACGCCCTCCGCGAACTGATCGACGGCACCACCAACTACTAGTCCGCCCACAGCTACGGGCCCGACTGCGCCGCGGAGGCCATCAGGCCCTAGCCGATGCAGAACTCGTTGCCTTCGGGGTCTTGGAGGATCAGGTAGTACTCCGGGTCGGCAGGGTTGTCGTCGCGGATTCGGTGCTCGATGGTGGCGCCGATGGCTACCAGCTCGGCGGCTTTGCTGTCGACCAGTTCGATCCGGCGCTCCTGGGTGAGGGAGTTGTCGCGGCCTGTGGGGTACAGGTCGAGGTGCAGGCGGTTCTTGCCGGCCTTCGCCTCGGGCACCTTCTGGAACCACAGCGGCGGTCCGGCACCGGCGGGATCGAACAGTCGGTCGGTGAACGCGGCCTGCCCGTCGAGCCGCCCCCGGTAGTGCGCCCACCAAGTCGGCTCATCCTCGGCATCAGAAGCCGGCGGAGACGGCGGCGTCCGCACCCAGCCGAGGGCTTCCTGCCAGAAGAGGGCGAGTCGTTCAGGGTCGTTCGCGTCGATCGTCAATTGCCAGAAGACCATCAACAGAAGTTAGCTCGGCGCGGGGGCGTCGGTGGTGACCAGGTGGACGAGGGTGTCGATGACCGCGTCGGGGCCGCCGGGGTCCAGGCGATGCGCCGCTGGATGGATCAGACTGCTAGGCGACGGTCAGTCGGGGTTGTGGAGGAGACATGGCGCGGTTGGTGATCCGGAACTGTTCTGTCCTGGTGGTGCCGGCGGAGGGGGAGTGCCGGGTCGACGAGTATCAGGACATCGTGATCGAGGACGGGGCGATCGACGAGGTGATGCCGACCGGCGCGCTCGCTGCCGCGGCCGACATCGAGGAGCTCGACGCGACCGGGCTGATCGCCGTACCGGGGTTGGTGAACTCGCATACCCACAGCCCGATGGTGATGATGCGGGGCGCGGCCGAGGACGTCTCGATCGACGACTGGTTCAATCGGAAGATCTGGCCGATGGAGCTGAACCTGACGGCCGAGCGGGTGAAGGTCGGGGCCCGGCTCGCTTGTGCGGAGATGTTGCTGGCTGGGGTCACCACCTTTGTGGATCACTACTTTCACGCCGATCAGATCGCGGCCGCTGCGCTCGAGACCGGGATCCGCGCTGATCTCGCGCCGACCTTCTTCTCTTCCACCGGCACGGACGGTCGCGAGGCGGCGTACGAGGCGGCTCGGCAGCTCCGCGCGCTCGGCAAGAACGCCGCAAGAAACGGACTGCCCCGGATCACCGCGAGTCTCGGACCGCACGCCACCTACACCGTCTCCGAAGAAGACCTGACCCGTACTGCGGAAGTCGCGCAAGCCGAAGGATTCCGCATCCACCTCCACGCCGCCGAGACAGCCGACCAGACCCAATCCTCGATAGATCGCCTCGGCGCGACCCCCATCGAAGTACTCGATCGCACCAACGTTCTCCAAGCGGGCGCCCTGATCGCCCACGGCTGCGGCATCACCGACGCCGACCTCCCCATCCTGGCGAAGCATGCGGCCCGTACGACGGTCGCCGCCTGCCCCAAGGTCTACCTGAAACTCGCCATGGGCCCGACCACTCCGGTCAGGCAACTCTGGTCGGCAGGCATCACCGTCGGCATCGGTACCGACGGAGCAGCCGTGCACAACACCCTCGACGTCTGGGAATCCCTGCGGTTGCTGGCGTTGACGCAGAAACAACGCGAACAGGACGCCGAGTGGATGACCATCTCGGACACCCTCCGCCTCGCCACGAGAGGAGGCGCCGCAGCAGCCGGCCTGGCCAACGAGATCGGTGCGATCGAGCCCGGCCGACGCGCCGACATCGCACTCGTCGAGCTGTCCGGGCCACACTGCCAACCACTACACGACCCAAGAGCCGCGCTGGTCTATTCGGTCCGCGCCTCCGACGTCGTCACGGTAGTTGTCGACGGCAACATAGTTGTCAAGGACCGCGAGCTGACCACCGCAAACCTCGGCGAGATCCTCGCCGACGCCCGCGAACTCGCGCACACCCTGGTCGACCTCTCCCGCGGCGGCGCCGTCCAGCACTACGCGCCGTAGCGCCGGAGAGCGCTCCCGGCAGCGACGGCGCTCCAGCGCGGCGACGGCGGTCGAGGGCGGCGATGGCGGTCCAGGGCGGCGATGGCGCTTGATGGCAGTGACGGCGCTTGACGGCAGTGACGGCGCTGGCCGGTGGCAGGTGTCGAGCGCGGCGATCGGATTCCGACGTAGCTGGTGTAGCGCCCGACAGCGGAGCGCGGCGAGACGAACGAGGAGAGTGATGAAGTACATGCTGCTGATCCGGCCGGACGACGACTACTCCGGTGGTGTGCCCGCGGAGATGATCGCGGCCACCGAGGCGTGGGTGCGGGAGATGACCGAGCGCGGCGTACGCCGGGAAGGCGCGGCCCTCCGTCCACCCGCGGAGTCGACCGGCGTGCGCAGGAAGGCGGGCAAGGTGATCACCACGGACGGCCCGTTCGCCGAGTCGAAGGAGCAGATGGGCGGCTACGACCTGATCGACTGCCGCGACCTCGACGAAGCGATCGAGATCGCCTCCAGCCACCCGATCGCCGCAGCCGGCATGGTCGAGATCCGCGCCCTGACCGACGACTTCGACTGACTCCGGCGGCTCGAAAGGCTGGAAACACAGCGCGTTAGCGGGGGAGCGCTCTCCGGCGTTCTAGGCTGAGAGCCCGACCACCATGAGGAGACTCGACGGATGACTGACGCCGCCCCGACCTCGACGCTGACCGGCTGGGTGAAGGCGCCTTTCACCGGCGCCGGGCTCACCCACGACTGCTACGAGAAGGGTGAAGGGCCGGGCGTCGTGCTGATCCCGGAGATTCCTGGGATCACGCCGCAGGTGCTTGGGCTTGCGGACCATCTGGTCGACGAAGGCTTCACCGTGGTGATCCCGTCGCCGTTCGGTACGCCGGGCAAGCCGGAGTCGGTCGGATACGTGCTGGGGACGGTCGCCAGGCTGTGTGTGTCGGCGGAGTTCCGGGCCTTCGCGGTCGACGCCAAGCGGCCGATCACGGCGTACCTCCGAGCAGTCGCCGCCGACCTCGCAGCCCGTACGCCGGGACGTGGCGTCGGCGTCATCGGGATGTGCTTCACGGGCGGATTCGCGCTCGCCACGGCGGTCGAGTCGAGCGTGCTGGCGTCGGTACTGAGCCAGCCGGCCGCGCCGTTCCCGGTCTCCGCGAGCCGTCGGCGCGACCCCAGCATGTCGCAGGAAGAACTGGCGCAGGTGGTCGAGCGGACCCGCACCGACGGACTGTGCGCACTCGGCCTCCGCTTCACCCGCGACCGCGCCGTACCACCGGAGCGCTTCGCCACTCTCCGCGAGCACCTCGGCGACGCCTTCGAGGTGATCGAGCTCGACTCCAGCCCGGGCAACCCCGGCGGCTTCGCGAAGAGCGCCCACGCCGTCCTCACTGCCGAGGTCCGCGAGACCCCCGGTCACCTGGCCCTCGCCGCTCGCACCCGAACTGTCCAGTTCCTCCACAACCAGATCGACTCGAACGGTCGCCCGTAGTGCCGGAAGTGTTAAGGGAGCGTATGGAATTCGCCCGCTGTGATTAGCCCCCGGGCACACCGGGGAGAGTGCAACAGAAGTTGAAGTAGGGGGTGGGTTTCCGGTACCCGGAAGGGCCGAATCGTTGCTGTGTGCAAGGCGTGTTCAGCCCTGCGTGATGCTCCTCGATTTGCTCTGGCCGCACCCCCTTCCGGCATGGCACCATCGGCCACCGGGGGAAGCACACATCAGGGGGCGAACGAATGGCGAAGGCCAAGCGGGCCAGTGACCGGAGCGCGAACGACATGGTGGTCGAAGGAGCAGGACGCACGGGCCAGAACGGCCGTGGCCCACTACGCGTCCAGAACGGCCACGGGCCCAACGGCACCGGTTCCAACGGCAGCGCGACCAACGGTCCTGCCAGCAATGGCGGAGCGAACGGCGGGGCCAACGGCTTGCCGCCGAACGTGACGCCTCCCGGCCGGCTGGTCCCACCGGACCCGGTGCCTGGGCAGCCCGCCAGTCCCGAGCCGGCCCGTCCGTCCGGCTTCGGCACACCGGTCAAGGTCGACGAGATCGCCCTGGCCGCCATCGCGCTGTCCGAGGGCCTGATCGCGGCGACGCGCGGCCTGCCGGAATCGGTTGCGTCACGCCAGCTCCGCCGCGATCTCGACCAGGCGGCCGACACCTTCCGTACGGTCGCCAGCGAACTCGAAACGACCGCAGGCAACCTGATCCGGCTGGCCGCGACCGAGGGCCAGACCTGCGGGGTCACCTGGGGCATGTGCGAGGACCATGGCCTGACTCTGATGGCCGTCGGTGAAGTGGTGACCTGTCACGTGCTCGGCTGCTACCGCGAGCAGCAGGCAGTCGTCGAGCCCTGCACCCAGCCGGTCGCGTACCGGGTGGTCGACGTGGCCGGCCCCGCCCTTCTCACCTGCGCCGGCCACGCCATCGCTTGCCGCCTGCACCTCGATGGTGCGGTCATCACCCTCGCCACCGACAGCCTGGAACTCCTTTAAAACTAGGAGATCCGGCAGGACGTCAACTGGTCGTTCGCGTTGGGGGACAGGGCAACGAAGTTCGCCGTGTCCGCCGTCCGCGTCCAGGTCTGTCCGGTGAAGTTGTCCTCGGCGTAGATCGTCACCGTCCAGCCGGCCGGCACCTTGACCGACGACGCCCAGTTGTCCTGGACGCCGGCCGCCGCCAGCTGCGCGCGGGTGTAGTTGCCCTTGGCAAGCGCCTGGCCGGCGGTGCCGCCGTAGTCGATGTGCTGGTAGAAGATCACGCCGCCGCTGCCCTGGTTCGGCATCGGCTGGGTCGGCCGCGTCGCGGTCACCGGGATCTGCCCCTTGAACATCCGGCCACCGTCATTGGTGAGCCGCAGGTAGTAGTCCGACGAACACGCCGTCCCGTCCTCGTCGAGGGCGCGAATCCCTGACCCGTTGGGGATCCAGGCCTGCGTCTCGGCCGTCTTGGCGATCTGGTTGCCCTCGTTGTACTCGTCGAACATCGAGATGTACATGCCCTGCACGCCGACCCGGGTGAGGTTGTAGAACTGCCGCCACATCAGGTCGCCGTGATGCCGGTGCCCGGACTGCAGATCACCCGGGATCACGCAGGGCTGGTAGTCGATCCCGTGCGCGTTGCAGTCGGCCTGGTCCTGCTGATTCACGTTGTTGTAGTAGTGATCCGCGCCGGCGACGTCGCTGATCCGGCCGACCATCCACGGCGAGATCATGTTGAAGGCGTGGTACACCTCGAGATATCCGGGCCGCGAGTCCTCGTTGCCCGGCAGCCAGTGCGTCGGCACCCCGCCGATCACGTAGCAGCCCTGGCCCTTGAACCAGTTGATGACATCGAGACAAGCCGAAGCAGGGAAGGCCTTGTTGGCCTCGTTGAAGCCGAAGCCCCAGATGCAGACGACCGGCTTGCCGTTCTGCTTGGCGTACGCCGGTGACGACGTGTACGCCTTCATCTTGTTGGTCCAGTCGGTCTTCATCTCCGACTGCATGTTCGTCCAGTCGGTCGCGTCGTACATGATGTAGAACTTGCGCCCGTACTGCTCGGCGGCCTGCCGGACCTTGGCCGCCATCGCGTCCCGGGTCGGGCCCTCACCGCCAGTGGGGTTGAACCGTTGCAGGGCGGCCGTGTCGCAGCCGTTCTGCTGCATCCACTGGAAGTGCGTGTTGACGGTCTGCTGGTCGTACGACGAGAACAGCTTGGCCGGCTGGCCGTTGCCGAGATTCGCGTACGCCGTCTGGTAGGTCGCCGTGTACTCGCGGACGTCCGGCCAGCTGACGATCGTGGTGTTGGTCGGCGACGGCGGCTGACCGGCGTTGCGGCTGTAGTGCCACCAGCTGTTGATCGGGGCACCGTCGCCGATGCAGGCGAACCAGCCCTGGTAGCCGACGGTGATCTTGCCGACCACGTCACCAGGCCCACTGGCGACCGGGGTCGCGGTGGTCGCGGACGAGGGCAGAGCGGTGCCGATGGTGGTTCCGGCGGCTGCGGCGGTGGCTGCTGAGGCAGCCAGGAAAGAACGGCGTGTCAAAGGCATTGCAGGCTCCTGAAAGGGGGCGGACAGGACTGCGGAGAGTGCCGCGAGCGTACAAACGGGCGCTTCAGAGCGCAAGGCCGGGTGCAAAATTTGAAGAAGAGTCTGCAAATTTTGGACTGACACAGAACTGTCGTCCGGCAGAAACTTGTCGATGTCCGAAGTCGTCTGCACAGATTCACCGCTCCGAAGTGGCCGGTTTGCGGGCGAGTGCGAGTCTTCATGGTGTACCGGAGTCGTCTGCACTAGCGTCACCAGCTCGGTAGTTGCTTCGGGCATGGAGACGGTGCGTTGGGCGAGGACGAGGTATCTGAACGCGGCGTACTGACGGCGCCGGACGGGCTGTGGGAGACCGCTGTACGGCAGGCCGCGGTGATCAGCCGCCTGGCCGCGCTCGACACGGCCGGCGTGACCGCTGTGGACGCTGCGGCTGACGAGCTCGGGTTGTCGCGACGCCAGGTATACGTGCTGCTGGGCCGGTGGCGTACCGGCGGCGGTGTGGTGTCGGACCTATTGCCCGGCCGGTCCAGTGGCGGTCGCGGCGGAAGCCGGTTGCCCGACGATGTTGAGGCGATCGTGAGGCAGGTACTGCATGCTCGCTACCTGACCCGGCAGCGGCGATCGGTCGCGGCGGTCTGCCGTGAGATCACCAGGCTGTGCCGGGTTCGCGGCCTGCAGGTCCCGTCGCGCGGCACGGTGCTGCGGCGGGTGGCGCAGCTGGATCCGCTGAAAGCCACGAAGGCACGGGAAGGGCGGGACGCTGCCCGGCCGAAGCAGTCGGCCGGCGGTGTCGGGCCGGAGCTCACACAGCTGTTGCAGCAGGTGCAGATGGATCACACGCCGGTTGATGTGATCGTGGTCGACGAGCGTCAGCGACTGCCGATCGGCCGCCCGTACGTGACGGTCGCGATCGACGCCGCGAGCCGCTGCATCGTGGGCCTGGTGGTGACGCTCGAGGCGCCCTCGGCGACGTCGGTCGGGCTGTGCCTGGCGCGGATGGCAACGGGAAAGCGGGCCTGGCTGGAGCAGTTGGGTGTGGAGGCGGCGTGGCCGATGAGCGGGAAGCCGTACGAGTTGTACGTGGACAACGCGAGCGAGTTCAAGAGCGAGGCGTTGCGTCGCGGTTGTGAGCAGCATGGCATCGCGTTGTCGTACCGGCCGCCGGGCTTGCCGCACTTCGGCGGGATCGTGGAGCGGGTGATCGGCACGATGATGAGCCTGGTCCACGATGAGCTGCCCGGTACGACGTTTTCGAACGTCGCGGAGCGCGGCGGCTACGATTCCGATGGTCGCGCGGTGCTGACGATGGCGGAGCTGAACGCTTGGCTGGTGCTGGCGATCGCCTGCTACCACGGCCAGGTGCACGACGGGCTGGGCCGGACGCCGGCCGCGGTCTGGGCCGAGCTCGCGGATCGGGACGGTATGCCGGGCACGGTCTCGAACGAGACAGCGTTCCTGATCGACTTCCTGCCGGTCATCCGGCGCACCATCACGCGCAGCGGGTTCGTTGTCGACCACGTGCAGTACTACTGCGACGCGCTCAAGCCGTGGATCGCTCAGCGCGAGCAGCTCGGCAAGTTCGTGCTGCGGCGGGATCCGCGCGACATCAGCCGGATCTGGGCACTGGATCCGGACGGTACGACGTACCTGGCCGTGCCCTACCGGGTGCTGTCGCGGCCACCAATCAGTATCTGGGAGCAGCAGGCCGCGATCACCCGGTTGCGGCAGCAGGGCCGCGCCGACGTCAACGAGCAGGCGCTATTCGCCACGGTCGCGCAGATGCGCGAGATCACCGACACCGCCGCGGCCACGACCCGGAAGGCCCGCCGGGACAGGGAACGCCGTACCTCGACGCCCGCAGCCGATCCGAACGTCCTGCCTATCCCGCCTGCGCCGTTGGGTGTCGAGGTGGGCGCGGTCCGGCCGTTCGAGGTGATCGAGCAGTGGTGATCCCGGAGGTCGTTGTCGAGGGCACCGACCTGGATCTGAGTCACCTGCACGAGTCGGTGCGGCCGATCGCCGCCCTGCCGGCGGCGGAGCGATTAGGGTACGTCCGTGCCGACCGGTGGATCGGCTACCCGGCTGCCAACGAGGCGCTGCAGCGGCTGGAGACGTTGTTGGCGTGGCCGGCCAAGCAGCGGATGCCGAACCTGCTCCTGGTTGGGCCGACGAACAACGGCAAGTCGATGATCATCGAGAAGTTCCGCCGCGATCACCCGGTGGTCTCGCATGCCGACCACGAGGAGATCCCGGTCCTGGCGTTGCAGATGCCGTCGAATCCTTCGGTGACCCGGTTCTACACCGCGATCCTGACCGCGATGGGCGCACCGCTGCGCAAGACCTACCAGATCGCCCACCTGGAGCAGGTCGTGCTGCAGCTGCTCCGCAGCGCCGGGGTGCGGATGCTGATCATCGACGAGCTGCACAACGTCTTCGGTGGCACAGCTGACGCGTGCTCTCTGCTGGCCAGCTTCGCCGCGGCGTTCCCGCTGCGGCGGCCGTCGCTGATCGCCACGCCGGAGATGACGTCCTACCTGCTGACCCGGAGCGAAGGAACCATCGGCGAGCTGGCCGGCCTGCTCACCGATGCAGCGAGCGCTGCGATCGAGTCCGGAGAGGAGTCAATCAACCAGCGCACGCTGCAGCTCGCCTCGTACGCCGGACCGACCGAACGCCGGCGGCTGTTCGAGCGCGAGCTCACGTGACAGCACCACCGGCCAGGTGGCCGCTGCACCCGCCGCCGGGCCAGCTGGAGTCGTTGTCGTCGTGGCTGGACCGGCTGGCCGTGCTGTACGGCATGACCGCGAGCGATCTGGTCGGGGAGCGCAACCTTGAGCTCGGTGGCGTGACCGTGCCGCACGATCTCGACTTCGATCCGCCGTGGACAATGCTGCTCGCCCTGGCACAGCGAACCGGGATCGCACTGGGCCAGCTGCAGGCCATGACGCTGTCCGGGTGGGCGCTGTATCTGTTCGACACCCCCGGCCTTCCCCGGCCAGGCCAACAGCAGCATGTGTTCGTCAACTACGTCCGGTCCAACACGGTGTTGCTGGCACTCGGTGAGGCCGGCCACAACCAGGTCGGCGACCCGCGACGCTGGAACGGACCGTGGCGCCCCACCCACAGGCTGACCCGACAATGCCCGGTGTGCGCTGCCGACCCCGGGCGTGGCAGCTCCCTGATGTGGCAGCTCTCGGCGATGGTGAGCTGTGGCGAGCATGGCTGTTACCTGGAAGATCGCCGGCAGGTCACGTTGCACATGCTGACCCACCAGCAACCGATGCCACCCCGATCGGTGCCCGAGCCGCTGGCCACGCTGGAGCGCTACACCCATACCGCGCTGACGACGGGGTGCGTCGATCTGCCGGGCCGACAGGTCCATGCGGCGGTCTGGCTGCGGCTGCTGCGGTCCCTGCTGGACGAGGTCAGTCTCGCGCTGAGCACCCGCCGTACCGAGGCCCGCACCACGCTCCAGAAAGTGTGGGCCGCCACCGGGCTGCCCGAACGAGGTGGGCTGAACGTGTGGCAGGTCTACGAACGCCTGGAGCCGGAGCTGCAGCACTGGATGCTGCGCGCCGCAGCCGCGGCCCTTGACCTCGCCGCCAAGGGCGAGATCACCGCGTGCGGCCGGCTCGGGTCCGCGATCCAGCCGCATCGCCGCCAGTACGTTTACGACGGCGACCGCCCGGCCGCGCCTACCGCCCGGCAGGAAGCAGTCGCAGACGCCGAAGTGCTGATGGTCCAGGCCCGCACCGACCACCGTGTCGCCCGCCAGCTCCTGGTTTGGCTCACTGCCAGCTGTCCCAGCCTTGCCCAATTCGAGCAGCAACGCGCCTACCTGTTCGGCGCCGGCATCCCGGCAGCGTTCCTGCCCGGACCCGCTGGGCTCGGCCGAGACGATCTGGTCTGATGATCGCTGGGCCGTCTCAGTGGTGTCTTGGAAGTAAGGTTTCGAGAATGGCTCGTGAGACAGCCGATCCAGACGAAACAAACTCGCGAAACGCCGTTCCTGTCTCACCGGTGCAGCAATGTCAGTATCGATACTGTTGGGACATGACAGCGACGGTCGTCACCGGGATCGAGTGGGGCTACGCCCGCGTCTCGACCAAGAAGCAGGACCTGCACCGCCAGATCCACGCCCTCACCACCTACGGCATCTCCGACGGCCCGACCGGCGACGACCAGCGGCTGTACGTCGACAAGCTCACCGGCAAGCACTTCAACCGGCAGGGCTGGCTGGAGCTGCGGCCCCGGCTCCGCGCCGGCGACGTCCTCACCCTGCCTGAGCTAGATCGGCTGGGCCGGACGCAGACCGAGATGCTGCACCTGTTCAACGAGCTCACCACGATGGGCGTGGACGTCAACGTCATCGGCGGGCCTATCCCCTTCGACACTCGCCAACCCGGTCCCGTGACCGAGATGGCCAAGGCGCTGCTGCTGTTCCTCGGCCAGGTCGAGCTGATCTACAAACAGGAGCGGGTCGCGTCGGCCCGAGAGTCGGGCAAGACCGCGCACCGGCCCCGCAAGCTCACACCTCAGCTCGAGGAAGACCTGGCGGGCGAGTTCTGCTGAGACACCCGTCGCCGAGCTCGCCGCGAAGTACGGCGTCTCCCGGGCGACGGTGTACCGGATCGCCCGGGAGCACCAGGTCAAGAGCAGCTCTCGTCGAGCGTTCGTCCCGGCCGGCCGGGGTAAGTCGTTGACGCCCGGCCAGGTCGGCACTGCCCGGCAGCTGAAGGCCGACGGTATGTCGATCCGGGCGATCGCTGAAGCTATCGGGTCCAGCCGGGCGACAGTGCATCGCACTCTCGGTCTGGAGCCAGTCGTTTCCGCTGCTACACAAAGCCAAGTGGACCCTCGTCGCCTTGCCTGCCCTAGCTGTGGCGATACTCCTGGCAACAACTCCGAGGCGGCGCGGTTGCGCGAAGAACTCCAGACTGAGTGGTGGTCGGCATCAGACCAGGACCCGGCCCGGATCGTAGTGACGCAGCACTGCGGCCGGTGCCAGCCGCACACGGTCTACGCGATGGCGTGCCTGGCCTGCGGCGACGGACCGCTTCTGGCCGGTGAGCTCGCTGAGCTCGCCCGCGACGCCGACCCGCAACAACTGCCGGCGGTCGTCACCGAGCAGCTCATTGCCGATGAGTGGCAGTGGGCAACGACGTCTTCCGGGACCGGGTGGATCTGCCGCCGGGACGCGGCCGCACAGCAGCCGAACCCGATCCGAATTGAGGCATCGCGGTGATCTAAGAACTCCGGGGGTGTCGGTAAGGAATGTGTCACCAGCGGCAAACGGCAAGGTGTAGCGCTGGAGTCGTAAGGGCGGGAGGATTGGGTTGGCCACGAGTTGAGCTCGTCGCCGACCCAATGCACCACTTTCCTCGGTCGGCCTTCGGCTGGTCGGTCACACATCTGACACACAAGCTCACCTGGCAT
The DNA here is from genome assembly GCF_040681515.1 of Kribbella sp. NPDC051718. NCBI lineage: Bacteria > Bacillati > Actinomycetota > Actinomycetes > Propionibacteriales > Kribbellaceae > Kribbella > Kribbella sp. NPDC051718. Next base: position 536,240 of record NZ_JBFAYZ010000007.1, on the reverse strand, counting down.
TATCACCAGATCGAGCAGGTGAGTTTAAGTAAAGAGACTGTCGACCCTGCTCCCGGACCTCAAGGCAACAAATCCTTAAACGAATCGCGATCTCACGGACTGCTTACATCGCGCGTCGGCGCGCGTCCACAATGTTGATCCCCACCCAAGCCATCAATGCTCCTGCCGGTACGCCGACAACGATCAAGATCAGAGTGGTCCAGCTGAAGAGGGGGTCTTGATCGGCTTGCGATAATGAGATCAGAACGAGAGGCACAACGATGACGCCGATAAAATACCGGTATCTTCTTTCCTCTTTGGATAATCGCGCAGATCCGTTTGTCAACATGCACCTCATCCCTGTGAAGGAACCGTAAACGGCGCCACTAAGGCCTCCGTAGACCACGCCTAACTCGCCTAACGGCTGTTCCGTTGTTCCCCGAGGCCGATGACAAGCGCCGCGCGATCCTCGCGCGTCGCGCCGAAGATGACAGCCGTCGGGCCATCGCTGTCGGTGCCAGGTGAGTCTGGCTGCCGTCAGCCAAGCCGATGTCATCGACCCCGCGGACAGTTGGCCGAAATCGCCGTCGGCCGGCCACGAGCTGAACTCGTGGCCGGCCAGTGCGCTACTTTCCTTGGTCGACTGGCTTTAGCCGGTCGAAATGAAGCAGCTTGTCAATTCAAAGATTTAGAGCCAGCCAGGAAAATGACGCCCGGAGCCGCTGTAATGGCTGCCGCCACTGACAACCAGACTGCTTGCGCCCTGGGAACATCAAACTTTCCCAGAAGAAGCCCAAAGACACCAAATCCAAGAAGAATGCAGACCGTTGCCGCAATTCTCGCTCTTTTCGAAATATTTATAATCTTGATCCAATCGCATAACCCAGACCGCCAATAAATCCGCCCCCAATAGCATATGGGAGCGTCACAGCAGCACCTGCAACGCAGCCCGCAGCACCGGTAACAGGCCCTCCAAAGCTACCTGAGACCGCGCCAGCAATACAACCAAGTCCCTCGATAGTGACACTAATGCCCGCGCCGACTCTGCCGATGTCATCGAGGTAGTCGCCGATGTCATCATCGTCTTCACTATCGCGCCCGGTCGGATCGATGAAGTTGCGGGGATTGCCCGACGCATAAGCGTAGCGGCTTGCCGCATCGGGGGACATCAGTTGGCTGAGTGGGTCTTGTGCTGTCCAGTTGGCGGTGGTGGTGTCGTGGAAGCGTACGCCGTGTTTGAGCCAGCCGGTGTCTTCGTCGAGCAGGCCCTGGGTGTAGCGCAACGGGTTGGCTGCGGCAGATGTGCCAGTGGCAGATGTCTGCTTGCCGGCCGGATCGTAGGTGTAGGTCGCCGTCGCGGCGCCGGCATTGCTGACGAGGTTGACCGGGGTGCCTTGGTTGTCCAGGGCGTAGTAGTCGGTCGTCCCGCCCGGGCCCTGGAGTGCGATGGGTGATCCGCTGGGGTCGTAGTCGATGTAACTGGTCTGACCATTCTTGGTGAACGACTGCACCATCGGCACACCGTTGCGGTCGCTACGGCCGTACACGTAGCTGGTCGTCGCGCCCGCGGTGGTTTTAGAAACGAGCTCGTTCTGGTCGCTGCCACCCCAGGTGTAGGTGCTCGTGCTGGAGCCGTTGGTGCGGGTGCTGGTCTGTCCGGCGGCGTTGTAGGCGAAGGTCCCTTGTGCCGGGTCGGCGGTGCGGTTGCCGGCGGCGTCGTGGGTGTAGCCGGTGTTGGAGATCTGGTTGCCGGAGTTGTAGGTCAGCGTCTGGACCGTGGTGCCGTCGACCTTCGCGGTGAGCCGGTTACCGGTTTTGTCGTAGGTGTAGGCGTAGTCGTGGCCGCCATAGTTCGAGACGGCGGTGAGCCGGTTCGAGGTGTCGTAGGTGTAGGTCGACAGGGCCGCGTTGAGGTTGTTGGTCGACCAGCGGATGTGGCCGGTGTCGGTGGTGGCCGATGCGGACGGGCAGGACTGGCCGGAGACGTAGGGCGAGTAGCAGAACCCGGTGTCGAAGGTCTTGGTCGCGTCGTTCGACGCGCGCGACGTCCAGGTCCGCGAGACCCGCCCGGACTTGTCGAACGCGGTCTTGGTGTGCGCGGCGAAGGTCGTGTGGGCCGCGTTGGTGTTGAACCAGGTGTCGGTGCGTTTGCCGTTGTCGTCGTAGGCGAAGCCGGTCTTCTGCCCGTTCGCGGCGGTCATCTCGGTGACCTGGTTCGCGGTGTCGTAGGCGTAGCTGACGGTGCCGCGGCCATCGGTCAGGCTGGTCAGGTTCCCTGCCTTGTCGTAGCCGTACGACAAGGTTCCGCCGCCGGACGTGGCGGTCCTGGTGAGGATCCGGTTCTGGGCGTCGTAGGTGAAGGTGGTGGTGCCGGAGGCGTCGGTGCGGGTCAAGATGTTGCCGGCACCGTCGTAGGTGAACGCGACATCAGGGGTGGTGTCGGAGTACTGGATGGTCTTGATCCGGTCGGCGCGGTCATAGGCGTAGATGGTGCGCAGCCCGCGCCCGTCGCGGACGCTGTGCAGCCGTCCGAAGCCGTCGTAGTCGATCAGTATCGCGGCCAGGCTCGACCCGGCCGGCGGGGTGATCCCGGTGGTCTGGTGGTCGGTGTTCTCGCCGAAGTCGGTGACGTTGTTGCGCGGGTCGGTCGACGTGTCCAGGGTTCCGTCGGTGTTGTAGGCGACCGTCGAGGTCGCGGTGGCGGAACTGTTCGCGGAGGTGAGCTGGTTGCCGGCGCCGTCGTAGGTGAACAGGCGGTTGTTGCCCTGGGTGTCTTTACCGCCGGACGGCAGGTACTTGCTCGCGCCGGAGTTCGCGTAGGCCGCGGTCGATGTCGCCCCGGTGGGTGAGGCGACGCTGGTCAGCGATTCGCCGCCGTTGGTGGCCGGGTCGTGCCCAAAGGTCGTCACACCGCCGGCGCCGTTGGTCGAGGTCGCAGTGTCGCTGAACGGCGTGTAGGTCTTGGATCGGCCCCGTCCCAGCGGATCAACTGCCGACGTCACGAGCTCTTGGGCATTCAGGAAGTAGTCGGTCTGCGGGCCGTTGGAGGGGATCGCCTGGGTGTTGTTCGGGTCCGCGACGAGCGTCTCCCCGGCCGAGTAGTACGTGAACCTGGTGGCGGCTCCGCCGGCCGGGTTTTCCTGGGTGACCTTCTTGACCCGGTGCGATGCGTCGTACTGGATCGCGGTCTGCTTGCCGGCACCATTCGTGATCGTGGTCAGATCACCGGTCGTGGCGTCATAGCCGAAAGGGGTGTCCTTCGACGTCGCATCGGTGACCTTGGTCAGCTTGCCGCTGGTGTAGGTGTAGCCGACGCTGCGCGGGGTCCCGTCATCACCGGCCTGGGCGATCGTGACCAGGCTGCCCGACCAAGTGAAGTTCGCCGTCTTCGCGCCCGCGCCACCACGCGTGGACACGACCTGGGACAGCTTGTTCGAGGTGTAGGTGAACGTCGAGGTCTGGCCGTTGCGGTCCTTGATCGACAACAGGGTTCCCGACGTGTTGAACGTGGAGACAGTGTTGCTGGAGTGGTCGCTGATCGTCCAGCCCGACGCGGTCTTCACCATCGCGACCTTGAACCCCGCCGGCGGCGTGTAGGTCGTCGAGGTCAGCGGCTGGAACAGACCCTCGCGGCCCTCCGGCGCCAAAACAGGACCGAGTTGTCGGTGTTCAAGATGAGCTTGGTGTCTTGACCAAGGCGCATCGCCCAGCCGGCGCCCGCGGCACCTGACGGCAGTGCAGCGCCGGCGGCCAGGCGGAGGCTGTTGTAGTCCAGGCCGAGCTGGAGATCACCCTGGATCCCCGGCAACGCTAGATCGGAGGTGGTGACGAGCAGGTTGCCGGTGCCGACATCGACCGACGCCGACACCTTGTCAGAGATCGAGAACGGGATCCGCGTTGCCGACGGGCGAGGCCCGGTCAGTTGCGCGGTGAGCACCGCAGTGGTGCCGGCCTGGGCCGGCAGCACTGCGATCGCACCCCCGGAAAACAGCAACAGCGCGGCCGCGGCCGCGCTGATCGAACGACGAAGACAAACTTCGGGCGGACAAGACAGACCCCCAGTGGCGAGTTGGCTTCCCCTCATGGCCCCCAAGCCAGGGAAGAACAGGCGCGACGCTACGTGGTCAACCAGTCACCGGCAAGAGACCGAGATGGCCAACAAGTTGCAGCAACCTGCAATTCGCCACCGCTCCACTCAGCCGCCACCGAGACCGCGGCGGCTATGCACCGCGGACCGGCCCCCGAACAGGGGATCCGCACCACCAGCCGAATAGCGAAGCTGCTCGCAGGCGAAGTGTGCAGACGAGTTCGGACAACCGTGCAGGCGACTCCGAACATTGACAAAACTTCGCCGCAACATCTTGACGCCCACCTCGCCTGTACTTAGTTTGTTGGCTCAACAGACAAAGTCTGTGAGCGGCGTCACAACAGCCGCGAAATTCTCCTGTCGGGGGAGAAGGGGTGGGACCTCATGACGCTGTCCGAAAGCAGCCGGCCTGGCAGCGGTGTGGTCGCCGCCGATCACGTCTCGCTCCGGCGGAACAACCTGTCGGTCGTACTCCGGCACGTCCGTGCGGCGGGTTCCCGGTCTCGCGCCCGGATCGCCGCCGACACCGGTCTCAACAAGGCCACCGTCAGCAGCCTGGTCGCCGAACTGGTCGACCGCGGCCTGCTCCGCGAAGGCCAGGCCGAGGCCGGCGCGCTCGGCCGCCCGGGTCAGCTCGTCGAACTCGACGGCAGCGGCGTCTGTGGCGTCGGCGCCGAGATCAACGTCGACTACCTCGCCGTCACCGCCCTCGACCTGAGCGGCGAGACCGTCACCGAACGACGCGTCCCGCTCGACGTCGCCCACCTCGATCCTGCCGCGACGCTCGACCAGCTGGCCGAGCTGATCCGCGAATCCGTGACGGCCGTCGTGAGCCGTGGCGGGCAGATCGCCGGCGTCACCCTGGCAGTGCCCGGCCTCGTCCAGAGTGCGACGGGTCTGCTCAAGCTCGCCCCGAACCTCGGCTGGGCAGAGGTCCCCGTCGTCGACGAGATGCGCGAGCGCCTCGGCAGTCCGGCGTACCCGGTGCGGGTGGACAACGAGGCGAACCTCGCGGCGCTCGCGGCGTACTCGGAGATCAAGGCGGCTACCGAGCCGGATGCCGACCAGGTTCAGGACATCGTGTTGCTGACCGGTGCCGTCGGTGTCGGTGGCGGCATGGTCACCGGCGGGCATCTGCTGCGTGGCGGGCACGGGTTCAGCGGCGAGGTCGGGCACATGCCCGTCGCGCCGGCCGGCGGGACCTGCGGCTGTGGCCGGACCGGCTGCTGGGAGACCGTCGTCGGCCTGACAGCTTTGTTGAACAAGGCAACCGATTCGGACGACCCGGTCCGCGACCCGTCGCTGGACGTCGAGCAACGGCTGGCCGAGATCACCCGGCGGGCCGAGGACGGAAGCCGCCGCACGCTGAAGGCACTGGCCGATGTCGGCACCTGGCTGGGTGTTGGCGGCGCGATCCTGGTGAACATCCTCAACCCGGACGTGCTCGTGCTCGGCGGCTACTTCGCCGTCCTCGGGCCGTGGCTGAAAGAGCCGCTGGAGAGCGCGATCCGGGATCGCGTGATCGCGCCGGAAGGTGGCGGCTGCCGCGTCGTCCAGTCCCAGCTCGGCTTCACCGCCGCCGTCCGCGGCGGCGCGCAGATCTCACTCGACCAGGTCTTCCTCGATCCGACCCTCGTCGGACGCGACACCGCAGGAGTAGCCCAATGACCGAGTACGAAGTACCCGCCGCAGCCGGCGAAGATCTGCTCCGGATGACGGGCATCGTCAAGGAGTTCCCCGGAGTCCGCGCGCTCGACGGTGTCGACCTCGACATCCGCCGCGGCGAGGTGCACTGCCTGCTCGGCCAGAACGGTGCCGGCAAGTCGACCCTGATCCGCGTCCTGACCGGCGCCCACAAGCCGGACGCCGGCACGATCCACGTCAACGGCAGCCTGGTTTCGCTGAGCACCCCGGCCGACTCGATGGCCCTCGGCATCGCGGCCATCTACCAAGAGCTCGACCTCGTCCCCGACCTGACAGTTGCCGAGAACGTGTTCCTCGGCCACGAGCCCGCTCGCTTCGGCCTGACCCGCCGGCACGAGGCGAACACCAAGGCACGCGAGCTCCTCAAAGGCCTCGGCCACGGCGAGATCCCGCCGGGCCGGACCGTCGGCTTGCTGTCCGCGGCCGGCCAGCAGGTGGTCAGCATGGCCAGAGCGCTCTCCCGGCAAGCCCGGCTGATCGTGATGGACGAGCCGTCCGCGGTGCTCGACTCCGAGGAGGTCGACAACCTCTTCCGGGTGATCCGCGACCTCACCGCGCAGGGCGTCGCGATCGTCTACATCTCGCACCGGCTCGAGGAGATCCGCGAGATCGGCGACCGGGTCACCGTGCTCAAGGACGGCGCCACCGTCGCGACCGGCCTCGACGCCCGGGAGACCCCGACCGCCGAGCTGATCCGGCTGATGACCGGCCGTTCGATCGAGTACGTCTTCCCGCCCCGCAATGAGGTCGAGCACACCGCGCCGGTCGTGCTCCAGGTCGAGAACCTGTCGAGGCCGAGAGAGTTCGCCGACATCCACTTCGAGGTCCGGGCCGGCGAGATCCTCGGTCTCGCGGGACTCGTCGGGTCGGGGCGTTCCGAAGTACTGGAGACCGTGTACGGCGCGCGCAAGGCGGCGACCGGTGTCGTCCGGGTGGACGGCAAAGTGCTGCGGCCGGGTCAGGTGCAGCAGGCCGTCAAGGCGGGCGTCGGGCTGGCCCCGGAGGAGCGCAAGAGTCAGGCGCTGCTGCTCGACGAAGCCGTCTACAAGAACATCACCGTGTCGAGCCTGGGGCGCTTCGCCAGCGCCGGATTCCTCAGCGGTCACGCCGAAAGGCAGGCGGCCGAGGAGCTGACCAAGGCGCTGGACGTCCGGCCGGCAGCAGTGGACATTCCCGTCCGCAACCTGTCGGGCGGCAACCAGCAGAAGGTCGTCCTGGCCCGCTGGTTGATGAGGGACTGCCGGGTACTGCTGCTGGACGAGCCGACCCGGGGTGTGGACGTGGGAGCGCGGTCCGAGATCTACGCGCTGGTCCGCAAGCTGGCCGCCAACGGGGTCGCGATCGTGCTGGTCTCCAGCGAGGTCGAGGAAGTGCTCGGTCTGGCCGACCGGGTGATCGTGATGCGGGAGGGGCGGGCCGTGCACACGGGCCCCGCGCAGGACATCGACGAACACCAGGTTCTCGATCTGGTGATGGAAGGAAGTGCCGTGTGATGAGTGAGGAAGTCGCACGACCGGAGGCAACCAAACAGGACGAGCCGGTCCAGGGCCAGGCGATGGTCGAGGTCGACCCGACGGCAGTACGGAGCGGCCGCGGCGGAAATGCGGCGGCCGGCACCGTCGTCGGCAATCTGCTGAAGAGCGGGGCCGGCCGCAACATCGGGCTGGTGATCGCGCTGGTGCTGCTCTGCATCGTCGGCGTCGCGACCGCGGGGGACCGGTTCGCGAGTACCGCCAACGTACTCACGATCCTGCGGCTGGCCGCCGTGATCGGTGTGGTCAGCATCGGGATGACGTTCGTGATCACCGGCGGCGGCATCGACTTGTCGGTCGGCGCGATGGTGGCGCTGGCGAGTGTCTGGGCGACCACGCTGGCGACCCAGCAGATGGCCGCCGACTACGGCTGGATCTTCATGGTCAGCACCGCCCTGCTGGTCGGCGCGGCGTGTGGCCTGGTCAACGGGGTACTGGTTGCCTACGGCAAGATAGTACCGTTCATAGCGACCCTGGCGATGCTCGCCGGAGCCCGCGGACTGGCCGAGATCCTGTCCGACCGCAAGACCCAGATCATCAGCGTGAACTCGTTCGTCGACTTCTTCGGCGGCAACCTGATCGGCATCCCGGTGCTGGTCTGGATGTTCCTGCTCGTCGCCGCGGCCGGCTGGGTACTGCTCAACCGGACCACCTTCGGCCGCCGCACCTTCGCGGTCGGTGGCAACGCCGAGGCCGCCCGCCTTGCCGGTATCAAGGTCCAGCGGCACACGGTCGCGCTCTACGTGCTGGCCGGTCTGTGCTGTGGCATCGCCGCCGTGATGCTGATGGCCCGGACCACGACCGGTAGCTCCACCCACGGTCAGCTCTACGAACTCGACGCGATCGCAGCGGTGGTGATCGGCGGCACGCTGCTGTCCGGTGGCCGCGGCACGATCGTCGGCACCGTGTTCGGCGTACTGATCTTCACCACCCTGAACAACGTCTTCACCCTGAACAACCTGAGCATCTCCGCCCAGTCGGTGGCGAAGGGCCTGATCATCGTGATCGCGGTCCTCCTCCAGCAACGCCTGGCCGCCCGCGCTCCCTGACTGGGGCGGTGGGGTGGGTCAGAAATTGCGCAGCGCCTTAGATATAAGCACCACCACGAATCCCCTGTTGAGCAGCAGGAACCATCTTCTGGAGGACAAGATGTCTGTACGGACCGCCCGATTAGCAGTCACCGCCGGCCTGGTCGGGCTCAGCTCGATGGCACTGATCGCCTGCACCAGCAACACCCCCGAGGCCGAGAAGACCACCAGCACCGGCACCCAGCAGGTCGCGGCCAAGGGCAACGACGAGCCGGGCAAGAAGGTCAAGATCGGCTTCTCCGCCCCGGCCGCCGACCACGGCTGGATGGGTGCGATCACCAAGGCCACCCAGGCCGAGGCGAAGAAATACCCCGATGTCGACCTGCAGGTCGCCGAGGGCACCAACGACGTGAACCTGCAGATCAGCCAGGTGGAGACCTTCATCAACCAGAAGGTCGACGCGATCGTGCTGCTGCCGTTCGACGGCGCCGCGCTGACCGCGGTGGCGACGAAGGCGATGCAGGCCGGGATCACCGTGATCAACGTGGACCGCGAGTTCGACAGCTCGTTCGCCGCCCGCACCACGGTGCTCGGTGACAACCACGGCATGGGTGTCTCGGCCGGCACGTACATCTGTGAGCAGCTCAAGGGCAAGAAGGACGCCGTGGTCGCGGAGATCGCCGGCATCGACTCGCTGCCGCTGACCCAGGAACGCAGCAAGGGCTTCAAGGAAGCGCTCGCCGACTGTGGCCTGAAGGTCAACAACCGGGTCGCGGCCGAGTTCACCGTCGAGTCCGGTGAGAAGGCGGCCACCAACCTGTTGCAGGCGGCCCCGAAGATCGACGCGATCTGGAACCACGACGACGACCAGGGTGTCGGCGTGATGGCCGCGATCAAGAACTCCGGCCGCAAGGAGTTCTTCGTCGTCGGCGGCGCGGGCTCGGCGAACGTGATGCGGGACATCAAGTCCGGCAACTCGTTGCTGAAGGCCACCGTCATCTACCCGTCCACCCAGGGCGCGGACGGCATCCGGCTGGCCCGCCTGCTGGTCCAGAAGAAGGCCCTCGGCGACCTGGTGGAGGTCGAGGTGCCGCGCGTGGTCCAGCTGTACGCGCCGGTGGTCACCAAGGACAACGTCGACCAGTACCTGCCGACCGCCTTCGAAAGCTGACAGAGGAGCACTGAGGTATGACGAACCTGGGCATCGGCCTGGTCGGGTACGCCTTCATGGGCGCCGCCCACTCACAGGCCTGGCGCAGCGCACCGCGCTTCTTCGACCTGCCACTGCAGCCGGACATGACCGTCCTCTGCGGCCGCAACGCGGAGGCACTCCAAGCGGCCGCGACCAAGCTCGGCTGGAGCCAGACCGAGACGGACTGGCGCAAGCTGCTCACCCGCGACGACGTGCAGTTGATCGACGTCTGCACGCCGGGCGACAGCCACGCCGAGATCGCGATCGCCGCGCTGCAGGCGGGCAAGCACGTGCTCTGTGAGAAGCCGTTGGCGAACACCGTCGCGGAGGCCGAGCAGATGGCTGCCGCGGCCGCCGAGGCAGCGGCCAACGGGATCAGGTCGATGGTCGGGTTCACCTACCGCCGGGTGCCGGCCATCGGGCTGGCCCGCAAGCTGGTTGCCGAGGGCAAGCTCGGTACCATCCGGCACGTGCGGGCGCAGTACCTGCAGGACTGGATCGCCGACCCCGAGGCGCCGTTGTCGTGGCGGCTCGACAAGGAGAAGGCCGGCTCGGGTGCGCTCGGCGACATCGGGGCGCACATCGTCGACCTGACGCAGTACATCACCGGCGACCTGATCACTGAGGTGAGCGGCCAGCTGGAGACCTTCGTCAAGGAGCGCCCGGTGGCTGCCGCCCACAGCGGACTGTCGGGGGAGGCCGGTACCGAGCGTGGTCCGGTCACCGTCGACGACGCCGCGATCTTCCTGGCCCGCTTCAAGGAAGGCGCGCTCGGCGTCTTCGAGGCGACCAGGTTCGCGACCGGTCGCAAGAACGCGATCCGGCTCGAGATCAATGGCAGCAAGGGCAGTCTGGCCTTCGACTTCGAGGACCTGAACGAACTGCATTTCTACGATGCGACCGAGCCGGCCGAGACCGCCGGCTTCCGCCGGATCCTGGTCACTGAGCCGGTGCACCCGTACGTCGCGGCCTGGTGGCCGCCGGGTCACCTGCTCGGTTACGAACACGGTTTCACCCACCAAGTGGTCGATCTGATCACCGCGATCGCCGAGGGCGCAGACCCCGCGCCGTCGTTCGCGGACGGCCTGCAGGTCCAGCGTGTGCTGGCTGCGGTCGAAGACAGCTCGGCCTCCCGACAATGGCAGGAGATCCCCTCATGACCTCATATACCCCCACCAAGGATGACAAGTTCTCGTTCGGCCTGTGGACCGTGGGCTGGGAAGGCGTCGACGTCTTCGGTACCGCCGTCCGCGCCCCGCTCGACCCGGTCCTCGCGGTCGAGAAGCTCGCCGAACTGGGCGCCGCCGCGGTGTCCTTCCACGACGACGACCTGGTCCCCGACGACAGCACCCGCCAGCAGGTCCTCGACCGGTTCGGCAAGGCGCTGGCCGACCACGGCCTGGTCGTCGAGATGGCCACCACCAACCTGTTCAGCCACCCGGTCTTCAAGGACGGCGGCCTCACCGCCAACGACCGCGACGTACGCCGGTACGCGCTGGCCAAGATCCTGCGCAACGTGGACCTGGCGGCCGAGCTCGGCGCGAAGACCTACGTGTTGTGGGGCGGCCGGGAAGGCGCCGAGTCCGGCGGCTCGAAGGACGTCCACGCGGCGCTGGACCGGTACAAGGAATCGATGGACCTGCTCACCACTTACGTGCAGGAGCAGGGCTACGACATCCGGTTCGCTCTCGAGCCGAAGCCGAACGAGCCGCGCGGCGACATCCTGCTGCCGACGATCGGCCACGCGCTCGCCTTCATCAACGACCTGGAGCACCCTGACCTGGTCGGTATCAACCCCGAGGTCGGCCACGAGCAGATGGCCGGGCTCAACTACGCGCACGGCATCGCCCAGGCGCTGTGGCACGGCAAGCTCTACCACATCGACCTCAACGGCCAGCACGGTCCGCGGTTCGATCAGGACCTGCGTTTCGGCGCCGGCAACCTGCGCGAAGCCTTCTGGACGGTCGACGTCCTGCAGGGCACGGCCGGCGGACCCGGGTACGACGGCTACGTCCACTTCGACTACAAGCCGCCGCGTACCGAGGACCTCGAAGGCGTCTGGGAGACCGCCCGCGGCTGCATGCGCAACTACCTGATCCTGCGGGAGAAGGTGCAGGCCTTCCGCGCCGACCCCGAGGTCGCCGAGGCACTGGCCGCCGCGCGCATCACCGAGATCACCCAGCCGACCCTCGGCGCCGGTGAGACCCTCGCCGAGTTGCGCAAGGCAACGTTCGACCCCGACGCGCTGGCTCAGCGTGGCCTCGGTTTCGAGCGCCTTGACCAGCTCGCGATGGACCACCTCCTCGGCGTCCGTTAGCAGCACCCGTTCTTCGTCGTACCAGGGCCGAAAAAATCCGAGGACCCGCCTCGGAACCGTATGGAGCGCGCGCCTTATCCGACCCATGAGGAGCACCCCATGATCCAGCTTCGCAGGCACGGCACGCTCATACGCGCCCTCGTGCTCGCCTTGATCGCCGCTGTGGCGATCCCGTTGTCGGCGGTCACCGCCCAGGCCCATCCAGGGCACGGCGACGACACCTTCAACGCGTTGATCTTCAGCAAGACGGCCGGGTTCCGGCACGACTCGATCCCGGCCGGGATCCAGGCGATCAAGGATCTCGCGACGGAGAACGGCTTCACCGTCACCGCGACCGAGGACGCGGCGATGTTCAACGACACCGAGCTGGCGAAGTACGAGGTGGTCATCTGGCTGTCGACCACCGGTGACGTGCTGAACGCGGACCAGCAGGCAGCCTTCGAGCGGTACATCCGCAACGGCGGCGGCTACGCGGGCATCCACGCGGCCTCCGACACGGAGTATGACTGGCCCTGGTACGGCAAGCTCGTCGGCGCGTACTTCGACAGCCATCCGGCCGGTACGCCGAACGCGACGGTGAAGGTGGAGGACCACGCGCACCCGTCGACGGCCGACGCGCCGACGCTGTGGCCCCGGACCGACGAGTGGTACAACTATCGGACCAATCCGCGGGACACCGTGCACGTGCTCGCCTCGCTGGACGAGACGTCGTACACCGGCGGCAACATGGGCGTCGAGCACCCGATCGTGTGGTGTCAGGACTACGACGGCGGCCGCGCCTGGTACACCGGCATGGGTCACACGATCGAGTCGTACGCCGACCCGACCTTCCGCAAGGAGCTGCTCGGCGGCATCAAGACCGCGGCCGGTGTGCAGCCCGCGGACTGTGGCGCGTCGCTGAGCAACAGCTACGAGAAGGTCACCCTCGACGACGACACCGCGAACCCGATGGAGCTGTCGATCGCCAAGGACGGCCGGGTCTTCTACATCGACCGCAACGGCGCCGTGAAGATCATCAAGACCGACGGCACCGTGGTCACCGCCGGCACCCTCGACGTCTACACCGGACAAGAGTTCGGGTTGCTGGGCATCGCGCTCGACCCGGCCTTCGACCAGAACGGTTTCATCTACCTGTACAACTCGCCCGCCACCGGTGGGTCCTTCGACCAGGTGTCGCGCTACAAGGTCACCGGTGACACGCTCGACATGTCGAGTGCCAAACAGGTGCTCCAGATCAACACTCAACGCAATGAGTGCTGCCATGCCGGTGGAGCACTGGAGTTCGACGGCGACGGCAACCTCTACATCGCCACCGGTGACAACCGGAACCCGTTCGACTCCGACGGCTACTCGCCGATCGACGAGCGGGCCGGCCGGTCGGCCTGGGACTCCCAGGGCAGCGCCGCGAACAGCAACGCCCTGAACGGCAAGGTGCTGAAGATCCACCCCGAGGCCGACGGCACGTACACGATCCCGGCAGGCAACCTGTTCCCGGCCGGTACGGCGAAGACGCGCCCGGAGATCTACGCGATGGGCTTCCGGAACCCCTTCCGGATCGGCATCGACCCGACCACCAACCACCTCTTCGTCGCCGACTACGGCCCGGACGCCGGCCAGTCGTCGCCGACCCGCGGCCCGGACGGCCGGGTGGAGTGGAACATCCTCGACAAGCCGGGTTTCTACGGCTGGCCGTACTGCGTCGGCAACAACACGCCGTACAACGACTTCGACTTCGCCACCAGCACTTCGGGTCCGGTCTTCAACTGTGCGGCCCCGGTCAACAACTCGCCGAACAACACGGGTATCGCTCAGTTGCCCGCTGCTATCCCGGCGACGATGTGGATGGGCAAGTCGACCACCGGCGTACCGGAGATCGGCGGCAGTGGCGCGCCGATGACGAGTGGCGCGTACAAGTTCGACCCGGACAGCGACTCGCCCCGCAAGTGGCCCAAGTACTTCGACGGCAAGGCCGTGTTCGCCGACTGGAACGACAGCCGGTTGTTCTCGGTGCAGCTGAAGGACGACCGCGCTGGTGTGGCGGACGTGTCGCGGATGCTGCAGAAGATGAACTTCATCCGGCCGCACGCCTTGCAGTTCGGGCCCGACGGCGCGCTCTACGTGATCGAGTGGGGTAGCGGGTTCGGTGGCAACAACGCCGACTCCGGGATCTACCGGATCGACTACGTGCAAGGCAACCGGGCACCGCTCGCGCAGTTCAGCACGGACAAGACGTCCGGGCCGGTGCCGCTGACGGTCGCCTTCGACTCGACCGGCTCGAGAGATCCGGACGGGCAGGCCGTAACGCTCGCCTGGGACTTCGACGGCAACGGGACGACGGACAGTACGGAGGCCAAGCCGTCGTACACCTACACCACGGCCGGCGTGTTCACCGCCCGGTTGACGGTGACGGATCCGGACGGCCGGACGGCGGTCTCCAACAAGACGATCACGGCCGGCAACACGGCGCCGACGATCACCGTGGAGGGGCCGGTCGACGGCGGGTTCTTCGACTTCGGCGACACGATCAAGTACAAGGTCACCGTCACCGATCCCGAGGACGGCACGATCGACTGCAACGACGTGATCACCCAGCCGGCTCTGGGGCATGACGAGCACGCACACCCGTACGAGCAGTACCACGGCTGCACCGGGACCTTCCCGCTGCCGGGTGACGACGGCCACGTCGGGGCGAACATCTTCGGCATCGTGACGGTGACGTACACCGACAAGGGCGCGCCGGGCACCGGGCGGATCACCACCCAGAAGGTGGTCCAGCTCCAGCCGAAGACGCGGGAGGCGGAGTTCTTCAACGAGACCGGCGGTCCGGGTTCGACCGGCGGCGTCCAGACCGAGGACACCGGTGACGTCGCCGGTGGCGGCAAGAACATCGGCTTCATCGAAGACGGTGACTGGTGGGGCTGGAAGCCGACCAACCTGACCGGGATCAACCAGATCCAGTTGCGGGCGGCGTCTCCGGACGCGGGCGCGACGGTCCAGGTCCGGCAGGGCTCGCCGACGGACGGCCCGATCGTTGCCACCATCAACGTCACTCCGACGGGTGGCTGGCAGACGTACGGCAACTTCACCGCGGACGTGTCCGGGGCGTCGCTCTCCAGCGGACCGCTGTACTTCGTCAAGACGACGGGTCAGCTGAACGTCAACTGGGTGAAGTTCATCGGCAAGGGCGTGACCGAGAACCAGCGCCCGAACGTGTCGATCGCCGCGTCCACCCTGCAGGGCAAGGCGCCGCTGAAGGTCGACTTCACGGCGACCGCGACCGACCCCGAAGGGGATCTGCCGCTGTCCTACGAGTGGAGCTTCGGTGACGGTTCGACCGGCACCGGAGCGACGATCAGCCACACCTACACGACCTCCGGCACCTTCGACGCGACCGTCACGGTGACGGATGCCAAGGGCGCGGCCGGTACGTCGCACGTACAGATCAAGGTGGACGCGAGTGCTCCGCCGACCTGTCTGACCGGTCGCTCGGACGGCTTCGAGGGCACCACCCTCGACACCGGCCGCTGGAACGCCATTGTCAGAGGCAACCAGGAACTTGCCGTGAGCAACGGCAACCTGAACCTTCCGCTGACGGCGACCGACATCTACGGCACCGGCAACACGGGTACGCCGAACATCGTGCTCCAGCCCTTGCCCGCGGGCGCCTGGCAGGCGACCACCAAGATGACGTTGCCGGCCCGACGGGCCTACCAGCAGGCCGGGTTGATCATCTACGGCGACGACGACAACTACGCGAAGATGGTGCTGCAGGGCCGCAACACCAGCGGGCCTTCGGCGGCGGACCGGATCTTCCAGTTCATCCGCGAAGAAGCGGGGGTGCCGAACGAGGTAGCGGCGTCGAACACGGCCAACCTGGGTGCGGCGTACCCGGACACGGTCTGGATCCGGTTCACCAGCGACGGGCAGAACCTGCGGGCGTCGTACAGCGCTGACGGCGCGACGTTCGTGGACATGCCGGAGACGAAGCAGCTGGCCGGGATCAGCAACCCGAAGATCGGGCTGTTCGGCCTCGCCAACCAGGCGGCCGCGCTGCCGATCACGGCGCAGTTCGACTACTTCAGCATCACGCCGGACGACACCGCCGAGGTACCGACCCCGGACGACCAGTTCGACGGATCCACCCTGAACGCCTGCCGCTGGTCGGCGAGCGTGCGGCCGGACGCCTCGGCGTACCGGGTGACCGGTGGCAGCCTCGAGATCGACACGAGCAAGGGCGACATCTACGGTACGACCGCCACGAACCCGAAGAACCTGCTGCTGCAGCCGGCTCCCGACGGTGACTGGACGATCGAGACCAAGGTGGACGGGTCCGCGTTCAACGAGGCCTACCAGCAGGGTGGCCTGATGGTCTACGGCGACGACGCGAACTACGTGAAGTTCGACTTCCTCACCACCAACAGCCCTGGTGGCACGGTGACCCGGGGGATCGAGCTGCGCAGCGAGGTGAACAACGTCGTCCAGGATCCGCAGCCGAACGCGCCGTCACCCAGCCAGGGTGTCTGGTACCTGCGGCTGGCGAAGGCCGGTACGAAGTACACCGGCTCCTACAGCTCGGACGGACTGGAGTGGACGGCGCTGCCGCCCGTCACCAATACCGCGCTGAGCTCGGCGAGCTTCGGGATCTACGCCTTCGGTGTCGACCAGGTCGCGTCGAAGACGGCGAAGTTCGACTACTTCAAGCTGGTCAAGGACAACGTCGCTCCGCAGGTCACCCTGTCGGTGAACCCGTCGGCTCCGTCCGGCGACAACGGTTGGTGGAACGACACGGTCGTCGCCACCGCGATGGCGACCGACAACCAGCCGGGTCAGCTGTACATCGAACAGAAGGTCGATGACGGCGACTGGGCCGAGTACACCCACGCGATCAACCTCACCGCCGATGGCACCCACACCGTCCAGGTGCGGGCCAGTGATACGGCGGGCAATGTATCCGCGCCGAAGTCGGTGACGGTCAAGATCGACAAGACCGCCCCGGCGACCACGGTCACCGGCCTGACAGCCGGTACCGAGCTCGGGGTGTCGAAGCTGGCCACCGTCACGGCGACGGCCACGGACGCGCTCTCCGGCCTGGTGGGCGTGACGCTGACCATCGACGGGCAACCGTTGGCGGCCAACGGCAAGCTCGACGGCATGCTGCTCGGCCTGGGCGCGCACGAAGTGATCGCCCGGGCGACCGACAAGGCCGGCAACATCGCGGTCACGAAGGTTCCGTTCACCGTCATCGCCACGTACGACGAGGCCATCGAGGTGGTCAAGCGGTACCGCGATGTCAGGACGCTGCCTCTGGACCCGACCGTGGTGATGAAGGTGCAGCTGCGGGCGGCCCAGCGCGAACACAGCAAGGGCCGGCTCGACGCCGCGCGCGCGGCGATGGACAACTATCTGGCGGAGGCGGCCCAGGTCGCCGACGTACCGGCCAGGACGTTGCTCGTCGCCATCGGCCAGGACCTCAAGCGGAGGATCTGACCCCATGCTCGTCGCCGTGTGGCACTGCACCCTGTCCGACGCGGAGAGGCGGACAGGAACTCTCACGACCCGGGGTGGTTCGGCCCCGTCCCGGGTCGCGGGGGAGCGGTGCCACCCGGTCGGCGGGGGACCGGCCAGTCCGGTTCCTGTCCCCGGCGCCGCGACCAGCGCTCCGGCCGCGGCGCCGCGGGACACCCCCACCAACCACCACAACCGCCGCCGAAGGCGGCGTGCGCTTAGTTTTTGTTTTTATCTTTTGTTTCTAAGGAGTTTGTGATGGCTCGACCGATCACCTTGTTCACCGGCCAGTGGGCCGACCTGCCGTTCGAAGAAGTGGCTCGGCTCGCCTCCGAGTGGGGCTACGAAGGGCTGGAGATCGCTTGCTGGGGTGATCACCTGGACGTCCGGAAGGCGGCGGAGGACGACGGCTACGTCCGCAACCGGCTGGACATCCTGGAGAAGTACAACCTGAAGGTCTGGACGATCTCCAACCATCTGCTCGGCCAGGCGGTCTGCGACGACCCGATCGACCAGCGGCACCAGGCGATCCTGCCCGGACACATCTGGGGCGACGGGGATCCGGAGGGCGTCCGGCAGCGGGCGGCCGAAGAAATGGCCACCACCGCGCGGGCTGCTCGCGCGCTGGGTGTCGACGTGGTGGTCGGCTTCACCGGCTCGTCGATCTGGAAGACCGTGGCGATGTTCCCGCCGGTGCCGCAGGCGATGGTCGATGCCGGGTACAAGGACTTCGCGGACCGCTGGAACCCGATCCTGGACGTCTTCGACGAAGTGGGTGTGAAGTTCGCCCATGAGGTGCACCCGTCGGAGATCGCCTACGACTACTGGTCGACGACGGCGACGCTGGCGGCGATCGGCCACCGCGAGGCGTTCGGCCTGAACTGGGATCCGAGCCACTTCGTCTGGCAGGACCTCGACCCGGTCGGCTTCCTCTGGGACTTCAAGGACCGGATCTACCACGTCGACTGCAAGGACGCGAAGCGCCAGGTCGGCAACGGCCGCAACGGCCGGATGGGCTCCCACCTGGCCTGGGGCGATCCGCGCCGCGGCTGGGACTTCGTCTCCACCGGCCACGGGGACGTCCCCTGGGAAGCCTGCTTCCGGATGCTCAACACGATCGGCTACACCGGCCCGATCTCGGTCGAATGGGAAGACGCCGGCATGGACCGCCTCGTCGGCGCCGCCGAAGCCCTCCAGTTCGTCCGGTCCCTCGCCTTCGACCCACCCACCGCCTCCTTCGACGCGGCCTTCTCTTCCTGACAACCACCCAACAACTGGCGACCTTGAACACCAAACGGCGACCTCGGACATGAAATAACGTGTCCGAGGTCGCCGTTTGGTGTTCAAGGTGCGCGGTTCTGTACGGCCGGCGGGCCCTGCGGTGCTGTCCCTTTCCCCAGTTCCAGCACCGCAGGGAGTTTTCGGTTAGATGGTCGGAATGGTCGGGCGGCCCGGGAGGCGGTAGTTGTCGCCGAGGACCTGGCCGCGGTCGGGCTTGTAGAGGTCGAAGCCCTTGCCGTTGCACTGCAGGCCGCCGTTGATGCAGTGGCTCACCAGGGCAGCCAGCGTCGGCGGATCCCATGCGTTGAAGAAGTCGTAGTGCCAGGTGTAGCCACGACCGCTGGCGAACCTGGTCCCGGCCATGTCACCACTGGCCTCGAACGAGATCTTGAACTCGAGCATCGGCACGGCGACCGGGTGGTCGGCCGGGCAGACGTAGTTGACCGGGTAGGCCATGTGGCTCTTGTGGTCGGCGGAGTCCAGGTTGACGCCGTCCCAGCAGCTCGGGGCCTGGTACCGGACGTTCACCTGGGTGCCGGGGGTGCAGTACGCCGGGATGTCCCAGCTCTTCGAGATGTCGCCGCACTCGAAGCCCTCGACCGCGCCGGGGGAGTTCTTGAACTGGTCCAGCGTCGCGCTCGGGCTGCCGACCACGAACCGGATCCCTGGCGGGAACGGACGGACGTCCTGGTACCGCAGGATGCCCGACTTGTAGTAGATGGTCTGCCGCCAGGTCTGCGGCACCGGGTCGTTGTTGCGGAACATCGTCGGCCACCAGTACGCCGACAGGTCGTCGGGGTTGAGACAGGTGGTCTGGCCCGCGCCGGCCGCGGTCAGGCTGTTGAGGGTGGTGGCCGCGTTCGTGGTGGCGTTGCCGACGAAGCTGTGCTCATGGGACGCGCCCGGCATGTTCGGGAACACGATCGGGTCGTTGGTGGCGCGGTGGTGCACGTTGCAGTTGACCTGGAACTCGTGGTGCGTGACCAGGTCGTCGGCCTGGGCCTCGGAACCGGCCACGGCGGCGAGCGCCGAGGCGATCAGGACGGCGGCGATGCCGCCTGCGGACAGGGCTGTTTTCCTTCTGGTGAACACGGATCTCCTCCTGTTCGGGGGATTCCGCGGGGGCGGTAGTTCAGGCAACCCGCGGTGGGACATCGCGGGAGAGCGCTCTCTGAGACAGCCTCTGCCGGGGCTCTCCGGCTGTCAAGTGCTTGTTGGTTCCGGAACCGCCTGAGCGTGACGAGCCGTTGACAACGCGGTAACACGGGGGCAACTATCAGAGCGCGAGAGAGCGCTCTCTGACACCACCCGCCCCACTCTCGCACTCCAGCGAAGGAGTACCCGTATGGACTTCGCGACCCGCCGCGTCCGGCTGCAGCCCTCCCGGCGCAGTCATCGCGGCCGATCGGCGATCGCCGCCACGGTCGCAGCAGCCGTCGTGCTGCTCGGCAACGTCGTACTACTGGCTCAACCCGCGCAAGCGGCCACCCTGCTGTCCCAAGGGCGCCCGGTGACGGCCTCGTCATCGGAAGGCGCCGGTACTCCGGCCACCGCCGCAGTGGACGGCGATCTGAACAGCAGATGGTCCAGTGCCTGGCAGGACAACCAGTGGCTGCAGGTCGACCTCGGCGCCACCTCGAGCATCAGCCAGGTCGTACTGCGCTGGGAAGCGGCCTATGCGAAGGAGTACCGGATCGAGGTCTCCGGCAACGGCCAGGACTGGAACCCGATCTACAGCACGGTTGCCGGCCCCGGCGGCAACGAGACGCTCAACGTCAACGGCAGCGGCCGGTACGTCCGGATGTACGGCGTCAAACGCGCCAACGGCTACGGCATGTCCCTGTACGAGTTCCAGGTGCTTGGTACCGGCGGGGACAACGGTCCGCCGCAAGGCACTGGCACGGTCCATGTCTCTGGCAGCCAAGGGAACTGGCAGCTGGTCGTCAACAACGCGCCCTGGCAGGTCAAGGGCCTGACCTGGGGCCCGCCCGCCTCGGAGGCCGGCGCCCGACTGCCCGCGCTGAAGCAGATCGGCGTCAACACCGTACGTACCTGGGGAACGGACGCCTCCTCCAAGCCACTCTTCGACGCGGCGGCCGCGAACGGCATGCGAGTGATCGCCGGTTACTGGCTCCAACCTGGTGGTGGACCTGGCAGCGGCGGTTGCGTCAACTACGTGACGGATGGGACGTACAAGGCGAACATGCTCGCCGAGATCCGTCGCTGGACCACGGAGTACAAGGACAACCAGGGCGTGCTGCTGTGGAACGTCGGCAACGAGTCGGTGCTCGGCATGCAGAACTGCTTCTCCGGCACGGAGCTCGAGAACCAGCGGATCGCGTATGCGCGCTTCGTGAACGAGGCGACGCAGGCAATCCATGCGATCGACCCGAACCACCCGGTCACCTCGACCGACGCGTGGACGGGTGCCTGGCCGTACTTCAAGCAGTACACGCCTGATCTGGATCTGCTCGCGGTCAACTCGTACGGGCACATCTGCCAGGTCAAGCAGGACTGGATCAGTGGCGGATACAACAAGCCGTACATCGTGACCGAGGCCGGGCCCGCTGGTGAGTGGGAGGTGCCGAACGACGCGAACGGCGTACCGGACGAGCCCACCGACGTCCAGAAGCGCGACGGCTACCTTGCTGCCTGGAACTGCATCACCGGGCACACGGGTGTCGCCTTGGGTGCGACGTTGTTCCACTACGGCGTTGAGGACGACTTCGGCGCTGTGTGGTTCAACCTGACGCCTGGTGGTCAGAAGCGGCTCTCGTACTACGCCGTGCGGCAGGCCTTCGGCGGCGCCGGCGGCGGCAACACAGCTCCGGTGATCAGCAACATGACGCTGAGCCGGACGACGGATGTACCGGCCGGCGGCACGATCACCGTGACCGTGAACGTGTCCGACCCTGACGGGGACGCGCTGACGCACGAGTTCAAGGTCGGCGGCAAGTACATCGACGGCAGCGGCGCTCTGGTCGGTACGCCGTCGAGCGGGAACGGGCCGTTCACCGTGACGGTGCCCGAGCGGCTCGGGGTGTGGAAGCTGTACGACTATGTCCGCGACGGCAAGGGCAATGTCGGGATCGAGACCAAGTCCTTCCGGGTGGTGGCCCCGCCGGTCCAGGGCACGAACATCGCTCGTGGCAAGCCGGCGACGGCTTCGTCGTACCAGCAGGTCGGGAACGGTGCGCCGTACCCGCCGTCGAACGTGACGGACGGGAACAACACGACGCGCTGGGCGAGTGACTGGTCGGATCCGCAGTGGGTGCAGGTGGATCTCGGGTCGGTGCAGTCGTTCAACCGGATCCAGCTGATCTGGGAGGCGAGCTTCGCCCGGGCGTACCGGATCGAGGCGTCGGACGACGGCAACAACTGGCGTCCCGTCTACACGACTGGTGATGGCAACGGCGATGTCGACAACATCGCCTCGGGTGGGTCGGGGCGTTATGTCCGGATGACCGGAACCCAGCGTGGTACCGGCTGGGGCTACTCGTTGTTCGAGTTCGGGATCTATCGCAACTGACCGATCGGCTTCAGGTACGGCGGCCTGTGGGCAGCAGGCCGCCGTACCTGTGGATATCTCGATGAGGGGGAGAGCTTGACGCAGCTACGATCCGGTGCCATGAACAGCAATCGGCCGACTCTGGAAGACGTCGCCAAGGCGGCCGGCGTCTCCCGTGCCACCGCGTCGCGGGTGATCAACGGCGTGCTGACCGTCGATCCCGCGATGCAGTCGAAGGTCGAGGCGGCGGTGCGGACCACCGGCTATGTTCCGAACACGGCGGCCAGGTCGCTGGTCACCCGGAAGGCGGGCGCGATCGCCTTGGTGATCTCGGGCTCGGACGGCTCAGCCGAGCAGGTGCTGGGCGACCCGTTCTTCGGCCGTATCACCTCAGGCGTCGTGAAGAGTCTGCTGCCGCAGAAGGTCCATCCGACGCTCGTACTGGCCGACTCGGACGCGGCTCGCGCAGACGCCGTCGCCTACGTCCGCCAAGGCAAGGCTGACGGCGCCCTACTCGTCTCCACCCACTCCGACGACACCCTGCCCGGCCTGTTCGTCGACGCGGGCATCCCGGCCGTCCTCTTCGCCCGCCCCGGCCGCGACGTACCGATCAGCTACGTCGACCTGGCCCACGAGCGTGGCGCCGCCCTGGCCGCCGACCACCTGGTCGCCCGAGGCTGCCGCCGAGTCGCCACCATCGCCGGCCCCAGCGACGTACCGGCCGCCCAGGACCGCCTCACCGGCTTCCGGCACGCCATGGCGCGGCACGGCCAGGCCTACGTCCCCGTTGCCAAAGGCAACTTCACCCGCGAAAGCGGCGAACAGGCAATGCTGGAACTCCTGGCCGCCCACCCCGACCTGGACGGCATCTTCGCCGCCAACGACCTGATGGCCACCGGCGCCCTGAAAATCCTCCGTTCCCACCACCGCAACATCCCATCCGACGTAGCAGTAATCGGCTTCGACGACAGCGAACCGGCTCACTCCACCCGCCCCCAACTAACCACAGTCGCCCAACCAGTAGAACAAATGGCCGCCGAAATGGCCCGCATCCTCCTCGCCCACATCGAGGACCCAACCCTCCCACCCACCTCAGTAATCTTCGACCCCCACCTAGTCCCCCGAGAATCAGCCTA
>NZ_JBFAYZ010000007.1:0-512874 GCF_040681515.1 Kribbella sp. NPDC051718 | reverse complement strand
CTAAGAACAAGAGCAAAGAACAAGAGCAAAGAACAAGAGCAAAGAACAAGAGCAAAGAACAAGAGCAAAGAACAAGAGCAAAGAACAAGAGCAAAGAACAAGAGCAAAGAAGGTCGGGGGTTGCTGCTGATTCTAGGCGCCTGAATCAGAGCAAAATACTAAAGTACCAAACAGGGTAATAGAAAAATAGATATTCGAGGTAGCCTGGGGTGTTCGATCGGGCAGGGCGTCTGTAACTCAGCTGGAGCGTCGGACTTCTAATCCGTTGGTGGCAGGTTCGAACTCTGCCGGGCGCAGCATGGAGATCTCCTGCGAACCTCTATCGTCAGAAAGACGGTGGAGGTTCTTTGTGTCGCCGGCCAGACGGTGGACGGTGGCGAAAGACTCGCGTAGTTCAGCCCGGCCCGCAACGGGGCCGGCTCGTCGTATTCGACGTCAATCCACAGGTTCTCGAACAGGAGCTGGTTAGACAGGCGTCTTACATCCGTAGCGCCGAGCCGGTACACCTCCTCACAGCGACCAGGCTGGTCGAGGACCAGTTCAGGCGTCTCCTCAATCTGGCTGTACACGATCTGTGAGGTGGCGAGGACGCGTTCAGCGTGTCCGAGTTCCTTGGTAATGCGCTCTTGCTCCTCGCGCGCCAGATCTTCAGGGATTGCCCCGGCAATAAGGCTGTGAGCCACGTGAAGTATCAGCGCTGCTTTCCTGCTGCCAACTGGACGGTCGCGCCGGTCGGACACGTAAACCTGCGCGATCACTTGTCGTTGTCAGATAATTCATCCTCAGTGATTCTTCGATCGCTACATGTGACCTAGGCGGCGGCCAAAGCTAACTAAGATCCGTCACCAGCGCATCCATCACCGGCTCGCCGTCCGTGAAGCGCCCCGCCACCCGCCAACCCCAACGCAGGTACATGGCGTGGGCACTTCCGCCCACCGTGGCGGCCAGCGTGGCGTAGGGCTCCGGTCGATCGGTGAGTAGCTGGTCCATCAGCGCTTTGCCGAGACCGCGGCGGCGGAAGTCTTCGTGTACGTCTAGTTCAATCACAGCGAACTTGGTGGCTTCAAGTACGACTGCCGGAGGCGGCTCGATATCCGACCACCACTTGCCGGCCTCGAACCGCAGCCCGAAGCTAAACCCAATCAGGCGATCGTCCAGCCGCAGCGCCACCAACTCGAAGCCATCCCGCTGACACTGCGCCATCGTGCGCTCAATGAAAGCGTCGCGGCTGTACATCGGGAAGTCGTGCTCGGGTTGGTTGTGGATCGCCATGTATAGATCGGTCAGCTCGTCGAGCATCTTGAGTGTGGCGTCGCCGTCCAGGCGCTCGTAGACGGCCCCAGTCACGCGGTTAGCTCCTTGATGGGCGATTGGGCCAGCAGTTCGCGGTACGAGATCACATCAGGCCGCTTGAGATCGGCCTCAGATAGCGGCTCCAGCACGCGTTGCGCCAGGTCGCCCACCATGCGGGTCCGCTGGGCCACAGGCAATGCCTCGAGGCGGCTGTGGGCGTGGCGCAGCCCCTCGGTGGTGTCACCCGACTTGGTTCGCGAGAACGCTTGCAGCAGTTCGATCTGAAGGGGGGTGCGGAAGTCCGTCACCGGGTACAGTCGTTTGGCTTGTTCGGCCGCAAGATCGGTCTTCGCGGTGTCGCCGGAGTAGGCGTATACCCAGGTCTCGGTATAGCGCAGCCGATCTTCGCTGAAGCAGTGCACCGAGTCGGGGTTCTCACGCACCTCGTCCGGCAGCTGCCCCAGGATCTGTTCCGCTTGGACCAGCTCGCGCTTAGCATCCTCGTACTTGCCTGCCAGCACCAAGGCTTGAGCCCGACCCGTGCTCGACGAGGCCAAGCCATGGCAGGCGTGGCCGTTGCCTAACCGGATGGCTTCGGCGGTTTGACGCAGGAGCAGGTGGGGTGAGCGCTTCTCGTACAGGCCGTGGATGACGTTCTGACTACGCACCCACATTTGCGCGTCTAGGTCGCCGGACACATCTGTAGCCGACTGCGCCGTGCGCCACCATTTGCCGGCCTCGCGGGTATGCCCGAGGTTGGACAGCGACTTTGCCATGGCGCAAGCCAGCATCCCGGCCACCGTGCACCAGTCCTTGTAAGCCGGAGCATTGGGCTTCATGCGGCCCACGATGAGCCGGACAGAGACCAGGTCGCCCGCCAGGTCCGTCACGAACTGATGCGGTGGATCGGTGAGGTAGGAGTAGCCGTACTCGATCACGCGCTCTTGCCAGAACTGCACGTTGGTGTCGGCGGTCATGAAGGCGTTGTGCACGCTGGAGCGGATGGTCTCAAGCGCGGCGGCTGCGGGAGAGCTGGCAGTTGCAATCCCTAGTACAGCGAGGCTTTCTAGCAATCGACGGCGTTCCACGTCCTCCTCCTGTCTGCTCGTGGTCCCGTCGCCCAACCTAGCTAACTGCTCAACATCTATGCCATCCAGGAGGTCGCTTAGTTCGTCAGCCGTCACCCGCAAGGCGTCCGCCAACTGCAGACGAAGCCATGGCTGAGGGTTGCTTTCGGCCGATTCCCAGCGCACGACAGTAGAGCGGTCGACGCCGAGTTTTTCGGCCAGGCTCTCCTGAGTAAAACCAGCTATGCGTCGTCGTTGGGCCAATAGAACCCGACGGTTTGCCATCCGCACCACCCCCTTTCGCCGGGATTCGACGGTATCCCAGGATCTCAGGCCGGACGGGGCGGTGCGCGTGCCGCCGCATCAATGCATCGTTTTTGCGTCATCAACGCCATGGCTGGATTCCATGCCAGACGGTGTGATGGATCAGGTCAGTCCGGCCAGTCGCCGTCTGTAATCATCCGACGCCAGTTCGTGATCTATCCTCACGGGGAGCCACCGTGGAGCCCACAGCGTTACTGCACCTGTCCAACCTCATGCCGCCTGCCCAGTGGCTGTTTGTAGCAGCCGCCCTCATGTATGTCGGCATCAGCCGCGACATCGTGGCGGAGGTGCGCGGCCTGTGATGACGCTGGCCGAACGTCCGCTGCCCACTGACCGCTGCGTGCGGGTTTGGTTCGGTGAGCACGTCATCGCCGAGTACACGGCCGAACCAGAGACTGCCATCCGCTACCAGGCCGCCATGACTCGGCGCTTCGCCAGCCTGCGAGTGACCATCGAGCCGGTGGCGGTGGCAGATGAGCAGTCGTGAAGGGCAGGCGTCGTCGGCGCTGGTGGACGGTGTTGTGGGAGCGCCTGAACAACGCTTTCCAGCGTTGGCTGGACGAGGATCTGGAGTGACCGACTACACCCGTCCGCTTCTCCTGGGCTATGTCCTCAAGCACCTGCTCATGACCGACGACGAGTTGGCCGAGATCAAAGACCAGTTGGAACAGTTCGCTCGGGTTGAGGGCTACGCCATGGGGACGATTTACGTCGAGGACAACTCCACCAGCCCGGCCGCCTTCGAGGCCTTGATTGAGGCAGTCAACCGCTACGAGGTGACGACGGTCATCATCCCCAGCCGCCTGCACTTTGCAGCGCTGGCGGTGACCCATGACGTCAAAGACACCTTCGAGCGCACGACTGGCGCGCGGGTCATCGTTGCCAATCCCTCCCCATGAACTGGCGGGACCGGTGGGGAGTCGTCCTCAGCCCCTCCGTGCGGTGGATCGCCGCACACCTCACCGGTCCCGTCACCCATCGTCCCTGTCTGAGCCGACCCCGAGTCCCCTGTATTCCCTCCCGGCTCAGACAGGGACACCAAAGGCCGGCTGGCGCGGTCGATGCGAGTGAGGCTGCCCGCGCCAGCCGCTCCACCTCTTCGACACGGCATGAACGGATGCCGTGTCGAAGAGGGCCGACGCCGCTCCTTGTTGCTTTCGTCCCCAAGGGGCGGCATTTGGCCAGCCAACTCGCCCCCAACCGACAAGAGTGAGGCTTACATATGTCCGACATTCAGCGCCTGAAGGCCCAGCTCTACCAGCTCATGACCGAAGCTCAGCAGGGCGCGGGCAGTCTGGGCGGTTTCCGCCAGAAGTTTGGGCAGACCAGCGCCCAGGTCCAAGCCCTCATCGCGGGTTCCGCCACCGGTGCCGACCGCGACATTGCCGAGCTATTGGACGCGGCCGGGCGGTCCCTCGAGCAGGCGGTCGAGTCGTTGCAGATCGCGGCGCAAGGCTGCCGTAGCTACGCGGACCAGATCTAGACCACACACGTATGCCGTCCGAGCTGCAACGCGTGGCACTTGGGCTGGTCGCTGCCTTCGACGAAATACCGCGTGTCATTGGTTACCTGCAACGCACCGCCCAGCGTTGCCGGGAACAGGCGGGACTCGTCGGGGGCATGTCGGCCAATCCGGCTGCCCAGCGGGCCGCCATGCAACTAGACGAGGCAGCCCGTCGTTGTGATGAGGCTGTCCACTACCTGAGCCAGACTCCGCCCAAAGCCCGCGCATGGGCCGAGCAGATGGTTAACGGCACTCGTACGGCCGAACCGGGCGACCGGCCCACCGGTGACGGTCCCATGGTTGGAGGTGGTAGCCCACCGGCCGCGGGAGGCCGGCGCGGGGACGACTCCGCGAAGCCGGAAGGCGAGAAGGCATCCAAGGCCGCGAGGCCGGCGAATGACCAGAGTCCCGAGCCGCCCGACGACTTCGACCCATATGCCCGCGAGATCCTGGAGCGCCTGCCCGAACGCAAGGTCAGTCGGGGCTACAGTCCCAAGACCCGAGGCATTTGGCACGACGACGAGGGCATAGATCATGACTTGGTCAGTGGTCGCCACGATCCCGAGTTTGGGGAAGCTCAACGCCACGCTGAACGGCTCGGCCTGGTGGAGCCGCCCTACATCCTCTCCACCGCCGCCGATGTTGAACTCAAGTTCGCCATGCGCATGCGCCGCGACGGCATCCGCAAAGCTCGCATCATCTTGAACAACCGCCCCGGCCCCGGTGATCTGGGCTGCAACAAACTTCTGCCAAGCTTCTTGCCACCCGGTAGTCAGCTGACGGTCTACGGACCTGGCGGTTTCAAGCACACCTACTACGGAGAGACGGATCCGCAATGAGCATCGTCAAGGCCTACTACAAGCACGAACACGACGCCGATCCTCTGCGCCTCGAAACCGCCGCCGACGTCGACCGGCTCATCGACGGACTGCTCGCTGAGGACTACGAGCACTCGGTCGCAGCCCTCTATGTCGAAGGCCGGATCAACGCGGCCGGAGCTCCCGACCACGAACTGCTAGTCGCCGTCAACAACGAGGACGGCGACGTCGGGGCGCTGCGCTACATGGGTGGCGGCGGTAACTACTTCAGCCGCGGCGAGGCCGGCGGCGACAAAGAGATTACCTACTACTACACCAGTAGCGACCGCGAGTTCCCGGCCGACGCGGAGCTGCCAATTGCCCAGATTCGAGAGGCTGTCAAGGAGTTCCTGGTCACCAGCGATCGGCCAACCGTGGTCGATTGGCAGGATGAGTCCTGTTGATAGCGGGAATAGACAACGTTGGAGGCAGGCTTGACGGCTATCGAGATTAGCTTCGATCAAGTCCTTTTCCAGGCAAGCGTAGCGAGAGTTTTGAGATTCGAGTACTATAAAACATAGACCCAATAATCACGGGGGTGGAACGCCGACATGGAGTCCATTCGCAAGTGTTACGCAAGAGTACTCGGCGGATGCTCTTCAGGTCTATCACGTGAGCACTATATATCTCGTGCGGTGCTCGACCAATTAGGCGCGATCTACATTGAAGGACTAGGACGTACTCCTGACGGGGGATACGGCTCAGCAAGTCTTACAGCCAAAGTTCTCTGTAGCTCCCACAACTCCGAGCTTCACCACCTAGACACGGAAGCTGCCAAGGCGTTCCGGCTGCTACGCGAGCTCCAGACCTCGCTGGATACTGGCTCCCCGCCGGCGCCTACTCGGACAGAGCGCCTAGATGGCCCCCTCTTTGAGCGATGGCTTCTCAAACTTGCCCTTGGGTTGGTTGCATCCGGCCAAATCGGAAAGGCACAGCAAAACACAAAAATAACGACGGTAAGACCGGGCTATGAGGTAGCGCTACTAAACATTGCTTTCGGGCAACAGGAGTGGCCAGCTAAATGGGGTCTATATCTGGACTCCATTCAAGACCAACCTTTCAGCGCACAGACCACGAAAGATGGCTCAACAGCTGAGTTGGGAGCTGAACCATTGACCAATCCAGTCGACAACACTCTCTGGGGGCTACGAGCATGGATTCGATCCTTCCCGTTTCTGCTCGCCTTCGGTAAGCCCGACCACCTTGCATCGACCATGCATCGACCAGGAGAACTCATCCTCGATAGCCCAACACAAGAGAGAGTAAACGTCATTGAACTGAAATGGCCTCACGACAAGCAAAGCCATGAGACATTACACCTATCCCGCATTGGAACTAATAATTCTATGTAGCCATGCGCTAGATTTGGAGCGGCGCGCTTGAGCACCGGCCCCAGAGGGCACAATCAAACGCCAGAAGGCGCCCACCGATTGATGACAGTACTGTCCACGTGCTGTAGCCGACGACCAAGGTCGCCTAGGTGGTCACGGAGGACCTGCCGGCTGACCTCGGCTCTGCTACTTGAAGTGCCCGCCGGCAGCGTTACCCACTGACTCTGCGTGACTCGACAGCCGACGGCCAGCGGCTCCACCACCAGCTCGCCGCCTCCAGACTGGCCGCTGGCGATGTCGCGAGTTACCGCTCGTCGGCTGGGCTCGTAGGCGACAACTTCGAGCATGCTGCCAAGGGGACCTGTATCGATGAATGAACAGCTGTACTTGGCCCAGTCCCAGAGGCGTGCCCGCTAGACGCTCAGCGTGCAAGGTGCGGTCTGACAGCAGGATCGAACTTCGTGGATCTTCGAGGAAGTTCCACACTGTCCGAGAGTCAAACGGCAGCTCGATCGTCGCCGTCTCGTGCAGCTACACCGGCGTTGCACTGAGCCAGGCGACCTCCCAACGGAAGCGTGCCCTGGCCTTGTTCGCCTGCTTCATTGCTTCCCCCGCTCGCAGAACCACTGCTAGCTACATCGCTAGACTTTGGCTACCCGTTACGACGTTCGTCCACGCGGCGTTTCGGGCAGCGCCAAGAGAACTGTCACTCTGATCTGGCATCCGCCCAGCGAGAGCCGACCACACGCTCGTGTTGTGGGATGGTGTTCAGCGTGACTGTGAGACTGCTCCCAGGCGTGGCCGCAACCGCCGTTCTCGAAGAACTCGACCGCTTGATCAACGGAGCCGCTGACGCTCGTGCCAGCGACCAACGCGATCAGTATGCGAAGTACGTCAGGTGGGCGACGAACGCCGCCCGCTCGCTAGGCGCCAGTCTCAGCCATGAGGATGTCAATCGCCTGGTTCTGACGCAGCGGCATTGGGTCATCCAGGGGCTGGTGCAAGGTGAATTATCAGCTCTGCTCGCCGTCCAACTGGAACTCGATCAAGCCGTTGCTGCGCTGTCGGCTGCACAAGATGTATTGCGGGAGCAGATGAGCATGTGGCCGAAGCAGGACGAACTCGGTCGCATCATCGTGCCGGACACCAACATCTTCTTGCAACACACAGACGAGTTTCCCGACATCGACTGGGCGGAAGCAGTCAAAGCCAGGGGACTTGAATCCCTGCACATCGTGATACCGCTTGTCGTTATCGACGAGTTGGACCGCGCTAAGCGCAATCACACGACGAAGCCGCGTGCGAGACAGACACTAAAGCTGCTCAACAAGATGGCTCTACATCCCGGGCGGCCGGTCAGCCTCCGAGAGTCCAGCCAGCACGGCACTGTCGATGTCCGCGTCCTACCTGAAGAAGTCGACCACGTACGTCTAGCCGACGGGGATATGGAAATCGTTGATGTGGCGAGCGCACTTAAGGACCTCACTGGTCTGGAGGTAGTGCTCTTTACCTTCGATACTGGCATGGTGGTGCGAGCGCGGTCGCGAGGTACGGGCGTGACCGTCCGCCAGCTCACGCAGGACCCCTAGACTCTGCCTGTTGGCCTAGAGCCGTGGGCCCAGCCTGTCGGAAGGGGGCGCCCGTTGCCAACTCCCAAACGACCGTCGATCGAGCACTCACGGCATCCCTTGTCGATCCGGGGCTTGTCGTAGGCAAACTCACGCTCGCGCGGGTAGACCTTGGTCCAGCGAAGCGGGTAGCCCGCGCTCGACAATCCTGCATGAGTCTACCGCGGCGACGTCCGTGAGGCGAGCTGCGGCTAGGTGCCCGGTCTCCGATTCTCACCGAAGTACCGCTCCCTGCTCAGCCAGACGTCGTAGTGCCGCTGACTCACGAACTTCCTGCCAGTCGCCACAAACTGACCGCACCCACACCGGCAACTACGCCCCTCTGCGATCTCTCGCGGGTGCCGATCCGCCGATCCAAGGGCAGCCTTGGCCCGCAATCTGTCCAGATCTGATCGAAATTGGACGTTCGTAAGATGTTCGGTCAGGGGCGCCCTAGGTCAGGACTGCGTCGGCGCGATCGGGTGGCCAGGGCGGTGGTCGTGGTGACTGTCCAGTCGTCGTCGGTGAGGACGATGCCGAGGTGGAGGCGGTCGTTGACTATCGAGGCGATGGTCGCCGTGTTGAGTGGGCTGTTGGTGTAGCCGCCGAAACGGTTGGGGGCGTCCGGCGTATTGGAAGGCCGTGGCTGGCTCGTCGCTTGTGGATGTGGCTACTGCTCGGCATGCGCGTAGTCGTTCCCGGTCGCCGGAAGGCTGCTGTTATCCAGTCGTCCAATGATCTTTCCGCCGGGCAGGCTCAGGCCAAGAAGTTGCGTATTGCGGTGAGCCATGCGTCGGGTTGGTCTATGTGGGTCATGTGGCCGGCTTCGTCGAGGATGGCGGCGCGGGCCGTGGGGATCGCGGTGGCGGCTTCGGTTGCGAGGTGGGCGGGGAAGGTCATGTCCTGGCGGCCTTGGAGGAGCAGGATCGGGAGGTTTGATGTGGCGAAGCGGGTCAAGGCGTCGGGGTAGCGGGGGGACGGGAGGGTGCCGGCTAGGTAGGGGGCGTCCCAGTCGTTGGTGAAGTGGATGTTGTTGATGCGGGATAGGTAGTCGGGGAGGGATTCGGGGAGCCAGACGTTGGAGCGGGCGCTGGTTAGGGCGTTGTGGTGGGTGCGGGCGGGGCCTTCGAGGGTCGTGGGGGTTTCTTCGGACTGGCGGAGGGTGCGTTCGGGCCAGTTGGGGAAGGCGTTGGGTGGTACGGGTGGGATGCTGCTGGAGGCGACGATGAGGCGGCGGACTCGGTTGGTGCGGAGGGCCAGGCGTTGGGCGATCAGGCCGCCGTAGGAGAAGCCGAGTACGTCGGATTGATCGAGCTCCAGGTGGTCTAGTAGGGCGATCAGGTCGTCGACTACTAGGTCGGGGGTGTAGCGGTCGGGAGGTAGGCCGCCGGTTGAGCGGCCGCAGCCGCGGAGGTCGGGGAAGACTAGGCGGTGCGCGGGGGCCAGTTGGGTTAGCGGGTCGCGTAGGTAGGTGTGGTCCCAGCAGGGGCCGCCGTGGACTACCAGCAGGGTTTTGTCGGCTGGGCCGGGGGAGTGGGCGGTGAAGAGTTCTACCTCGTCGGATACGCGAATCAGCTCTTCGATCACCGTGCTGAGTGTGTCAGTTCATGAGGTCTGCTGATTGGGCTTGTAGCCAGGGGATGTTTGCTTGGTGGGACCAGCGGTTCACCTCTGTGGCGAGGGCTTTGGAGGCGGCTGGGTTGCCTTCGTCGCGGGCTAGTACGGCTAGGAGGGTTTGCTGGGCCAATGCGCCTAGGAGGTGGCCGACTTTCTGGCGGAGTTCGGTTGAGCGCTCCCAGTGGGCTCGGGCTAACGGGAGGTCGCCGGCAGTGTGGGCGTGGTCGCCCAGGTGGCGGAGGGCGAGCGAGATCAGGAGGTCGTCGCCGGAGCGTTCGCCGAGGTCGAGGGCGGCTGTGTAGGCAGCGAAGGCATCGTCGGGATGTTCCAGCAGGTTGTCGGCGATCACGCCGGCATAGAAGTGGGCATGGCCGGAGCGGCTCTCGTCGGGGGCGGTCTTGGCGAGGTGGTTGGCGCGCTCAGCCAAGCCGGGACCTTCGGTGACGTCGTGGGCGACGAGGGCGGTGCCGTACTCCTTGCGGAGCTGCAGGAAGGCGAAATCCCAACTAATAAAGGCGTCTGGCGTGTCGGAGAGGGATTCCGCGAGTACTGCGAGTCGCGCGCCGGCGTGGTCGGTCTGCTGGGCGAAGTCCTGGTCGACGGCGACCTCCGCCAAGGCGGCTGCCAGGGCTAGGCGTTCTGAGGGCGTCTCGGGGTGAGCGGCGGCGAGGAGTTGGGTGGCGTCGTCCCACCTGCCCGCTCGCATCAGGCAGAGACCGGACCGGATGAGCGGGGAGAGCGCGATCTGAGTCATGCGCAGGAGGGTATTTCGACATCGAAAGGTTTGACAACAAAGCTTCACTCGCTGAATCATTCGGCTGGTGAAGGACTCGATCGACGCGCACGTGGAGTTGTGGAGCCGCGAGCTCCCGGAACTGGACCTCCGGGTGGAGGGGATCGCGACCCGGTTGCAGGCGCTCGGGCGCTACCTCGACCGCCGGCGGGACGTAGTACTGGCTGAGCACGGCCTGCAGTGGTGGGGTTTCAAGACGCTCCACATGCTGCGCCGCGGCGGAGTGCCGTACCAGTCCACGCCCGGCCGACTGGCCGGCCAGCTCGGCCTCTCCCCGGCCGCGATGACCAACCGCCTTGATGCGCTCGAGCGGATGACGTACGTCGCCCGCCACCACGATCGCGACGACCGGCGCAAGGTCGTCGCCACCCTCACCGAACCGGGGCTGAAGATCTGGCAGCAGGCGCTCGGCGACATCACCCAGATCGAGGTCGACCTGGTCAACCAGCTGCCGCCGGCCGACCAGGATCGGCTGACCGATCTGCTCCGCATTCTCGTTCTCTCAACCGAGTCACCGGAGAATGTATAGATCCAGCCGGCGGCTCCGACCTGTGTTGTGAAGGCACCCATCAGGGGAGCCCGCAGCAGGAGCGTGCAGAGATGGAAGCGTTGAGTCTGGTCGTGAACAGCAAGATCGTCGCCGACGACGTGCGGCACTCGAGCAGCGGTTACGACGAGGTACGCCGGACCGCCGAGGAAGCCCTCCGTGCGCAGCGTCGCCGGCACCGTCCGTGGAGCGCTCTCCGGCGCAGCGTCACCGCGCTGGTCCGGCGACGTTCGGCCAGCACCGAACAGGTCG
Organism: Kribbella sp. NPDC051718; assembly: GCF_040681515.1. NCBI lineage: Bacteria > Bacillati > Actinomycetota > Actinomycetes > Propionibacteriales > Kribbellaceae > Kribbella > Kribbella sp. NPDC051718. The sequence goes on along the minus strand of NZ_JBFAYZ010000007.1, from coordinate 501,682 downwards.
TGAAGAGCCCCCGTCTCGTGGCACAGTCCTCGGGTGACTGAAGGAATCGACACCCAAGCGAATACAGCCCGGGCCGCGAAGCTGCTGGCGGCCTACGACGACCAGCTGCGCGGCGGCGCCGAGGCGGCCGACGTACCGACGAGCACGGACGGACCCGTCATCCGGGTCGAGTACCCGAGCCGCGGATTCGTCAGCTACCGCTCTCTCGCAGGGCTCGACGGCGCGGAGCTGGACGCGCTGATCGCCCGCCAGCGCGAGTACTTCGCCGCGAAGGGCCAGCCCGTCGAGTGGAAGACCCGTGGGCATGACCTGCCGGCCGATCTGACCGAGCGACTCACTGCCGCCGGGTTCGTGCCGGAGGAGCGCGAGACGGTCGTCATCGCAGAGAGCGCCGAGATCGTCCAAAAGCTGGCCGGTCGCGACCAGGTCGAGGGCGTGACGATCCGGCGTACCGACGACAAGGCCGACTTCGAGCGGATCGCCGCGATGGAGTCGACCGTCTGGGACCAGGACTGGTCCTGGCTGACCGACGACCTGGTACGCCGGCACGCGACCGGCCTGACCGACATCTTCGTGGCGGAAGCGGCCACCACCGGCGAGGTCGTCTCGGCCGCCTGGGCGGTCTACAAGAAGAACACCGATTTCACCGGCCTCTGGGGTGGCTCGACGCTCGAGGAATGGCGTGGCAGGGGCATCTACAAGGCACTCGTCGCCGTCCGCGCCGCCCGAGCGGCCGAACTCGGCTACCGCTACCTCCAGGTCGACGCCTCCGACGACAGCTCCCCGATCCTCCAGCGCCTCGGATTCCTCGCCGTCACAACCACGACTCCGTACGTCTACACGCCGAAGAACTGATACACAGGAGGGATGCACCAACTTCGCGCATTGGGCATCTCCGCCGAGGCCGAGGCGATCTACCTCGATCTGATGACGCGTGGTGCGTTGAGTGTCGAAGAGCTCACCCCGGGTGGCGACTCCACAGGGCTGGAAGGACCGTTGGGGGAGCTGGCCGCGATCGGGCTGATCGAGCGGGCCGACGGCAAGGTGTTGCCGCAACCGCCGCATCTCGCGATGGAGGCGCTGGCGCAGCGGCGGACGAGGGAGGCCGATCTCGCGCGAGAGAGCGCTGCCTTGCTCTCCGATCTGTGGACCGCCGGGATCGGGCAGCAGACGTACGTCGACTTGCTGCCGTCGGCCGAGACGGCGCGGGCCGTGCTCAACCACGTGCAGGTCGACGTCCAGCACCAGGTCCGGGCGATGACCGTGGGCAACCTCGCGTCGCCGGATCATCAGATCGTCGACGGGCTGTTCGACGCACTCGGCCGCGGAGTCACGTACGAGGTGATCTACGGGACGCGGGTGCTGCAGGATCCGGCGGCGCTCCGGATGGTCCAGCTGTGTGTCGATGCGGGCGAGCAGGCGCGGGTGTTTCCGCAGGTACCGCTCAATCTGACCATCGTCGACGACCGTTGGGCGCTGCTCTCGGCGCGGACCACGGCCGGCGAGATCACGAGTACGGCGGCGATGGTCGTACATCATTCCCCGTTCCTGACCGGCCTGGTCGGGGTGTTCGACGCGTTCTGGCGGATGGCCGTGCCGATCACCAGCGGGACCGACACGAGCGACGCGGTCGGAGCGCCGTCGCTGGAGACGAAACGGTTGCTCACGTATCTGAGCGCCGGTCTCACCGACGAGTCGATCGCTCGCGAGTTCGGGGTCAGCGAGAGAACGATCGCCCGCCGGATCAGCCGGCTCCAGGAGACGCTGGGAGCACAGACCCGGTTCCAGCTCGGCGTACAGGCGTCGCGTCAGAAACTGCTCTAGACCAGAACCCTGTCGAGAACGCGAGATCGGTTCCGACGTAGCTGCTGAGCGACCCCGGTACGGGGACAGAGGACAAGGAGTGGGACCGATGAAGTACATGCTGTTGATGCACTCGAACAAGCAGGGCTGGGACGACATGCCGAAGACCTGGTCGCAGGACGACATCAAGGTGATGGTCGAGTACATGCACGAGCTGAACCGGGAGCTGCAGGCAGCCGGTGAGCTGGTCGAGGCGCGTGGGCTCGAAGGTCCGGACAAGATGAGGACCTACCAGGCGCAGCCGGACGGCGAGCCGATCATCACGGACGGCCCGTTCAGTGAGACGAAGGAGGTGCTGGCGGGCTACTGGGTCGTCGACGTGGCCACCGACGAGCGCCTGCTGGAGATCGTCGACCGCATCTCCGTCTGCCCCGGCCCTGGTGGCCTGCCCGTCAACCAGGCGGTGGAGATCCACCCCCAGGGCGTCGCCCCCGCGTGACCGGCATCCGGCGCCGATCGAGGGTCAGCGGAGCCGGCGCCGAGCAGGGGTCAGCGAGGCCGGCCCCGATCGGGGGTCAGCGGAGCTTGGCGACGATCAGGTCGGCGACGGCGGACATGCCGGCCTCGGTCGGGTGGTAAGGGGCCGGACCACCTGGGCGGATCCGGAAGCCTGAGGTCCACGGCTCGGCCGATCCCACCGCGTGAGAGCGCCCGGCCGCCGACGCTTCGACGAGGTCGGCGCCGGTCGCCTCCGCGGCCGTCGCGAATGCACCAGCCAGCCCGTCCGCCATCATCACGATGCTCGGCAACTGTTCCTCGTTCAGCGGTACGTCGAGACGCGCGCGAGTACCCGGACCGACCACGGTCAGGTAGTCGACAAGCACCACCCGGCTCCGGGGAGCGCGTTCCCGGACCGCATTGACGACCTCAGTGAGCGACGCGGCGACCGCGGCGTACTCGGCCGGCTCCTTGAGGTAGCTGACCCGCGCCCGGATCCGGTTGGCCACCCGCCGTCCGAGCAACGTCGCCGGCTTGGCCAGCGTGTTCATCATGCTGCCCCGGATGAACGTCCCGATGTACTCGAGATCGTTGCCTCCGGCAGTGATCGTGACCAGCGCGGTATCGGGGCCCACAGCATCGATCTGCGGCCGCGCCTCGTCCTGCCGTTCGCGCAGGATGTTGGTCGTCGTCGCGCCGGAGTACGTGACGTCGGTCAGCTCCAGACCGAGCGCTTCGGCCACCAGATGCGGGTAGTTGCGGCCGGATCGAGCGGCAGCCTTGTCGACGATCGGCTTGATTCCGGGGCCGGCGGCAAACGAACTGCCCAAAGCGACATAGCGACTGCCTGGCGTGATCACGGGCTGACGATACCTGGCACGATGAATTGTCACAGCCTGTATGGCTGTGCTGTCTGTGCTGTATCCAACCCCTGCGAAGAAAGGAATCACTCATGCGTGGAGCCACTCGGGGAATCCGCCGGACCGCGCTGGCCGGCCTCGCCGCGGCCGGCCTGGCCCTGGTGCCCGCCGTCGCGGACGCCACCCCCGGCTCGGGCGTGACCGGCAAGATCATCAGTCAGACCACGGTCGGCGACACCGACTACATCCTGCGCGAGGTCACCATCGCGCCCGGTGGCAAGACGGGCTGGCACTTCCACGACGGCACGCTGTACGCCTTCGTTGCCCAGGGCACGCTCACGCACCCGGACGCTTCCTGCGAACCCACCGTCTACAAGACCGGTGCCGCCTTCGTCGAGCCCAGCGGTGCGAACCATACCCACATCGGCCTGAACCTCGGCAAGAAGCCCGTCGTCCTGGAGGTCCTGTACGTCCTCCCGCACGGCGCTCCGCTGTCCGAAGACGCCCCCAACCCGGGCTGCGACTTCTAGGTTTCTGACCCGGAAGGGCGGGCAATCCCTGCCCTTCCGGGACCTTTGGCGATCCTTCCGGGCAGTTCTGGTCTGTATAGTCGCCAATAGTTCACTGGTTAACGATGAGGTGGAATGTGGCGGCTGATCGGCATGCGGAGTTCCGGGAGCGCTGGATGAGGATGCGGCCCGAGCTGGATCTCGCGCCGGTTGAGCTGTTCGGACTGGTCAAGCACACGCAGGCGATGCTCGACCTGCTGCTCGAGCCGGTCTTCGAGGCGGCGGCGCTGAGCTCAGCGGAGTTCGACGTACTTTTCCAGCTCAGGCATGCCACCGAGCCGACCATCGCGCGCCGGCTCGCGATGTCGATGGGCCGGTCGCCGGCCGCGCTGAGCAAGTCCCTGGCGAAGCTGGAGCAACGCGGCATGGTCCGCCGCGAGGCGAACCCGTCGGACCGCCGAGCCGTCCTGGTCGAGATCACGGAAGCGGGCGAGACCGCCGTCGACGACATCTTCCCCCGCCGCCTGACCCTCGAAGCCGAAGCACTCGAGCCCCTGACACCGGCCGACCGCGCAGCCGCGGTCAAGGCGCTCACCCTCCTCAGCCAAGCCGTCGAAGCCCGCGCCCGCCGCTGACCGGAGTACTAGCTGGACCGTGCCGCAAATCTGCCGACGTGGTCCCGGTGTGGGGGTGGGATTGTGCACGGGCATACTCACCCGGGTGAATGACGAGTTCGGGGTTGGTGGGATCAGGGAGCGCGTGCTGGCTGGGTGGGCGGCGGCGCCGGTTCGGTTCAGGGAGGATGCCAATGCCGAGGAGGATCTGGCGCTCGGTGGATACCTCGATCGAGTGGTGGTCGAGCTCGCCCAGAACGCGGCGGACGCGGCGGCTCGGGCGGGTGTGCCGGGGCGGGTGCAGTTCTCGCTGAGCGGTGGCACGCTGGTCGTCTCGAACACCGGTACGCCGTTGAGCGCCGAAGGTGTGGAGTCGCTGGCGACGCTGCGGGCGTCGGCCAAGCGCGACGACTCGGAGAGCGCTGTCGGACGATTCGGCGTCGGCTTCTCGGCCGTCCTGGCGGTGACCGACGAGCCGGTGATCCTGTCGCGGACGGGTGGCGTCCGCTTCTCCCGCGCCGACACCGCGGCCGCCGTCGCCGAAGCCGGAGTGCGATCGCCCGGCCTGGCGACCGAGGTACGCCGACGCGACGGCCAAGTACCGATCCTGCGCCTGCCTTTCGAAGCCGAAGGCGAGCCACCGGAGGGCTACGACACCGCAGTCATCCTCGCGCTGCGCGACGAGGCAGCAGCGGACCTGGTACGCCGCTTGCTGGCCGAAGCCGACGATGCCCTGCTGCTCGCCTTACCCGGCCTGCAGCAGATCGAGATCGACATCGAGGGCTCGACACGTGTCCTCACCGACGCCGAGTCCCGTTGGTATGTGCAGCGGGCATCCGGCGTACTCGACGAGAGCGACCGCGAGCGCCTACTCGCCGACCGCCCCACCGAAGAACGCTCCCGCCCGTACTGGTCCATCCTCTGGGCCCTCCCGCGGTCGGCGGCCGCCGAGTCGCCTGGCGGTGCCGACGCGTTGTCGGCGAACGATGCGCTGCCGCGCGTCGTGCATGCGCCGACCCCGACCGATGAAGCGCTCTCTCTCCCAGCGTTGCTCTTGGCAACCTTTCCGCTCGACCCGTCGCGGCGCCACGTGGCCACGGGAGCGCTCACCGATCATCTGGTCGAGGAGGCGGCGAAGGCCTACGCGGAGCTGCTGCGCACCCGCGCCGAGGACGGGGCGAACGTCCTCCCGCTGGTGCCGATCGGCCTCGCGGCCGGCGCATTGGATCGCGCTCTCCGGGAGGCGATCCTCGCGGCATCGCCCGGTACGCCGATCGTCCGCGCCGTCGAGGACGGCGCACTGCTGTCACCTCGTGAGGCCGTGGTTGTCGAGGGCTCGGACGATGCGTTCAACGTCGTGCTGGCGCCGATCGTGCCCGGCCTGATCGCGTCACCGCGTCAGGATCGGACCGCACTCGACGCACTCGGCGTCCGTCGCCTCGATCTCGCCGATCTCGTCGACCAACTCGGCTCGGCTGCCGCGACGGAGCCGCCCGCGTGGTGGCACAACGTCTATGGAGCGCTCTCCGCGATGGTCACCGAGCCATTGCTCCGCGAATCCCTCGGCACCCTCCCCGTCCCACTGGCCGACGGTCGGCTGGTACGCGGAGTCCGTGGCCTGCTCCTCCCCGGCAACGAACTGACGGCCGACGTTCTGGCGATCTTCGGCGAGTACGGCGTACGGGTCGTCCACCCCGAGGCCGTGCATCCGTCGCTGGAACGCCTGGGAGCGCTCCCCATGTCGCCGCGCGCCTTGCTGGAAGACAACGCCGTCCGGGCGGCAGTCGAGCACTCCGCCGAGGCCGACGACCCCGACGTCATCGCCGAGGCCGTCCTCACCGTCGTCGCCGCGGACGTTTCCCACGCCGAGGGCCTGTGGTGGCTGTCCGACCTCGTACTACGAGACGCCGAAGGCGAACTAGTCCCCGCCAACGCGCTCGTCGTCGCAGGCTCGGACGCAGCCGCCGTGCTCGACGAGGAGGAGGTCGCGCCGATCGACAACGCGACCGTCGAGCGCTTCGGCCTGCCCGCGTTGCAGGCGATCGGCGTCTTGAGTTCGCTCGGGACCGTCTCCGCCGCGGACGTGACACTCGACGAGTTGCCCGAGGCGCTGGCAGATCTCGACGGGATCGAGGACTGGGCCGACGACGTCGCGCCGGACGGCTCGCGGTTCGGGGTGACCGTGGGGGAGTTGCTCGCGGTTCGCGACCTGGACTGGATCGTCGACGACGCCTGGCCGCGGGTTCTCGAACTCTTCGGCTCATCGCCCGAGCTCCGTCGCGCGCTGGTCGAGACCGTGCGCGTGGTCGGGCCTGACGATCGTCCGCATGGCGCGCTGTCCTACGCCGCTTGGTGGATCAGAGAGCGTGTTCTACTCGAAGACGGCGAGCCGTTGGCAGGCCGGGCCGATCCGGCCGCCGACCCGATCCTGGCGAGCTTCCTCGACACCGCACCGGAGTGGACGGCTCAGCTCGACCCCGAGGTGCGGACCGCGGTCGGCCTGGTGCGCGTGGTCAGCGATCTGGATGCGGCCGGCGTCGAGCTGCTGCTGGACCGGCTCGCGGATCCCGAACGGGAGGTCGAAGAGAGCGCGATCCTGCGGCTGTGGAGTCAGCTCGGCATCCACGAGGCGTACCCGGGGGAGACGCCGGACGACGTTCGGGTGCTGGACGGCAGCGGCGTCACCACGGTGATGAACGCCGGTGATGCAGTGGTCGCCGATGCGCCGATGTGGTTGCAGCGTGGGGATCTGGGTGGTTTCGTGGTCGCCTCCGGGGCGGCCGCGGACGGGCTGAGCGACCTACTCGACGTACCGATGGCAGGCGAAGTCGCCGACGGCAAGATCGATGGGGAGGGGACCGAGGCCGACGTACCGGACCTCGTGCGTGAACTCGTCCCCGAGGCGCCGGACACCTGGTGGGAACACGAGGAGCTGACCGTCGACGGCGTGGACGTCTCCTGGTGGGTCGACGAGGACAAGAACCCCCACGCCGCCACCTTCGACGGCCTGGCCAAAGCCCTGGCCTGGTCCTCAGGCCGCTGGGACCAACGCCACGTCATCCGGGCAGTCCTGTCCGAACCAGACCGATCCAGCGAACTCCGCCTGGACGCAACCTTCGACTAGCTGTCGAGCGGCCGCCCCAGCCCTCGTCCACGACTGTCGAGTTCGTCAGAGGGGTGATCACGATTCTCTGAAAGCTCAGTGAATTGACAGGTCAGTCAGCGCGGGATTGTCGATCTCCGCGCTCAGCAGCCGTGCCGAAGCAGCCGCCGACGAGTCGCCGAGCCGAGCTTGATGCAGCTTCGCGCGGACCATCAGTTCCCGCATGTCGCAGCGAGCTGCCAACGCCGCGAGCTGCGCCACCAACGGCCGAGCGCGTTCGACATCATCGCGCGCCAACGCCGTAGTACAGGCTGCGTCGAGCACGTGACCATGCACCCATTGGTATCGATCGGGTTCACGCCCTGCCCGGCTCACCGCCTGCGTGAGCCACTCGGCCGCGCCGCCATGATCCCCACGACCGGCGCTCAACAGCCCGAGCCCGCGCCCCGCCATCCCTTCCCAGCAAGGGTCGTTGAGCTGACACCCGAGCACCCACGCCTGCTCGAACCCATCCGCGGCCGCATCGAGATCACCGGCGTACAGATCGAGCTCGGCGTTGAGCGCCTGCGGCCAAGGCAGGAAGGCGATCCACCGTTCCTGCCGGACCAGATCAAGCGACTGCTGCATGATCGAGATCGCCTGGCTGTACTCCGCGCGCAGCAGCCGAGCCCGGCCCATGATCGACAACGACCATGCCTGCTGCCGCCGATCCCCACACCGCGCGGCCGTCTCGACCGACTCACCCAAGTGCTCGAAGGCAGCCGGATAGTCGCCCTGATCCGACGAGTTCATCCCCAGTACGCCGAGAATCGCCGCGTGCTCCTCGTCGCTGGAAGCCAGCCCCTGTGCGCGAGTCAGCCAACTGCGCGCTGTCTGGCGCCGGCCGGCCTGTACTTCGACGAACCCCAGCTCCCGATGGGCGAGTACCGACGTCCGCCGATCACCCGCCTCCTCCGCCACCAGGATCGCCTCGTGCAACACGATCGCGCCCTCTTCGTCATGCCCACGGATCGCATGGACGAGCGCTCCACCGAGTGCCGCGAGAGCGCGACCTCGGAGCTCGCCGTCGCGACAATGCTCCGCCTCAGAGACCGCTCTCCGAAGACACTGCAGACCGGCGTCCACCGCCCCCGCCGCGATCGCCGCCCGCCCTGCTTCGAGCTGACTCGCCGCTGCCGCCCGTCCGCCCAGAGCCGGACCCGCGATCCGGCCGGGCCCAACCTCGGACGCCTCCCGTAACGCAGCGGACGGTTCCAACCCCAGCTCACGCCGCAGAAGGTCTTCACAGACAGCGATCTGGCGGAGCGCACCCGTCCGGTTCCCCGAGATCGCGAGGCTGCGCACCAGCAATTCGTGGTTGCCCTGCTCCAGCGGATTCAGCGCCACAGCCTTCGATGCATAGGCGATGGCATCACTCGCTCGCCCACTGGCCACCAGCGACACAGCCGTCTCCCGCAGCCGTCCCTCGATCGCAGCAGAGAGCCGATGCCGCTCCACCAGCAACCAGGACTCGAACTCCGGGCAGGACGGAAGCTCCACCCCAGCAAGCAATTCACCGTTGAAGTCCAGCAACGGCGACGGATCCGCCGAGTCCTCAGTGACCACGAGGATGTCCACAGAGGTGTCCAGCGCAAGTGTGAGGACCAGAGGATCGCCGGTGATGATGTCCCCGCCGCCCAACGCTCGCCGCAGCTCAGCCAACGACCAGCGCAACGCCCCCAATGGGTCATCCGCATCGGCGAACAGCAGCTCCGCCAACCGCTTGCGACTCGGCGGCCGGTCAGCCAGCAGGAGGTAGGCGAGCAGAGCCCACGTCTTACGCCCGCGCGGCGGACGCACAACGCCACCAGCTTGCTCGATCGCCGGCGCCCCCAGCAACCTGATCTTGCTCATGCCTACCCCCTCCCCGAACCTCAGTGTGGCGCACCGGCCGGCCCCCGGGCGAGTGCCCAGCCGATGCACCACACGGACCGAGTCAGCGCCTGATGCCGACTGCTTCCAGGTACTCCGCGTAGGCCGCGACCGTGCCGTCGTCAGCCCGGTTGAACTTGCGCGCCACCTCGGCCAGGTCGGCCGCGAAGGCTGCCAGGTCGGCCTCGGACAGCGTCCCGGCCAGCTTGGTGATCGGCCCGTAGTACTGCCGGAACCACTCCGAGAAGTGCTCAGGCGAGTGGTACCGGAACACGAACGACCGCTTGGTCAGCCCGACCCACTCGACCCGGTCCCGGAACAGCCCGCTCAGGTACTCCTCGTTGCCCCACAACGTCGCCGGCTGTACTCCGGCAGGCGGCGGCGCCCACTTGCCGACCGTCCGGAAGAGGTCGCCGATCATCCCCGTCGGCGTCCAGCTGGCCAGCGCGATCTTGCCACCGGGCTTCGTCACCCGGCACAGCTCATCCGCCGCCCGCTGGTGATCCGGCGCGAACATCACGCCGACCGTGCTGCCCACCAGGTCGAACGCCTCGTCTGGCACCGGCAACTCCTCCGCGTCACCCTCCAGGAAGGTCACCGGCAGGTGCTCGGCCTCCGCCCGCTCCCGCCCTTGCTCGAGCAGGTTGACCGCGTAGTCGACCCCCGTCGCGTCGGCGAACCGCCGAGCCGCGGCGAGCGCCACATTCCCTTGCCCACAAGCGACATCGAGCACCGTCTGGCCGGCGCGCACATCCGCCGCCTCGACCAGCTGCTCGGCGATGATCTGCAGCGTGTTGCCGACCCGGGGGTAGTCCCCCGGTCTCCCACCCCGCCCGCTGCTTGGCCTTGATCGCCCCGAAATCAATCGCCGTCCCCGAAACTTCCGTACTCATCCACAGCTCCTCTGATACCGAAACCGCGCCCCCCAGCGACGCCACCGCCCTGCGCGGTGTACCCCGATCAGACCGGGCCGGCGTGTGACGAGGCGTGTGACCACCTGGCCCGATCACGGTCACCCAGCACAGCGCTTTCGTTGTCAGAGGTTGATATATCTACTGATCAGCGCATTCGGCCCGTCCGGTGTCGGCCACACGCAAAGTCTTGCCAACGTTGTCATCGCTACTTATAGTCCGAGAAACGTTTCCAACGGTGACAGCCGTGCCGACGCAAGTGAAACGGAGGTGGCTTCCATCACATCGGGCCGGCCTGGTGCCGGGTGAGGAGAGTCCGGTCAGGACTCGGATCGAAGGGAACCATCTCGTGAACGATGCGCCGCGCCCACAGTTCGAAGACGTCGCCGATGTCGTCCGCCACCAGCTGAGCCGACGATCCGTGATGGGAGGGGGAGCGGCGGTACTCGCCACGTTCCTGGCCGCCTGTTCCGGCGGCGGTGGCTCGTACTCCGACAAGCCGGCCGGCAACAAGCCCGCCGCCACCAAGTCGATCCAGATCGGCAAGGCGAACATCCCGGTCCCACGGGACCAGTCGGTGATCGTCGGCCAGGTCGAGTACACCGTGTTCGACAGCTTCAACGGGATGATCCCGAACGGCTCGCCCGGTGGCGCCGGGGTCGAGCTGGCCACCGAGCCGCTGTTCTTCCTCAGCTTCGCCACCGGCAAGCTCACGCCGTGGCTGGCCACGGAGTACAAGTACAACGACGACCACACCGAGCTGACGCTGAAGTTCGATCCCAAGGCCCACTGGAACGACGGCAAGCCGCTGGGTGCCAACGACTTCCGGTTCACCGTGATGCTGCTGAAGGACCGCCCCGACCTGTTCGGTGGCGGCGGCGAGTTGAAGGAGTTCGTGAAGAGCGTCGAGGTGCCCGACGAGCACACCGCGGTGGTGAAGCTGCTCAAGCCGACGCCGCGGCTGCACTACAACTTCATCGCGGCGATCGCCGGCGCGCCGGTCAACCTGATGCCCGAGCACATCTGGAAGTCGCAGGATCCGACCAAGTACAAGGACAATCCGCCGGTCCGCTCCGGCCCGTACAAGCTGAAGCAGGCGATCCGGAACCAGAAGATGTTCGTCTGGGAGAAGGACCCGAACTACTGGAACAAGGACAAGCTCGACGTCAAACCGCAGTACGCGGTCTTCCAGAGCATGTCGAAACAGGGTGACCAGGCGTCGCTGGCGTTCGAGCGGGTCGAGTTCGACGTCGGCTCGATCGACGCGCAGCACGCCAAGCAGCTGGCCAACTCCGGCTACCCGAACCTGCTGACCACCCAGTTCCACGACCCGAACCCACGGGTTCTGTGGCTGAACTGCGACCCGGTCCGGGGCGTGATGGCCGAGGACAAGATGCGCTGGGCGATCAACTACTGCCTGGACCGGGACAAGATCGGCAAGTCGGTCTGGCAGGTCGAGGTACCGGCCGCGATCTACCCGTGGGCCGACTACCCGACCAACGACAAGTGGAAGAACGACGAGCTGGCGAACAAGTACAAGTTCGAGTACAGCCTGGAGAAGGCGACCGCTTTGCTGGACGAGGTCTGTCCGAAGAACTCGGCCGGCAAGCGGACGTACAAGGGCAAAGAGGTCAACCTGGAGATCATCACGCCGGCGCAGGTGGACAAGGACGAGTACGCCATCGCGAACGTGCTGAAGACCGACCTGGCCAAGGTCGGCGTGCCATGCACCCTGCGTAGCCTGTCCGGCAGCGTGCACGACGAGAAGTTCCAGCGTGGTGAGTACGACATCGACTCCAGCTGGGCCGGGTTCGCGATCGATCCCGAGCAGTTGTACACCGACTGGGAGAGCAGCGACGCGCAACCGGTCGGCAAGAACGCGGCCGGCAAGAACAAGATGCGGTTCCGCGATCCGGCGTTCGACGAGATCTCCAAGAAGCTGGCCGGGATGGATCCGGACAGCGAGGAGGCGAAGCCGCTGCTCGCGCAGGCTTTGGAGGTCTACTTCCAGAAGCTGCCGCTGCTGCCGGTGATCCAGACCGGGTATCCGCAGTTCTTCAACACCGCGTTCTGGACCGACTGGCCGACCGACGACAACCTGTACGAGGTGCCGCTGAACTGGTGGCCGCACTTCACCTTCGTGCTCGCCAAGATCAGGGCCACCGGGCAGAAAGGGCCGGCGTGACCGCTGAGGCGCCGCCGGTGGTCGTCGTGGACAAGCCCAAACAATCCGTGGCCCGGACCGGGCCACGGGCGTGGCTGTCCCGGCACCCGCTGGCGGCGTACGCCCTGCGCCGCTTCGGGCTCTATCTGATCGAGCTGTGGGGAGCGCTCACGATCGCGTTCTTCTTCTTCCGGATGATGCCGGGCGACCCGATCAACACGCTGATCCAGAGCCTGCAGCAGAACTACATCTACAACGCGCAGGCCAGCGCCGAGATCATCGCCCGGTACCAGCACGAGTTCGGTCTGGACGGGAACATCTTCTCCCAGTACCTGAAATACATGGAGAAACTGATCCTGCACGGCGATCTCGGCCCGTCCCTGATCAACTACCCGACGCCGGCCCAGGACGTCATCCTCAGATCGTTGCCCTGGACAATCGGTCTGCTCGGTATCTCGGCCGTACTGTCCTGGCTGATCGGCATCGTCGTCGGCGCGATCGCCGGCTGGCGGCGTGGCAAGGCCGGCTCGACGATCATCACCAACCTGTCGATCGCCCTGGCCCACGTACCGTTCTTCTTCGTCGCGCTGATCCTGGTCTACGTCTTCGCGTACACCCTCGGCTGGTTGCCGGCGCGGTCGGCGTACGACTCCAACATCAATCCGGGCTTCTCGCTCGACTTCATCGGCAGCGTGCTCAAGTACGGGCTGTTGCCGGGCCTGTCGATCGTGGGCATCGGCGCGATGGGCTGGATCCTGTCCACGCGAATGTTGATGGTCCCGGTGCTCGGCGAGGACTACCTCGTGTACGCCGAGGCGAAGGGCCTCAAGCCCTGGCGGATCCTGACCCGGTACGCCCTGCGCAACTGCTACCTGCCCCAGGTGACCGCCTTCGGTATCTCCCTGGGCTTCATCTTCAACGGCAACGTCCTGGTCGAGCAGCTCTTCAACTACCCAGGACTCGGTACCACCCTGGTGACCGCCATCCAGCAGCTCGACTTCAACACCATCCTCGGCGTCACCGACATGGCGATCTTCTCCGTGCTGACCGCCGTCCTCCTACTCGATCTCCTCCTCCCGCTACTTGACCCACGCGTCAAGTACTGGAAGTAGGCGCCATGAGAATCCTGCACGCAGTACTGCGAACAGTCCGCAACAGCCGGCGGCTGGCGATCGGCGTGGTGATCATCGCCGCGATGGCGTTGCTGGCGATCCTCAGCCCGTTGATCGTCAACGCGATCGGTGGCGGCAAGGACCCGGTCGAGGTGGCCGCTTACGAGAAGTGGCTGGTGCCATCGGGGGAGCATGTGCTCGGGACCGATCAGTTCGGCCGGGACGTGCTGGCGATGGTGATGAAGGCGTTGTCGGTGTCGCTGCAGATCGGCGCGATCGCCGGGGTGATCTCGACCGTGGTCGGGGTGATCGTGGCGTTCGTGGCCGGCTACAAGGGTGGCTGGATCGACAACATTCTCTCGACGTTCACCGGGATCCTGCTGGTGATCCCGACGTTCCCGTTGCTGATCGCGCTCTCGGCGTACGCGAAGAACGTTTCGCTCTTCCAGGTCGGCGTGATGATCTCGATCTTCTCCTGGCCGTTCGCGGCCAAGACCATCCGTTCCCAGGTGCTCAGCCTGCGTTCCCGCCCGTACGTCGATCTGGCCCGGGTCAGCAAGTCGCGAGATCTCGAGATCATCGGCACCGAGCTGCTGCCGAACCTGCTCCCGTTCATCGGGGTCGGGTTCGCCTCGTCGGCGCTCGGCGCGATCTTCGGCCTGGTCGGCCTGGAGGTGATCGGGCTCGGGCCCGGTGGCGTGATCGATCTGGGCCAGATCATCTTCAACGCGATCAACACCGGCGCGCTGACGCTCGGGGCCTGGCCGATGTTCGTGGTGCCGATCGTCTTGCTGACGCTGCTGTTCGCGGCGCTGAACATGATCAACATCGGCCTCGAAGAGGTCTACAACCCACGGCTGAGAGGAGTGGCCGGTGAGTGAGCAAACCGTACTTGAGATCAAAGGCCTCGAGGTCGTCTACTCGACCAACCGCGGCGACGTGAAGGCCGTGCAGGATCTCGACCTGTCGGTCCGTCGCGGCGAGATCCTCGGGATCGCGGGGGAGTCCGGCAGCGGCAAGTCCACCCTGGCGGTCGCCCTGCTGCGACTTCTCAAACCGCCTGGCAAGGTGACCGCAGGCTCGGCGATCTTCCACCGCAAGGGCGGCTCGCCGGTCGACCTGATGAAGGTCGACGGCGAGGAGCTTCGTGTACTGCGCTGGAGCGCGCTCTCCTACCTGCCACAGGGCTCGCAGAGCTCGCTCAACCCGGTCATGCGCGTCGAGGACCAGTTCAAGGACGTCATCCTCGAGCACGCGCCCGCCCGCAAGGAGGGACTCACCGAGCTGATCGGCCGGCTGCTCGACCAGGTCGGCCTGGAGCCACGGGTCGCCCGGATGTACCCGCACGAACTGTCCGGTGGGATGAAGCAGCGCGTGCTGATGGCGATCTGCGTCGCCCTCGAACCAGATCTGGTGATCGCCGACGAGCCGACCACCGCGCTGGACGTGACGATCCAGCGGGTGATCCTGCAGAGCCTCGCCGACCTGCGTCGCGACTTCGGCGTCACGCTGATGGTGATCTCGCACGACATGGGAGTCCACGCGCAACTGGTGGACCGGGTCGCGGTGATGTACGAGGGCCGGCTGGTCGAGGTCGGCGGCGTCCACCAGGTCTTCAAGGACCCGCAGCACGAGTACACCCGGCAGCTGATCGAGTCGATCCCGCGGCTCGGACGGAGGGCGTCATGACGACCGACAAGGTGATCGAGCTGCGCGGCGTACAGCAGCGGTTCCATGCTCGGGGAACGCCTGACGGCTACCTGACGGCGGTCGAGGACGCCAGCTTCCGCCTCGACGCGCACCCGCCGCAGGTGGTCAGCCTGGTCGGCCAGAGCGGCAGCGGCAAGAGCACGATCGCGCGCAACATCCTCGGCCTGCAGAAGCCGACGGCCGGCACGATCACGTACGGCGGCAAGGACATCTTCAAGCTCAGCCGCAGCGAGCACGACGAGTACCGCCGCAACGTGCAACCCGTCTTCCAGGACCCGTACTCGATCTTCAACCCGTTCTACCGGGTCGACCGCGTGCTCTGGAAAGCGGTGAAGAAGTTCTCCCTCGCCTCCACCCGCGAGGCCGGGCTCGCCCTGATCGAGCAATCCCTGCGCGCGGTCAGCCTCGATCCCAACCGGGTCCTCGGCCGCTACCCCCACCAGCTCTCGGGCGGCCAGCGGCAGCGGATCATGCTGGCCCGGATCCACATGCTCCGCCCGGCCTTCGTGATCGCCGACGAGCCGGTCTCCATGCTCGACGCCCAGATCCGCAAGATGTTCCTCGACATCCTTCTCGACTTCCAGCGCACCCACGGCATGACCACGCTCTTCATCACCCACGACCTGTCCACCGTGTACTACCTGGGCGGCCAGGTGATGGTCATCAACAAGGGCGAGATCGTCGAACGCGGCCCGGTCACCGAGGTCATGCACACCCCGACCCACCCCTACACCCGCCTCCTCCTCGACTCCATCCCACAACCCGACCCCGACGCCCGCTGGACCACCCGGATCAGCGTCGACGAGTCCACCGCCACTCCACCCACCGACACCGCCACCGAGGCCACCCCCATCATCTAGCTGCCCGAGCCCACAAGCGGTGGGCTCGGACATCAAACGGCGACCTTGAACAAGTTATTTCGTGTTCAAGGTCGCCGTTGCCTGTTCAAGCCCACCACTGGTGGGCTCGGACAAGTGGAGCGTTTGTTTGATGTCAGGACAAATCGTGGTATCGATTCCATAACCGTTGCCGGCGAGAGGTTGCCGATGGCATCGGGGGCGGTTGCCGGTGGCAAGCGGATCGGGGGGAAAGGTCGTTTCCTCGGGGTGGGGAGGCGATTGTTTCGGGGTTTTGGAAGGTTTGGAAAAACTTGCAGGTGTGCTCATCTTGACGGGTGCGATGAGGGCTCGGTTACCGTTTGTCACGTAGCGGTCGAGACGGTGGGGACACAGGGCGAACTGGGCGCCGGCAGTCTGTGGTCCGACTGGAGCTCGTTGGTGGGCTGTCGGCCGATCGTGACCAGCTGAGCTGATCAACCAATCCATCGAACAGGTGCTGTGTGCACCTGTGCCCGAACCCGAGCCGGTCCACCCACCGGCTGGTTTCCCCTGCCCGAAACAAGGGCGCGACCAACGAACCGCGAACGAATGGTGGTGGGTAGTGTGACTTTGACCGAGCCGGCCTCGTCGGATGTCAACGCCAAGGCGCAGCTGAGCCTGGGGACCGCGGCAGCGCGGAACCTCGCGACGACGACCAAGTCCGAGCCGCAGATGCAGGGCATCACCTCGCGCTGGCTGCTGAAGCTGCTGCCCTGGGTCGAGGCCAAGGGTGGCGCCTACCGGGTGAACCGGCGGCTCAGCTACGCCGTCGGCGACGGCCGGGTCACCTTCACGACCAGCGGCGCCGAGGTCCGGGTGATCCCGCAGGAGCTGTGCGAGCTCGCGCTGCTGCGCAGTTACGACGACATCGAGGTACTGTCGGCGCTCGCGGATCGCTTTGTGCAGCAGGAGTTCCAGCCCGGCGACGTGATCGTCGAGCGCGGCCGGCCGGCCGATCAGATCTGCCTGATCGCGCACGGCAAGGTGGACAAGATCGGCGTCGGCAAGTACGGCGACGAGACCGTCCTGGAGACGCTGGTCGACGGCGACCACTTCACCTACAAGGCGATCCTGGAGACCGACGACTTCTGGGACTTCACCATCAAGGCGACCACCGTCTGCACGGTGCTGACCCTGTCGCAGGACTCCTTCGAGGAGCTGGTCGGCCAGGCCGACGGCCTGCGCCAGCACATCGAGGACTTCCGCAACAGCCCGGAGCGGGCCAAGGACGAGTTCGGCGAGGCCGCGATCGACGTCGCGTCCGGCCATGCGGGCGAGGCCGACCTGCCCGGTACGTACGTCGACTACGAGACGACTCCGCGCGAGTACGAGCTGAGCGTCGCCCAGACCGTGCTGCGGGTGCACACCCGGGTAGCGGATCTCTACAACCACCCGATGGACCAGACCGAGCAGCAGTTGCGGCTGACCATCGAGGCGCTGCGCGAGCGGCAAGAGCACGAGATGATCAACAACCGCGACTTCGGCCTGCTGCACAACGCGGACCTGAGCATGCGGATCCCGACCCGCAGCGGCCCGCCGACGCCGGGCGATCTGGACGAGCTGCTCAGCCTGGTCTGGAAGGAGCCGGCCTTCTTCCTGGCGCACCCGCGCTCGATCGCCGCCTTCGGCCGGGAGTGCACCAAGGCCGGCATCTACCCGGACAGCATCGACGTCGGCGGCCACCGGTTGCCCGCCTGGCGCGGCGTACCGATCTTCCCGTGCAACAAGCTCGGGATCAGCGAGACCAGGACCAGCTCGATCATGTTGATGCGCACGGGGGAGGACAGCCAAGGCGTCGTCGGCCTGCACCAGACCGGTCTGCCGGACGAGTACGAGCCGGGGCTGTCCGTGCGCTTCATGAACATCACCGAGAAGGCGATCATCAACTACCTGGTCAGCGCCTACTACTCGACGGCCGTTCTGGTCCCGGACGCACTCGGCATCCTCGAAGGCGTCGAAATCGGGCGAGAAGGCTAGCCCCATGGCCAAGCAGCCGTACGAGCTGCCCAACTTCTATGTGCCCTACCCGGCCAGGATCAATCCGCACCTGGAAGGAGCCCGGGCACACAGCAAGGCCTGGGCCTACGAGTTCGACATGATCGACGTTCCCCAACAGGGCAAGGCGATCTGGGACGAGCACGACTTCGACTCCCACGACTACGCGTTGCTGTGCGCGTACACGCATCCCGACGCGACCGGTCCGGCGCTGGACCTGGTGACGGACTGGTACGTCTGGGTCTTCTACTTCGACGACCACTTCCTCGAGCTGTACAAGAAGACCCAGGACATGGCCGGCGCCAAGGCCTATCTCGACCGGCTGCCGTTGTTCATGCCGGTCGAGGGCCCGATCACGGAGATCCCGGAGAACCCGGTGGAGCGCGGTCTCGTCGATCTGTGGAACCGTACGGTCCCGTCGATGTCGCCAGGCTGGCGGCAACGATTCATCGGTACTACGGAAGCCCTGCTGGCCGAATCCCTCTGGGAACTCACCAACATCAGCGCCGGCCGTGTCGCCAACCCGATCGAGTACGTCGAGATGCGTCGCAAGGTCGGTGGGGCACCATGGTCGGCCAACCTGGTCGAGTACGCGAGCAATGCCGAGGTACCGGTCGAGATCGCCGGAACCCGCGCGATGCAGGTGCTCAGCGACACGTTCTCCGACGCGGTCCACCTGCGCAACGACCTGTTCTCCTACCAGCGCGAGGTGGAGACGGAGGGCGAGGTCAACAATGGCGGCCTCGTCGTGGAGCGCTTTCTCGGCTGCAGCCCGCAGGAGGCGGCCGAGGTCGTCAACGACATCCTCACCTCGCGGCTGCACCAGTTCGAGAACACCGCGGTGGCGGAGATCCCGCCGCTGCTGGCGGAGAACCTGGTTGGTCCACAGGGCCAGCTCGACGTACTGAACTACGTGAAAGGCCTGCAGGACTGGCAGTCCGGCGGTCATGAGTGGCATCTGCGATCCAGTCGGTACATGAACAACGGAGGCAAAGCAGCACTCGGCGGCCCGACGGGCATCGGCACGTCTGCCGCGCGCATCCTCTCGAGCCTCGTTGCGACCGCGCCGTACCGGATCAGAAGCCACACCTTCACCCCTTTTCAGCCGGTGGGGGCGACGCCGCTGCCGGGCTTTTATATGCCGTACTCCGCCAAGCGCAGCCCGCACCTGGACGAGTCGAGGGCCCATCTCCGCGAGTGGGCTGCGGAGATGGGCCTGCTCGACGGCACCGTCTGGGACGCCGACTACCTGGAGGCGAACGACCTGCCGTTGTGTGCGGCGGGCATCCACCCGGACGCGTCTCCCGAGGCGCTGAACCTGTCCTCGGACTGGCTGGCCTGGGGGACGTACGCCGACGACTACTACCCGATCGTCTTCGGGCGGACCCGCGACCTGACCGGCGCCAAGGCGACGACGAAGCGCCTGTCGGACCTGATGCCGATCGAGGGCCCGGCCGGGACGGTTCCGGTGACGCCGTTGGAACGGAGCCTGGCCGATCTCTGGGTCAGGACGGCCGCGCCGATGACCGTCGAGCATCGCCGGGACTTCAAGGCCGCCATCGACACGATGACGGAGAGCTGGCTGTGGGAGCTGGCCAACATGTTCCAGAACCGGATCCCCGACCCGGTCGACTACATCGAGATGCGCCGCCGGACCTTCGGCTCGGATCTCACCATGAGCCTGTGCCGGATCGGGCATGGGCGGACGGTACCGCCGGAGATCTACCGGTCCCGGCCGATCCAGGCGATGGAAAACGCCGCCGCCGACTACGCCTGCTTGCTGAACGACGTCTTCTCGTACCAGAAGGAGGTCCAGTTCGAGGGCGAGTTCCACAACGCCGTGATGGTCGTGCAGAACTTCCTCGGCTGCGACCGGGACAAGGCGCTCGGCCTGGTCAACGACCTGATGACGGCGCGGATGCAGCAGTTCGAGCAGCTCGTGGCGGTCGATCTGCCGACACTGTTCACCGACTTCGGTCTGGACGAGGAGGTCCGGCGCACGCTGCTCGGGTACGCCGAGGAACTGCAGAACTGGATGTCCGGAATCCTCGTCTGGCACGCCGGCGTCGATCGGTACAAGGAACCGACCCTGCTGGCCAGAGCCGGCGAGCCGGTCAAGAAACTCCGAATTCTGGGCGGTGCCACCGGTTTCGGCACGTCCGCGGCTCGACTCCCCAGACCACGGCACCTCGTTGGTGCGAGCAGAATGGACGGTGTCTCGTGACGGCGATCGATCAGGACAAGCCGCAGCTGAGTCTTGGGACCGAGGCCGCCAGGCAACTGGCGACCACCACCAAGTCGGTACCGCAGATGCAGGGCATCTCGCCCCGGTGGCTGCTCAAGATGCTGCCCTGGGTGGAGACCCAGGGCGGTGCCTACCGGGTCAACCGCCGGACGAGCTTCGCGGTCGGCGACGGCCGGCTGAGCTTCTCGGCCACCGGTGCGGACATCCGGGTGATCCCGGCTGAGCTCACCGAGTTGCCGCCGCTGCGGGACTTCGCCGACGAAGATGTACTGACCGCGCTGGCGGGCCGGTTCTACCAGGTGGAGTACCAGCCGGGCGAGGTGATCGCGGAGTTCGGCAGCCGGGTGGACGACGTAGTACTGATTGCCCACGGCAAGGTCAGCAAGGTCGGCATCGGTGAGTACGGCGACGGTACCGACCTCGGGACCGTTGCCGACGGCGACTATCTCGGTGAGGGGTTGTTGACCGAGCCGCCGGAGAACCTCTGGGAGTTCACAGCCAAGGCGCTGACCCAGTGCACGGTGCTGAAGCTTCACCGCAACGACTTCAACAACCTGGCCGAGCAGTCGGAGTCGCTCCGGCAGCACTTGGACGAGGTCCGGCAGCGGCCGAAGCGGGCGCAGAACAAGAACGGTGAGGCGGAGATCGAGCTCGCCTCGGGACACGCCGGCGAAGACGATCTACCGGGAACGTTCGTGGACTACGACCCTGCTCCCCGCGAGTACGAACTCTCCGTCGCGCAGACGATCCTGCGGGTGCAGACCAGGGTCGCGGACCTCTACAACAACCCGATGAACCAGACCGAGCAGCAGCTCCGGCTGACCATCGAGGCGTTGCGGGAGCGGCAAGAGTCCGAGCTGATCAACAACCGCGACCTCGGCCTGCTGCACAACGCCGACTTCCAGCAGTGCATCTACACCCGGACCGGCCCGCCGACGCCCGACGACTTCGACGAGTTGCTCACCCGGCGCCGCAAGCCCCGGCTGCTGCTCGCTCATCCGCGGGCGATCGCGGCGTTCAATCGTGAGTGCACCAAACGGCACGTCCTGCCCGAGACCGTCGAGGTCGACGGCAAGCGGGCGCAGGCGTGGCGCGGCGTACCGCTGCTGCCCTGCAACAAGATCCCCATTTCCAACACGAACACCACCTCAGTGCTGGTGCTGCGCACCGGGCTCGACGACGAAGGCGTCATCGGCCTGCGGCAGACCGGTCTGCCCGACGAGATCGAGCCCGGCCTGAACGCCCGCTTCATGGGGATCAGCGAGAAGGCCATCAGTTCGTACCTGGTCAGCACCTACTACTCGGTGGCTGTGCTCGTCCCGGACGCGCTCGGCGTTCTGGAAAACGTCGAACTCGGTGGATGAGGAGCATGTCATGTCCACTCTCCAGCACGCGAGCCAAGCCGCGGGGGCCGGCCGGTCTGCCCAGCAACTCCTGGCCTGGAGCCGCGACCAGGTCGAGCCCGCGCTCCGCGCCGCGGTCGGAAGCATGCCGCTGGCAACTCAGCGGATCACCAACTACCACTTCGGCTGGGAGGACGAGGAAGGAGCTCCAGCCAACGCTGACGGCGGCAAGGCACTCCGCGCCGCGCTGGTACTCCTGGCTTCTCAAGCCGTTGGCGGTACTGCGGAAGCTGCGGTTCCAGCCGCGGTAGCGGTCGAGCTGGTCCACAACTTCTCCCTCCTGCACGACGACGTGATGGACTGCGACCTGACCCGGCGGCACCGGGCCACGGCCTGGTCCGTCTTCGGTCTCGGGCCGGCGATCCTCGCTGGTGACGCGTTGCTCAGCCTGGCGTTCGACGTACTGGTCGACAGCGGCAACGTGCGTGCGGACGAAGCGGCCCGGATGCTCGGCGCTGCGGTTCAGGAGCTGGTCGATGGGCAGCTGTCGGACTCGCACTTCGAGACCCGCGACGACGTGGTGCTGTCGGAGTGCGTGCGGATGGCTCAGCTCAAGACCGGCGCGCTGCTCGGGTGCTCGACGGCACTCGGCGCGCTCTTCGGCGGCGGTCGCACCGAGCAGGTCGACCACCTGAGGTTGTACGGCGAGGATCTCGGGCTGGCCTATCAGTACGTCGATGACCTCTTGGGGATCTGGGGTGACCCCAAGGTGACGGGCAAGCCGGTGCACTCGGACCTGCGCCGGCGGAAGAAGTCGCTGCCCGCGATCGCGGCGCTGACCTCGGGTACGGAGGCCGGTCGTGAGTTGGCAGTCCTGTACCACCGAAAGAACGAACTGTCCGACGACGAGCTGGCGCGCGCGGCGGACCTGATCGAGGCGACCGGAGCACGGGAGCAGAGCCAGTTGCAGGCCGACGCGCTGCTGACCGACTCACTGGGCGAGTTGGCCTCGGCCCGGGCACTCGAGCCGGCTGCCGGTGAACTGGAACAACTGGCCAGGTTGGCCACGCGCCGCGATCGCTGATCGAAGGGGGGAACAATGACGACACGCACTATCCTGCTGGCTTCGCCGCGCTCATTCTGCGCCGGTGTCGAGCGGGCCATCGAGGTGGTCGAGCAGTTGCTCGAACGACGCAGTCATCCGATCTACGTACGCAAGCAGATCGTGCACAACACCCACGTCGTCGCGGAGCTGGAGAGCCGGGGCGCGGTGTTCGTCGCCGAGCTGGACGCCGTGCCCGATGGCGCGACCGTCGTGTTCTCGGCCCATGGAGTGTCCCCGGCGGTCCGCAGTGAGGCGGACCGTCGGGGGCTTGATGTGATCGACGCGACCTGCCCGCTCGTCACCAAGGTGCATGCCGAAGCACGCCGGTACGCCGCCCGCGGGGACACCGTGATCCTGATCGGTCACGCGGGGCACGAAGAGGTCGAGGGGACGATGGGGGAGGCGCTCGACCGGACGCTGCTGGTCGAGACGGTCGAGGACGTCGCGCGGCTGGAGGTGGAGGATCCGTCGCGGGTCTCCTACCTGACCCAGACCACGCTGGCGGTGGACGAGACGACGGCGATCCTGGATGCCCTGCGCAACAAGTTCCGTGGGTTGAAAGGGCCGTCCGAGGCGGACATCTGTTACGCGACGACGAATCGGCAGGAGGCGCTTGCTGCCATCGCGGAGGAGTCGGATCTGGTCCTCGTGGTCGGCTCCACCAACTCGTCCAATTCGCGCCGGCTGGTCGAGCTGGCGCACAAGCACGGCACCCCGGCGTACCTGATCGACGACGCGTCGGGAGTCGAAGTCGACTGGCTCGCCGGGGTGCGCATCATCGGACTGACGGCCGGCGCCTCGGCACCGCCCCGCCTCGTCGACGGAGTGATCGACTGGCTCCGCGAGCTCGGCCCGGTCGAGGTCGTCGAACGAGAAATCACCCAAGAAACAATCCACTTCACGCTGCCTTCCGCGGTGAGACAAGCATGACCGCCGTACAGCTAGGTCTGCCGGAACTGCTGGTACTACGACGCAAGTCGCGCGAGCTGGCTGTTGGGGGTGTGGCGGTTGGTGGGGGTGCTCCGGTGTCCGTGCAGTCGATGACTACTACGCCGACGGCTGATGTGGAAGCGACGTTGCGGCAGATTGCTGAGTTGACGGCGGCGGGGTGTCAGATCGTGCGGGTGGCGGTGCCGTCGCAGGATGATGCGGATGCGTTGCCGGAGATTGCGGCGAAGTCGGGGATTCCGGTCGTGGCGGATATTCATTTCCAGCCGCGGTACGTGTTCGCGGCGATCGACGCGGGGTGTGCGGCGGTACGGGTGAATCCGGGCAACATCCGCAAGTTCGACGACCAGGTGCGCGAGATCGCGCAGGCTGCATCGGCGGCCGGGGTGCCGATCCGGATCGGGGTCAATGCGGGGTCGTTGGACCAGCGGCTGCTGGCGAAGTACGGGAAAGCCACTCCGGCGGCGCTGGTGGAGTCGGCCTTGTGGGAGTGCTCGCTGTTCGAGGAGCACGGTTTCACCGATCTGAAGATCTCGGTGAAACACCATGATCCGCGGGTGATGGTCGCCGCCTATCGCGAGCTGGCGGGCAAGTGCGACTACCCGCTGCATCTGGGTGTGACCGAAGCCGGGCCGTTGTTCCAGGGGACGATCAAGTCCGCCGTGGCGTTCGGCGTACTGCTGGCGGAGGGGATCGGGGACACGATCCGGGTCTCGCTGTCGGCGCCGCCGGTCGAAGAGGTGAAGGTCGGGATCGGGATCCTCGAGTCGCTCGGGTTGCGGCCGCGCCGGCTGGAGATCGTCTCCTGCCCGTCGTGCGGACGCGCGCAGGTGGACGTCTACAAGCTGGCCGAGCAGGTGACGGCCGCGTTCGAAGGCTTCCCGGTACCGCTCCGGGTGGCCGTGATGGGGTGCGTCGTCAACGGACCCGGCGAGGCGCGGGAGGCCGATCTCGGGGTGTCGTCGGGCAACGGCAAGGGCCAGATCTTCGTGAAAGGGGAGATCGTCCGGACCGTCCCGGAGAGCCAGATCGTCGAGGCGCTGCTCGAGGAGGCGATGAGCCACGAGTGGCCTGCGAGCAGTGAGGACGACGGATGAGTCTGTTGGTGAGTGGGCTGTTCTGGGTGGTCGGGACGATGGTGGTGACCGCCGTGCTGGCGATCGTCCTGCGGCGGGCCCGGCAACGGGAGGGACGCGAGGCGAACAACGAGGTGGCCGGCCAGGTCTTCACGGTCGTCGGTGGGGTGAACGTGGTGATCGCGGCGTTCGTGCTGATCTCGTTGTTCGACGCGATGGACAAGGCGCAGGACACGACGTATCAGGAAGCGGACTCGCTCGTCGCGGTGCAGTGGGCGAGTGACTCGCTCGCCCCGGCGGACCGGGCGAAGGTCCAGCAGCTGACGCATTCGTACGCGACCGTGGTGTCCGAGCAGGAGTGGCCGGACATGAAGGCGGGCCGGCCGGTCAGCGCGGAGGGGTGGACGGTGCTGACCAATCTGCAGACGACGATCGAGCACGCGAAGACGACGACCGAGCGGCAGGAGAACAGTCGCGTCGATGCCGCCGGCCAGGTCTGGAACGTCTACCAGGCAAGGCAGGTACGGCTGAACTCGGCGGGCAGCGGGGTCAGTTCGGTCGTCTGGTTCGCGATCATGGTCGGCAGCGTGATGTCGGTGGCGCTGATGTTCATGTTCGGCGGTCCGGGGCTGTACTCGTACGCGATCATCGTGTCGATGCTGTCCGGCGCGATCGGGCTGCTGCTGTTCGCGATCTACCAGCTGCAGAACCCGTTCAGCGGTGGCGCGAGTGTGGGACCGGACGCGTTCGTCTCCGCGCTGGCCAGGCTGAGTCACGGCGGCTGACGATGGCCCGACCCTTGATTGCCCCGCTCGCCGGCGTACGCCCCGTACTGCGTGCGTCGGCGGGCGTGGGTGCCTTCGTCCTCGCCTGCCTCACGACCGTCCTGGTCGCTGGGTCGTCGGATGCCGCGGCCGACTGCTCGATGCTGCAGTTCCGGACGCCGGGGTACAGCTCTTTGTCTCGCCTGGCGTTGGTGGAGTTGCCGTCTGGTCGTAGTACTGACCTTGGACGGCTGGACTACCAGATCAACGCTGCGGGTTATGCCAAAGGCCAGGACCTGGTCTATGGGATCGCCACGCGGGACAAGTCGGGGTGGTTGCGTCGACGGCCGCACCTGGTGACCGTCGATCGCCGCGGCGCCGTCACCGATCTCGGTCAGGTGAGGGTCGGTGTCGGTGGGGTCGCCGACCCGACCGCCGGGGCGGTGGCGGGGTCGCGGTTGTATCTGCGCGACGGGCATCGGCTGTACACGATGGACATCGACCCGGGGAGTTCGACGTTCAGGTCGGTTCTTCGAGTGGTGCATCTGTCGTCGGTGCTGCTGGCGTTGTCGGTCGACGACTTCGCGGTGAATCCATCGGACGGGTTGTTGTACGGGATCTCGACGTCGGGGCCGAAGGCTCGGGTGGTCAGCCTGGATCCTGAGCGGGGCAAGGTGAAAGTCGTCGCGACGGTGCGGGGGATACCTGGGCGGGATTCGTACAGCTCGGTGGTCATGTCTGGTGGCGTTCTGTACACCGTGCGGACGGGGTATGGGTCTCGGAGTCAGCTTTATCGCGTGGGTCTGGACGGCTCGTCGAGCTCCTTGGCCTCGTTGTCGGCAGCCGTCGGGTCTGATGCCGCGGGGTGTCTGTACACGGCGCCTCCGCCCCCGCCTCCACCAACTCCGACGCCGCGGCCTACGCCTACGCCCACTCCCAAGCCCACCCCGACGCCAACACCCACCCCGACTCCTTCGCCTCCTCCCACCCCAACGCCTACTCCCGCGCCGCCACCCGCCCCGCGCCCGTCCGTGCGGCCGACGCCTACTCCGACGCCGTCACCTACGCCGACTCCCACGCCCGCTCCAGCGGCAGACCTGCCGTTGCCGCCACCACCCACTACTCCGACGCCGACCCCGAGGCCTCGTCCGATCCAGCCGACTCCTTCGGAGATCACCATCGCTCCGCAGCAGGCGGCACTACCGCCTCCAGCCGACCGTACGGTCCAAGTGCTCCGCCGCTGGTCCCTGGCCACGCTGTTGGTAGTTCTGACTGGCGGCGCCGCCGCGGCCGCCCAACGCCGAATGCACCGGTGAGCTCGTGAAGTTGGTGGGGAGGGAGCACGAGCTCCGTGCACTGCGGACTGCGGTGCGCGCCGCTCCCGGGTTGGTGCTGGTCGTCGGGGAGGCGGGAGTCGGGAAGAGCCGGCTGGTGGCGGAGGTACAGGGTTCCCATCCGGCTCGCTGGCTGATGGGACAGTGCCGGCCGGTGGAGGAACAGATCCCGCTGGCTCCGGTGATCGAGGCGATGGGGGAGCCGGTACTGCGCTCCGGTACGCGCCACGCGGTCTTCAGCTCGGTGGTGGAACGGTTGTCGGGGGCTGGGCCGACGGTGCTGGTGGTCGAGGATCTGCAGTGGGCCGACCCGGGAACGCTGCAGTTGTTGCGGTTTCTCGCGGGTCGGTTGCCACGGGAGTTCGTGCTCATCGGAACCTATCGTCCGGAGGATGCTCAGCAGGCGGGCGAGATCACGGCTTTGGCTGGTTGCGTTCCGGTTGGGGCGCGGGCTAGCGAAGTACGGGTTGGTCCGTTGTCGGCGGACGCGGTACAGGGGTTGGCTGCCGAGTTGCTCGGGGTGAAGTCGTTGCCGTCGGCATTGATCGACGAGTTGGTCAAGCGCACTGGTAGTCTGCCGTTCGTCGTCGAGGAGCTGCTTCGTGACGAGACGCTGGGCAAGGGTGATGCTCTCATCCAGGCCTTGGCCGACAAGCCGGCGCCGGTTGCCTTGCGGGCTTCGCTCACCATCCGGCTTCAGCAGATTCCGGGCTTCTGCCGCTCGGTGATCCGGGCTGCTGCTGTGCTCGATGCACCTGTGTCGGAGGCGATCCTGGGTTCTGTTGCTGAGGTTGCCGGCCATCAGTTGACGACTGCGATGGATACGGGTCTCGCTCGTGGCCTGCTCGGTGAACCGAAGCCCGGCCTGTACGACCTGCGCCACGCGCTCGCTCGGCGGGCGATCTACGAGACGATCCCGCCGGACGAGGTACGCCGTCTGCATCGCCGGGCCGCGAGTGCGCTGGCCTCGGTCGAGCCACCGGATCACGCTGGGATCGCGTCGCATTCGCGCCTTGGTGGATCTCTTGGTGACTGGATGATTCACTCCGAACTGGCCGCGGAGCATGCTGCGAACCGGGGCGATCATGCTGTGGCTGTTGCCCAGTTGACGGAGATGCTTCGGAGTGAAGCGCTGACTTGGGCGGATCGCGCGCGGCTGGCGGTCAAGCTCGGGCAGTCCGCGTCGCCTACTGGACAGCTCGACGATGCAGTCGCTGTGATGAGGGGTGTGTTGGGCTCGTCCACTGTCGCCAGCGCTAGTCGTGGACGGTTGCGGTTGGCGCTGGGGTTGTTGCTGCAGGAGCAGACCGGCTCGGTTTGCGTCGGGCGGCGGGAGTTGGCGGCGGCCGTCAGCGAACTGGGCTCGGATCTGGGGTCGGCTGCTTGGGCGCTGTCGGCATTGGCGGTGCCGACGGTGGGTTCAGAGGCGGTCGGGGAGCAGCGGGCGTGGTTGGAGCGCGCGTTGCTTTTGGTCGGCGAGTATTCGGAGGGGGAGGCGCAACTCGCAGTACGGCGGAACCAGGCACGCTTCCGCTTGTCGGTCGGCGAACTCGACGAGGCCGACGGCGTCGAGGTCGCCGGCGCCTTGGCGTGGCTGGGACACGACCGACGGAGTACGGCACTGCTCGACCGCGCCGCCGAGACCGAAAACCCCTTCACCAGAACAGCGATCGCCGCCATCCGGGCCCGCCTGGACTTCACCGCCGGCAACTGGACAGGCCTCGCCGACCGCCTGGCCCGAGCTCGCGCCGAAACCGCTCTGCCCTTCATCCGTGCCGAACTAGACCTGGTCGACGGCCGCCTCCACCTGGCCCAAGGCGATGTTGCCGGAGGCAAACAACTCCTCGAATCGGTCTCAGCTGCAACCGCCCACGGCCCTTGGCCCCTCCGCGCAGCCGCAACCGCTGCCCTCCACCGCCATACCGATGTCCCCCTGGACGAATGTATCGCCCTAGTCATCCGCAAGGACGGCTGGCCCTGGGCCAGCGACCTGCTGACCTGCGCCCCCACGCACGAACTGGCCTTGAAGTTCGCCGCCACTGTAGCCGACCGCGATGCCCCGGCCGCAAACGCCGCCGCCACCTTCGTCCAGGCTGTCTCGGAGCAATCGGCGTCCCTGTTCACCACCGCCGCCGACCAATACCGGGCAATAGGCCGCCACTACGACGAAACCGTCGCCCTGGAAGCCCGGGGCCAACTCCTCTTGGCCAACGGCGACCCCAACGACCTCATCTCGGTAGCCAACACCTACGAGGCCATGGGCGCCCGCGGCGACGCCCGCCGCTGCCGCGACGCACTCCGCGAGGCCGGCGTCGCCGTCTCACCCAAGCGCGGCCGCCGCGGCTACGGCAACGCTCTCTCGCCGCGGGAACTCGAAGTCGCCCGGCTGGCCGCGGAAGGACTCAGCAACAGCAGGATCGCATCCACCCTGACTCTGTCCGTCAGTACCGTCGAAGACCACCTGTCCCACGCGATGCGCAAGTTGGAGGTCCGTTCCCGTCACGACCTGGCGCCCCTGGTCACCCGCTGACCCGTACCTCGAGCGGGCCTGGCGGGCCTGTACTGCCCCGGTAGCAGCCGGGGCAGTACAGGTTTCTCAGGCGGTGATGATGGCGGGGTCGCTGGTGCCTGCCTCGCCGGTTTCTACGTGGCCGGCGAAGCGCCGCAGGAAGGTGGTGTCGGTGTCGGCGGTGATCGACACGTCGTACCACTGCTTGCTGTGGTGGACGTTCAGTTTGTACTGCGACGTGCGGCCCTTGAGCACCTTCAGGCGCTTGGGGCGGCCGTCGTAGGAGTTCGTCAGGGTGAAGATGACATCTTGCGCGCTGCTGTTGGTGAGGGTGAAGTCGAGGTCGCCGGTGGTGTCGTTGTGGCGGGCGGTGATCTCGAGGGCGGTGGTGGGGCTGCTCCGGAAGGTCCGGAGGAAGCCGTTCGGGCCGTGGACGGTCAGGTCGGTGACGCCGCCGGAGTAGATCGTGTTCCAGGTGTCAGCGATCGACTTGCCGGCTTCGGCCGTGTAGGTCCAGGGGCCGTCGGTGCGCTTCGGCGACGTGATCAGGAACGCAGATCCGGCGCCGGTGCCGGACGAGAACGTCAGCTGGTACTTGCCGGCCTGCGTGGCGCCGTCGACATAAGGGGAGTAGGGCAACGGCCTGGTACGCCGCGTGCCGGGCTCCTGGACCGGCATCTCGCCGACCGCGGGCGGGTTGACCCGGAAGGTCGGGTGCCGGTCGCCGTCCGGCGGCTGGTACGCCGAGGTGTCCGGCAACTGTCCGGGCTGGCGGGCGTCGGCGCTGAAGTCGAACGCCGACGTCAGGTCACCGCAGATGGCCCGCCGCCAGGGCGAGATGTTCGGCTCGTGGACGCCGAACCGGCGCTCCATGAACCGGATGATCGAGGTGTGGTCGAACGTCTCGGAGCAATTGTACCCGCCGGTGCTCCAGGGCGAGACGACGATCATCGGGACACGCGGGCCGAGACCGTACGGGCCGGCCACGTAGCCCCCGCCGCCGGCGTACAGGTCGGCGCTGACGTCGACCGTGGACAGGCCTTGGCTGGCAGACGTCGGCGGCAGCGGCGGTACGACGTGGTCGAAGAAGCCGTCGTTCTCGTCGTAGGTGATGAAGAACGCCGTCTTGCTCCACACGTCGGGATCGGAGGTGAGCGCGTCGAGGACCTGGGAGATGTACCAGGCGCCGTAGTTCGACGGGAAGTTCGAGTGCTCGGTGAACGCCTCGGGCGCCGCGATCCAGGAGATCTGCGGCAGGTTGCCGTTCTTCACGTCCGCGCGGAGGTGGTCGAACAGACCATCGCCGGCCTTGGCGTTCGTACCGGTCCGGGCCTTGTCGTAGAGCGGGTCGCCGGGGGCGGCGTTGCGGTACTTGTTGAAGTACAGCAGCGAGTTGTCGCCGTAGTTGCCGCGGTACGCGTCCTCGATCCAGCCCCAGCTGCCGTTGGCGTCGAGACCGTCGCCCATGTCCTGGTAGATCTTCCAGGAGACGCCGGCCTGCTCCAGGCGCTCCGGGTACGTCGTCCAGCCGTAGCCGGCCTCGTCGTTGCCGAGCACCGGGCCGCCGCCGGTTCCGTCGTTACCCGTGTAGCCGGTCCACATGTAGTAGCGGTTCGGGTCGGTCGCGCCGATGAACGAGCAGTGGTACGCGTCGCAGATGGTGAACTTGTCGGCGAGCGCGTAGTGGAACGGGATGTCCTCGCGGGTGAGGTAGGCCATCGTCGGGGCCGTCTTGGCCGGCACCCACTTGTCGAACTTGCCGTTGTTGTAGGCGGCATGACCGTCCGGCCAGCTGTGCGCGAGCCCCTGCAGGAACTGGAGTCCGAGGTCGTCGGCCACCGGGTGGAACGGCAGTACGTCCTTGGTCCCGTTCGACTGGTGGAAGACCGACTTCCCGCTCGGCAGCGTGACGGGGCGGGGATCGCCGAAGCCGCGGACGCCCTTCAGCGACCCGAAGTAGTGGTCGAAAGAACGGTTCTCCTGCATCAGGACGACGATGTGCTCGACGTCCTCGATGCTGCCGGTCCGGCGGTTGGCCGGGATCGCGGCGGCCTGTTCGATACTGCTGGACATGGCCGCGAAGGCGGCGGTGCCACCGGCTAGCTGCAGAAACCTGCGGCGGTTCAGATCTGGCATGACGGATCTCCTCATCGGGCGGGACGGGTGGAGCGTTCAGCACCAGCACTGCATCGGAGGCACCCTAACTGGAACTTCAGGTGGACGGAATATGAAGTTTGTTGTTCATTTCCAACCGCTTGCAAGCTGTAACGGACGGGGTTAACGCTTGAAGAGCGTCTGGTACGTCGCCTACGGCTCGAATCTCGCACTGAATCGGTTCCGCTGTTACGTCGCCGGCGGACGCCCGGCCGGCGGCCTGCGGGACTACCCCGGCTGCCGCGATCCCAGCGAGCCGGCCGGCATCCTCAGCCTCCAGCTCCCCGGCGGCCTGGTCTTCTCCGGCGAATCGAAGGTGTGGACCGGAGGCAGCGCCTTCTACGACCCGTACGCCGATGCGCGGGTCGCCGCACGCGCATACCTGATCACCACCGACCAGTTCGCCGACGTCGTCGCCCAGGAGATGCGCCGCCCACCCGGCGGCCCTTTCGCCCTGGCCCTGAGCGCCATCGCCCCGACGGTCGAAACCGTGCATGCAATGGGCCCCGGCCGCTACGAGACGATCACCCGGGTCGGAGTGCGGGACGACCTACCGATGCTGACCATGACACATGGCGAGGCGGCTGCTCTTGAGCCATCGGCGCCCAGTGCGGCGTACCTGCGGTGGATCGCCGCCGGGCTGCGTGAGGCGCATGGGTGGGATGCGGGCGAGGTCGCCGACTACCTCGGCAGTGCTGTCGGGGTGAGCGGCCAGTGGGGTCGTGACGAGTTGCTCGCGGTCGTGGGGGAGTAGCGCTCGCATCTCGTATCGTATGAAACTCATATGATACGGTCTAGATATTAGATCGATGGAGAGGTGAGGGCGATGCGGATCACGGTGTTCGGGGCTACTGGGCGGATCGGGGCTGCGGTGGTTGAGCAGGGGCTCGAGGCGGGGCACAAGGTGGTGGCGGTGGTGCGGGAGTCGGCGCGGTACGAGGTGCGGCATCCGGCGCTGGAGGTGGTAAAGGTGTCGGGGGTGACGGTGGCTGCCGAGTTGGTCGGGGCGGTTGACGGGGCTGAGGCGGTGGTGTCGGGGATCGGGCCGCGGGGGCGGAAGGACGGGCCGGTGACCTCGACGTCCACGAGGGCGATCGTCGAGGCGATGCGCGAGGTCGGAGTGCGCCGGTATGTCGGGGTCAGTGCGGCGCCCGTCGGGCCGATTCCGCCCGGCGACAGCTTGCTGAATCGGGCGTTCATCCATCCGTTCTTCGGCTGGCTGCTGAAGGAGACCTACGCCGACCTCGCTTTGATGGAAGCGGAACTCGCGGCGAGCGGCATCGAGTGGACGGTCGTCCGGCCGCCGAAGCTGGTCAGCAAGCCGGTCACCGGGATCTATCGGACGGCGCTGGATGCCAACATTCCGCGCGGTCTGTCGGTCTCCCGCGAGGACACCGCGCACTACATGCTCGGCGCCCTCGCCAAGCCGGAGACGATCGGGCACGCGGTCGGCATCGCGTACTGATGAGGTTCGTCAAGCTCGCCAACCTCTGGTTCGCCGGGCTCTTCGCCGGCTTCCTGCTGACGGTGCTCGTCCTGGAGCAGTCCCTGCGACGCTTCGACGCCCACGTCTACACCCAGGTGCGCCAGGTCGAGCTCGACCGGCTCGACACCCTGGCCAGCGTGACGTTGCTCCCGGCAATCATCACGACACTGGTCCTGGTACTACGAACCCGCCGCGCACCGACGATCGCAGCACTCGTACTCCTGCTCGGCGTCTTCGTGCTGACGCTCGTGGTCAACCTACCGATCAACCACGACCAGGCCGCCTGGTCCGTCCAATCTCCAGCGGCCGACTGGGCGGACGTACGGGACCGGTGGCAGTTGGCGCATCTCGCCCGGACGGTCGCAGCCGCAGTCGCGTTGGCGCTGCTCATCGGCGTACCGAGGAGATCGGCTGCGTAAAGTGTTGTTCGAGATTCGTACAACACGAGGGGCAGATCTTATGAATCCGGTAACAGCCCACGACGCGCGCCGGCGGCGCCGGCTAGCGGCCGAGATCAAGGACTCGTTGCGCGAGCTGAGCAACCAGCTCAGCCTGCTCAACCATCAGGTCGGCACGCATCTGGAGTTGAAGGACGTCGACCTGGACTGCCTCGAACTCATCACCAGGCACGGCCCGATGAGCCCGAGTGCCGTGGCTCGCCGGGCCGGCCTGCACCCGGCGACGATGACCGGCATCCTCGACCGCCTGCAGAAGGGCGGCTGGATCGCCCGTGAGCGCGACCCCGACGCCACCGACCGCCGCGCCGTCGAGGTCCGCGCGCTCCGCGAGCGCAGTACCGAGGTCTTCAAGCTGTACGCCGGAATGAACACCAAGATGGACAACCTCCTGGCCGACTACTCAGCAGCCGACCTGGAGCTGATCTCCGACTTCCTCCAACGCACCAGCACCGCCGGCCAGACCGCGACGAGCACTCTCGCCGAGGCCTGACCAGCGGTTCGAAGACCTACTTGGCGATGGCCAGGCAGGTGGTGGTGGACTTCTTGGTGGGGTCGGATTCCGAGGTGGCGGTGAAGGTGATGCCGGCCAGGTGGGACGCCTTGGGGGCGGCCTTGGCCTGGACCGGGATCTTGATGGTGGAGCCGGTCTTGGCGGTGGCCAGGGCGTTCGGTACGGAGAGCGTCCAGCCCTTGCCGGTGATCTTGGCGGATACCCGGTAGACGTCGTTGTCGAGGTACTTCGCGACGTCCTCCGGGTGCGTACCCTGCGGCGGTGCCGTCTTGCCGGTGTTGGTCAGCGGGAAGACACAGGTGCTGACGCCGGCCGGCCCCGGGAGGCCGACAGTCGGGCGCACCCGGACGCCGCGCCGCTGCGGGCCGGCGCCGTCGAGGGAGCGGATCGCGACCGTGTAGGACAGTTCGCCCTTGGCGTTGCGGTGCACGTTGGTGATGTAGAAGTGCAGCCGGTTCGCCTGATCGACGTACTCGTACTCGCTGCCGGAGTTGGTACCGGCGTGGAAGAGCGCGTCGGACAGTTGGCGGTAGTCGCCGATCGTGATCGGGACCTTGGTGCCGTCGGGCAGCACGTAGTCGGTCATGTTGATGTCCTGCGGGTTCGCGTCGATGACCCACTCGAACGGCGCCGCATCAGCATTCTTGGTCTTCGTCAGCAGGACGCCGGAGTCGGGCGTGAACGAGTCGGTGCCGACCCGGTCGACGACCTCGACCGTGTAGTTGTTGTACCCGCCGCCGTCGCACATCGGGTCGGTGCTGACATCGCACTTGGGGGAGAGGTCGCCGGTGCCGAGCGCGATGTTGATCCCGGACAGGTCCTGCGCACCCGGCTGGATCGCGCGGGCGGTGACGTCGGCGACCACCAGGCCTGATTGGGCGAGGGCCTCGCGCGACAGCCGGAGTACGTTCTGCTCGTCGACCATCTGCAGCTTGATCTTGTTGCGCAGCATGTGTTGGGCGCCCATCGACGCGCCACCGGTCGCCGGGATCATCCAGCGGCTGTGTGGACCGCCGGGACCGTTGAACGTGCCGCGGCTGAGCATCTCCCACGGGCCGGAGTAGTCGCGCCGGGCCGGGATGCCGAACGGGTTGTTGTAGTTGTCGCCGATCCCGAGGATGTGGCTCAGCTCGTGGGCGAAGACGGACATACCGGAGCTCTCGGCCTGCGTCGTCGAACCGCCGCCCGCGTTGGGCCAGAGTGTCGAGCCGGAGGCCCAGGAGGTCCACGGGACGTACCGGGTGAGCGACCAGTTCGGCAGCGCCGGGTCCGGCGGGCCGAAGTCGTCGGTGACGTCTTCCTTGGTCGGGAACTTCATCGACCCGAACTCCTGCCAGGTCGACGACTCGTCCTGACCGGCGCTGAGGTAGTACACGAAGTCGAACCCGGCCGGTACTCCGGCACCTTGGTCGGCGACCCATGCCGCGCGGGCGTCGGTCCGCAGGTTCTTGTTGCAGCTGTCACCGGCGGGGCAGGCCGTACCGCCCTGGAACTCCATGCCGTACTCGTACGACTTGCCTGGCAGCTGATAAGCGCCGAAGGAGGTCAGGTCGACGCCGTACCGGCCGCCTGAGTCCTCCATCCAGTACTCGTGGATGGTGTGCCCGCGGTTGAGCGCGCCGGGCTTGTTGAGGAAGTCGCGGTAGAAGTCGGCGACCTGGTCGCGCGGAATGCCGTTGGCCTCCGCGCTCGGGTTGCCGAACGGCGTCGACGCCTTCGGCTGGGTGATCACGAACGGCTGGTTCGGGTAGTCGACGAGCACGAGCGCGCCCTTGAACGTCCGGACCGAACCCTTCTTGGTCGGGTCGGCCCAGTTCGTACCGGGCGGCTTCTGGTAGTCGGCCCAGGTCATGTGGTCCGGGTTGACCCAGTTCTGCGGATCGATCGCCTCCCCGAAGCCGGGCTGCGCGACGCGCTTCGCCGCGAACTCCGACTCCTGCCACGGCTGCTGCTGCGGCCAGTGGTCGAACTGCCAGGGATTGACGGGATCCGGCTTCTCAGCCGCCGGTACCACGGACGCGGCGGCCGGACCGGCATCGGCGCCTGGCCGCGCGGCCGGCGTACCGGGTGCCGCGAACGCCAGACCGGGAATCGAGACGGCGGCCAGCAGAGCGGTCGCGCGCAGGGCAAGCCGAAGCTTTCGTTGCTCAGACACGGGCGGAGTCCGATCGACGAAGGAAACATGCGGAGCTTCATCCTGCCTCAAACCGACCGGGCGGGCGACAGATGAGATGACTGTATACAGTATGTGAAGAAGTCGGTAGCCTGGCAGGCATGTACTCAGTGACGAACCCGGCGACGGGTGACCTGGTCGAAGAGGTGCCGAACTCGACTGCTGAGGAGGTGGAGGCGGCGGTTGCGCGGGTGCACGGGGGGTATCAGGCGTGGCGGCGGCGGAGTGTGGCGGAGCGGGCCGCGATCGTGAAGCGGGCGGCGGTGTTGTTCGCGGAGCGGGCTGATGAGCTGGCGGCGATCATGACGATGGAGATGGGCAAGCGGATCAACGAGGGCCGGGGCGAGGTCGGCATCGTGGTCGACATCTTCGACTACTACGCCGACCACGGGGAAGAGTTGCTGGCCGACGAACCGGTGGCGATCAAGGGCGGCCAGGCGGTCATCACCAAGAACCCGATCGGGCCGCTGCTCGGGATCATGCCGTGGAACTTCCCGTGCTACCAGGTGGCCCGTTTCGTCGCACCGAACCTGGTGCTGGGCAACACGATCCTGCTCAAACACGCGTCGATCTGCCCGCGTTCGGCCGCGGCGATCGAGTCGGTACTACGAGACGCCGGCGTACCGGACGACGTGTACGTCAACACGTTCGCCTCCTCCCGCCAGATCCCGGCGATCCTGGCCGACCCACGAATCCAGGGCGTATCGCTGACCGGCAGCGAGCAGGCCGGGATCTCCGTCGCCGCCGACGCAGGCAAGCACCTCAAGAAGACCGTGCTCGAACTGGGCGGCTCCGACCCGCTGATCGTGCTCGACTCCGCCGACCTCGACGAGACGGTCAAGGCGACCGCGACCGCCCGGATGCGCAACTGCGGCCAGTCCTGCAACGCCCCCAAGCGGATGATCGTGCTCGCGGACCTGTACGACGAGTTCGTCGACAAACTCACCAAGCGGGTGGCCGACTTCTACCTCCCCGGCGACCCGGCCGACCCCGAGACGAAGCTGCCCCCGCTGGCCTCGGTCGCCGCGGCCGACGAGGTCGCCGAGCAGGTCGAGCGTGCCGTCCGGCAGGGTGCGACGCTGCGTACCGGCGGTCAGCGGATCGAGCCCGGCGCCTACCTCGAGGCGACCGTGCTGACCGACGTCACGCCGGAGATGGACGCGTACTACGAGGAGATCTTCGGGCCGGTCGTACTGGTGTTCAAGGCCGAGTCGGAGGAGGAGGCGATCGCGATCGCGAACGACTCGCCCTTCGGCCTCGGCGCTAGCGTGTGGGGCACCGACGCGGCTCGCAACCGTCGCGTCGCCGATCAGATCGAGGCCGGCATGGTCTATCTGAACAGCGCGGGTGGTTCGCAGGCCGATCTGCCGTTCGGCGGGATCAAGCGCTCCGGGATGGGGCGCGAGCTCGGGGCCGCCGGGATCGAGGAGTTCATGAACAAGAAGTCCATCCGGCTCTGAGCTAGGGCTTCGGCCAGAGGACCATCTGGGTGCAGCGGAAGGTCGCGATCTTGCGGCCGGTGTCCTCGTTGGTGACGTCCGCGTCCCACACCTGGGTGGTCCGGCCGAGGTGGACCGGACGGGCTTCGCACAGTACGGCGCCCTCGCGGGCAGTGCCGAGGAAGTTGCTCTTCAACTCGATCGTCGTGAACCCCGTCGACCCCTCGGGGAGGTTGATGATCGTGCCGTACCCGCAGAGCGTGTCGGCGATGCTGACGACGGTACCGGCGTGGAGGTAGCCGTTCGGCGCGAGCAGCTCCGGGCGTACCGGCGTACGGGCCTGCAGAAGCTCCCGCGTCACCGAGGTGAAGTCGATCCCGATCAGCCCCGGCAGCGCCCCGACCCCGAACTTGTTGAACTCCTCAGGCGTGTACTCGCTCATGGCCGCTCAGTATGCCAGCGGCCACGAGCCTCAGCCGATGGCGTCGAGCAGTGCCTTGTTGAAGGCCGGCAAGTCATCCGGGTTGCGGCTGGTGATCAGGTTGCCGTCGGTGGCGACGGTCTCGTCCACCCAGGTCGCGCCGGCGTTGCGCAGATCGGTCTGCAGGCTGGGCCACGAGGTGACCGTCTTCCCCCGAACGGCATCCGCCTCGATCAAGGTCCAGGGTGCGTGGCAGATGGCCGCGACCGGCTTGCCCGAGTCGACGAACGCCTTGACGAACCCGACCGCGCCCTCGTCGGTCCGGAGTGCGTCCGGATTGGCCACACCGCCGGGCAGGACAAGGGCGGCGAAATCGTCGACGGAGGCGTCGCCGACCGCTTGGTCCACGGGCTTCTTGTCGCTGGCGGTGAGGTGGTCGAAGGTCTGGACGTCGCCGGTCTCCGGGCTGAGCAGAACGGGCTGGTGACCGGCGTCGGCGACGGCCTTCCACGGCTCGGTGAGCTCCACCCGCTCGATCCCCTCGGCGGCGACCAGGAATGCGATCTTCTTGTCAGTCATGGCGCCCCGGTACCCGGGCTCCGGCCGGCTACACACGGCTCGCCTAGGGTTGCGCGGGTGAGCATCGTGAAGGCTTCGCACATTGTCTGGGACTGGAACGGCACCTTGTTGCACGACAACGAGGTGGTGCTTGCTGCGGTCAACGACGTGTGTGCTGAGTTCGGGCGGGCGCCGTTGCGGTGGGAGGAGTGGCAGCAGTTCATCGCCGGCCACGGACTCACCGACCTCTTTCAGCGAGTCGACGGCCTCCCCGGCACGCTGGGCGGCGAATCCAAAACCGACCACCTGATCCGCCACCTGGAAGCCCAAAACCTAAGCCCCGCAGACGTAGTCCTGATCGGCGACGTAGTAGACGACGCCCAGGCAGCCCAAGCAGTAGGCGCCCCCTGCATCCTCGTAGCCGGCGGCGCCATGACCCGCCAGGCGCTGGAGTCCACCGGCGTCCCCGTCACCAACACGATCCGCGAGGCCATGCAGTACGTAGTACCGGCCTGAGCTACCAATGCGGTCCGGCTGACTGGCCCAGGTGCTCGGTGACCCATTGCTTCGGCCCCCGTACGCCGTCGAGCACGCCGTCCTCCAGCCACTCCTCGCCGTTCGCGGCGCGATGCACGCCGCGGTGGGATCCGTGCAGAACGCAGGGCCTCGACTGCCGGGTGCGTTCCGGGCAGGCGACGTACGCGAGCCGGCCGAGTGCCTGGGCGAATCCGCGCCGTTCGGCATCGGTCGCGTCCAGCCTTGTCACGAGCAGCTGCAGTCGCTCAGGGTCTGGTTCGCGGGTGCCGTTGAACCAGTGGTTGAGCGTGGTTCTCGGAATGTCGGTCAGCGCCTCGACCTTGCGGATCGAGTCGAGGCCGGCTCGGGTGACGAGCGCGGAGATGACCGCGCCGAGTTCGTCGAGAGCCGTCACTGACTCGAGGGCGGCGAGGAGTGGGTCGGGCTTGCTGATCGCCTGCAGGCCGGCTTGCCAGTTCCGTTCGACCATCTCCCAGTACCACCGCCGGTCGTCTCCGGCGGGGTGGGGCCGGCGTAGTTCCTGCTCGACGCTGCGGACCGTGCACCACAGTTCCCACCAGGCGTAGAGCACGTCGCCGCCGACACCACAGCCGTCGAGATAGCCGCGGACTCGCGGCCACCTCGGCAGGTGCTCGGTCGAGGTCGTCCGCACGACGTGTGAATGCGCGAAGCCCTGGACCCGGGCCAGCTGGCGGACGGTCAGCCCGGACTCCGTGCGGACCTCTTTGAGCAGCCGGGCGAACTTCGGCAGGAGCGACTTGCCGGACATCAGAAGCCCCGCGCGGCGGCGAGGGCCTTGCGGGTGAGTGTCCCGCTGACGGTGGCCGCCGCGGTGACGAGGACGACGACCGAGCTGACCACTGCCGGGACTGCCATGCCACGCAGGAGCAGCAGGGCGGCGATGCCGAGGGCCGACAGGAAGATCACGATCCAGAGGACGAGCACGATCAGGACAGGGACCGCGCCACGGCGGCCGCGCGGACGGCGTACAGGCTGAGGGGTTCTTGACATCAGGGCTCCGGGGATTGCACGAGGCAAATGCACGTGCATTTGCACGCGCCGATAGGGAGAAGTTACCCAGCGCGAGGGCTCGGGGTAAACCGCGTGACGGCGCGTCCTGGTGCCGGTTTTCACCCCGCTGGTGCCTGTTGCTCAACGGCCGGCGCGCTGACCTGCGAAGACGTCGCGCAACCTGTCCCAAGCGTCCCGCGGGCGGCTCGGGGATGATGCGGAAATGGCCTTCCCGACGCCGCAGGTGGTGTGTGTTTTTCCGGCTGGACCGGATAGTGGCGATCCGGCGCCGATCGTGGTCGGGGCGGACGGCATGTCCGACGACGAGATGCAGGCTGGTGGCTGGGTGGCCGGGTGGAAGGTCAGAAGACGTAGAAGGCCGAGACCGCCATCGGGGCGAGGCCGGCGAGGATCCACGGGGAGAGCAATGAGCGTTGGTGGATGAGGAGGACGCCTGCGGTGGTGGCCAGGCCGACGACGCCGGACATCACCCAGAGACCGACACCGGACGAGTGTTTGGTGTTCTCCAGATGCGGGCTTTACGCCGCGAGCGCGAGCGTCGGTGAGCCGCCGATGTGGATCAGGATGACCGCGAACACCCAGCGCTGAACCGTCTCGATCTTCACCGCACGCCGCCTCGACGGATCACTGCGGAACCAGCGCCGCTCAGGCACGCGCCCCCACCTCTCCTGGTTCCGCCACACCGTAACCCACCCGGTACGACGCAACGGGCCGCGAGCGGTTCGCTCGCGGCCCGTTCGAGGTCGGGAAGGTCAGCTGATGTCGTCGTCCTGGCCGTCCAGGGCGTCCAGGCGGTCCTTGGCCTGGTCGGTGCCCTGGTCGATCTTGTCGCCGTACTTGCCGCCGGTCTTCTCGTCGATCGCGTCGCCGGCCTTGTCCAGGCCGTCGCTGATCTTGTCGCCGTGGTCGTCGACCGCGTCGGTGAGCTTGTCCTTCATGTTGTCGAAGACACCCATGTCGCTCTAATCCTTTCGTCGGAGTCGAGCGTCTCGCGGGTCTCGCCCCCTCCGCAGGGCGGTCGGCCGCGTCCCAGACGCTCCGTTACCGGCCACAGTGCCCCACCAAGCTGTTGCCAAACGCAACCTGTCGGGCAGGTTGCCCGGTGACGCATCACCATTCAAGTCAGGGTGAAAAGTTACCGAATATCACGCTGAGTTGTATATATCCCACTCCGAGCGAGGTATAAGGGTGCCGAAAGGTTCGAACCGCCCCTTGGACCTAGGAGGAGAAATGGCTGGATTGCAAGGAGAAGTGTCATGGTTCTGCTGCGGCAACGCATGGGGACCGTGCGGAACGGCCGGGCACGGCGCCTGCGGCACCTGTAACTCGGGCAGCTCGCAGCACGCCTGGACCAACACCTCGGACGCCTGCTACTCGATCACCCGTCCCGACCGCTGCGGGATCACCGGCGTCTCCCGCCGGACCTGCGGCTTCCGGCACCAGACCACCAATCTGTGTACCGGCGCCCGGGTCACCACCAGCATCGCCGACTGCGGACCGCAGACCGACCTGTTCTGCGGCGAGCGTGCCTGCTGCGGTGGTACCTGCGCGTCGAACCGGGTCATCGACCTGACCCCCGCGGCGTTCAGCGCGATCGCGAATCTGAACTCCGGACTCATTCCGTGCCAGGTAGACGCAGGCTGAGGGGGACTGACCGATGACGAACACGATGGATCGACGCACCCTGCTCAGCGGCGCCGTACTGGGCACCGCGACCCTGGTCGGCGCGACCGCCATGGGATCCCTCGCTCCCGAGACCGCCTTCGCCGCCCGCGCGCAGAACGCCGAGCCGGGCGCGCCCGACCCGAACTTCGCCGAGGGCCGGGTCACCGCCCGCGACGGCAGCATGATCCTGGTCTCCGGCTCCGACGGCCGGTTCCACCGGCTCCGGCTGACCGGTGGTACCAGTGTCTGGAAACTCCGCCCGACAACGCTCGACCAAGTCAAGGTCGGCGACGGCCTGTACGCCCGGGGCGTGGCGATGCCCGACGGTACGATCGCCGCCGAGTCGGTCTGGGTGAACATCGTGAACCTCAACGTGCATGTCACCGGGATCGCCCTGAACGCCCTGCACCTGGACCACAAGGGCTCGAAGATCATCGGCCACGTCGTGCCGGGCACCAGCGCGGCTGTCTACAACGGCGCACCGGCGGTGGCCGACATGTCGAAGGTCAAGGTCGGCAAGCACATCCAGGTGATCGGCGCCTGGCGACCGGACACCAACGAGATCGACGTCGCCACCGTCTACGCGGCGACGGCGTAGGGAGGTCGTCGATGACGGGACAGGTGGCGGCCCTCCAGGCGCTGGTGATCAGCGCACTGCTGGTGTGGTCGTCGTACGGGAAGCTCGTCGGGCCCCTGGTCGGTGCCAGGGCGCGGCGGACAGCTCTGAAGAGGTTCGTCGGCGAGGATCGGGCCGAGTCGGCGTTCCGTGCGGTCGGCGCGGTCGAGTTGCTGCTCGCCGCGTCGCTGCTGCTGCCTCCGGTGTGGAAGGTCGAGAGCCTGGCGGCAATCGCCTTGTCAGTAGGCTTTCTCGGCTATCTGACCTACACCCGGATCGCCGCACCGGACTCGTCCTGCGGTTGCGCGGGGTCCGCGATGGCGCCCGTGACGTGGCGGTCCTTCGGCCGGGCAGGGTTGCTGTTGGTCGCCGCGGTAGGGGCGTCGATGGCAGACACCGGCTGGGCCGCATCGTTGCCAGGAGCAACCACTGTTGTGGTGGTGGTCGTCGAGGCGATGCTGTTCGTCGCCATGTCGGCCGAGCTCGACCGCTACTGGTTGCTGCCGTTGCGTCGGCTCAAGGTGAGGCTCACGCATCCGTTGGCGAACACGGCCTCGTACGGGGTACCGCTGGCAACCTCGGAGCACCAGTTGCTGCGCAGTAGCGCTTATCGGGTAGTGAATGGGCTGCTGCGATCCGGGATCCGCGACCACTGGGACGAAGGGGACTGGCGCTTCATCAGTTACACGGCGTCGTACGACGACCGCGAGGCGACGGCCGTCTTCGCGGTACCGCGGCTGCGTTACGAGCCGGACGAGGTCCGCGTGGCGATCGTCGACGACGAGTCGGGCAACACGGTCTACCGGCCGTCACTGTTGCCGGTACTGGCCTAAGTGACCCTGTTGGGCCGGGTACGCGACCCGGCCCAACAGGCTCAGCCGTAGACGCGGTCCGGCGTGATCAGTACTGCGGTGCGGTGCTG
Source organism: Kribbella sp. NPDC051718 (assembly GCF_040681515.1). Lineage (NCBI taxonomy): Bacteria > Bacillati > Actinomycetota > Actinomycetes > Propionibacteriales > Kribbellaceae > Kribbella > Kribbella sp. NPDC051718. Next base: position 458,318 of record NZ_JBFAYZ010000007.1, on the reverse strand, counting down.
CTCGGCCATCACCCGGTCGTACTCGTCCCAGTCGTCATGCGTGCCACCCGCCGCGGTGAAGATGTCGCGCAGCAACACCCGCAACGACTCGGCGTCGAGCCACGGCTGCGGGTCGTCCGGGCCGGCGAGTTGGGCCTTGCCCTCGACGGTGCCCCACTTCCAGCCCTTGCGGAAGGTGACCGACAACTGCGGCCGTACCCGGAGGTTGGCGAGCTTCACCTTGCCGTAGGTGACGAAGGCGAGCACCGGTTCGCCGGTCTGCGGGTGGTCGAGCACGCCGGCGTTGACCAGCGAGGACTGGATGGTCTGGTCGGCCCGGAGGGTCGAGACCACTGCGAGCCCCTGGTCCTCGCTCGCCAGCGCAACTGCTTCAGCCAAGGTCGTCATACCGCCCAGCCTCTCAGACGCTGCGAAGCACCGAGACGACGATGCCGAGGATGGTCGCGTTGTCGCCGTCGATCACCTCGTACGCCGGGTTGCGCGGCTCCAGGTACACGTGGCCGTTGCGGCGCCGGTACACCTTGACGGTCGCCTCCTCGTCGATCATCGCCGCGACGATCTGCCCCGAGTGCGCCTCGGACTGCTGCCGGATCACCACCATGTCGCCGTCGCAGATCGCCGCGTCGATCATCGAGTCGCCGCGGACCCGGAGCGCGAAGATCGTGCCGCGGCCGGTCAGCTCGCGGGGCAGCATGAGCGAGTCGTCGAGGTGCTCGATTGCGGAGATCGGCGTACCGGCCGCGATGTCGCCGACGACCGGGACGGAGACCGAGTCGTCCGTCGCCGTCGGCGCCTGGTTGTCCTGCAGGAACATCCGTACGTCGATCGGCCGCGACATCGACTGACTCCGGCTGAGGAAGCCCTTCTCCTCGAGGCTGGTCAGGTGCCGGGAGACCGTGGACGACGACCGCAGCCCGACAGCCTCGCCGATCTGCCGGGTGCTCGGCGAGTACCCGTGCTTGACCACCCAGTCCCGGATAGCCACCAGGATCTTCTGCTGCCGCTCGGGAAGCCCGGCCGCGTTCAACTGCTCGAAGGGGTCAAGGTCGTCGTAGGTCACCGGCCGGATTCTAGGGCGTCGGTTCCGCCCGGCCTCGGTACGACCCGCGTGCAGGCTGTTCGAAGGGGAGCTGTCACAGCCGGTGGGGCTGTCCTGTCTTAGCTGTCGAACCGGTCGGCAACGGGTGCCGACGGCTGAGAAGGAGGAATGCCCGATGAAGATCGTCGTGGTCGGCGGCACTGGACTGATCGGCTCGAAAGTCGTCGCGAAGCTGGGAGAGCACGGTCACGAGGCCGTCGCCGCCTCGCCCGCGTCGGGTGTCAACACGCTCACCGGCGAGGGCCTGGAGCAGGTGCTCAAGGGTGCCGACGTGGTGATCGACGTCTCCAACTCGCCGACCTTCGAGGAGGGCGCGGCGACCGAGTTCTTCAAGACCTCCAACGGCAACCTGCTGGCCGCCGAGAAGGAGGCCGGCGTGGGCCACCATGTCGCGCTGTCCGTGGTCGGTACCGACCGGCTGGCCAAGGCCGACAACAACCCGCAGTCCACCAGCGGCTACTTTCGGGCGAAGCTGCTGCAGGAGAACCTCATCCAGCAGTCCGGCATCCCGTACTCGATCGTGCACGCGACCCAGTTCTTCGAGTTCGCCGCCGCGATCGCGGACACCGGGACCGAGGGCGACACGGTGCGGATGCCGGCCGCGCTGATCCAGCCGATCGCGGCCGAGGACGTCGCGAAGACGGTGGCGCGGGCCGCTGTCACGCCGGCCACCAACGGGATCACCGAGGTCGGTGGGCCGGAGCAGTACGAGATGGACGAGTTCATCCGGATCGCGCTCACCACCCGGAAGGATCCGCGGACGGTGGTACAGGACCCGAACGCGACGTACTTCGGGATCGCGGTCGACGAGCGCTCGCTGGTACCTGAGGGTGACGCGCTGCTCGGTGACCTCCACTTCGGCGACTGGCTCGCCGCCCAAGCCGCAGAAGGGAAGTGACCCCGATGACTGAAACCTCGACAGACGAAGGCGTTCTGCAGGACAAAGGCGTGCCGGGCTCGGGCGCCTGGCAGAACGGGCTCACCATGCTGCAGTCGACGACTCCGCCGCACATCTCCGAGCAGGCCGAGGTGATGACGGCGATCATCGAGTACCCGCCGGGTGACCCGGGCGCGCCGCCGCACCGGCACTCGGGGCCCGCCTTCGGCTACATGCTGGAGGGGGAGATGTGGTTCGAGCTGGAGGGCGAGGCGCCCCGGGTGATCAAGGCCGGCGAGGCGTTCTGGGAGCCGGGTGGTGACGTCATCCACTACCGCGACGGCAACAACCGGTCGGACGTCGCGAGCAAGTTCGTCGTCACCATGATCGGCGTACCGGGTCAGCCGATGTTCGTCGTGGTCGGCGACGAGGAGCTCGAAGAGCGTAAGGACCGGCGGGTGCCGGCGGAATCATGAGTACGCCGGACGAGGAGTTCCTCGAAGAGCTCGAGGTCGACGTGGACGTCGAGCTGACCACGATCGAGGCGAGCCGGCCGGACGAGACCGCGTCACCTGATCAGTGGCAGGTCGATCCGGCCGAGCTGGAGTACGAAGAGGCGAGCCTGCGCAGTCTGCGAGGCGCGATCGAGGCGTTGGAAGAGGGCGGGAATCCCACCGAATCCGACCCGACTCGCTAGCCTGAGGTGCGCAGTCGGGCGAGTGGTTGGAGGACACTGGTGAGCATGACCGTGCGGTTCCGGGTGCGGATGCGGGCCCGGCCGATCGACGAGCCGCACCGGGTGTCGAGCCCGCTCGAACTGCTCTTCGACCTCACCTTCGTGGTCGCGATCGCGGCGGTCGTGGCCCAGCTCGCGCACAGCATCGAGGAAGGGCACGCCCACGACGCGGTCGTGCCCTTCCTGCAGGTGTTCTTCGCGATCTGGTGGGCGTGGATGAACTTCACCTGGTTCGCCTCGTCGTACGACACCGACGACGTGGTCTACCGGCTGACCACGATGGTGCAGATGGCCGGTGCGCTGGTGCTCGCTGCCGGCGTACCGGCGGCTGCGTCGCACTCGGACTACAAGTGGATCACGCTTGGTTACCTGATCATGCGGCTCGGTCTGGTGAGCCAGTGGATCCGGGCCGGGATAGAGGACCCGGTCAGTCGTACCACGGCGTTCCGGTACGCGGCCGGGATCGCCTTGTTGCAGGTCTTCTGGATCGCCCGGCTGTTCCTGGTGGACGGTGCCGGCCCGTGGACCTTCCTCCTGCTCGTCGTCCTCGAACTGCTGGTCCCGGTCTGGGCCGAGCGCGCGGCCAAGACCAGCTGGCATCCGCATCACATCGCCGAACGGTACGGCCTGTTCGTCATCATCGTCCTCGGCGAAAGCGTGCTCGCGGCAACCACCGCGGTCCAGGACGCGGTCGAATCAGAACACGTGAGCGGCACCCTGATCGCCGTCGCCCTGTGCGGCCTGGTCCTGATCTTCGCCACCTGGTGGCTGTACTTCCTGCACCCAGCGGGTTCGGGGCTGGCCGACCGCCGCCACAGGTCGTACCAGTGGGGCTATCTCCACTACGGCATCTTCTGCTCGCTCGCAGCCCTCGGGGCGGGCCTGGAGGTCAGTGTCGCCCAGGCAGGTCACCACCTGGAAGCCTCAGAAACCACAGTCGCCTACGCCGTCGCCATCCCCGTCAGCGCCTTCCTGATCCTGCTCCACACAGTCCAGTCGACGATCAGCCGCTACACCATCACCCGTCGCCCAGCCATCGCCGCCTGTGCCCTGGCCGTCCTACTGGTCCCGCTGGCAACCCCAGCCCTCACCGTCACCGGCGTCGTCGCAGCCATCACCGGCCTGGTCGTCCTAGTGACCGCAGCCACCATCGCTTGGCCCGCGGACCGCGCGTCAATTGCTGGGGCGGGAGATTCCTAGGCCGCTGCGGGCATCCCGGCCGTACTTCGCTACCTCGGCGGCCAGGTCGAGGCGGGAGACGCCGGCCTTGTTGCGGTCGGCGTCGGTCAGCAGGTCTGACGGGATGATCCAGACGATCTCGAACTCGAGGCCGTCGGGGTCCTTGCCGTAGAGGGACTTGGTGGTGCCGTGGTCGGACTGGCCGACCAGGGCGCCTGCGGCGGTGAGGGCCTTCTCGAGGTCCTCCAGATCGCCGAGGGTGTCGACCTCCCAGGCCAGGTGGTACAGACCCACCGTCGACTTGCCGGCGCCCGACGGGCCCGCCTCACTGCCGAGCTGGAACAGGCCCAGGTCGTGGTCGTTGGTGGAGTCGGGGGCGCGGAGGAACGCGGCGCCCTGGTAGGCGTCGCCGCCCTCGGTGTAGTCGAAGCCGAGGACGTCGCGGTAGAAGGCGACGCTCGCGGGGACGTCACGGACGTACAGGACAGCGTGGTTCAGCCGGAAGATCGCCATCTACCCATGGTAGTTGAGACCTCAATTGATGGGTAGCTCAGTGGCGCGCCTTGGCCTTCGCGGCCTTGGCTTCCTTGACCCGCTCGGCCTCGGCCTGGACGTCCGCCTGGATCTCGCGTTCGCGCTGGAGCCAGTCGGGGTTCTCGGCCCGGAGCTCTTCGATCTCGGCGGTGGTGAGGGGCTCGGTGTAGCCGGCCCGGGCCAGGCCGGAGATGGAGACGGCGAGGCGGGCGGCGACGACCGGGCGGGGGTGCGGGCCGTTGTTGCGGAGGTCTTGCAGCCACTGCGGCGGGTCGGTCTGCAGGGTGTGCAGCTCGTCGCGGGTGATCAGGCCTTCCTGGAACTCCGCGGGCGTGGCTTCGAGGTACACACCGAGCTTCTTGGCCGCCGTTGCGGGTTTCATGGTCTGGCTGGTCTTCGGCGACGTCATGGGGTCAGGGTATCGAGAGATAGCCTGGGCCGGTGACAGCACCGACTTTCAGGCTCGCGTACGTCCCCGGCGTGACACCGACCAAGTGGGTGCGGATCTGGAACGAGCGGCTGCCCAGGGTCGCGCTGGAGCTCGTCGGCGTACCGGCGGCCGAGGCGGCTGACCTCGTCCGGTCCGGGGGCGCGGAGGCTGCGTTGTTGCGGTTGCCGATCGATCGGGACGGGTTGCACGCGATCCCGCTCTATACGGAGACGACGGTGGTCGTCGTACCGAAGGATCATCTGGTGACGGCGGCCGAGGAGGTCACCGCGGCCGATCTTGCCGACGACGTCGTACTACGCCCGCTCGACGACACCCTCGACTGGGAACAGTTGCCCGGTCACCCTTTCGCCGAGCGGCCGGAAACGACTGCGCTGGCGATCGAACTGGTCGCGGCGGGAGTCGGACTGCTGGTCGTACCGCAGTCGCTGGCCCGGCTTCATCACCGCAAGGACCTGACGTACCGGCCGATCACCGACGCGCCGGAGTCGCAGGTCGTGTTGAGCTGGCCCGAGGGAGAGCCGACCGACCTGATGGAACAACTGATCGGCATCATCCGCGGCCGCACCGTCAACAGCTCCCGTCAACCGGTGGCGGCGCCGAAGATCAAGGCCACCGACAAGGCCAAGGCCAAGGCGAAGGCGAAGAGGTCGACGCCGGCGGCCAGGACTCCCCAGCGTCCCCAGCGAGGCAATCGCAAGCGGTGACACGCTGCTTCCGCAGCTAATCTTGACTCATTCCAGAAAACGGGGAAGACTCCGGACTGTGGCGACGGCGGAGTTCGAGCATCGGTTGCGGGGGGCCGCTCTGCGCGTGACCCGGCCCCGGGTGGCTGTGCTCGCGGCTGTGCAGGAGAACCCGCATGCGGATACCGACACGATCATTCAGTCGGTTCGCAGTGAGCTCGATGTCTCTCATCAGGCTGTCTATGACGTGCTCCGGGCGCTGACCACCGCTGGATTGCTGCGGCGGATCCAGCCGACCGGGTCGGTGGCCCGGTACGAAGGGCGCGTCGGGGACAACCACCACCATGTCGTCTGCCGGTCCTGCGGAGCGATCGAAGACGTCGACTGTGCGCACGGCTCCGCCCCTTGTCTAACGGCGTCGGACGATCACGGCTACGTGATCGACGAGGCCGAAGTCGTCTATTGGGGCCTGTGCCCCAACTGTTCCACCACGTCCAGAACCCCTTGATCCCGGAAGGTTTGCCGTGTCTGAGCACCCGAACGCCGAAGTCGGCGAGATGAACGACGAGAGCGGAGCCCAGTGCCCCGTAGATCACGGACAGCTGAAGCACCCGACCGAGGGGGGCGCCAACCGGGCCTGGTGGCCGAACCAGCTGAACCTGAAGATCCTGCGCAAGCACCCGGCCGTCGCCAACCCGATGGGCGAGGAGTTCGACTACGCCGCCGCATTCGCGACCGTGGACCTGGACGAGCTCGCCGCCGACGTCGACGCGGTGCTCACCACCTCGCAGGACTGGTGGCCGGCTGACTTCGGGCACTACGGCCCGTTCATGATCCGGATGGCCTGGCACAGCGCCGGTACGTACCGGGTGCAGGACGGTCGCGGTGGCGCCGGTGCGGGCATGCAGCGGTTCGCGCCGCTGAACAGCTGGCCCGACAACGGCAACCTGGACAAGGCCCGCCGGCTGCTCTGGCCGGTGAAGAAGAAGTGGGGCGCGAAGGTCTCCTGGGCCGACCTGATGATCTTCACCGGCAACCGCGCGCTGGAGACGATGGGCTTCAAGACCTTCGGCTTCGCCGGCGGCCGGGCGGACGTGTGGGAGCCGGACGAGGACGTCTACTGGGGTCCGGAGACCACCTGGCTCGGCGACGAGCGCTACACCGGCGACCGTGAGCTGGAGTCGCCGCTGGCCGCAGTACAGATGGGCCTCATCTACGTGAACCCCGAAGGCCCGAACGGCAACCCGGACCCGCTGGGCTCGGCCCGCGACATCCGCGAGACGTTCGGCCGGATGGCGATGAACGACGAGGAGACCGTCGCGCTGATCGCCGGTGGTCACACCTTCGGCAAGACGCACGGTGCGGCCGACCCGGAGCAGTACGTCACCCACGAGCCCGAGGCCGCGCCGCTGGAGGCGCAGGGCCTGGGCTGGGCGAACAGCTTCGGCACCGGAAAGGGCCGCGACGCGATCACCAGCGGCCTCGAGGTGACTTGGACGCCGACCCCGACCAAGTGGGGGATGGGCTTCCTGCAGAGCCTGTTCGCGCACGAGTGGGAGCTGACCAAGAGCCCGGCCGGCGCACACCAGTGGAAGCCGAAGGACGGCGCCGGGGAGAACACCATCCCGGACCCCGAGGACGGCACGCTGAACCGGACGCCGATGATGCTGACCGCCGACCTGGCGCTGCGCGTCGACCCGATCTACGAGCCGATCGCCCGCGACTTCCTGGCGAACCCGGACAAGTTCGCGGACGCCTTCGCCCGCGCCTGGTTCAAGCTGACACACCGCGACATGGGCCCGATCCAGCGCTACCTCGGCCCGCTGGTGCCGTCCGAAGAGCTGATCTGGCAGGACCGCGTCCCGGCCGTCGACCACGAGCTGGTCACCGCCGACGACATCAACGCGCTGAAGGCGCAGCTGCTGGCCTCGGGGCTGTCGGTCTCGCAGCTGGTCTCGACCGCGTGGGCGTCGGCCGCGTCGTTCCGGGGCAGTGACAAGCGCGGTGGCGCGAACGGTGCCCGGATCCGCCTCCAGCCGCAGAGTGGCTGGGAGGTCAACGAGCCCGACGCACTGGCCCAGGTGCTGCGTACGCTCGAGGGCGTCCAGGAGAACTTCAACGCCACCGGCAAGAAGATCTCGCTGGCCGACCTGATCGTGCTCGGCGGCGTCGCTGCCGTCGAGGCGGCCGCGCAGGCCGCCGGGTACGACGTGGAGGTGCCCTTCACGCCAGGCCGCACCGACGCGTCGCAGGAGCAGACCGAGATCGACTCCTTCGCTGCGATGGAGCCGGCGTCGGACGGTTTCCGCAACTACCTCGGCAAGGGCAACCGGCTGCCGGCGGAGTACCTGCTGATCGACCGGGCCAACCTGCTGACCCTGAGCGCGCCGGAGATGACCGTCCTGATCGGCGGCCTGCGGGTGCTGGGGGCGAACTTCGGGCAGACGTCGCTCGGTGTGCTCACCGAGCGTCCGGGGCAGCTGACCAACGACTTCTTCGCCAACCTGCTCGACATGGGCACGACGTGGAAGCCGGCCGAGGACGGGACGTACGAAGCCCGTACCGCCGACGGCGAGGTCAAGTGGACCGGTAGCCGCGTCGACCTGCTGTTCGGCTCGAACTCCGAGCTGCGCGCACTGGCCGAGGTCTACGCCAGCGACGACGCCGCAGAGAAGTTCGTCCACGACTTCGTGGCCGCCTTCGACAAGGTGATGAACCTGGATCGCTACGACATCAGCTGATTCAGTGTCACAGGAACAGCCCGGGCCGAAAGGTCCGGGCTGTTTCCATGAGTTCGCACCCCGACTCGACGGTAGGGGTTGAAGCCTGGGAATGTGTGCACTGACAGGTTTCCCGACGACAGGAGTACTGCCCGGTGTTCAGCCGTATCGCCATCGTCAACCGGGGAGAAGCCGCCATGCGGCTGATCAACGCGGTCCGTGAGCTCAACGCCGAGACCGGGAGCCTGATCGAGACGGTCGCGTTGTACACCGACGCCGAGCGCACCGCGACCTTCGTGCGCGAGGCCGATCTGAGCTATCCGCTCGGCCCGGCCGCCGACCGTCCGTACCTGGACCACGCCAAGCTCGAGCGCGCGCTGGTCGAGACCGGCGCCGACGCCGCCTGGGTCGGCTGGGGCTTCGTCGCCGAGGACCCGGCGTTCGCGGAGCTGTGCGACCGGATCGGTGTGACGTTCATCGGGCCGAGCGCCGAGGCGATGCGCAAGCTCGGTGACAAGATCGGCTCCAAGCTGATCGCCGAGGAGGTCGGTGTACCGGTCGCGCCGTGGAGCCGGGGTGCGGTCGAGTCGCTCGACGCCGCGATCGCGTCGGCGAACGGGATCGGCTACCCGGTGATGCTCAAGGCGACCGCCGGTGGTGGTGGCCGGGGCATCCGGATGATCCGTGACGACGAGGAGATGCGCGAGGCGTACCAGCGCACCAGCGACGAGGCCCTGCGCGCGTTCGGCAGCGGCATCGTGTTCCTGGAGAGCCTGGTCACAGGCGCGCGGCACGTCGAAGTACAGGTCATCGCCGATGGGCAGGGGACTGCCTGGGCGCTGGGCGTGCGGGACTGCTCCGTCCAACGGCGCAACCAGAAGGTGATCGAGGAGTCCGCTTCGCCGGTGATGACGCCGGAGCAGAACCTCGAGCTCAAGCAGTCGGCCGAGCGGCTGGCGCTTGCCGTCGGCTACAAAGGCGCGGGCACGGTCGAGTTCCTGTACCAGCCCGCCGACAAGCTTTTCGCCTTCCTGGAGGTCAACACCCGGCTCCAGGTCGAGCACCCGATCACCGAGCTGACCACCGAGGTCGACCTGGTCAAGGCGCAGATTCATGTTGCGTCGGGCAACAAGTTGGAGGGTCCGCAGCCGGCTGAGCACGGGCACGCCATCGAGGCGCGGCTGAACGCCGAGGATCCGGATCGCGACTTCGCGCCGTCGCCCGGGCGGATCGCCCGGCTGCGGCTGCCGTCCGGCCCGGGCATCCGGGTCGACACCGGCGTCAGCGAGGGCGACGAGATCCCGGCCGACTTCGACTCGATGATCGCCAAGATCATCGCCTTCGGCCGGACCCGCGACGAGGCGCTCGGCCGGTTGCGGCGCGCGGTCGGCGACACCACGGTCGTGCTCGAGGGTGGCGCGACCAACAAGAGCTTCGTGCTCGACCTGCTCGACCAGCCCGAGGTGATCGACGGCAGCGCCGACACCGGCTGGATCGACCGGGTCCGTGGTGAGGGCCGGCTGGTTTCGAGCCGGCACTCCGGTGTCGCGCTGATCGTCGCCGCGATCGAGGCGTACGAGGAGGCCGAGCGGGTCGAGCGGCAGCGGTTGCTGGAGACGGCGCGCGGCGGTCGGCCGCAGGTCCAGCACGAGGTCGGTCGGGCGATCGCGCTGAAGTTGCGCGGAGCGGCGTACCAGGTGTCTGTGGCCCGGATCGGGCCGCATCGGTATCGCGCGGGCATCGGCTCCAACGGTGACCTGCAGTACCTCGATGTCGAGATCGAGCGGCTGGACGCGTACGACGCGCGCATCACGGTGGCCGGCCGTCGATTCCGGCTGATCACGGCGACGCATGGACCGGTGCATCTGGTCGAGGTCGACGGGGTCACGCACCGGGTCAGCCGCGATGAGGGTGGCGTCATGCGCGCACCCGCGCCGGCGCTCGTGGTGGCGACTCCGGTCGCGGTCGGCGCGGAGGTCGAGGCGGGCGCTCCGGTGCTGGTGCTGGAGAGCATGAAGATGGAGACGGTGCTCTATGCGCCGTTCAAGGCGATAGTCCGCGAGCTGCCGGTGTCGGCAGGCAGCCAGGTCGAGACCGGTACGCCGCTGGTCCGCCTGGAGCTCGTCGGTGACGCCGATGCAAAGGTCGAGGACGCGGCCGGCGCCGATCTCGAATTGCCCGAACCGCAGACGCGGCCGACGGCGGCTGAGCGCGCGACGCGGCGGTTGGACGATCTGCGCAGCATGCTGCTCGGGTTCGACATCGACCCGCGCGACGAGGGCCGGACGCTCGCGGAGTACCTGGAGGCGCGCGCCGAGCTGGCCGAGGCACCGGTGGCCGACGAGATCGGCGTACTGCGCTTGTTCGCGGACTTCGCCGAGTTGAGCCGCAACCGGCCGGTCGGCGAGGACCTGAACACCGAGCTCCGGGTGCACAGCCCGAAGGAGCACTTCCACACGTACCTGCAGACGCTCGACACCGAGCGGGCCGGGCTGCCGCCTGAGTTCGTCGATCGGCTTGCCCGGGTGCTCTGCTGGTACGGCGTCAAGGACCTGGATCGCAGTGAGGAACTGACCGACGCGGTCTTCCGGATCTTCCTGGCACAACAGCGCACGTCTCCCGACGTACTGCTGGTGACAGCGCTCTTGCAGCAGTGGCTCGCCGGGCCGCTGCCCGCGTCGCCGCTGGACACCGAGGCGAACGCGGTCCTCGACCACCTGGTCCTCGCAACGCAGCTGCGGTTCCCGGTCATCGGTGACTTGGCCCGCAGCGTGCGGTTCCGCTGGTTCGACCAGCCGCTGGTCGACCAGGCGCGCGCCGAGGTGTTGTCGGTCGTCGGCGATGAGCTGGCCGCGCTGGCTCTGGATCCGGCGGCGTCCGACTACGCGGAGCGCATCGAGGCGCTGGCGACGATCCCCGAGCAGATCGTCATGTTCCTCGCCAAGCGGCTGACGAACGGTGCCAACGGCAACGAACCGATGCTGGAGGTGCTGGTCCGCCGGCACTACCTCGAGCACGAGCTGCACGATCTGCGCAACGCGAGCGTCAACGGCCGGGCCTTCACGACCGCCGACTACACGCTGGACGAACGCCCGACGCACCTGGTCAGCACGGTCGGTACGGTCGCTGATCTGGCCGACCTGGAGAGCGGCCTGGTTCATGACCTGACCGCCGAGATCGCCGTCCGCCCGGCCGGGCACGAGGCTGTCGCGGACCTGTACCTGTCCTGGCCCGCCACCCCGGAGAACCAGCAGGAGGCGTCCGACCGGCTGCGCGAGATCGTCGCCGGCCTGCCGTTCACCCAGCAGGTCCGTCGGGTCGCGATCGCGGTCGCGCCGGGTGGTGGCCGCGAGGTCTGGTACTTCACCTACCGTCCGTCCTCGGAGGGAATCGTCGAGGACGACAACGTCCGTGGCGTGCACCCGATGGTCGGCCGCCGGCTCAACCTCTGGCGGCTGCGCGACTTCCGGATCACCCGGCTCGAAGCGCCCGAGGACGTCCTGCTCTACCACTGTGTTGCCCGGGACAACGAAGCCGACGAGCGGCTGGTCGCGCTGGCCCAGGTGCGTCAGTTCGCCGTCGTGCGGGACGAGAACGGCAAGGTCACCTCGCTGCCGCACGTCGAGCGCGCGATCGCGAACTGTCTCGAAGGCATCCGCCGGGCCCGTACTGCGCGCGGCGCGGCCGGAGCCCGCTTGGAGATGAACCACGTCTGGGTGACGGTCTGGCCGGTCATCGACGGCCAGGTCGCCGAGCTGACCGCCTTGCAGCGCAACATCGCGCCGCTGACGTCGGGCGCAGGGATCGAAGAAGTTGTCGTCACCGGTCGTGTGATCGGTTCGAATGGTCAGCCGTTCCCGGTCGTCGGCCGGTTCTACTACCAGCCGGGCGCGGGTGTCGTGACCGCTGTCGAGCGGCCCGCGACCGAGCCGCTGAAGCCGCTGGATGGTTACGCGCAGAAGGTCCAGCGGGCGCGTCGGCGCAACACGGTCTATCCGTACGAGGTCGCCGGCATGGTCGTCGGCGCGGGCGGCACCTTCGTCGAGCACGACCTCGACGACTCGGGTGCGCTGGTACCGGTGCAACGGCCGCGCGGGCTCAACAAGGCCGGCCTGATCGTGGGCGTGGTCAGTACGCCGACCCGCCGGCACTCCGAAGGCGTCACCCGGGTCGTGTTGAGTGGTGACCCGACCAAGGCGCTGGGTGCCGTCGCCGAGGCGGAGTGTGCGCGGATCATCGGAGCACTCGACCTGGCGGAGAAACTCGGCGTACCGGTCGAGTGGTTCGCCGTGTCGGCGGGTGCCCGGATCTCGATGGACTCCGGCACCGAGAACATGGACTGGGTCGCGAAGGCGCTGAAGCGGATCGTCGAGTTCACCCAGGCCGGCGGCGAGATCAATGTGGTTGTCGCGGGCATCAATGTCGGCGCCCAGCCGTACTGGAACGCCGAAGCGACCATGCTGATGCACACCAAGGGCATCCTGGTGATGACGCCGGACAGCGCGATGGTGCTGACCGGCAAGCAGACGCTCGACTTCGCCGGTGGCGTGTCGGCCGAGGACAACTTCGGCATCGGCGGGTACGACCGGGTGATGGGGCCGAACGGGCAAGCGCAGTACTGGGCGCCCGATCTGGCCAGTGCGCGGGACATCTTGATGGCGCACTACGACCACACGTACGTCGTACCGGGGGAGAGCGGGCCGCGTCGCGCTGTCAGCTCCGACCCGCATGATCGCGATGTCACGGCGTTCCCGCACGATCCGGTCGACGGTGGGTTCAGCACGGTCGGCGAGATCTTCTCCGATGCCACCAATCCGGATCGCAAGAAGGCGTTCGACATCCGCACGGTGATGCGGGCGGTCGCCGACCAGGACCACCCGATGCTGGAGCGCTGGGCCGGGATGGCCGATGCGGAGACCGCGGTCGTGGTGGACACCAGGCTCGGTGGCATCTCGGTCTGCCTGCTCGGGATCGAGTCCAAGTCGGTGGCGCGGCGCGGCTTCCCGCCCACCGACGGGCCGGACACCTACAACGGCGGGACGCTGTTCCCACGGTCGTCGAAGAAGGCGGCCCGGGCGATCAACGTTGCCAGTGGCAACCGTCCGTTGGTGGTGCTGGCGAACCTGTCCGGGTTCGACGGGTCGCCTGAGTCGATGCGCAACCTGCAGCTGGAGTACGGCGCTGAGATCGGTCGCGCGATCGTCAACTTCCAGGGACCGATCGTGTTCTGTGTCGTCTCCAGGTATCACGGTGGCGCGTTCGTCGTCTTCTCGAAGACGCTGAACCCGCGGATGACGGTGCTTGCGGTCGAGGGCTCGTTCGCCTCGGTGATCGGTGGGGCGCCGGCCGCCGCCGTCGTCTTCTCCGGCGAGGTCAACAACCGCACCTCGGCCGACCCACGAGTCACGTCGGTGTCGGCTCGACTCGCCGAGTCGGAAGGCGCCGAGCGTGCTGCACTGACCAACGAGCTGGCCGACGTCCGCTCGACGGTCCGCGCCGAAAAGCTCGGCGAGGTAGCCGCCGAATTCGACCGAGTCCACAGCATCCACCGAGCCGTAGCCGTCGGCTCGGTAGACGCAGTAATCACCCCGCAGGAGCTCCGCCCACAACTCATCGCCGCGCTGGAGGCGGGACTGTCCTGCTAGCAAGGGTGGTGTGGTTTGCGGTCTCCGCCGCGGGAGTGTCCTGGTCGAGAGGGTGTGCGTCAAGTGCTTCGCGTCCCTTCGGGATCGAACAAGTTCGACTCTTGACCCACACCCTCTCGACCAGGGAAGGACGCAGCTACGCGGATCCCGCGGAGGGGTCTGAGCCAGCGGAGCACTTCGGCAAGGCGGGTCGTGTGCCGGGGTGCCGATCGCAAAGCTGGTCGAGTGCCGGGGGTGCCGATCGCAGAGCCGGTCGAGGCGCGGGGCGCTGATCGCGAGGTCGGTCGGTTGCTGGGGAAGGGTCGCCGAGGGCCGGCCGGGTGTGGTGGCTGGGGGCAACGGGCGGATCGCCAGCACATCAAAGGCTGTGAGGAATGCGCTTGCCTCGGCGTGTCGGGGTGGTTTGTGGGGGTTGGTGTGTGGTGGCGGTCCGGGCGGGTCCGTTTCGTCGTGGCGCGACAGGTGTGTTGGTCTGGATGGTGGTGTCGCGCGGCGACGGCCGGCCGGAATGGGGTCGGCTGGCAGGTTTTGGTGTCGCTGGCGTGATGCAGGACGTCAGCGGCCCAATAACCTGCCAGTGGGTCGGGCGAACAGGGCACCGACCCGGTGGTGGCAACCCCGAATCCACAGAGTCGTACGCCACCCAATCGCTCATTCGTTGGCGGAGCGGGGCGGCGTGGCCAAGGCGATCGTGAGGGCCAGGACGACCTGAGGGTCGTCCAGGCGGGCGCCGTAGAGGTCTCGGATCTGGCCCATGCGGTAGCGGACTGTTTGCGGGTGGATGTGCAGGGCCGCGGCGACCTCGTCGCGGCGGCCGAGGTGGAGGAGCCACTCGCGGAGGGTCTCGGTGAGGCGGTCGGCGGTGGCTGGGCGTAGGTCGGCGAAGGGTGCGAGGATCTGGCGACGGAGGTCTTCGAGCGCTGCTGGGTCGGCGGTGACGACGAAGGTTGTCAGGTGACGCTCGGTGTCGACGGGTTCATCGGGTTCTGCGGTGAGCAGGTCCCGCGCTCGAAGGGCGCGCAGATACGACGTGCGAACGGTCATCCACGGTTGAGGTGGGCCGACGTAGGCCTGGTAGCCGCGGAGGTTCCTGAGCAGAGAAAGCCGGGTGGAGCCTTCGGAGTCGGGAACCAGGAGTACTGCTGTCTCCGAGGTGTCTTCCTCTTCTTGGAGCTCGGGCAGGTCCGCCTCGGGGCGCAGAGTGCGAGGGTCCAGGGCGCCGAGCATGCTTCGGACGTGGGCGCTGGGCAGGATCACCGCCGTCAGGGTGCGGGGTGGTTCCCAGTCGGCTCGCTCGGCTCGGGCGGTCAGCTGCTCGGGAGAGTCGCCGTGCAGGAGACCGAGAGCCAGTTCCTGGAGGTAACGCTCGCGGACTCGGCCGGTGGTGGCCAGCTCGTCTGTGTGGCCGGAGACGCTGGCGGCGGAGAGTTCGTCGATGTAGGCGAAGACGAGTTCGGCGAACTTGGCGAGGGTGTCGGCTGAGAGGCCGGCTTCGACGGCTGTGCGGGAGAGCTCGCGCCAGGAGACTCGGGCGCCGACCCGGTAGGCGGCCAGAAGGGCGTCCATCGTGCGGCCGCTGCGGGCTTCGCCTCGGCCCAGTATGTAGGCGCCTTCGAGGGCGGGAGCGAGCGGCGTACCGGGGTCGCCGCTGCTGGCCAGCCGCAGGAACCCACCGAGGGCGAGCTGAACGGCGCCCTCGATCTTGGCGCCCATCGGGCCGGCCAAGGCGTTGGTGTAGGCGGGGACCTCGACGATGATCGCGGTCACGGTCAGCCCGGCGATGTCCGGCAGACGCGAGCGCAGCAGCTCGACCGCCGGCTCGCCGAGCTCGAGCTCCGCGGCGCCGCGGGCCGTCCGGCTGGCGTGCTCCGGCGGCTGCTGAGCCGGATCCGGCTGCCGAGCAGAAGCGAGATCGACCATTCTTTGTTCCCTCCGAACAAGATCGAAGAACAGATTCACCGCTACTGGTCATGAAACTACACCTCGTGTCGAGGATGCTGGAGCGCATGACCACGTTTGCGTCCGACGCCGAGGCCCCGGCCACCCTCCGGGGAAGGCTGCGTGACCGGCTCTGGAAGGTCGCCGCGGCTGCAACCCATCCGCTAGATCCTGCCGAGTATCTCGACATGTTCCGCCCGCTGCGGGCCGGCGCCGACCTGCGCGCCCGCGTCATCGAGGTCCGCCCCGAGACCGCCGACGCGGTCACGGTAGTACTGCGCCCAGGCGCCGCCTGGCGCGGCCACCAGCCGGGCCAGTACGTCCGCATCGGCCTCGAGGTCGACGGTATCCGGCTGTGGCGCTCCTACTCGCTGACCTCCGCGCCGGGGAGCGACCTGCTCACCATCACGGCGAAGGCGGTCCCGGACGGGCTCGTCAGCGCCCACCTCGCGCAGGAGCTGCGTCCCGGCCAGCTGGTCCACCTCGACCAGGCCGTCGGCGACTTCGTACTCCCGGAGCGAGCACCTCGCAAGGTTCTCTTCGTCACCGGCGGCAGCGGCATCACGCCCGTCATTGGCATGCTCCGCTCGGGCCTCGACCGGCTCGACGATGTCGTCCTGGTGCACTCCGAGTCCTGCCCCGAGGACGTGATCTTCGGCGACGAGCTGCGAGCCTGGGCCAGCGACGGCCACCTGCGGTTGGTCGAGCAGCACACCGACACCCACGGCCGGCTCGACGTTGCGGCGCTCGCGGACGTAGTACCGGATCTGGCGGAGCGGGAGACCTGGGCTTGTGGGCCTGCCGGTCTGCTCGATGCGCTCGAAGAGCAGTGGGCTTCGCTGGAGCTGGGCGGCCTGCACACCGAGCGGTTCCGTACTGCGCTCGCCGAGCCCGGCGAGGGTGGGACCGTCCACTTCACCGGGACGGGCACCACGATCGAGCTCGACGGCACCACCCCGATCCTCGACGCGGGCGAGCAGAACGGCGTACTGATGCCGTCCGGCTGCCGGATGGGGATCTGTTTCTCCTGCGTACTGCCCCTGCGCTCCGGTTCGGTGCGCGACCTCCGCTCCGGCGACGTGACGACTGCCGCACCCGGCGACGGGGTACTCATCCAGACCTGCATCTCGGCCGCGGCCGGCGCGTGCGACATCGACTGTTGAGGAAGACGACCATATGACTGTTCTGCAGAAGAAGGCCGACAACCCGATCGCTCACCTCACGGCGGACGACATCGAGGAGATCGGCCGGCGGCTCGACGCGATCCGGGCCGAGGTGATCGAGGCGCGCGGCGCGTCTGACGCGGCCTACATCCGCAAGGTGATCAGCGTGCAGCGCAAGCTGGAGCTGGGCAGCCGGGCGGTCCTGCTGGCGTCGCTGTTCCCGCCGGCCTGGCTGATCGGTACGGCGGGCCTGTCGGTGGCCAAGATCCTGGAGAACATGGAGATCGGCCACAACATCATGCACGGCCAGTGGGACTGGATGCGTGACCCGAAGATCCACTCGACCAAGTGGGAGTGGGACCACGCGTCGCCGTCGGAGCAGTGGAAGCACTCGCACAACGAGCTGCACCACACGTACACGAACGTCGTCGGCAAGGACAACGACCTCGGCTACGGCATCATGCGCGTCGACGAGGACCAGAAGTGGTACCCGGCGTACCTCGCGCAGCCGCTGTGGAACTTCGTCAACGCGATGTTCTTCGAGTACGGCATCGCGGCGTACGACCTGGAGCTCGGTAAGAACCTGGCCACCAAGAATCGCCGCCAGAACCCTGACTTCAAGGCTCGTTACAAGCAGGTCTTCAAGAAGATCCGCGGGCAGATGACGAAGGACTACGTCGTCCACCCGCTGCTGTCCGGTCCGTCGGCTCTGCACACGCTGGCCGCCAACTTCACCGCCAACGTGGTCCGCAACATCTGGGCGCACTCGGTGATCATGTGCGGTCACTTCCCCGAGGGCGTGCAGACGTTCGAGAAGAAGTCGATCGACGGCGAGACGCGGGGCGAGTGGTACCTGCGTCAGATGCTCGGCTCGGCGAACATCTCCGGCGGGCGGGCGATGCACATCATGACCGGCAACCTGTCGTACCAGATCGAGCACCACCTGTTCCCGGATCTGCCGAGCAACCGGTATCAGGAGATCGCACCGAAGGTGCAGCAGTTGTTCCGCGACTACGGTCTCGCGTACACGACCGGCCCGCTGCCGAAGCAGGTCGCGTCGGCGTGGTCGAAGGTGTTCCGGCTGTCGCTGCCGAACGACTTTGCCCAGAAGCTGTCTGCGGCGGCTCGTTTCCGCCTGCAAGGCCAGCCGAACGGTCAGCTCACCGCCTGACTCGCGACGGCGAGCAGGAACCAGCCTGTGTGCGGGATCCACTGCTCGGCCCATCGCCACGAGTCACCTTCAGGGGCGTCCTCGGGCAGGAACGCGACGTCGTCCTCGTCGCTCCAGCCCGAGGTAACCCCGTTGACGATCCCACCCGGCAGGTTGGGGAAGTCCGACGAGTAGTCCGCGTTGTTCCGCCCGCGCCCTTGCAGCATCGAACTGTCGAACGGATTACGCCCGGTGATCCACGCAAGCTGGTCATCGGCGAAGACCCTCGACCGAGCACGCACCTCGCCGTCAACCTCGTGGAGCCGCGCACACGCACTGGCCGCCGCCGACAACGAGGCGATCGCCGCATTCTCACCCTGCCACCAGTACCCGGTCTCATTGGCATGCGGAAAGAAGAAGCTCTCCCGCGGCTCCTCACCCAGCGGTTGCGTCAGAGCCCGCGGATACCCGAACGGGTTGGCCACGCCTGCCGTCCGCTCCAGCACATCGAGCATCGCCCGAACCGCAGTCTCGCGGGCAGGCCGCGCCTCGGGCGCATCCGCCAGAACCTCGGCGAACCGCAGCAAAGCAAGGATCGGCAGCCCCGGCTCCGCAGCGTGAAAGAACGGCCGTCCTGCCTCGTCGGCACGGAACCAGCCCCCATGCTGGTACCGATTGATGAGGGAAGTCGCCCGCCTGCGAGCTGCTTCACCTGCTGAGCCGTCTGCAGCTACTAGCTCGGTCGCGGCCAGGAGGGCTGTGTAGTCGTCGACTATTGATTCGGTGTGGTCGAAGAGGTAGTCGAGGTTATGGGTCTCCAGGTGGGTGAAGGCGTCCTGGGCTGCTGCGAGGTAGTCGGAGCGGGGGAAGTCGCCGTCGTCGTCGACGGTGGAGGCTCGGGCCAGGGCGGCTATGGCTAGGCCGGCGCCGTGGCGGTAGGCGGCTTGGTAGCGGGTGGTGCGGACGGAGTTTTGGAGGGGCGCGGTGATGACGCGCTCCTCCAGTTGCTTGGTGAGGGCGTCGAAGATTCCGGTGTAGAAGTACCCGGCGGGGGAACGGAAGCGGGTGAGGAAGTCTGCGCCCCACAGTGCCTCATCGCGCAGCCGGGCGCCCAGGACGGGGATCAAAGAAGGTGTGTGGGCGGCAAGTTCGTCGCGGGCGGCGAGCATCGCCCAGGCGCACAGGGGGATCTGCTGCGGGCTCATCGTCGACGTGTACGTGAGATGCGAGAGGAACTTGCTGGTATCGCCGCTGGCGTCGAGCCATCCGCCGCGGGCGTCGACGGTCGTCCCGGACGAGTCGTCCCACAGACAGGCAGCCCGGTCTTTGCGGTCGATCTCACCGCTGGAGCGCATCGCCTTGAAGTACGCCAGTACGTCCGACATCGTCTGTCTCTGCAGGCGTTCCGGCGCAACGACGAACGGCTCCGACCGCAGTTCGAGCTCGCCGCTGACGACCCGCACGAAATAGGTGCCTGCAGCAAGCAGCTCGGGTAGCGGGATCCGGGAGTACGGCCCGCCGGTCCACCCCGGAACCCGCTCGACCGGGCCGGGATCGAGTACCGAGATCCCCTCCGGCCCGTGGAGTTCGGCCGTCAGCGGTCCGTCGGGAACGACGGCTACCACGGCCTTGGTTGCCGAGGTCCCGTAACCGAGATGGGCGACCAGTACGGCGGGGTTCTGGGAGTCTTTTGCCTGCACTCGAGCATCCAACAGCACTGGTAGCTTCGGCGGAAAAGCGGCTACGAGGAGCGGGGACACACATGCCTGGGACGCTGGGGGAGCAATCGGCGGTACGGGTGTGGGAGCAGGACGGGGTCCGGCTGACGTTCGTCGTCGACGGTGCGATGGGGCTGATCCCCGACGAGTTCTTCCCGCAGATCCCGGAGTCGTACTGGGCGGCGCATCCCGAGGCGCTCGACGAGCAGGGGCTGGTGGCGATGTCGGCCGGTGGGTTGCTGGTCGAACGCGACGGCCGGGCGATCCTGCTCGACGTCGGGCTCGGGGACTACGCAGGCCCGATCCCGCTCGGGGAGAGCATCATCGGTTACTGCAACAGCGGCAGCCTGCCGGAGGTACTCAAGAGCGTCGGTCGCTCGCCGGACGAGATCGAGGCCGTCGCCTTCACCCACCTGCACGTCGACCACACCGGCTGGGCGTTCACGTCCGGCGACGAACCGAGCAAGTACTTCCCAACGGCCCGGTATCTGATCGCCGACTCCGAATGGGCACCCCACGGTCGCGGCGAACTCATCCCTGGCGCACCGGCCCGCTCCGCGGTGATCGAACCGCTAATCCCCGACTACACCGAGATCACGGACGGTGAGGAGATCTTCCCCGGCGTCCACGCGCTCCTGACACCCGGCCACAGCCCGGGCCATACGGCGTACGTGATCACGGCCGGTGACATCCGGGTGATCGCGTTCGGTGACGGCTTCCACATCCCTGCGCAGATCACCAACCCGGGCTGGCCGTCCCGCCCAGACGTCGACGCCGAGGCTGTCCTGGCCGCCCGCGCCAAACTCCTCACCGAACTGACCAAGCCCGGCACCCTCGGCTTCGCCTGCCACTTCGGCGACCAGCCCTTCGGCCGCGTCCTCACCAACCCCGACGGCACCGCCACCTGGCACCCAGTCGCCTCGACAGTCCTGGCGCCCACCCCGAGACTCCTGCCGGCTCGCCCGTAGCCCGTCCCAGCTCGGGTGCTCATCGAGCGGAAACATGCCTGTGGCTGCTTGGTGACCCGGTGTGGACTACCCTTGGGTACATGCGTTCAGCCAGGGGAGGCGTACGCGGTGGTACTCAGGCCTTGATCAAGCTGATCGGTGTGAGTGTTCTCGCGGGTGCACTGTCGGCTGGGCTGGTGATCCCGTTCGCGGGGTTCGCGGGCAGCAGCACCGCCACGGTGGCCGGCTCAGTGAAGGACCTACCGGTGGAGCTGACGACCGCTCCGCTGGCCACCCGAAGCCGGATCCTGGCCGCGGACGGCAGCCTGGTGGCGACCCTGTACGAGCAGAACCGGGTGCCGGTGACGCTGGACAAGGTCAGCCCGATCATGCGGAAGGCGATCGTCGCGATCGAGGACGACCGGTTCTACGAGCACGGCGCGCTCGATGCCAAGGGCACCTTGCGGGCGCTGGTCCGCAACCAGTCCGAGGGCAGCGTCCAGCAGGGTGGGTCGAGCATCACCCAGCAGTTCGTGAAGCTGACCCTGGTCGAGAAGGCGAAGACGCAGGTGCAGCGCGAGCAGGCGACCGCGGTCACCTACGAGCGCAAGCTGGCCGAGCTGCGCTACGCGATCGCGGTCGAGGAGGAGTACTCCAAGGACCAGATCCTGGAGAAGTACCTGAACCTGGTGAACTTCGGCGACGGCACCTACGGCATCCAGGCGGCCGCGCAGCACTACTTCCACGTGGCGGCCAAGGATCTCAACCTCCCGCAGGCCGCGATGCTCGCCGGGCTGGTGAAGAACCCGACCGGGTACGACCCGACCAACAACCTCAAGCGGTCCCGGGAGCGGCGTGACGTCGTCCTGCGCCGGATGGCCGAGCTGAACGTGATCACCGCCCAGCAGGCGGCCGCGGCGATCAAGACGCCGATCGACCTGAGCAAGATGCACAAGGTCAAGAACGGCTGCGCCAACTCGCCGTACCCGTTCTTCTGCGAGTACGCCGTCTCCAAGCTGCTGCAGAACCCGGCCCTGGGCAAGACCCGCGCCGAGCGCGATCACTTCCTGAAGACCGGTGGACTGACCGTCCGGACCTCGATCGACCCGAGGATCCAGGCCGCGGCGCAGGCCTCGATCAACGAGCACACGAAGAAGAGCGACTCGGCCATCGCGGCGATCACCATCGTCCAGCCCGGCACCGGACTGGTGAAGGCGATGGTGCAGAGCCGGCCGTACGGGGCCGGGCGGAACCAGACGGCGTACAACTACAACGTCGAGAAGTCGTACGCCGGTGGCTACGGCGGGTTCCAGAACGGCTCGACGATGAAGGCCTTCACGATCGCGGCGGCGCTGTCCAAGGGCCTGCCGATGAGCTACAAGATCAACTCGCCGAAGCAGATCGACCTCAGCGGCAAGAAGTTCACCACCTGCACGGGCACCACCGAGGACCCGGACTACACGCCGCAGAACTCGACCAAGAGCGGCTACCTGAGCATGATCGAGGCGGCCCGGGCGTCGACCAACACGTACTTCCTGCAGTTGTCCCAGCGCACCGGACTGTGCGCGCCGGCGACCATCGCGGCCAAGCTCGGGATGTACAACGCGCAGACCCTCGGCCCGCTGGACCAGGTGGTCTCGTTCACCCTCGGCGTCGGCTACACGACACCGCTGATGCTCTCGAGCGCCTACGCGACCTTCGCCGCCCGCGGCAAGTTCTGCGCTCCGCTGATCGTCACCTCGGTGGTGAACAAGGCGGGCCGGCCGATCAAGACGCCGGGTATCACCTGCCGGCAGGCCCTGCAGCCGGGTGTGGCCGACGGGGTCAACCGGGTGCTGAGCGCGGTGATGGAGCCGGGCGGTACCGGCGGCAAGCTGAACTTCGGCAACTGGGATCTGGCCGGCAAGACCGGAACGATCCAGGAGAACAAGGCGGTCTGGTTCGCCGGCTACGCGCCGAACCTGGCCGGCGCCGCGGTGGTCGCCGACGCGACGCTCCCGTACACGAACCTGATGTACGGCCACACTCTCGACGGCGAGGACATCTCCGACCCGACCGGTTCCGGTACCGCCGGACCGCTGTGGAAGACGGCGATGCAGAACGCGCTGCGGGGCATGCCGCTGCAGCGCTTCACCGCCCCGAGCGACCGGTTGGTCAACGGCACCCCCGCTCAGCAGAAGGCGCAGGCGGAGCTGGACAAGAAGTTCGAAGAGGCGAAGAAGGCCAAGGAAGCGAAGAACAAGCCGAAGCCGCCGAAACCGCCCACCAAGCCACCGGTGACACCGACGAAGCCACCGGTGAAACCGCCCGTGATGCCGCCGCCACCCGCGAAACCGGCGGTGCAGCGATGACGGCGGACCTGGTCGCCCTGGCGAAGGCCGACCTGGCCGTCCAGCTCGGCATCGACGAGTCCGAGGTCACCGTGGTCAGCTCCACGGAGGTGACCTGGCCCGACGGGAGCCTTGGTTGCCCCAAGCCCGGAAGGTTCTACACGCAGGCCGTGGTCAACGGAACCCGGACAGTACTCGAGGCCAACGGTGCCCGGTACAACTACCATTCCGGCGGCGGTCAGCCGCCGTTCCTCTGCACGTCCTGACAGGGGAGCCGGGCGGACACCGGCTACGGTGACTATGAGCGTGATAGTCGAGCCACGTCACCGACCGGAAGGCGAGCGATGTTGGGGTTGCCGGGGCAGATCACCGTCTGCCTGTTCGATCTCGATGGGGTGCTGACCGATACCGCGGCGGTGCACGCGGCGGCGTGGAAGGAGATGTTCGACGACTTCCTCCGTGCCCACGCCGAGCAGGCGGGCATACCGTTCGTCCCCTTCGACGCCCATCATGAGTACGACGCGCACGTGGACGGCAAGCCGCGGGCCGACGGCGTCCGCGACTTCCTGGCCTCGCGCGGCATCACGCTGCCCGAGGGCGACCCGGACGATCCGCCGGGCAAGCAGACGATCAACGGGCTCGGCAACCAGAAGAACGTCGCCGTCCTGCGCCGCATCCACGACGACGGTGTCCGGGTCTTCGAAGGCTCCCGGCGCTATCTCGAGGCAGCCAAGCAGGCCGGCCTCCGCCGCGTGGTGGTGTCGTCGAGCGCGAACACCCAGCAGGTGCTCGAAGTGACCGGGCTCGCGCCGCTGGTCGAGCACCGGATCGATGGAGTGACCATCCGCGAGACAGGCTTGAAGGGCAAGCCCGCGCCGGACACCTTCCTGGCCGGAGCGAAGTGGTGCGGGGTCGAGCCGTCCGAGGCCGTCGTCTTCGAGGACGCACTGGCCGGAGTACAGGCCGGCCGGGCCGGAAAGTTCGGCTATGTGGTCGGGGTGGATCGGGTCGGGCAGGCCGACCAGCTGAAGCACGACGGCGCCGACGTCGTCGTGAAGGATCTGGCCGAGTTGCTCGATGCAGGAGAGACCCGATGATCGACCGCGGACCACACCCGATCGAGCCCTGGCAACTGCGCGAGACCGAACTGCCGCTGGACAAGCTGGCTCAGGCGGAGTCGCTGTTCGCGCTCTCCAACGGGCACATCGGCCTGCGCGGCAACCTCGACGAGGGCGAGCCGTACGCGATCCCCGGCACCTACCTGAACTCCTTCTACGAGCAGCGACCGCTCCCGTACGCCGAAGCCGGCTACGGCTACCCCGAGTCCGGCCAGACCCTGGTCGACGTCACCAACGGCAAGCTGATCCGGCTGCTCGTCGACGACTCGCCGCTGGACGTCCGGTACGGCGAACTGCACTCGCACGAGCGCCGGCTCGACTTCCGCACCGGCATCCTCACCCGCGAACTCGACTGGAGCTCACCGGCCGGCAAGCGGATCAAGGTGACCTCGCGGCGAATGGTCTCGCTGACCCAGCGTGCGGTCGCGGCGATCGAGTACGTCGTGGAAGCGGTCGACCAGCCGGTCCGTTTCGTCGTCCAGTCGGAGTTGGTCGCGAACGAGACCCAGCCCAAGCTGTCCAACGATCCCCGCGTCTCGGCCGTCCTGGAGAACCCGCTGCAAGCGGTCTCGCAGGACAGCGACGACGAGGAGGTGATCCTGGTCCACCGGACCCGTTCCAGTGGCCAGTTGATGGCCGCGGGCATGACCCACACGGTCGAGTGCCCGGCCCGGGCCGAGGTGGATGTCGACGTCCGCGCCGACTGGGGCCGGACCACGGTGGTGGCCGAGTTGAAGCCGGGGGAGTCCATCCGGGTGGTGAAGTTCCTCGCCTACGGCTGGTCGAGTCTGCGGTCGGAGACGGCGATCACCGACCAGGTGTCGGCGGCGTTGGTGGGCGCGAAGTTCTCCGGCTGGGACGGCCTGGTCGCGCAGCAGAAGGTTTTCCTGGACGACTTCTGGGACGCGGCCGATGTCGAGGTCGAGGGCAACCCTGAGCTGCAGCAGGCGGTCCGGTTCGCCTTGTTCCACGTGCTGCAATCCGGCGCGCGGGCCGAGCGGCGGGCCATTCCGTCGAAGGGCCTGACCGGCGCCGGCTACGACGGGCACACCTTCTGGGACACCGAAGGCTTCGTACTGCCCGTACTGATCTTCACCATGCCCGACGCGGCCGGCGATGCCCTGCGCTGGCGGCACAGCACCCTCCAGATGGCGAAGGAGCGCGCCGAGGTGCTCGGGCTGCGCGGTGCCGCGTTCCCGTGGCGCACGATCCGGGGCCAGGAGTGCTCGAGCTACTGGCCGGCCGGTACTGCCGCCTTCCACCTCAACGCAGACATCGCCGCCGCGGTGGACAGCTATCACCTCGCCACCGGTGACGACACCTTCATCAAGGACTGCGGCCTGGAGCTGCTCGTCGAGACCGCCCGGCTGTGGATGTCGCTCGGCCATCACGACCGGCACGGCAAGTGGCACCTGCCCGGCGTGACCGGCCCCGACGAGTACAGCGCCGTTGCCGACGACAACGTCTTCACCAACCTGATGGCCGCGCGCAACCTCCGGATCGCGGCCTCCTTCGTCACCCGGTTCCCCGACGACGCCCGCCGGCTCGGCGTGGACACCGAGGAAGAGGCCACCTGGCGGGATGCCGCGGCCGCCGTCTACATCCCGTACGACGAAGAGCTCGGCGTGCACCCGCAGTCGGAGGGCTTCACCGACTATGCGCTGTGGGACTTCGAAGGCTACAAGGACAAGTACCCGCTGTTGCTGCACGCCCCGTACTTCGAGCTGTACCGCAAGCAGGTCGTCAAGCAGGCGGACCTGACGCTGGCGATGTTCTGGTGTGGCGAGGAGTTCACGCCGGAGCAGAAGGCGCGCAACGTCGACTACTACGAGCGGATCACGGTCCGGGACTCGTCGCTGTCGGCCTGCGTGCAAGCGGTGACGGCGGCCGAGGTCGGCCATCTCGACCTTGCCTACGACTACGCGTACGAGGCTGCCCTGATCGACTTGCTCGATCTGCACCACAACACCGGCGACGGGCTGCACATGGCGTCGCTCGCCGGTGCGTGGACCGCCCTCGTCGCCGGCTTCGGTGGCCTGCGGGCGCGCGATTCCGGGCTCTCCTTCGAGCCGGTACTTCCGACCGGGCTGAACAAGCTGGCCTTCACCGTCCGCTGGCAAGGCGTCCGGTTGCGGGTGGAGATCCGCCAGGAGCAGGTCACCTACACCGTCCACGACGGCCCGGACGCGAGCCTCGCGGTTTTCCATGCGGGGGAGGAGATCCACGTGGCTGCCGGCAAGCCGGTGACCCGTCCCGTCCATGTCCGCAAACCATTGCTGCCCCGGCCGAGTCAGCCGGTCGGCCGCGAGCCGATGTCAGCTCTGGGCAACACCACGTCCACTCGCCACCCACGCAGTTAGCTGGCGCCCGCCCGTCACAGGGCGAGGGTCCACGCTGTCTTAGCTGGTGGGCCGGGACTCGCCGGCCGCCGCAGCCAGAGAAGGCAACAGACATGAGTGAGCAGAAGCCGGTCGTCGTACTCGTCCACGGCGCGTTCGCCGAGTCGGCGAGCTGGAACGGCGTGATCCAGCAGTTGCAGGCGCAGTCGATCGAGGCGCTCAACGCCTACCCGGTGGCCACCGGTGGCAACGAGTTGGCCATCAGGCCGGAGCTGTTCCATCACCAGTTCTGCGCGGACGTGTCCGTCGAGCAGGCCGCGCTGATGGCTGCCACTCAGCGCCCGGTCACCCAGACCGCGCTCACCGATGCCCTGCCGACCGAGAAGCCGGCCTGGACCACCATCCCCTCGTGGTTCGTGATCAGTGACCAGGACCTGAACATCCCGGTCGCGGCGCATCGGTACTTCGCCGAGCGGGCCGGCTCCCGCGGTACCCGTGAGGTCGCCGGTGGGTCGCACGCGTTGAGCGTCTCCCAGCCGGCCGCGGTCGCCGCGACGATCCTCGAGGCGGTCGCCGCCGTCGCGGGCTGAGGCGGGACCTGCACAAAACCTTCACGAGTCGTCCGCCATTCCCGACCGTGCGGACTCCTAGTCTCAAGCTATGTCAGTCAGCGCAGGGGCCAGGATCCTCGTGGTCGAGGACGAGCCGGTGATCAACCAGGCGGTCACCGATCGGTTGCGCGGCCACGGGTACGAGGTCGTCCAGGCCTGGGACGGGCCTGGTGCCGTCTCGCAGTTCACCGAGACGGCACCGGACTTGGTTCTGCTCGACGTGATGCTGCCCGGGTTCGACGGTCATGAGGTGTGCCGGCGGATCCAGGCCGCGCGGCCGGTACCGGTGCTGATGCTGACCGCTCGCGACGACGAAGCGGACATCCTGGTCGGCCTTGGCGTCGGCGCCGACGACTACCTCACCAAACCGTTCCGGATGCGGGAACTCGTGGCCCGCGTCGGTGCACTGCTTCGCCGTGTTGACCGGGCGGCTGAATTGGCCACGCGCTCGACAACCACTGACCTGGGCGACCTACGCATTGATGCGGCGTCCCGGCGGGTTTGGGTCGCGGAGAGCGAAGTACATCTGACGCCCACCGAGTTCGACCTGTTGCTCTGCTTGGCCGCCAGTCCTGGCGTAGTACTGACCAGAGAGAACCTGTACGCCGAAGTCTGGGGCTGGCCGGGAGCATCCGGCACCCGCACGGTCGACAGCCATGTGAAGGCGCTCCGCTCGAAGACCGGCGCCGACCGGGTCCGTACCGTGCATGGCGTCGGCTACGCGTTGGAGCCGAGCGCATGAGCTCTCCGATCCTCAACCAGGTCACCTCGGTCAAGGTCAAGCTCGGGCTACTCGTCGCGGTCAGTGTCACCGTGGCGTCGATCCTCGCGGCGACCGGTGCTGTCGGCAGCGTGCCCTTCTGGCTCACCGTCCCGGTGACGGTCGCTCTCGCGCTCGGCGTGACTCAGTTGCTGGCCGTTGGGATGACGTCGCCGCTGCGTGAGATGACCGCGGCGGCCCGGGGGATGGCTCGCGGTGACTACTCCGCTCGGGTGACGGCGACTTCGAGCGATGAAGTAGGGGAGTTGGCTCGGGCGTTCAACCGGATGGCCGAGGATCTCGCAGCCGTCGACCGCCAGCGGCGCGAACTGGTGGCCAATGTGAGTCACGAACTCCGTACTCCGCTCGCGGCGTTGTGCGCGGTCCTCGAGAACCTCGTCGATGGGGTGGCTGAGCCGGATCCCGTTGCCCTTCGTACTGCGCTCGACCAGGCCGAGCGGCTGGCCGCGCTCGCCTCCGATCTGCTCGACCTCGCCCGGGTCGACGCCGGGAAGGCCAAGCTGTCGACCACTGAGGTGGAGGTGCGTTCGCTGCTGGAGCAGGCGGTGGCCGAGGCGAAGGTGTCGGGTCGCGAGGTCCGGTACGAGGTCGAGGTCACGCCGACGTGGCTCACAGTGCCGGCCGATCTGTCCCGGCTGCATCAACTGGTCGCGAACCTGCTCGACAACGCGTCCCGGCACAGCCCGGCCGGTGGGGTCGTCCGGCTGATGGCGCTCGCGACTGCCGACGGCTGGCGGTTGGAGGTCACCGACGAAGGACCGGGGATCCCGGTCGCCGATCGGGACCGCGTCTTCGAGCGCTTCGGCACGCTGGCCGAGACCGAGGGCGGCGGTGGTACCGGCCTCGGCCTCGCCATCGCCCGCTGGGTCACCGACCTCCACGGCGGCACCATCCACTTCGTCGAACCAGAACCAGACGCCCCCGGCGCCCGGGTCCGCGTCGACCTCCCACGGCAACCCCGTCAGCTGCCCACCGCCACGCACTTGCCCGCCAAGCTGCCCGAGCAGGCCAAGGAGCCCGCCATGTCCCAACCCGTTACCCCGGCACCGCCGACACTGCCCGCACCCGCCAGGCCCAGCGGGCCCGAGTCGCCGATGGACGCTTTGTTCGGGAAGTTCTGGCCTGATGCGCGGGTGCCCGGCAACGTGCGGGCCGTGCTCTACAGCCTCGCGGCGGGGCTGCTGGCCGGGATCATCCTGCCGTTCCGCGACATGGGCATCGGCTATGCCATCGTCATCCTCGCCGCCGGCGGCGTGATCCTGACCTTCAGCGCCAACCGCCGATCCCGCTTCACCCAGGCCTGTGCGGCGCTGTGCGTCCTCCTGGCGACGACCACCGTCGTCCGCGACGCCGAGTGGATCGCGGTCCTGTCCATCCTCGCCAGCGGCGTGCTCTGCGTGGTCGGGCTCGTCAACGGCCGGACCGTGCCCGCCTTCATCCTTTCCGGTATCTCCTTGCCGCTCGCCGGACTGCGCGGTCTGCCCTGGCTCGGCCGTTCGCTGCAAGCCGTAACCAGCGTGCGGAAGAGCGCGGCTGCGGTTCGTACGGTCATCTGGTCCGTCCTGGGCGTCCTCGTCTTCGGCCTGCTGTTCGCCTCCGCCGATGCGCTCTTCAAGAAATGGGCCGGCGCGATCGTCCCCGACCTGAACCTCGATTCCTTCGTCCTGCGGGCTTTCCTGACCGTCTTCATCGGTGGCATCGTGCTGGCCGCCACCTACCTCGGCCTGAACCCGCCGAACGTCGAGACCGGCAACGACCCGGTACGTCCGGTCGCCCGGCGCTACGAGTGGCTGGCCCCGGTACTGCTCGTGGACGCCGTCTTCCTCGTCTTCCTCATCGCCCAGGCGACGGCCAGCTTCGGCGGGCACGAGTACGTCGAGCGGATCACCGGCCTCACCTACGCGGAGTACGTCCACCAGGGCTTTGGCCAGCTCACCGTCGCCACCGCCCTCACCCTGCTCGTGGTCTGGGCAGCCGCCCGCAAAGCACCGCGTACTACGCCCGCCGACGTCGCCTGGTTGCGCGGCTCACTCGGCGTACTGTGCGTGCTGACCTTGGTGGTCGTCGCCTCCGCGCTCTACCGCATGCACCTGTACCAAGAGGCGTACGGCTTCACCCAACTGCGCTTGCTGGTGGACGTCTTCGAGGGCTGGCTCGGCCTGCTGGTGGTCGGCGTCATCGTCACCGGCATCACGCTCAAGGCGACGTGGCTGCCGCGAGCCGCCCTGCTCAGCGGCGCGGCGCTGCTACTCGGCCTGGGCGCGATCAACCCCGACGCATGGATCGCGCAACACAACGTCGACCGCTACACCACCACCGGCAAGGTCGACTGGATCTTCCTGCAGGGCCTCTCCGACGACGCCGTACCTGTCCTCGCCAAACTCCCCGAACAGGCCGCCAACTGCGCGCTGAAGGGCCATGATCCGAGCGACGACGACTGGCTCGAATTCAACTTCGGCCGCCACCGCGCCAAGCCCCTACTCAACTCCCACCCCGACCGCACCACCGCAGTCTGCCCCACCACCACCCCAGGCTGAGGGACTTTCGTCGACGGGCCCGAGACCGAAGATGCGTCACGGCGGGCCCTCCGATGGTTCACTCGCCTCATGGGACGGGTGGCGCGGGTGGTCAAGTCGCCCGCGCTGGCGATCCTGCTGATCGCGCCGTTCTTCGGCGAGACGTTCTCGACGGCGACCGCACCACTCGACCTGTTGCTCCCGTGGCGGCTGCCGATCATGGTCGGCCTGTACGGCTGCGGAGCGCTGATCTGCCGGGAGATCGCCCGGCGGTACCGATTCGGCCTGCTCGGATTGTGTCTGCTCGGTGCGGCGTACGGGGTCTATGAGGAAGGGCTGATCGACCGCTTCTGGTTCGACCCGAAGTTCTGGGCCGACACGAAGGTGGGCGACTACAGCGAGGTCTGGCACACGAATCTGCTGCTGGCGACCCACCTGACCGCCTTCCACACGGCGATAAGCATCTGCGCCTCGATCCTGGTGGTCGAGCGCCTGTTCCCCACCTACCGGGATCGTGCCTGGGCGGGCCGACGCGGCCTTCCGATCGCGGCGGTGGCGTTCCTCATCCTCGTACCGCTCGGATCGGCCGACTTCTACGTGCCCCCGATCCCGGTGCTGATCGCCGCCGGAGCCCTGTGCGTCCTGCTGGTGATCTGCGCCTTCCTCGCACCGCGCCGGCCGCCGACCGTCGAGGCAGCCCGCCGACGAGGCCTCGCCTGGATCGCCTTCGTCGCCGCCGCGACCCATTTCATCCTGGTCTACGCGATCCCCTCGACGAACCTGCCCTGGCCGATCGGCATCCTGATCTCGCTGCTCCCGATCGCCGTGGCGATTCTCCTCGTACGCCGGTACGCGAGCGGCGGACTCCACGGCCGCGACGCACTCCGCGTCATCACCGGGATGATCGCCTTCTTCCTCCTGCTCGACTTCGTGATCGGACTCGGTGGCCGGTACGACCTCAGCGCCGGCGCCATCGCGACGGCGTTCGGCCTGCGTCGGCTGCACACCAGAACTCCCGCGAGCTGAGCTGTCACACGCCGACGGGCTGCTCTGTCTTTAGTGCTGACCTGGTGTTTGGATCAGACGGGAGCGTGCCGTGACAGTGGCGGCGATGGTTGCCGAGTTCGACGATGTCGCGGGGTGGACTGCCGACGCCGTCGAGGAGCTCGGCATCCGGTATGCGATCCCGGCTGCTTGCCGGGGCAGTGCCAGTCCCGCGGCACTGGCTTGGCTGGCCGAGGCGTGCGAGTTGTCGGCCGGCACCCGGCTGCTCGACGTCGGCGCGGGAGCCGGTGGGCCGGCTGCTTGGGCCGCTGAGCGGTTCGGAGTACGGCCGATCTTGTTGGAGCCGATGCAGGCTGCCGGCCGGGCTGCGGCGCGGCTCTTCGGGTTGCCCGTACTGGCTGCCGACGGAACCCGGATTCCGCTCCGCACAGGCTCCGTCGACGCCGCATGGTGTCTCGGAGTGCTGTGCACGGTCGAGGACAAGGCCGCTCTGCTCAGCGAGATCCATCGCGTACTGACGCCGGGCGCCTCCCTCGCTCGACCGCGTCGTAGAACTGCCCAGCCCGGCAAGGCGAACGGCTCACCCGCCTGTTCGCCAGTGATCAAGTCTCGACCGCTTGCGATGTCACATCCAGGAGGGCTATCTGGTCTTATCTTGTGAGAGACCTAGAGAGCTGAGGACATCGTGCGGACGATCCTGGTGGTTGGTGGCGGGTACGCCGGCTTCTACACGGCCTGGCGGCTGGAGAAGAAGTTGCGGCGGGGCGAGGCGCAGATCGTGCTGGTCGATCCCCGCCCGTACATGACGTACCAGCCGTTCCTGCCCGAGGTGGTGGCCGGGTCGATCGAGGCCCGGCACGCGGCCGTCTCGCTGCGGCGGCACCTCAAGAAGACCCGGATCCTGGCCGGTACGGTCACCGCGATCTGCCATCGGCACAAGACGGTGACCGTCCGGCCGTCGCTCGGGCCCGACCTGGAGGTGGGCTACGACATCATCGTGGTCACTGCGGGTGCGGTGACCCGCAAGCTGGCGATCCCCGGCGTCGCCGAGCAGGCGATCGGCATGAAGCACGTCGAGGAAGCGGTCGCGATCCGGGACCGGTTGCTCACTGCCTTCGACCAGGCGGCCGCCCTCGAGCCCGGCCCGCTCCGCCAGCGGCTGCTCACCACGACCTTCGTCGGCGGCGGCTTCTCCGGTGTCGAGGGCTTCGGCGAGCTGCTGTCGCTGGCGACTTCGCTGCTGAAGTCCTACCCGCAGCTGGACGCGAGCGAGCTGCAGTTCCACCTCGTCGAGGCGGCGGGCCGGATCCTGCCCGAGGTCACCGATGTGCCCGGCCAGTGGGTGGTGCGGTCACTGGAGAAGCGTGGCGGACACGTCCACCTGAACAGCCAGGTGTTGTCGGCGACCGACGGCCACGTGGTGCTGTCGACCGGCGAGGAGTTCGACACCGAGCTGATGGTGTGGACGGCCGGCAATGCCGCGAACCCGATGGTCCGCAGCCACACCGACCTGCCGATCGATCCGCGGGGGCTGCTGAGCGTGCGCGCCGACCTCCGCGTCGGTACGGCGGCCGAGGTGGTCCCCGATGCGTGGGGCGCCGGTGACGATGCGGCGGTTCCCGACCTCGCTTCCGGCGTCCCCGGCGCCCTCACGGTGCCGAACGCGCAACACGCGGTCCGGCAGGGCAAGCTGCTGGCCAAGAACATCATCGCCGTACTCCGGGGCCGCGAGCCCAAGAACTACGTCCACCACAGCCTCGGCTCGGTCGCGACGCTCGGGCTCTATCGCGGGATCTTCCAGTACCGCCGCATCGTCATCAAGGGCCTGCCCGCCTGGCTGATGCACCGCGGCTACCACGTCCTGGCCGTCCCGACCTGGGAACGCAAGATCCGGGTCCTGTCGATCTGGATCACCGGCTTCTTCTTCGGCCGGGACATCGTCTCGCTCGCCTCGGTCCAGCACCCGCGCGACGCGTTCCTGGCCGAGGACCTGCCGGGCAAGGCGGCTGAGCGCAGTACGGCGAAGAGCACTCAGACCGGTTGAGTCATCTGGTTCTGAGCCGGGTTGCCGTGAGGAGGTCGAAGCGGCCGTCGGTGACGGCGGTCGCCGGCACCATGGCGAACGGCTGCGAATCGCCGAGCAGCGGTGTGTGGAGTGGTACGAAGCCTTGGTCGAGCAAGGCCACGTGGAAGTCGGCGGTCACGATGCCGCGGGCGTCGATGACTCCGGTCGCGTGGCCCGGCCCGACCGACCGGCCACTCAGCGGACCGAAAGCGGCTCGCCCAGGACGTGGTCGCTGGGTGATTCTGAGCGCCCCCGGTACGAGGTTGTCCACATAGTCGTACTCCGCGTCCGCCACGGACATGCTGAGGTACTCGAGGGCATCCGTCCAAGCGGCCAGCAGCACTCCCCGCCGCGCGGACCGCACGTCGGAAGGCACGGACGGGCCGAGGTCGTACAGCTCGGCCAGCACCCGCTGTGACCAGCGTGGATCGGGCTCGCCCGGGATCGGCACCGAGAACACCAGCGACCGGAACAGCGGGACGAGGTTCTGCGACGGGTCGAGCGCTGCCGCCCGATGCAGCGTGTCGATCGGCTCGTCGGTGACGTCCAGCCCGTCGAAGCGGGCGCGGTAGGC
The DNA here is from genome assembly GCF_040681515.1 of Kribbella sp. NPDC051718. Classification (NCBI taxonomy): domain Bacteria; kingdom Bacillati; phylum Actinomycetota; class Actinomycetes; order Propionibacteriales; family Kribbellaceae; genus Kribbella; species Kribbella sp. NPDC051718. The sequence continues at coordinate 424,139 of NZ_JBFAYZ010000007.1, read as the reverse complement.
CTCGCGGTTGTCCCTTGCCAGTTTCGCGTGCCCCGTCAGCACGTGGGGTTCGTAGGTCCAGCCGGCCAACTCGTCGATGTCGCGGAACCGGAGGAAGTCGGCGCCGACGGCATCGGCGTACCGGCGGAGCGTTCGCACCCCATCGGCGAAGGGAGCGTCCGGATGGGGGCGGTAGTGCTCGCCGTCGTTGATCAGGTGGAAGTCCTGGACCCCCGGCGGGTAGACGGCCCGCAGTGTCGTGACCAGCTCGACGATCCGGACGATCATCGCGAGCTCGGTCAGGTCGGGCAGCGGGCCGGCAGCCTTCAGCCGGTTGTGCCAGTGTTTGACGGCGAACAGGAGCTTGCTCAGGCGCAGCGGCTGCCCGCGTTCGACGGTGACCGCGAGGTCGCGACAGATGTCCGCCGGGCGGTAGTTCGCCCGCGAACCGGCCCGGAACGGTCGCCGCTGGAGTACTTCGTAGATCCGCTCGAGTGGATCTGTTGTTGTCCGGAGGACCTTCTGGGCGTGGGCGGCGGCGGCCTTGTGCGCCTCGCTGACGAGCCGATCAATGAGTTCGTCGGTCTCCTGGGCGGACAGGTGGACGCCGTGGCGGGCGGCGAGCGGGGCCGGGCGCAGATCGCCGAGGCGCAGCGCGGACAGCGTTGTCTGGTGGGAGGTCGCTGGTTCGTCGCCCCAGTTGTGTGGAGCGCGGTCGAGGCTCTGGCCGGGCAGCTCGGCAACAGCCCGGCAGGTTGACTCCGGACCGACCAGGCGGCCGCCGAGATGGAAGAGCTCAGTCTCGAAACGGGCCCAGCCGGGTGGCCGCGTGCCGACGTAGCGGACGACCGAGGCAGGAAGGTCGGCGCCCCGCCATCGCGCTGCTTGCTGCTTGCTGACCAGCTCGGCGACGGCATCGGTGGCTTGCTGGTCGGCGGCCGGTGCGGTGTGGACATAGTCGGCCCAGCGCTTGTCGGCGCCGAGCAGCTTGGCGATCTCCGGCTGCAGGAATCGCAGCTCGGCGCGGATCACCTCGGCGATGTCCGTCCCGAAGAGGTCGGCCAGCACCTCGACAGCGGTCGGTCCGTTGGTAGTCAGCCTGCTCGGCCAGGTGACCAGCACGCGGCCGGTGGGTCGCTGTTCGTCATCGACCTCGAAGTGGTTCTGCGGCGATCCCGCGTCGACCAGGAGCAGGCCGTACTTGTCCAGGCCACGCCGGAACACCCGCAACAACGGCCGGACGAAGTACTCGACCGGGTCGGCGAAGTCCACGCCGCTCAACTGGGCGGGCGACACGGTGGTGCTCGGCTGGGCAGGTGGGAGGACGGTGCCTAGCTGGTGGAGGGGGACCGTGGTGGTGCCGGGTGGGGCGGCGTACAGGCGGAGGATCGGATCGGTGGCGAGCAGTTGGTCGAGGTTCATCGGTCAGTCCGTCGGCCGGCGGCCGATCAGGACCTGGGTCCAGATCGGTTCGACGAAACGCTCGCCGGGCTGGGCCGCGAGCAGTGCCTCCCGCAGTTCGGTGCGGAAGCCGTCGACGCGGTCGCCGAGCGCGGTCGGGGTGAGATCGGGAACGGTCATCAGCAGACCGATCAGCTCGTCGACAGTGTGCGTGCGCTGCCAGTGCAGCTCGTAGCTGTCGACGTCGGCGAACGCGGAGTCTTCGAGGACAGCCCGGTTCTCGCCCCGCTGGAGGGTGTAGGTGCTCTGGTTGTCCGAGGAATCGCCGCGCCAGCGCCGCCGCGACGGCGCCCAGCGCTCCCGCGTCGTGTACGCCGCCTCGGCCCAAGCAGGCCTGTTGGGTGTGTCCCGAGCCAGCCCGCTCATGCTGCCGGTGACGATCGCCACCGCGCCACCTGGATTGATCAGCTCGTCCAGAGTCGCCAGCGTCGCAGGCCGATCCATCCAGTGGAAGGAGGCCGCCATCAGCGCCAGATCGAACGGACCGACCCCCAAGCCGGCCAGCGTCTCCGAGCTGCCCTCGCGCCAGTCGATGCCGTCGACACCCTTCTCGACGGCCAGTGCGTGGCCGGCGGCAAGCATCTCGCGATCGGGGTCGACCGCGGTCACCGTGGCGACATGGTCGGTCAGCCCGAACGTCGCCATCCCCGGCCCGCAGCCGAGATCGAGGGCGGACTGCCGGCCGTCCAGACCGAGCCGGCCGGCCAGCTCGGTGAAGATCGGGGCCGGATACTCGCTGCGGTAGCGGACGTAGTACTCGGCCGCACCGGCGAACAACGGCGGCAAGTTGTTGCTCAAGGCATCGATCCTCACTGTCGTTCTCCCCAGACCGGCAACGCTAGCCGCGAAGGCGGCCAACCGCGCCACCTTTCAGGCCTGCTCGAAAGGTGGCGCGGACTGGCCTTCCGGCGTCGTAGCCTGCGGTCGAGCAGCCCGCGAGTCGAGGGAGACAGATGCAGCCCGCCCCGATCACCATCGGCAGCCGGATCGCGCAACTGGCGGCCGAGCATCCCGACCGGACGGCGGTCGTCAGCGTCCCGCCCAGAGGCGAGCGAGCGTCGCTGACCTGGGCCGAGCTCGATCGGGACACGAACCGCGCCGCCAACGGCCTGGCGACGCTGGGCGTCACGGCGGACAGTACGGTCGCCATCGCGCTGCTGGCCGGGCTCGACCATGTCCGCGCGACCCTTGGCGCGTGGAAGCTCGGCGCGCTGGTGATCCCGATCGACTCCGCCGCTGCCGGCCGTGAGCTGGCGGCGTTCCGGGATGCCATCGGTGAGCACGTCCTGATCGACTCGCTCGACTGGTACGGCGACGATCCGCGGCCGCGCGAGCCGGTCGGCATGCCGCGCTCGGCGTCCCTTACCGGCGGTACGACCGGTCAGCCGCGGGTGATCGTCCGATCGAAGCCCTGGGCGTATGACGAGGGCAACTATCTGTCCGCGAGCGACATCTCGCACGGTGTCCGCGAGGGGCAGGTCCAGCTCGTAGTGCTGCCGATGTACCACGCTGGATTCGGCGCGCTCTACCAAGGACTCGCGCTCGGCCACCAGGTCGTCATCATGGAACGCTTCGTCGGCTCGCTCTGGCCTCGGCTGGTGGCCGAGTACGGCGTCCAGCACGTCCGGATCGTCCCGGCGTACCTGCGGATGCTGCTCGACGTCCCGGGCCTGGCCGACCACGATCTGTCGAGCATCGAGTCGCTCTACCACGGTGCCGGCCCTTGCCCTGAGCACGTGAAGCGGCGCTGGATCGAGCTGCTCGGCCCGGAGCGGGTGTACGAGGACTACGGGAGCCAGGAGCGGATCGGGGCAGTGGCCATCCGGGGTGACGAGTGGCTCGCGCATCCGGGCAGCGTGGGTCGCCCCGCCGAGGGCGCGATCCGGCTGCTCGATGAGTCCGGTGAGCAGGTCGGGCCGGGGGAGATCGGTGAGATCTACTTCCGGGGTGCGCGGCAGCCGCAGTACGTCGGAAGCGGACCGAAGCTGGCCGAGCGCGACGGCCACCTGTCCATCGGCGATCTCGGCCGGCTCGACGCGGACGGCTATCTGTACCTCGTGGACCGGCGGTCCAGCGTTCTCAACGTGGGCGGGCAGAACGTCTACCCGGCCGAGATCGAGGAGGTGCTGGCCGGGCACCCAGCGGTCGCCGACGTCGCTGTCACCGGGGTGCCGCACGAGTACCTCGGCCAGAGCGTGCACGCGCTCGTCGTACCGGCTGCTCCCGTTGAGCTGAGCGAGCTGGCGGACTTCTGCCGGGCGAATCTGACGGCCGGCAAGGTACCGCTGACGTTCGCGCTCGTCGACGAACTGCCACGCCGGACCAGCGGCAAACTTCGCCGTGATCAACTGACAGGACTTCAGCGATGAGCACTCAGTCAGTGGACGAGATCGACCTGGCCTCTTCGGCCTTCTGGCGGTTGCCCGACGCGGAGCGCGACGCGGCGTTCGCAGTACTGCGCTCGGAGCCGGCGCCTCGGTACTTTCCCGGTGGCAGCAAGGTGGAGTGGGGGCTGCCGAGTGGGCAGGGGTTCCACGCGTTGGTCACCCATGCCGATGTCGTCGAGGCGACCCGGCGGCCGGAGGACTTCCAGTCGGGGCAGGGCGCCGTCAGCGTGATGGATCTGCCGGTGGAGTTCAACGAGGCGTTCAGCTCGCTGCTCAGCATGGACGGCGAGCGGCATCGGCGGGTCCGCCGGATCGTCACCCGGGCGTTCGCGCCGCGCACGCTGGCCAAGTTGTCCGGCACGATCGACCAGGTCGCCGCCGAGTTGGTGACGACCGCGGTGCGGCGAGGCTCCGGTGACTTCGTGGCCGAGGTCGCGGCGCCGCTGCCGTTGCGGATCATCTGCTCGATGACGGGGGTGCCGCCCTCGGAGTACGAGTTCGTCTTCAGCCGGTCGAGCCGGATCCTGGGCGCGTTCGATCCGGAGTACGCCGCCGGCCAGCCGGACGTCGCGACGAACATCCTCACCGCGGGTGCCGATCTGATCCAGCTGATCGACGATCTGGTCAAGCAACGGGAGACCGATCCGCGCGACGACCTGGCGACCACGCTGATCCAGGCCGAGATCGACGGCGAACGGCTGACCCGGGCCGAAGTCGCGTCGTTCTTCATCCTCCTGCTGGTCGCCGGCAACGAGACGACCCGGCATGCGATCAGCAACGGACTCCTGCTGCTGCAGGACAATCCGGCCCAGCGCAACGTGCTGCTCGCCGACTACGACCGGTATGGCGGTACGGCGGCCGAGGAGATCGTCCGGCTCACCTCACCGACTGTCTGGATGCGCCGGACGGTCAGCCGCGACTGCGAACTCAACGGCAATCGGTACGCCGAGGGGGACCGGCTGCTGCTCTTCTACTGGTCCGCGAACCGGGACTCGGAGGTGTTCGCCGATCCTGCACGGTTCGATGTGACGCGCGATCCGAATCCGCACGTCGGGTACGGAGCCGGCGGGCCGCATCACTGCCTCGGGGCGTTTCTGGCGCGGATCGAGCTGACCGCGGTGTTCCGCGAGCTGCTCCGGCAGGCGCCCGGGCTCCAGCTCGCCGGCGAGCCGGAGCGGTTGGCGTCGAGTTTCGTCAACGGCTACAAGCGGATCGGCTACCGGGTCTGAGCGGTCACCAGGTCGGTGAACTCTGCTGCGGTGGGGTCCTCGAACAGCTCGTACACGTCCAACTGCACGCCGAACTCGGCCTCGACCCGGGCGAGGATCCGGAAGGCGGCGAGTGAGTTGCCGCCGGCGTCGAAGAAGGTGGTCGACGGCTCGCAGTCGACGCCGAGTACCTCCGACCAGATCTGTCGGACCTGAGCTTCCATCAGCTGGCTCTCTTCGGGTCGAGGAGGGTTTGGGCGTAGCTGCCGACGAGGCGGTCGAGGACGTCGTCGGTGACGGTCGGCGGGTCGTCGATGCCGAGTGCGGGCAGGTTGTCGCGGCGGAACCTGATCGATCGCGAGATGTACTTGCCGGTGTAGGTCATTCGCGCCTCCAGCACGCGTTCGAGCTGGTTCAGCGGTGTGGCCGCCACCTCGTCTTGTGGGGCGATTCGCAGGTCCACCGGGAGGTGGGCGCTGATCATCTCGGCGACCTTCGCGGCGGTCACCGAGACGCTGTCGACGAGGTGGATGATCGGCTCGTCGAGTTGGCTGAGGTCGCGGGTCGCCAGGTCGATCATCCAGCGGACGCAGGCGTCGACTGGGACCAGGTGGAGTTCGGCGGTGGGGTCGCCGACGACTCGGAGGCTTTCGTTCGGGCGTCGGCGGGTGATGGTGTGGATTGCGCGGATGTAGTCGTAGAGGCCGTAGTCGGTGGCGGCGCGGCCAGTTCGCGAATCGCCGACGATCTGGCCTAGTCGGAGGACGGCACCGGGCGTGTCGGCGTACAGGACCTCTGCTTCGCGCTTGGTGTACTCGTAGTAGTTGCGGAACTCGTGTGGTTCGGCGGAGGGGTGCCAGAGCTCTGGTACTTCGTCGGTCACGAGTCCGCAGCTGTAGGCGGAGCTGACCTGGAAGAACCGCGAGCCTGGTGACGCGTATTTGTGGAAGACGTCGAGGGCCGTCCGGGTGCCGTCGACGTTGACTTGCTGGAGTTCCTCGTGGTTGCCGGGGCGGAAGGTGATGGCCGCTGCCAGATGCCAGTAGTCGCAGGGCTCTGAGAACAACTGCTCCAGGGTTGCCTGGGGCAGGCCGAGGTCCGGCTCGTCCAGCGACCAGCCCAGTACTTCCAGGCGGGTCAGGTCCAGATCGGCGTCCGCTATTGCGGCGGTGCTGATTTGTTGGCGGACGGTCTCGGCCGGTTGCCTGGCGAGGGCAGTGACGTGGTTGCCGTCGGCAAGTAGCCGGTGGATCAGGTTGGCGCCGACGAAGCCGGTGCTGCCGTCGACGATCTGGCGGCGTGCTGTTGTGCTCATCCGCAGTACCGCTGCCAAAGCTCGCGACGTCGTGCCTTGCCGCTCGAGGTGCGCAGGACGAGCCCGCGCGGGCCGGTTTCGATCCGGATGTCGGCGCCGCCGGTCTCGCGGGTGAGCACCGCTTCGGCTGCTGCTCGCTGGTCGTCGGTCAGGGGCTGTTCGCAGACCAGTACGGCGGTCTCGCGACCGGCGGCGATGCCGAGTGCGACGGCGATCCGTCCGGCCGGGATCCCGGTCTCGGTGACGAGGCGCGCTTCGAGTTCCTCGGCGAACAGGTGCCGCCCGCGGACCTTGAGGCTGTCGCCGGTACGACCGACGACGACCAGCTGACCGGCGTACAGGAACCCTGCATCGCCTGTCCTGAGCTGAGTCCCGGCTAAGCGGGTGGCCGAGGTCGAGCCGCCGAGGTGCGCCTGGGTGCTGATCGACGGACCGGACACGGCGACCTCGCCGAGGTGCCCGGGCGGCAGCGGTCGACCCTCATCGTCCAGTACTTCGAGCAGCAGGCTGGGATGTGGTTGTCCGCAGCAGGTGACCCAGCCGGGGCCGGCTGGTACCACTCCCAGCGGCGCCTGCTCAAGCACCGAGACGAGTTGGCCGGGGAGCATCGTCGACCAGTCGGGGCGGATCGCCAGCGGGGTTTCGCCCTGGGTGCCGGTGACTGCCAGGGTCGCTTCGGCCAGGCCGTAGGCGGGGCGGAAGGTGCCCGGTTGGAAGCCGTGTGGTTCGAGCAGAGCCGCGAATCGCTGGAGGACAAGGGGATCCACCCGCTCCGCGCCGACGATGGCGACGCGCCAGTTGCTGAAGTCCAGGTCGGCCAGCGCTTCGGGGCGTACCCGGCTGAGCGTGTAGGCGAACCCGAACGTCGGCGATACCGCGACCGCAGCCCCGTCCGCACCGAGGCAGCGCAACCAGCGGAGGGGATCGCGGATGAACTGGTCGGGGCGCATCGTCCGCAACGGACTCTGGTTGACGATCGGGGTGAGCAGGCAACCGATCAGCCCCATGTCGTGGTGCAGAGGCAGCCAGCTGACCGTCAGCTCGTCCCGGCCGAGTCCCAGCCACCGGCGGATCATCCCGATGTTCGCCCCGAGATTCCCCATCGTCAGCCGCACCCCACGAGGCCGCCCCGAAGACCCAGAGGTGAACTGCAACAACGCAATCGCCTCCGGGTCGGGCTGGTGTGGGGTTGTGCCGGTGGCGTGGGTGTCTTGCAGAGGGGTGACTTTGCAGGGCAGGGCTGCTTTGGTTGCTGCGGTTGTCAGGTGGTCTGTGATGGTGGGGTCGGCGAGGATCAGGCGTGGGGCGGCCAAGGTGAGGAGATGGGCGGCGTGGTCGATGTAGTTGTCGAGGGAGCCGAGGGCTAGTGGGGGAGCGAGTGGTGAGGGGACGGCGCCGGCCGCGAGTACGCCGAAGAAGGCTGTGACGAAATCGTCTACACCGGCCAGGGTCAGCGAGACGACGTCGCCTGGCTCGACGCCTTGCTCGCGGAGCCAGGCTGCGGTGCGCAGTGCGGCGGCGGCCAGGTCGGCGTACGACGCCGTGCGCCACTCGCCGTCGTCGCCGAGCCAGGAGATGCCGGCATCGGTCCGCGGCGAAGCGAGCCACCCGAGCAAAGCACCCGCATCGTCGATCTCGGGGCTGAGTTTGCTGGTGATGAACGTGGTGAGGTCGGCGACCGAGCTGAGGCCGACCAGTTCGGCGTCGGCGAAGGGCTCCAGGTCGAACTCGATCTGGAGGCTGACCAGTAGTTCCATCAGGTGCAGGGAGTCGAAGCCAAGGTCCTCCACCAGCCGGGCGGGGGCCGCCGGGGTGGTCGGGCCGGCGGGGGCGTGGTCGGCGACAAGCTCGGCGACGCGGGCCGCGATGGGCATGCGATCTCCTTCGATCCGGGGGCAACGCGTCGCGACCTTACGCAGGTCAGCGGTTCATCGGGGCAGCCTCTGCATCCTGGTGGAAGTGTCTTGACAGGGTCGGTGGAATTTGGTTTCGTCCGGGGCTGATGCCGACTCGGGAGGGTTTGTGACGCGGGTACCGCTGGCGTTCCCGCAGCACTTGCTGCGCTTCTTCGATGTGTTGCATCCAGGGCAGGCGACCGGTCCGGCCTTCGTGATCAGTGCGGCGTACCGGGTGAGCGGTCCCGTCGACGAGGAGCTGCTGCGGCTCGCGGTCACCGATCTGATCGGCCGCCACGACGCGCTGCGCGCCACCCTGCACGGCGGTGACGGCATGCCCTGGCAGGAGATCCACGAGGCCGGCCCGGGCCGGTTCGAGTCGATCGACCTCAGCGGCGCGGACCCCGACGACTTCCTCGACAGCCTCGACGCCCGCGAGCATCCGGGCGACCAATCACCACTCCTCTGGGTGTACTACGCGAAGCTGTCGCCGACGGACGGGCGGCGGCGCGGAGGCGAGCCGTCGGCGGCGGGCGGTGTGCTGGCGCTTGTCGCGCATCACTCGGCGGCCGACGCATGGTCGATGGATCTGCTCGTCCGCGACCTCGCCACCTGCTACGCGGCCCGCATCGAAGGTCGCCTGGTACAACCTGTTGCCGGCAGCACCTATGCGGACTTCGCCGTCGACGACCAGGCACAGCGCGACAGCCCGCGGTCGGCGCGGGCGCTCGATTACTGGTCGGCCAAGCTGGCCGATGTGGACGTCACCTCGTTGCCGTCCGATCGGCCGCGGGAGGCGAAGGACGACGGGATCCGGGCGCAGCTTCGGTTCGACATCGACAAAACGCTCGCCGTCCGGCTCACGGAGGCAGCGCGCCGGGCGAGGTGCTCACCGTTCATGGTCCACCTGACGGCGTACCTGCTGACCCTGCGCGAGCTGACCGGCGCCACCGATCTCACCGTGCCGACCCTGACCGCCGGCCGCGGCCGACCGGAGCTCGACGAGACGGTCGGCTTCTTCCTGAACGCGCTCCTGCTCCGCACGGATCTCAGTACGTCGACGTCGCCCGGCGAGGCGCTCGCCGAGGTCCGCCGGACGTGTTTGGATGCCTACCGCAACGAACTCCCGATCCTGCGGCTGCTGGAGGAGGTGCCGGACGCCGGCCTGTTGCTGGCAGACGAGTCCTTCGTGCTGATGCCGTTCCAGCACATCCCGCTGGGACGGCGGGAGCCTCGCAAGTTCGGGCCGGCGACCTATGTCTCCTTCGATCGCCGCCCCGGCTCCCGCCCGCACGGCGTGGCGGTGCCGCTGGACGGCCTGTGGACGATCGACGAGCGCCCGGGCGGCCTGCTCACCGGGAAGATCTCCTACACCCCGGCCATGTTCGACGCGTCCACGCTGGAATCCCACGTGGACACGTACCTGCGGCAGCTGCACACGATCGCCACCGGAACGTAAACCGGCCGGCAGCGCGCGGGTGCGCGCTGCCGGCCGGTCGACGAGTCAGCTCAGTCTCAGCCGAGGTAGTCGCGCCACGGGCCGGTGATGGCCAGCGTGATACCAGGGGTCTGGATGTTGACGAAGAGCACCTTGCCGTCCTCGGAGAAGGTCGGACCGGTGAACTCGGAGTCGTTGAGCATGTTGCGGGCGATCGCGTACGTCGGGCCGCCGGGGACCGAGCTGAGCACGTGGCTGCTGGCCAGGCCGTCCTCGGCCAGGATCAGCGAGCCCCACGGGGTGACCGTGACGTTGTCCGGCGCGTCGAAGTTGAAGTCGTCGTACCGGGCCGCGGCGCCCTTGTCGGCGGCCGGGTTGGCCGGGAAGTAGGTGACCAGCTGGATGGTCTGGTGCTTGTAGTTGTAGAACCAGATCATGCCCTCGTGCGGGACACCGTCGGCCGGGATGTCGGTGGTACCGATCTTGGCGAACGAGTTGACCACGTAGACGCCGTCGTGGGTGCCGTAGACGCCCTCGAACTTCTTGCCCCGGGTGACCTGGCCGTCGGTGAACTGCTTGCGGGTGGAGACCGAGACCGCGTCGCGGTCCGGTACCGGCACCCACGCGACCCGGAACGGACGCAGCAGCTGCGCCGAGGTCAGGTACGCGACGTCCGGGATCGGCTTGCCGTCGTCGTTCAGGATCGCCATCGCCTCGAGGGTGCCGAAGGTGACGTCCTGCAGGTCCTGCCAGCTGTCCTTGCCGAGCCGGTAGCCGGCCGGCGCGGTCCAGCGGTAGAACAATCCGTTCGGGTTGGAGGAGTCCTCGGACAGGTAGACGTGCTGCTTGTCGCGGTCGACCGCGACCGCCTCGTGGGCGAACCGCCCGAGCGCCTTCAGCGGCACCGGGTGCGCGGTCTTGCCGTCGCCCCAGACCTCGAAGACGTAGCCGTGGTCCTTCAGCCGGGTGGTGCCGTTGGCCTTGTTCTCGGTCTCCTCGCAGGTCCACCAGGTGCCCCACGGCGTCGGGCCGCCGGCGCAGTTGGTCAGGGTGCCGGAGATGCCGACCCACTCGCCGTGGTTGGTGCCGTCGCGGTCGACCGAGATGACGGTGCAGCCACCGGCCGAGCCGACGCCGGAGTCGTAGACGGTGCCCGGGATCTGCGGTACGCCGAGCGGGTCGTTGGCGCTGATCTCGTGGTTCTGGATCAGCGTGTACTGCTTGGTGCCGTTACCGAACACCGCGGTGCCGTCGTGCAGCGTCGGAGTCGGCTGGCCGCTCTTCAGCTTGGTCTCGCCGGCGTGCGTGACGACGGCGTACTTGAAGCCCGGGGGCAGCGCGAGCAGACCCTTGGGGTCGTCCATCAGCGGCGGGAACGGGCGGTTGGTCGGGAACGGCCGCGAGCCGCCTTCAGCGGGCTCGGGCGTCGCCTCGGCGAGCGAGGGGACGGCGCCGACGGCGGCGAAGCCGACACCCGTGGCGCCGACGGCGGCACCCCGGAGGACAGAACGACGGTCGAGAGACATGGTGGAACTCCTTGGATCCTGGACGTAGGAGCTGATCCTCACTGGCCAAGGCGAACAACAGCTGAACAGTCAGGAGGCCGAATGTTCTTGTTACCCGCCGGATTCAGCGTACGACGGAGCGTCGCCTCTCGAGACCCCGCCGATCCGGGGGAGGCATCCAGCTGGCCAGCAGGTCCCGGCGCGAGGGGAGTGGGTGCAGGCGCCGTACGTCGATCCGCTCGACCCGCTCGCGACGCAACCGGAGCATCGGCAGCGCGAGCCTGACCTGCTGGATCGCCATCGCGGGCGTCTGGCTCCGGGTGCGCAGGGTGAACTCGACGTCGCCGTGGATGAAGCAGAGGTCGGAGCGCAGCCGCATCGGCCAGGGCAGCCGGTGCCCGGCGTACCGGATCTCGTGCAACTCGGACGCCGACGCGGGCCAGCCCATCCGCACCTGGATCCGCACGACGTACCACCCCATACAGCCGATGATGCGCCTACAACATCCAGCACGCCAGTGCGATGACCGGGGGGTCGCACTGGTGCGAGAGTGGGGCTGGAGAGCGAGGGTGGTAGTCAGCAGTCCTACTCAGGAGGAAAAAGGCAATGAGCGATCTGAAGCTCGAAGCAGTGGTCATCCCGGTCACCGACGTGGATCGGGCGAAGGCGTTCTACGGCGATCTCGGCTGGCGGCTGGACGCCGACTTCGCGTTCGACAACGGTTTCCGGGTTGTGCAGTTCACGTCGCCGGGGTCGCCGGCGTCCGTTCAGTTCGGGTCGAAGATCACCTCGGCGCCGGCCGGTTCGGCCCAGGGGCTCTACCTGGTCGTCACCGACATCGAGGCCGCTCGCGAGGAGCTCCTCGCCAAGGGAGCCAAGGTCAGCGAGGTGTTCCACAGCGTGGCGCCCGGCGCCCAGTTCGCGGCGGACGGCGAAGGGCGGGAGAGTGGCCGGGCCGAGGACGCGGCCAGCTACGGCTCGTTCGCGACCTTCAGCGACCCCGACGGCAACACCTGGCTCCTGCAGGAGATCACGAAGCGCCTCCCCGGGCGGATCGACTCCGGTGAGACGACGTACGCCTCGGTGCAGGACGTCCAGGACGCCCTGATCCGGGCGGCCACCGCGCACGGCGAACACGAGAAGCGCACCGGCGAACACGATGAGCAGTGGCCCGCCTGGTACGCCGCCTACATGGTCGCCGAGCAGTCCGGCGGGGACCTGCCCGAGTAGCCATCCACAGGCAGTGGCGAGGTGGCCGTCCGGCCGCCTCGCCGCCGGTATGGTTCGACTATGGCGACAATTCGCTTCACCCAGAGCACCACCGCGACACCCGAGCAATTCATCGCCGGCCTCACCGACTTCGGCCCCGGCCGCGGCGAGCTGTTCGGCAACAGCACCGACGGCTACCTGAAGGTGCACAGCCAGAGCCCCGGCCATGCCGACGTCACCGAGGGCTCGAACGGGATCTGGGAGCGGCTGGCCTACGACTGGACCGACCCGCACCACATCGTGCTGAAGACGACCGAGTCCAACCTGTGGGGCCCGGGCTCCGGCCACGAGTACACGTTGACCGAGCGGCCCGACGGCAAGACCGACATCGCGGTCGTCGTCGACCGGGTCGGGATGGGTCTGAAGGGCAAGCTGCTGGGCGCACTGCTGACCGTCGGCGGGCAGCGGATCATCGGCAAGACGTTCGAGAAGACGCTCCGGGCGATCGAGCGCAGGGGCTGACTCCGGCTGGAAGGTTGGTCATGTTCGCAGGGATGCACATGCCGTCGTTCGATCGGGCCAGCGCCTGGCTGAACACAGGGCCGCTGGCCCTGGACCGGTTGCGCGGGCAAGTCGTGCTGGTTGATTTCTGGACCCTGACCTGCATCAACTGGCTGCGCACCGAGCCGTACGTCCGGGCCTGGTCGCGTGCCTACCGCGACGACGGGCTGGTGGTCGTCGGGGTGCACACGCCGGAGTTCGCCTTCGAGCATGAACTCGACCGGGTCCGGCTGGCGGTCGCGGAGCGGGAGATCGACTATCCCGTTGCCCTCGACAACGACTATGGGATCTGGACGGCTTTCGCCAACCACTACTGGCCGGCCCTGTACTTCGTGGACCGCGACGGCAAGATCCGGGATCATCACTTCGGCGAGGGTCGGTACGAGCAGTCCGAGCGCGTGATTCAGCAGTTGCTGGGGATCGAGCGTGAGCTTGTCTCCGTCTCGGGTGTGGGCGTCGAGGCGGAGGCCGACTGGGTCAACCTGCGGACTCCGGAGACGTACCTCGGCTACACCCGCGGTGAGCCGATCGACGGGCTGATCGGCGACTGGCGGGTGGAGCGGGAGTACGTCGTACTGGACAAGGCCGGTGGCAGCATCGCCTTCCCCTTCCACGCGAGGGATGCACATCTGGTTCTGTCGTCGCGGCGGAGCGACCCTATTCCGTTCCGGGTGCTCCTCGACGGACAGCCACCCGGCGCGTCCCACGGCGTCGATGTCGATGCCGAGGGCAACGGCTTGCTCGAGGCCGGCCGGATGTACCAGCTGATCCGGCAGGACGGGCCGGTGCGGGATCGTACGGTGGAGGTCACCTTCGCTGAAGCCGGTGCCGAGGCCTACGTCTTCACCTTCGGCTAAACGAGCTGCTGGCCGCCGTCGATGTCGTAAGTCGCGCCGGTCAAGGCGGTGTTGATCATCAGGTGAACGGCCAGGTTGGCGATGTCCTCCGGGCCGACGACCCGGCCGATCGGGAGCGTCGACCGGAGCTGTTCGCGCCGGGCGTCGAGCTGATCGCCGAGCAGCGTCGCCGACAGGGGAGTGTCGACGAAGCCAGCCGCGATCAGGTTGACCCGGATCGGGGCGAGTTCGACGGCGAGGTTCCTGGTCAGGGCAGGTCCGGCGGCGGTCAGCGCGCCGATGACGGACATGCCGGGGGCGCTGCGCCGGCCGCCGGTGCCACCCATGAAGAGCAGGGTTCCACCCGGGCGTACCTTGCCGATCGAGAGCTTGGCGATCTGGATCGGGAGCAGGAGATGCGACTCCAGGTCCTCGCGGGCCCGGTCGAGATCGAGTTCCGGCAGCGGAGCGTAGTACGGGCCCGGGCCGGTGACGAGGATGTGGTCGATCGGGGTCGGCAAGCCGGCGAAGAAGGTGTTGAGCTGGGCGAAGTCCGTGGCGTCGAAGGCGGCGGTCTCGGCGCCGAGCTCCTGGCCGGCCGCCGCCAGGCGCTCGGCGTTGCGGGCGGTGATGATCACCTTGGCGCCCTTGGCCCGCGCCAGCCGGGCGGTCTCCAGGCCGATACCCAGGCTGCCGCCGATCACCACAACCGTCTGGCCGTCCAGTTCGGTCATCACTGCTCCATTCACTGCGGGTCGGGGACGAACAGCTCGATCGCGATGCTGTCGGGGTCCTTGAGGTTGAGATGCAGGCCGAACGGGCTCTGCGCGATCTCCGAGCAGGTGACGCCGTCGGCGGTCAGCGTGCTGTGCCAGGCCTCCAGCTCGTCGCGGGTCGGGACCTGGAAGGCGACGTGGTCGAGGCCGATCCGGGCCGGGTCGAACGTGTCGTCCGCAGTACCGGGGTGGCCGCGGAGCGCGAGCATCACGCCAGGCCGGGCGAGGATGATCAGGGTGCCGTCGTCGGCGGCGAAGACCGTCTCGGAGCCGAGCAGGCGGTTGTAGAAACCGGCGCTGTACTGCGGGTCGCGCACGGTCAGCGACAGGTGTGAGATCGCATCGAGTGCGGGCATCACCACCTCCTTCATGGAGTTGCCACAATAGGCGCCTCCACGAGGATCCACCCGTTGCCATCCGGGTCCTTGAATTCCGCACAGGCGCACCCGCCGGGGAACTCGCTCACCGGCCCCACGGCCAGGCCGCAGCCCAGTAGCTGGTCTCGTGCCTCGGCGAGGTCGGTCACGCTGAGCAGCAGGCCGCGGGCCGAGCCCGGTACGGCCGAGCCGATCCCGTTGCCGGTCCCGTTGCCGGTTCCAGTGTCGATTCCGATGTCGATTCCGGTGCCGATCAGGATCGAGCAGGTGGAGCCGGGTGGGGTCAGCCGGACGATCCGGGCGTCAGCGCTGGGTGATCGGTCGGTGTCCAGCCGGAACCCCAGCGCCCGGTAGAAATGCCGGGCCCGGTCGACGTCCGCGACCGGCACGACGACCGCTGCGAGCTTGAAATCCACGGGTCCACTCCTTCGAACGCGCCTGCCTGCATCGTCGCGTCCGGCCGCGGTGCGTCGCGTCCGTGGAACACCCTGGTCTGTCGTCAGGCGGGGGAGCGGGCGAGTGCGCCGCGGAGTTGCCGCCGGGAGGTGATGCCGAGCTTGGAGTACGCCTTGCGCAGGTGCCACTCGACGGTCCGGTGGCTGATGAACAGCTGCGCCGCGATCTCCGGGTTCGTCAGGCCGTCCTGGGCCAGGCCGGCGATCTGGGCTTCCTGCGCGGTGAGGTCGTTCGCCGTCTCGGGTGAGCGTTTGCGCACGGTCTCACCCGTCGCGAGCAGTTCGTGCCGGGCACGCTCGGCGAATCCTCCGAGTCCCATCTCGATCAGCAGGTCGTGCGCCGAGCGGAGTTGCTCGCGGGCATCGACGCGACGACCCTCGCGGCGTAGCCATTCGCCGTACAGGAGCTTGGCGCGGGCGATCTCGACGCGCAGGTTGGTCCGGCTGAGGTGGTCGAGGGATTCGCGGTACGCCGCTTCGTCCGAGGTCAGCAAGGCGCGGACGCGACTCTCGATGCCGAGCCCCCAGGCGGTCGGGAGGGCGCCGGTGCGTTCGGTCAGCCAGGCGAGGGCGGTCTCGACGAGCTTCGTGTCGCCCGTCCGGGAGGCTGCCTCGGCGAACTCGCTCACCACCAGTACGCCGTAGCCGACGACGTCCTGCTCGAACACCTGGCGAGCGGCGTCGAGCGCGACGTCGTACCGGCCGAGGCCGTTGTGCAGGACCGCTTTCCCGTACGTCGCGAACGCCGCCATCCGGCCCTGATCGCGGGCCGTCGCCTCGCGGATGGTCGTGTCGATCAGGTGGGTCGCCGTCGCCTCGTTGCCACGGAACGCCTCGAGCATGAGGTTGCCGTACGCGACTTGCGGGTTGCCCGACGCGGCCGCGATCTGGCGATCCTCCTCGAGCAGTCCGGCGACGACGGCGAGCTCGCCGGTCAGGCACTGGAGGTTGGCGCGGAAGTTGAGCGCGAACTGCAGTTGCACCAGGGCGCCGGTCTGGCGAGCCAGCCGGTCCTGCCGGAGTGCGAGTTCGAGTGCGCCGTCGAAGTCCCAGACTTCGATGGCGATCGTGCCGCCGGCCCGGTTCCCGGCCAGCCAGAGCCAGCTGCTGACCTCGTCGGTGCCGATCTCGCTCTGGAGAGCCTGGGTGAGGGCTTGGGTCAGCAGTGGAGCGGCTGCTGGATACCCACTGGTGAAGCGCACCGCGAGGGCGTCGAGCAGCAGATCGGCCGGTCGGTCGGAGGCCGTGGCAGCCGGTACCGCGTTCGCCGTCTCCATCAGGATGGCCGGTGCCTCAGCCCCGGTGGACCACATCGCGGCCGACAGGGCTTCGAGGTAGGTCTCCCGTGCTTGGCTGGGATCGAGCGGTTCGAGTTGCCTGGCCGCTTTGAGCAGGAGCCTGGCAGCATCGCCGGCGTGCCCTTGGTCGAAGGCGATCTCTCCGCGCAGGCGCTCGATCTCGGCCGCTCGGAGCGGGTCGGGTGGTCCCGCGGCCGCGCTGCCGAGCAGTGTGAGTGCGCCGCGGAGCGCACCCGAACTGCGCATCACTCCGGCCGCCGAGAGGGCTCGTCTGGCTCTCAGGCTGGGCTCGGGTGTCAACGCGGCCGAGCGTTCGAGGAAGGCGGCTGCCGCGACGAGACCGCCGCAGCCGGCGGCCCGGTTCGCGGAGTTCTCGAGTTCGGCGGCGACCTCTTCGTCGGGTCGCGCTGTCGCCTGGGCGCGGTGCCACGCGCGTCGATCGGGATCGACCGCCGGGTCGGTCACGTCGGCCAGGGCCTGGTGCACGGCTTGCCGATCCTGCGGCGAAGCCATCCGGTACGCCGCTGAGCGCACCAGCGGGTGCCGGAACCGGATGTGCTGGCCGAAGCTGATCAGTCCCGACGCGATCGCGGCTGCTGCCGGGTCTGCGCCGAGGCCCAGTTGCTCGGCTGCGCGCCAGAGCAGGGTCGCGTCGCCGAGCGGTTCGGCGGCGGCCGTGAGGAGGAGCAGCCGGGTGTCGGCCGGGAGGGGTTCGAGGCGTAGTGCGAAACCTTCCTCGATCCGGCCGGCCAGACCGCCCGAGGTGAATCCGTCGGTGAGCTCGGCGGTTGTCCACGCGAGTGGCAGTTCGAGCAGTGCGAGCGGGTTGCCGCGGGTCTCGGCGACGATCCGGTCGCGGACGCGCTGGTCGGCGAGCCCGGGCAGTACCGAGTCCAGCAGTGCCCGCGCGTCGTCGCCGTCGAGGCCGCGGATCTCCAGCTCGGGGAGGCCGGTCAGCTCATGCTCCTCACCGTCGCGGACGGAGAAGATCATCACCACAGACTCGGCCTCCAGCCGCCGGGCGACGAAGGCGAGCACCTGCGCCGATACCCGGTCCAGCCACTGTGCGTCATCGACGACGCACAGGACCGGATGCTGCTGGTCGGCCGCGTCGCTGAGCAGGTTGAGGACAGCCAGGCCGACCAGGAACCGGTCGGGCGCTGGTCCGGTCACCAGTCCGAACGCAATACCGAGAGCGTCGCGCTGGGGGCCGGGCAGATGGTCGAGCCGGCTCAGGAACGGGTGACAGATCTGCTGCAGTCCGGCGTACGCAAGCTCCATCTCGGACTCGACGCCCGCCGCCCGGGCGACCTGGCATCGCTTGCCCCGGGCGACGAACGCATCGAGCAAGGCCGACTTGCCGACGCCGGCTTCGCCGCGCAGTACCAGCACGCCGGCCCGCCCGGCCCGCGCACCGTCGACCACGCCGTCCAGTACAGCGTTCTCCTGCCGGCGCCCCCGCAGCTCACGGTCTCCGATAGCCACGAGGCCAGGCTCGCACAGAATCCGGCGCCAGTGTGACCGGTGTCACCCGAGAAGCTGGATTGCAACTTGATATTCAGGTGTTGTGGATGGACATGACCACACTCGAACTGCCTGTTGTGACCGCTCGGGAACCACGGACGTTGAGCCGGAAGGCGAGCTTCTGGACGGCGGCGGTCGTCGCGGGGCTCAGCCTCTGGACGAGCGCGGCGCCGACTACGACGTACCCGCTGTATGCGAAGACCTGGCATCTGACGCCGACCGCGACGACGGCGATCTTCGCGGTCTATCCGATCGTGCTGGTGGTGTTCCTGCTGGTGTTCGGGCAGTTGTCCGACTACATCGGCCGGCGGACGACGATGCTGTACGGGCTCGGCGCGATGCTGGGTGGGGTGCTGCTGTTCGCGGTCGCTCCTTCGGTGGGCTGGGTGTATGCCGGGCGTGCGCTGATGGGGGTGGGCGTCGGGCTGGCGCTGGCTCCTGCGACGGCTGCCGCGGTGGAGTTCAGTGCTCGCGGGAAGGCTGCGCGGGCGTCGTCTGTGACTACTGCGGCAACGACAGTCGGCCTGTCGTTGGCGACGATCGTCGGGGGTGGGTTGATTCAGTACGGTCCGGCGCCGCGGCATCTGGACTTCTGGGTGCTGGTGGGTGTGATCGCGCTGGTGTTCCCGTTCGTGTGGGCGATGCCGCGGCACACCAAGGATGAGAGCCAGGGCCACTGGCGGCCGCGCCCGATCCGGGTGCCGAAGGGGATTCGCCTCCTGTACGCCGCTGCAGCGCTCGCCGTGACGACGTCGTTCGCGTTCGGCACCGTGTTCCTTGCCTTGGGTGCCCAACTCGCCCGCGACCTGATCGGCTCGACCAACATCTTCGTCACCGGCCTGGTACTCGCCATCCTGTCCGCGACGGGCGGCGTGACGGCGATCCTGACCCGTGGCATTCCGGCTGGGCGGCAGGTGCTCGTCGGTACCGGCTTCGTCGCTGCGGCGTTGACGCTGCTGGTGGTGTCGGCGCAGGCTCACTCGCTGCCGCTGTTCATCCTCACCAGCCTGCTTGGCGGAGTCAGCTACGGATTGCTGTTCTCCGGTGGGCTTGGACTCGTGGCAACTCACGCACCGGCGCATCACCGGGGTGGCACGGTTTCTGCGGTCTACTTGGTCGCGTACGTCGGCCAAGGGACGGTCGCGCTGTCGCTCGGAGCCATCGCCACCGCATCGGGTCTGAGCACGGCTTTGCTGCTCGGGGTCCTGGCGATCGGGGTGCTGACGGTTCTGGCGTTCGGAGTGGCTGGGCTGCTCGCAGTACGGGGCAATTTGGAGACGGAGGTCCGATGAAGACTGAGACGGCGCGGCCGACCTGCTCGATAGCCCGCACCCTGGAGGTGATCGGCGACCGCTGGTCCGTCCTGATCCTCCGCGAGGCCCACCGAGGCAACACCCGCTTCGCCGAGTTCAAGGAGATCCTCGGCATCGCCCCCAACATCCTCACCGCCAGGTTGCACACCTTGGTGGAAGCCGGCGTCCTCGAAAAGCGCGACTACCGCGCCGAAGGCGAACGCACCCGCTCCTCCTACCACCTGACCCAGGCAGGCAAGGACCTGAAGCTCACCCTCGCCGCCCTCCAGCAATGGGGCGACGTCTACGAACCCCGCGAAGACGGCCCCACCGTCCTCCGCCGCAACACCCGGACCGGCGAACTGGTCTCCGTCGGCTTCGTCGATGCCAACGGCAACGAAGTACCCGCTGAGGACGTAGCCTTCGAACCGGTCCCCGGCGGCCCCGCCGACCACCTCATCTGGCGTTGACGGTCGCTGCCCAACTGCTCAGCAGCTTGACCTTCTCCTCCGACGGCGAGCCGGTGGCGGCGGTGTAGATGATCAGCGACAACTGAGGGTCGCCAGGTGGTACCAGGGACTCGTAGTTGATCTCCATCTCACCGACAGCGTCGTGGTGGAACCGCTTGGTCCCGTGCGTGTGCTGGAACACCTTGTACTCCGACCAGCAGCGGTCGAACTCGGCCGACTCCGCTCGCAACCCGTCGACCAGCCGGGTCAGCGCGGCGTCCGGGGTCCGCGGCTTGACGGCTGCCCGCAGGATCGCCACCATCTGCGCGGCCACCTCGGCCCAGTCTGGGTAGACGATGCGAGCCTTCGGGTTGAGGAACATCCAGCGTGCCATGTTCCGCTCGGCGGCCGGCATCGAGTCGAAGTCGTCGATCAGCACGCTGCCCATCCGGTTGATCGCGACCACCTCCAGCCGCGGCCCGTGGATGATCGCGGGGACCGGGTCGAGGGCGGCCAGCATCATCTGCGTGGCGACCCTTGCCTTGGGCACCTTCGTACCCGCCTCCGGCCCACCCGTCGCGGGCCGCGCCAGGTCGTACAGGTGCCTGCGCTCCAGGTCGTCCAGCCGGAGGGCGTCGGCGACGGCGGCCAGTACCTGCTCGGACACGTTCCGCGCGCGCCCCTGCTCCAGCCGGGTGTAGTAGTCGGCGCTGACCCCCGCGAGCACGGCGACCTCTTCCCGCCGCAGGCCGTTCACCCGCCGGGAATCGCCGTTCCACGGCAACCCCACGTCGGGCGGCGTCAGCTGGGCCCGACGGGACCGGAGGAAATCACTGAGCTCAGTCATCGTGCATCCATTGTGCGCGACGCCCGCCGGCGGTGGCGACGGTCTGGGTAGGTCTGCCAGACCTGGTCTGAGCGGTGCCAGTCAGTGTCTTCAACGAGATCGGTCCGGCGGCTTGGCTTGGGGCATCCAACCGATTCGATCTGGAGTGACCTCATGCCGATGCCGACCAACCCACCGAAGAATCCAGCCAGCCCGTTCGCCTCGTTCGGCGGGCATCACGTCGGGGTCCGGGTGCCGGACTACCAGGCGGCCAAGGAGTGGTACACGGAGAAACTCGACTTCCGGGTGCTGCAGGAGTGGCCGTACGGCGAGCTGAAGCTGGCCTATCTCAGCCCCGCGAACGATGACGACTTCCACCTCGAGTTGCTCGCCGGGCCGATCCCGTTCCCGAAGGAGCCGACCGACGACCTGGCGGTCAGCCTGCAGTACGGCGGCTACCAGCACATCTGCCTGCACGTGGACAGCGTCGACGCCACCGTCGCCGAACTGGCTCGCCGAGGAGTGGAGCTCGTCGGCGAGCCGTTCGAGATCGACGACATCAGTCGCCGGCTGGCGTTCTTCCGTGATCCGTGGGGCAACATGATCGAGCTGTCCGAGATGCTGCCCGGCGCGGGCGCCTGATCACCGCCGGCTGACTGTGACCGTCTGGCCGAGGTCGTTGGCGCCGGTGGCCGGCTGCCAGGTGCCCTGGTTGGCCAGCTGGATCGAGTACTCCGGCCGGTTGGCGAGCTGCGGATCGGAGATCTTCAGCAACAGCTTGTACTTGCCGGGTACCGCCGGCGCGTGGACCTGCTGCTCGAGCGTCGTCGTGGTGGCGGCGGCCCAACGCCTCGGGTCGGTCGGCAGCGTGACGGCGTAGGAGTGCCGGTCGCCCTGGAAGATCAGTTCGACCTTCTTCGGGTTGTACGGGGTTGCCCAGCCGTCGTTGCGGATGTTCAGGGTGATGGAGAGCTTGGCGTGCGGGCGGGTTGTGTTGGGGTAGGTGCCGTTCAGGAGGGTGAAGCGGTAGCCGAGCTTCTGCTTCGTGGTGGTGATACCGGTGTCGCCCCAGGTGTTCAGAACGTCGTGGTTGTAGTCGGTGTTCAAGAAGGAGAAGTGCTGTTCGGCCATCTCGGCGGAGGCCGACGGCCAGTCGGAGCGGGGAGAGTTGACGGCGCAGGTCTCGCCACCCTGGGGCAGGTACTTGCTGTCCTGCGCGACGAAGTCCTTGTCTAGCTGGATCGGGTCGCTGAGGTAGGTGCCGAAGTCGTCGGGACTGGCCAGGAAGCAGTCGTTGTGGTGGCCGATTCGGGCGACGGGGGTGCCGTTGTAGGCCTGGGCGGCGGTCAGGGCGCCGGCGGTGCCGGTGGGTACGCCGTACGTGCGTTGCTTCATATACGGGGTGCGCACCTGGATCATCCGGTCGCGGGGGAGTGCTTTGAGCAGCGCGTCCGAGACGGCCTTGCGGTCGGTCCAGTTCTGGTCGGTGACGATGCTTGGGTCTGCGGGGTCGGAGAAGTGGTCGGTGTAGTAACCCTCGCCCCAGAGGCCGATGAAGCCTTCCTGGACCAATTCGATGACGTCGGAGTTCTGGCGCAGGATCGGGGTCAGTTGGTTGATGTGCTTGAGGACGCGGGGCAGCGGCGCGTCGCCGTACGGCGTAGGTGGTGGCCAGCCTTCGCCGGGGAGGGCGTAGGCGAAGCGGACGATCGCCTTGACGCCGGCGGCGCGGATGGTGGCGAAGTCGGCGCGGACCTTGTCCAGGTAGGCCTTGTCGAGCTTGTCCTGGCCGGAGAACTTCTCCAGGTAGAAGACGCGGAGGATCTGCGTGATGTTCTCCTGCGTGCGGAAGTTGCGCAGGGTCGTCTGGTCGAGCGGCGTGTACCCGGTGCCGTCGGCGTAGTAGTGCGTCTCGGTGTGGTGGTAGAAACCGCGCTCGGGGTTGGCGATCACGCCGGTGGAGGCGGTGTAGGTGCGGGTGGTGGTTCCATTGCCATGGGCAACGGCGACCTGGGTCGGCAGGGCCAGACTCATGAGAGCGATGGCGGCTAGCAGCCGTTTCACGGTGGACTCCTTGGGCTAGCTGACGGTGATGGTGCGGAGGAGCGAGTTCATCCCGGTCGCCGGCTCCCAGGTGGACTGGTTGGCGAAGCGGACGGAGTACTCGGGGCGGCCGGACAGCTGCAGGTCGGGGACATTGAGGAGCAGGGCATATGAGCCGACCGGCAGACTGGCGGGGATGGTGAGCGTCTGCGAGATCGTGGTGGTCGCGCCGGCGGTCCACCTGCGCGGGTCGGTGCTCAGGGCCAGGGCTGTGATGGCGCCGCTGGAGGTGTTACGTAGTACGAGCTGGACGTTGTGTGGGTTGTACGGCGTCGCGAAGCCGTTGTTTTGCAGGGTGATAGAGATGGGGAGGCTGCCGCCTCGGGTGGCGGTCGTCGGGAGAGTCGCGGTCTGCAGGGTGAAGCGGTAGCCGAGGCGCTTGGTGATGTCGGCGAGGCAGCCGCCGGTGTTCCACGAGTTGAGGACGGTCGGCTCGTAGTCGGTGTTGATGAAGGACCAGTGGAACTGTGCGAGCTCGCTCAAAGCCGTCGGGCAGCTCGACCGCGGCGGGTTCGATCCACAGGTCTCGCCACCCATCGCGACGTACGTCGTGTCGGACTGCAAGTAGGGATATTCGACCGAGGTGTTCTGGTATGTCCCGAAGTCGTCCGGGCTGGCCAGGAAGCAGTCGTTGTGGTGCCCGAGTCGCGACAGCGCCGAGCCGTTGTAGGCCGAGCCGGCCGCCACCGGGCTGGTCGAGTACATCGTCCGCTTCATCGCAGGCGTCCGGAGCTGGACCATCCGGTCGGACGGCAGCACGCTGAGGATCTTGTCGACGACGGCTTTGCGGTTGGCCCAGTCGGTCGAGCTGACCGTGCCGGCGTTGCCGAAGTTCTGCGTGTAGTACCACTCACCCCACGCGCCGATGAAGCCTGCCTGCATGACCGCGATGACGTCCTTGTTGCTGCTCAGGTACGGCGCCAGCTGGTTCAAGTGAGACTGGACTCGGCTCAGCGGCGCATCGTCGCCGGCGGTCGAGGTCGTGTAGGCGAACCGAAGAACCATCTTGAGGCCCGCGGCCCGGACGGTGTCGAGCTGCTGCTGGAGCTGATCCAGTGCCGACTGCGCGATCGCCGAGTTCTTGTACTCCGCGAGGTAGAACACGCACATCACCAGCGAAATCCCCTGGCTGGTCCGGTAGCTCTGCAGCGTCGCCAGCGAGAAGTCGGTCTTGTCGCAGTCTCCGGTGTGGTGATAGAGCCCGCGCTCGGGGTTGGCGAAGTTGTCGGTCGATGCGGTGTACGAAACGTCGCCAGTACCACCGCCGCCGCTGTAGACGTGCGTGTACTTCGCCGAAGTCTCCAACGGGCTCTCGACCTGGAAGACGAGATCGGCGTCGTTCGGAGTCGCGGTCTCACCGATGCTGGAGCGATTCACCGTCCACCGGGCGACTCCGCCAGTGTTGGAGAAGGTGACCGCCCCGACCAGCGTCCAGCTCCAACCGCCGCCGTTGTGGTGGTACAGGCTGCCGTTCTCCAGCAGGTAGTCGGCGCCGACCCCGCCGGTCGCAAAGCCGGTCGATGCACTCCGATCCGTGTCGATGTAGGTCCGCGCGTACGTCGGTGCGCCGGTGAAGCCGAACTGGTACGTCACCGTCGTCGCGGTGTTGGTCGCGGACTGGCCGCTGATCGTGGCGTAGGCGGGAGTCGTGATGGCAAGGGCGGCGAGCAGGCTGCCGGCGATCAGGCTTCTGGCGAGAACGGCGGCGAGCGTTTTCAGAGACCTCATGGGCGGTAGGTCCTCCTGGTAGAGATCAGCCTTTGATTCCAGATGTCGCGATGCCTTGGATGAACTGGCGTTGCAACAACGTGAAGATCGCGATGATCGGAAGTGACGCGAGCAGCGAGCCGGCCATCAGGACCGGGTAGTCGGTCTGGAACTGCCCCTGCAGCGAGGCCAGCCCGGCCGAGAGCGTCATCTTGTCGGGGTCGGTGTTGACCACCAGCGGCCAGAACAGGTCGTTCCAGGACCAGAGCAGGACGAGCAGCGCCAACGCGACCAGTCCCGGCCGGGCCAGCGGCAGCACGATCGACCAGTAGATCCGTACCGGCCCGGCACCGTCGATCGCGGCGGCCTCCTCGAGCTCTTTGGGCAGCCCGAGGAAGAACTGGCGCAGCAGGAACACACCGAAGGCGCTGAACAACCCCGGTACCACCAACGCCTGCAGCGAATTGAGCCAACCCAGCGACGACATGATCTGGTACTGCGGAATGATGAACAACTGCGGCGGAACCATCAGCACCGACAGCAGCACCCCGAAGAGCACGTTCCGGCCGGGGAACCGCAGCCGGGCGAAGGCATAGGCGGCCATCGAGCAGAACAGCACCTGCCCGATCGTCCGCAACCCGGCCATCAGCACCGTGTTGAGGAACTGGTGGCCGAACGGAAGTACCTGGAAGACCTTGCTGTAGTTGTCCCACCGCCCTTCCGGCAACAACGACGGCGGGACACTCGTCGCGCTGCTCAACGACTTGAGCGACGTGATGATCTGCCAGACGAACGGCGCCACCATCGCCAGCGCGGAGGCGATCAGAATCGTGTGCACCGGGGCGTTCTTGCTACGCATAGTGCACCCACCTCTTCTGGAACCGGAACTGGATCGCGGTCAGCACGACGATGAGGAGCAGCAGCATCATCACGATGGCGGCCGCGTAACCGCGATCGTTGGTGACGAAGGCCCGGTCGTAGAACAACTGGACGACGGTCTCCAGCCGCGGGAACGCCGGGTTCGCCCGCGCGCCGGCACCGGCTCCTGCCATCACGTAGACCAGGTCGAACAGCTGCAGCGACCCGATCACCGACACGACCGAGACGAAGAACGCGGTCGGCGACAGCAACGGCAGCGTGACGTGGAAGAACTGCCGCCACGGTCCGGCGCCGTCGATCGCCGCGGCCTCGTAGTACTCCTTGGGGATCGCCTGGAGTCCGGCGAGGAAGATGATCAGGTTGTAGCCGACGCTGGCCCAGATCCCGACCACGACCAGCGCATACAGGGCGGTCGCGGGATCGGCCACCCAGTTCGGGCCGTCGATCCCGACCAGCGACAGCAGGTAGTTGATGAGTCCGTAGTCACCGTTGTAGAGCCACCGCCAGACCATCGCGATCGCGACCGGCATCGTCACGACGGGCAGGAAGAACAAGGTCCGGTACAGGCCGACGAACCGCATGCCCTTGCGATTGAGCAGGACTGCGAAACCGATCGCCAGCGGGATGCTGAGCAGTCCGAGCCCGGTGTAGGTGAGCGTGTTGACCAGCGCCCGGCCGACCTCGGGATCGCTGCCCAGCCGGCGGTAGTTCTCCAGACCGGTCCAGGTATGGCCGCCGAAGGCACCCCATTCGGTCAGTGAGAAGTACGCGGTCTGGAGCACCGGCCAGAGGTAGAAGATCGCGATCCCCAGGCCTGTGGGGGCGATGAACGCGTACCCCCACAGAGCCTCCTTGACGGATCCGGGACGCCGCATCTCACTCCTTGGCGAGCAGCGAGTTCATCGCCTGCGCGAGGTCGGTGGCGGCCTTGTCGGTCGGCTCCTCGCCGGTCCAGGCCTTGGTGAGGTAGGTCAGCTCCGCCTCGTTCCAGGCCGCCGTGTTCTTCGAGACCGGGAACGGCACTGCGTAGCTGACCGAGTCGAGGAAGGTCTGCAGCTTGAGCTCGGGGTGCGCCTTGACCCAGGCGGTCTGCGTTCCGTTGTACGCGGGGATCGGACCCTTCTGCCCGAGGATCTCGGCCGCGTCCTTCGAGCCGAGGTACTTGACGAACTCCCAGGCCTGGTCGGGGTGCTCGGTCTTGCCCGAGACGACGTTGGCGACGCCGTGGATGATGGTCGCCTGCTTCTCGCCGCGGGGGAGGGGCGCGACGTCGACCTTGCCCTTGGTGTACGTGTTCGCGGTGAACTCCGAGACGTTCCAGGAGCCACCCCAGTACATCGCGATCTTGCCCGCCTCGAAGAGCTGGATCGGCGTCGTGTCGGTCATCGTCTTCAGGTCCGGCGACTGCTTGTTCTTGATCAGGTCGGTCCAGAACGTCAAGCCGGCAATGGATTTCGGGTCGTCGTACCCGGACTTCTTGCCGTCCGGTGAGATGACGTAACCGCCGGCCTGGGCGATCGTGTCGTACTGGTACTCCTGGAAGCTGCCCAGCTGGGCGGCCGTGCCGTAGATGCCCTTGGACGCGTCGGTGAGCTTGGCCGTGGCGTCCTTGAAGTCGGCCCAGGTCCAGTCGTCCTTCGGGTATGGGACCTTCTTCGCGTCGAAGAGCGTCTTGTTGTACCAGACCCCGACCGTGTCCATGTCCTTCGGCAGCCCGTACGGCTTGCCCTCGAAGGTGTAGAGGTCGGTCAGCGGCTTCGGGTAGACCGAGAGGTCGGCCTGGCCGGGCATCGGCGCGATCACCTTGTTCGAGGCGTACAGCTGGAAGTTCGGGCCGTTCATCCAGAAGACGTCGGGCGCCGCGCCGCCGGTGACGGCGGCCTTGAGCTTGGTCCAGTAGTCGGCCCACGGGGTGAGCTGCACCTGGACGGTGATGTTCGGGTGGGTCTTGGTGAACTCGGTGGCGAGGGCTTCCATCACCGGTTTCTGGTTGGCGTCCCAGACGCCGTACGAGAGCGTGACCTTCGCGTTCGGGTCGGCGGCCGATTTGTCGTCGCCGCCGCCCGAACAGGCCGAAACCGCCAACAGCCCGCCGAGCAGCAGCGCGCTCAGCCTCTTCGACAATCGCATCCTGGGTCCTCCAGACGACATCCCGGTGATTGGGACTAATCATGGAGTCCATTGAAATTATGTCAAGGGGTCAGCGCCCTCGGACATGCTCGTTTCCACTTGTTCGAGCGCCAAACGCACCGCTCCGAGCACCACGCCTTCGTCTCCGAAGGTCGAGATCCGGATCTCCGGCGTCCGCAGACACCACCGGTCGAGCTCACCGCGCAACGGGCCGATCACCACGTCGGCCGAGCGCGAAAACCCACCACCGATCACGAGCAACTCGGGGTCCAGCGTGAGGATGAGCGCTGAGACGCCGACGGCGATGTCCCGGGTGTACCGCCGGACAGCCTTCACCGCAGTCCGATCGCCTTGCCGGGCCGCCTCGAACACATCACCGAACTCATCACCGCCCGCCCCGGGGCTGGGGGTGGGGTTGGTGGTGGTCCAGGCTCGGAGGTGGTCGGGGGCTTTCAGCCAGCCGACGGCGGGGAGGGCGCCGATCTCGCCGGCGGCGTTGCCGAAGCCTCGGTGGAGTTTGCCGTCGATGATCAGGCCGGTGCCGGTTCGGACGCCGGCCAGGAGGAAGACGACGTCTTTGGCGTAGCGGGCGACGCCTCGCCAGGACTCGGCCAGCGCGGCTAGTTTGCTGTCGTTTTCGACTCGGATCGGCGCGGGGACGAGGCGGCGTAGGTGGTCCGCGAGGTCTACGCCGGTCCATTCGGTCAGGGAGTCGGACAGCATGACTTTGCCGGTGCCGTCGACGAGACCGGTGGTGGCGACTCCGGTCGACCAGATCTGATCGGGTGTGGTGTTGGCGCCGGCGAGAGCGGCTACGACGCAACGGTCGATGGCGGCGAGACGTTCTTTGCGGCCGAGCTCGGGTGTGACAGCGACGGTCGCCGAGTGCAGCACCTCGCCGTCGAGGTCGGTGATCAGGGCGCGGATCGTGTGGCCGCCGATGTCGACGCCGAGCACCCGCCCGGCGTCAGCGCGGAACCGGTACCGGCGCGCGGGTCGCCCGACGGTACCGGCGGTCGGCTCGGCCTCGGCCACCCAGCCGCGGCCGATCAGCTCCCGGATCACGTCCTCGGTCGAGGCGCGGGACAGCCCGGTGCGCTTGGCCAGCTCGGTCAGGGTGAGCGGCTTGTCGTCGCGCAACGCCCTGATCGCCGCCATCGCGTTGAGCTGCCGCAGTCTGGACAGGTCGCCGCCGCTCGGTTCCCCGGTCATCGTCCACCCCTTGAGGTTCGTCGCGATCAGTGCCAATAATGATGGACTCCTTTATAACTCGGGGAAAGGAATCCATGACAAGCGTGACTCTAGCCCTGGTCGGCGGCGGACTCCGCGGACAGCTGTACGCCCGGAGTGCCGTGGCCTCCGGAGCGGCCCGGGTGACCGCCATCGCCGAGCCCGATCCGGGGCGGCGGACGGCACTCGGTGCGGAGTTCGCAGTACCGGCCGATCGCCTGTACGCCGATTGGGCCGACCTGGCCGAGGCCGGGCGGCTGGCGGACGCCGCGATCATCGCCACGCAGGACCAACTGCATACTGCGCCGGCCGTGCGGCTGGCCGACCTCGGTTATCACCTGCTGCTCGAGAAGCCGATGGCGACGACCGAGGTCGAGGCTGCCGAGATCGCGAGTGCGGCCGAGCGCAACGGGATCATCTTGGCGGTCTGCCACGTGCTCAGGTACACGCCGTACACCCGGATGCTGAAGGAGTTGCTCGCCACCGGGCGGATCGGGCGGCTCGTGAACGTCCAGCACCTCGAGCCGGTGGGGTGGTGGCATCAGGCGCATTCGTTCGTGCGCGGGCATTGGCGGCGGTCGGACACATCGGCGCCGATGCTGCTCACGAAGGCGTGCCACGACCTCGACTGGCTCGTGCATCTCTTCGACGCGGTACCGACCCGGGTCAGCTCGTTCGGCAGCCTGACCCATTTCAAGGCGTCCGAGCGTCCAGCCAGGGCAGCCCCGCGTTGCCTCGACTGCCCGCTCGAACCCTCGTGCCCGTACTCCGCGAAGCGGCTCTACCTCGACTGCCTGGCCGACCCCGACCGGCACTACTGGCCGCTGGGTGCGGTGACCGACGAGCGCACCGAGGCCGGCGTGCTCGAGGCATTGCGGACCGGTCCGTACGGGCGGTGCGTCTATGCGTGTGACAACGATGTTGTCGATCATCAGGTGGTGAACCTGGAGTTCCCTGATGGCGGCACCTGCTCGTTCACGATGAGCGCGTTCACGCCGATGGAGCATCGCAGGACAAGGCTTCTGGGCACGCACGGGTTCCTCGACGGCGATGGGCAGACGATCCGGTTGGTGGACTTCCGGACTGGTGAGGAGGAGCTGCTCGCAGTACCGGAGGCTGATGGTGACGGGCATGGTGGCGGCGATCAGGAGCTGACGGAGACCTTCCTGCGCGCCGTACAGACCGGAGACCCGACGCTGCTCCCCACCGACGCCGGCGCCAGCCTCGCTACGCACCGGGTCGTCTGGGCCGCCGAGCAGGCCCGAACGAGCGGCACGGTGGTCACGCTGACCGCCTGAAACCCGCTCCGATGCGAGCTATCTTTGAAGTGCGCGGATCGCTCGAGTTTGCTGAGGCCGGCCCGGATCCACCCCGCCGGTGGCATCGGTGCGCGCGGGGAGTGGACATGATCCTCGACATCGTCTTCATCGCGATCATCCTCGGCCTGATCGGGGCGGCACTGAGCATGCGCGTCGTCAAGCAGTTCGAGCGTGGCGTCGTCTTCCGGTTCGGCCGGGTGCAGCCGGAGATCCGCGGGCCGGGGCTGGCGATGCTGGTACCGATCGCCGACCGGCTGCAGAAGGTCAACATGCAGATCGTCACGATGCCGGTACCGGCGCAGGACGGCATCACGCGCGACAACGTGACGGTTCGGGTCGACGCGGTCGTGTACTTCAGCGTCATCGATCCGGTCCGGGCGACTGTCGACGTACAGGACTATCTCTCGGCGATCGCCCAGGTGGCGCAGACGTCGCTGCGGTCGATCATCGGCAAGAGCGATCTGGATGATCTGCTGTCGAATCGGGAGCGGCTCAACCAAGGGATGGAGTTGATGATCGACAGTCCCGCGCTCGACTGGGGTGTGCACATCGAGCGGGTGGAGATCAAGGACGTCGCGTTGCCGGAGACGATGAAGCGGTCGATGTCGCGGCAAGCGGAGGCCGAGCGCGAGCGGCGGGCGCGGATCATCACCGCCGACGGCGAGTTGCAGGCGTCGGAGAAGCTCGGGCAGGCCGCGGAGGTGATGGCGGATCATCCGGCCGCGCTGCAACTGCGTCTGCTGCAGACCGTCGTGGAAGTCGCCGCGGAGAAGAATTCAACGCTGGTACTTCCGTTCCCGGTCGAATTGCTCCGCTTCCTGGAACGCTCGACCCCCGCCGAAGCACCCAGGCCGAAGGCGGCGGCCGACCCCGATGCGCCGGCGCCGGTCGCATCGGAGCCAGCGGCATCGCAGCCGGCGGCTGTGGAGCCCGGCGCGCCTGCAGCGGAGCTGACGCCACCGGCTCCGCCGGTCGCGGAGTTGTCGGCGGTCGCCGACACGGGGCTGTCGGCGGTCGCCGACCCGGGGGTGTCGGCCGTGGCTGGGTCGGCAGAGGCGGAATCGAACGGTCGGACCTAGGTCGACGTTGCCTGGGCGAGGAGGCCGTCCACTACTGCTTCGATGCCTAGCGCGAAGGTGTCTGGGGCTGCCCAGCTGTCCCAGTGGTGGGCGACGGACGTCAGGTGGGGGAGGTCGGCTTCGTCCAGGCGCTTGAAGAAGGCGTCGAAGTCGGGTGGGGTCGCCTTCTCCTTCGTGCGGGCGCGGACGAGGATCTCGCCGGCCGCGTAGTACCACATGTTGCGGAAGAGCAGGACGGCCTGCTGTGGCGTGCAGCCGTGGTCGATCGCGCCCGCCAGGATGGTCTCGACGAACCAGAGCGTCGGCTCGTTCAGCCGGGCGATGAAGCCGTCGACGGTGAGCACCTCCGCCGTCCACGGCCAGGCCGCGAGGCTGTCGTGGATCGCGATCGCGGCCGTGATGATCCGGTCCCGCGGCGCGCTCGGCAGCTCGGGGTGCGGGACCTTGTCGAGGTACGCCGAGATCAGCAGGAGCAGTAGATCCTCCTTGTCCCGGACGTGGTGGTAGAGCGTCGTCGGGCCGACACCCAGCTCGGCGGCCAGCTTGCGGATCGTCAGCTGCTCCCAGCCGTCCCGGTCGATCAGCTGGCGGGCGCCCGCCAGGATCTGGGCGCGGGACGTCACCGGCGGCCGGCCGGTGCGGCCTTGCGGGGCGAGTGGTCGAGGCATCGTCCCATCATCGTGCACTCGACGGCCGGATCCGCGCATGCTACTTTCGGAACATGTTCCGGAACACGTTCGAAAAGTCGCCGGGCGCACAGACGCCCGAGCGGGACGCCCGGCCAGGACTGATCCTCGCCGCGGTGGCCGTCGTGCAGTTCATGGTGTCGCTGGACCTGTCGGTGGTGAATCTCGGCCTGCCACAGATCGGCGCCGCCCTCGGCTTCAGTGAAGTCGGCCTGACCTGGGTGATTCACGCCTACGCCCTCACCTTCGGCGGCCTGCTGCTGCTCGGCGGCAAACTCGCCGACCGGTACGGCCGCAAGCGCATCCTGCTGTTCGGGCTGGCGTTGTTCGGGCTGGCCTCGTTGGCCGGCGGATTCGCGCAGGAGGCCGGCCAACTCGTCGCCGCCCGCGCCGCCCAGGGAGTCGGGGCGGCTGCGCTGGCGCCGGCCGCGTTGTCGCTCCTGACCTCGACCTTCCCCAGTGGCAAGGAACGGGTCCGTGCCTTCGGCGTGTGGAGTGCGACGAATGCGGCTGGTGGTGCGCTCGGGGTGTTGATCGGCGGGCTGCTCACGGAGTACGCGAGCTGGCGCTGGTTGATGTTCGTGAACGTACCGATGGCGACCGGTGCGTTGCTGATGGCTTGGCGCAGTGTCCGATCTGACGCCGGCTCCGGGGATCGCGGTCGTCCGGATGTGCTCGGCGCGGTCTTGGCGACCTCGGGCATGGTGTTGCTGGTCTTCGGTGTCGTGCGTACCGACCGGCATGCCTGGGGCTCTGCGGCCACTCTGACAACGCTGGCGATCGCGGTCGCCTTGCTGGCTGCCTTCGTCTACGTCGAGCGGACGACTACCCGTGATCCGCTGATCCGGCTCGGGCTGTTCACGAACCGCGCTGTTACGGGTGCCAACGCCTACAACCTTCTGCTGGGCGTTGCGATGGCGTCATCGTTCTACTTCGCGTCGCTCTATCTCCAGCGGGTGCTCGGGACCGGTCCGGCGCGGACCGGCATCGAGTTCCTGCCGTTTGCCTTCGGAGTGGTCGTCGGGGCTTTCCTGGCGATCAAGCTCGGCTACCGGTTCGGTCCGCGGGCGCTCTTGGTGGTGGGTGGCCTGCTGGCTGCGGCCGGGTTCGGGTGGTTCGGGTTGATCAGTGCCGATGGGTCGTTCCATGCGGACTTCCTGGGGCCGTCGATCATCACGAGCATCGGGTTCGGCATCTGCCTTGGCCAGGTGGTTTCGCTTGCTACGGCAGGGGTTCCGGCACATGAGTCGGGTACTGCGTCGGGGCTGCTGGCCAGCTCTCGGCAGATCGGGGCGTCGCTTGGGTTGGCGGCGCTCGGTACTGCGGCGCATCGGCGTACCGGCGGGGTTGCCACGCCGGAGGCGCTCAACGAAGGCTATGCCCTCGGCATGACTCTCGGCGCGGTCCTACTGCTCGGAGCCGTACTGCTTGCCGCCATCATCCTGCGACGCCCGACCGCCCCCCGCGGCCGACCTCGCACTGAGCTCGGCAAGGGGGACGGATGAGTGACCAGCTCGGAGGGAGTGTGGCAGGGCACGTGCGCCTCGACGTGCCCCGCGTTGCTGAAGGCAACTGTCGGATCCCCAGCGCATCAACCGTCCGAAGGTCGATGTCTGGCTCGGTGTGTCGGGTGGCTAGGTGGGGCGTTTGATGGGGTGGCGGTCCGCTCCGCTCCGCCGCGCATACCTAACCCCAGGTGGCGGTGCGGGTGTCGCGGCCGGCGGCTGTGCCGATGAGGATTTGGAGGGCGGCGAGGGCTGTGAAGACGATGAGGGTGGCGGTCCAGGAGTTGGTCAGTTCGGTCAGGTATCCGGCCAGGGCGGGGCCGGTGGCGGCTAGGAGGTAGCCGATGGATTGGGCCATGCCGGAGAGCTGGGTGGTCTCGTGGTGGCTGCGGCCGCGGATGCTGATCAGGGAGAGGGCTGCCACCAGGGCGGCGCCTTGGCCCAGGCCGCCGATGACCGCCCAGCCGATGACGAGCTTCGGCGCGAGGAGCAGGCCCAGGAGAGCGATGACGATCGGGACGCTGGCGGTGACAGCGCCGGCGCGCTGGCTGGCCGGGTTGCGCATCAGCCAGGGGATGGCCAGGCCGCCGACCAGACCGAAGCCCTGGAAGAGGAACAGGTGGATGCCGGCGGCCTGCTCGGAGAAGCCGTGCGAGATCTCGATCGTGGGCAGCCAGGTGACGAAGACGTAGAAGCTCGTCGACTGCAGGCCCATGTAGGCGGTGACCAGCCAGGCCATCGGCTGCCGCCAGACACTCACCAAGGGCCTGTCGGTTGTGGTCTCCGGGGCGAGCGGTGTGGAGGTCGCGTTCGCGGGGATCCGGATCAAGGCGACCACCAGTGCGAGGCCACCCCAGATCGCCAGGGCGAGTCGCCAGTTCGAGCCGGCAGCGACTGGTACGGCGATAGCCGACGCGAGCGCGGCGCCGCCGGTGATGAAGGCCGTGTAGACGCTCATCGCGCGGGACACGTGCCCGGCGTAGTCGCGCTTGATCAGGACCGGTACGAGCACGTTGCCGACCGCGATCGAGGCGCCGATCACCAGCGTTCCGAGCCACAGCCCGACGGCTCCGGTGTACGACCGGAGGACGCTGCCAGCGGCTAGTACCAGCAGCGACACGAAAACCGCGCGCTCCATCCCGAGCCACTTCGAGACGCGATGCACCAGGGGAGAGGCCAGCCCGAACGCCACCAGCGGAAGCGCGCCGAGCACTCCCAGCGCGCCTTCGCCGAGCCCTTCGTCCAGCCCGATCTGCGGCAGCAACGGACCGACTGCGGTGATCGCGGGGCGCAGGCACAGTGCGACCAGGAAGACGCTCGCGGCGATCAAAGAGCTGCGCCGGGCGGTCGCCGCTCCGGTTGTCACTGCCACGACACGCTCCCCACTGCCTCGACCGATCAAATGTCCGACATTTACACTGTAACCATGGCGTTGAGTGGACCGGTACGGCAGGCCCCGTTGGTACACCAGGTCTCGGAGCAGTTCCGGGGCCTGATCGAGGCCGGCACCTGGCAGGTGGGCACCAAGATTCCGGGCGAGAACCAGCTCGCCGGCGAGCTGGGCGTGAGCCGCGGGACGGTGCGTGAAGCGTTGCGATCGCTCAGCCTGACCGGCCTGCTCGAGCCGCGGGTCGGCGACGGTACTTATGTGCGCGCGACGAACGAGATCAGTGGAGTCCTTGTCCGCGACGAGTTGTCGGCGACCTTGACGCACGTCCTCGACGCCCGCGCGGGGCTCGAGGGGGCGGCCGCGCGACTGGCGGCGGAGAATCACACGCAGCAGGGGCTGGCCGCGATGGAGGCCGCGCTCGACGCGCGGAGGGCGGCGCATGAAGCCGGGGATCTCGACGGCTATGTCACGGCGGACATGGCCTTCCATCGAGGCGTCGTCGAGGCGAGTGGCAACCCGCTGCTGCTCCGCCTGTACGACGCGGTGGCCGAGGTGTTGACCGCGTCGATCCACGACACCGCGACGATCCCAGAGGATCCGCGCATCCGCGACGCCCACCACGCGCTGGTGGCGGCGATCCGGGAAGGAGATCCCGAGACCGCCGCCCAGTCGTCCTACGCGCTGATCGACTCGGTCAAGCGATCCGTCAGCGAGTGATCGCGGCGTCGGCCGGCAGCGTCAGCGGCCGGTCGCGGCGCCGCCCAGCAGTCTCAGTGGGTGATCGCGATGTCGTCCAGCAGGAACGAGGTTGGTGTCGTGTCGTTCTCGGAGCTCGTCCAGGACAGGGTGATGGTGCGGCCTCGGTATGCCGTCAGGTCGATCGACTGGGTGACGTAGCGCGAGCCGGACTGGGCACCTGTCAGCGTGCGGAGCGTCTTGCCGTCGGCGGCTACCTTGAGGGAGTCGGCCTTGTAGCCGCCGCTGACCCGGGCGGCGAAGCGCAACTGCGGTCGGCCAACGGCCGGTACGACTACTCGCTGGCTGAGCACGTCCGACTGGATCGTCCCATAGCCACCTAGCATCGCGTAGCCGAGTCCGGCGTTGCTGTACTGGCCATCGGAGCGGATCACGTCCGCGGACTGGTTCCAGCCACCGGCGCCAGCTTCGAAGTCGCCGTTGGCGACGGCATCCTTGTGAGTGCTGACGACCCAGCTGATCACCGTGTTGCCGCGCGCGCCGGTCGGATCGGTGGCGGTGACCGTTGTCGAGTGGGTGCCCGGCTTGCTCGGCACGCCGAAGATGAGTCCGGTGACGGCGTTGAGGCGCAAGCCGCTGGGGAGGTCCGTCGCGGTCAGACGGACAGGACGTCCGCCTGAGTGGGCCGCCCGGACGTGGAGTACGACCGGAGTACCGACGGCGCTGAATTGCTGGGCCGGTGTGTTGACGGTGAGGTGGTTGGACTTGGTCGGTGACGTGAGCGAGGCGAGGCCGTTCGGCGTACCGAGGCCGGTTGGGCCGTCCCAGCCGGGTTGCGCAGTACAGAGCGGGGCCGGCTCGCACTCGCCGTTGTTGCCTTCGACAACGTCATTGAGGTTGGCGGTACTGCCGTAGGGGTAGCTGGCCGGGTGTGACGTGGGGGAGGGGTCGCCGGCCAGAGCGTAGGTCGAGGCGATGATCGGTGCGGCCGCGCTTGTGCCGCCGTACACAGCCCAGCCGTTGCCGCCCGTGGTCTGGTAGACCGCTACTCCCGTCGCGGGGTCAGCGACTGCGGAAACGTCGGCGACGGCGCGCTTCGGGCAGGTGGCTGCCGGGATGACTGCTTGCCAGGTCGGCTTGGTGATCTCGGCGGAGCAGCCGGAGCCGGTGCCGTGGCCGGGTTCGTTGTTCCAGACGGTTTCGGCCCAGCCGCGGCCGGAGTCGGTCTTCGTCAGCGACGTACCGCCGATCGCCGTGGTCGCCGCGGAGCTTGCCGGGTAGGACGTGCCGGCCTCGTAGTCGTAGTCACCGGTCGAGGCGGCGTAGACGATGCCGTTGGTGTTGAAGTACTGCTTGTCCAGCTCGGGCAGGTTGCCCGACTCGGGGCCGCCCCAGCTCAGCGAGACGAACTTCGCGCCCAGGTTCTCAGCGGTCTTCACCGCGGCCAGGAGGTCGTTGGTCGGCGAGTCGGCCTCGATCAGGGTGATGCCGCAGTTCGGGCAGACCGCCGACACCATGTCGAGGTCCAATGAGATCTCGCCCGACCAGGAGGACGACGGTGCCGGCAACGGGCTGGGTTTGCCGTCCTGGTTGAGCTTTTGGAAGCAGCCGTTCTCCGTCGTACAGGCCGGTAGGCCGAACTGCTTGCGGTAGACGGCCAGGTCAGATTCGGCCGTCGGGTCGTCGTAGGCGTCGACGATGTAGACGCGCTGGCCCTGGCCAGCTGTTGCGCTCGGCAACTTGTACGCCGCTGCCAAGTCAGCTGGGCCGTAGCCCTGCGGCGCACCGGCAGCACGAGCGCGGAAACCTAGGTCCGCACGTCGTTGCGCGAAGCAAGTGAAGTAGCCGGGCTCGACCTTCTGATCGCAGCTGGCCACCACCTTCGGGGGCTCGCTGACGTCGGCGGACGCGACCATACTCGTGCCGCCGACCATCAGCAGGGCAAGGGGAATCGCCAACCGGCGCAGGGCGGTCACTGGTGTACTCCGATGGTGGTCTTCTGCCAGGTCTGGCCGGCGTCGTGGGTCACCCAGAGCTGGGTGTCGGGGGTGTAGGCGGCGTCGCGCTCGACCAGCCAGGCGGTGGTCGGCGACTGCCAGACGAGGTCGTGGATGTGTTCGCTGTTCTCCAGCCAGCTCTGGTCGTAGCGCCAGCTCTTGGTGAGCGCCGGGCGGTTGTAGACCAGGCTCGCGGTGACGGTGGTCAGCATGACCGCGCCGTCCGCGTTGACGGCGAGTTGGCTGCCCAGGCCGAGCGTGCCGGGCACAGCGTCGTACCGGAAGGATTTGCCGCCGTCACCGGAGACCATGACGGTCTTCTCGGACTGGCCGCGACCGTAGTGGGCGATGCAGAGGGCGAAGAGCCGGTTCGGTCCGTTGGTCGCGAGGTCGGTGACGATCGCGTCTTCGGCATCGGCGCAGGTGAGGGTGCTGGTCGACTGGGCCTTGCCGTTGCGCAGGGTGTTCAGCCTGTTGGGGGCGGTGAAAGATGCCGTGAGCAAGTAAACCGCCGAGCCCTGGGCCTGCGCCGCGAAGAGGACGTTGTCGTCGGCCGCTACGTCGACCTTCACCTGCTGCCAGCCGGTGGACTTCCCGGCGGGGGCGCGCCAGACCTTGAGCGGCCGGTCGTCACAGATGCCGGTCCCGATCGCGCAGCCCGAGGTCACGACGTACGTGCCGTCAGGTGCCGCGAGCAACTGCAGGACCTTGGCGTCACCACCCGGCACCGCGACCTTCGTCCAGGTCCGGCCGCTGTCCTTGGTGACCTCGAGGTACGGATCGTAGGCCCAGCCGACCTTCGCGTCGGCGAACTGGATGCTGGTCAGTCCCGGCTCGCCGCTCATGGCGAGCGGGTTGTGCGTCTTGCCCGCCTTCGCCCACGTCTTGCCGCCGTCGTGAGTCGCCTGTACTTCCGCCAGGCAGCTCGCGTCGCCGCAACTGCCGAGCAGGTAGCCGTCCTTCGCGGTCGGCCAGACGATGGACTGCGGGGCGAACTTCGGAGCCGCGGGCTGTTGCGCGGTGGCCACGCTCGCCCCCGAGCTCACGAGTAACGCGGTCGCGACGGCCCCAGCCAGGGCTATCGCGGAACGGCCGACATGCAGACGCACTGTTCACTCCTTGGACCTAGGGGCCTGCCATCGCACACGTTAAGGCTTGTCGGGCCCGGTTCGGCGCCCATTCCGGCCAAGCGCCGATTGTGGCCATCTAGGCTGCTGGGGTGGCTGATTGGGAAGCGGTAGGGCTGAGTGGTTTCGACGCCGACTTGTATCGGCAGTTGTTGCGGGAGCCGGGGGTGGCGATCGCCCAGCATGGGGAGGCGCTCGGGGTGCCAGTGGCAACTGTCGAGGCGGCGGTGGCTCGGCTGGTTGAGGTGGGGCTGGTGCGGGGTGGGTCGGAGGAAGCGCCGGCGCCGGTGGATCCGCGGTCTGGAGTCGGGATGCTGGTGCGGGAGCGGCGGGCCGCGCTCGACGGGGTCGCGGCGATGACGGATCAGCTGGCGCGAGAGTTCAGCGCGGGGCAGTTGCGGGCCGAGCCGAGCCGGCTGATCGAGATCGCGGTCGGGCGAGAGGCGATCGAGGCGCGGATCGAGGACATGTTGCGTGGGGCAACGGAGCAGGCAGTCGGGACGGATACGCCGCCCTACGTCGCGGACGGCAGCCATCAGGTGTCGAGTGCCGAGTTGGCGCTGCTGGATCGAGGGGTGCGGTTCCGGTCGATCTACGCTTCCGAGGTACTGGACCATCCAGCCTGGGTCGCGCACCTGACGTCGATGGCGGAGCGGGGTG
Source organism: Kribbella sp. NPDC051718 (assembly GCF_040681515.1). Lineage (NCBI taxonomy): Bacteria > Bacillati > Actinomycetota > Actinomycetes > Propionibacteriales > Kribbellaceae > Kribbella > Kribbella sp. NPDC051718. The sequence continues at coordinate 384,840 of NZ_JBFAYZ010000007.1, read as the reverse complement.
AACAGGCCCGGGTACTACCTCAGGTGCCCTTGAAGCTGTTGATCGTCGACGGCACCACCGCGATCCTGCCGCTGGCCGGTGACGAGTCGCCTGGCAGTCAGACGCCGCCCGCGCAGGCGCGTGCGGTAGTGGTCACGGACTCGGTACTGACCAACGCGCTGCAGGTGCTGTTCGACCAACTGTGGCGCCAGGCGACGCCGTTGCGGCTGACGGAGTCCGATGCTGTCGATCCGGCTGCATCGTTGATCAATCTGCTGGCGAGTGGGATGAAAGATGAGGCGATCGCTCGGCAGCTAGGTGTCAGTGGGCGGACCTTGCGGCGGCGTATTGCGCAGGTCCAGGAGCAATTGGGCGCGACGAGTCGCTTCCAGGCCGGTCTCCAGGCCGCTCGGCACGGCTGGCGCTAGAGGCCCGCGGTCAGCGGGTGCGGGCGTCGGGTTCGCGGGTGACGCGGTCTACCCGGCGGCCGGACTCGTCGAAGATGTGCAGGCGGGCGGTGTCGACGGCGAGGTGGACCTTGGAGCCGGTCTTCAGGCCGGCGTTCGGGTCGATCTCCAGGACGAGGTCGGCGCGGCGGTGGGTCGCGGTGGCGGTCGGCTCAGGCTCGGTCGACGACGGCTCGAACCGGCCCAGGCCGGTCTTGGCCTTGGCTCTGGAACGCCAGCCCGACAAGCGAGTGGTGAGGCCGGACATGTGCGGAGCCGCGTGCCGGGTCCTCGGTCCGCCGTCGGCGAAGGCGAGGCGTTTCGGCGTACGGGGGCGGGCGGAGACGCCGACCAGGTCGGGGTTGAGCATCTCGACGCCGCACTCGATGAACGCGATCCATTGGTTGCCGTGGAATTCGAGGGTCCGCAGCTTGCCGGAGAGGTGACCGGGCTCGCCGCCACCGGCCGCTGCGACGGTGAAGGCGTCGGAGCGGGCACCGACGATCACCTTGGCGCCGTCGTGGCTGCTCAGGATCAACGACCGGCGGTCGATCGGCGGCAGCTGGATGGACTGGGCGCCGAAGTCGAGGCTGACCCGGTGGTGCGCGGTGACCCGGACGACGGCCGACATCAGGTTGATCCGCGGGCTGCCCAGGAAGCCCGCGGCGAAGGCGGTCGCGGGATCGTTGAAGACCTGGTCGGGCGTACCGACGTCCTCGATCCGGCCGTCGCGCATGACCGTGATCCGGTCGGCCAGCGTGAGCGCCTCGATCTGGTCGTGGGTGACGTACACCGTGGTGACGTTGAGATCGCGGGCCATCGCGCCGATCTCCTGCCGCAGCTCGGTCCGCAGGGTCGCGTCGAGATTCGACAACGGCTCGTCCATCAGGAAGATCTGCGGTTGCCGGACGATCGCGCGGCCGATCGCGACGCGCTGGCGCTGGCCGCCGGACAATGTTCTCGGCAACCGGTCGAGGGCGCCCTCGATCCGCAGGATCCGGGCCAGCCCGGCGGCCTTGCTGCTCGCCTCCTCCGCGTCGTCGCCGGCCATCCGCAACGGGAACATGATGTTCTCGCGCGCGGTCCGGTTCGGGTAGAGCGCGCCGTTTTGGAAAACGAGCGCGACGCCGCGATCTTTCGGGGACAGGTCGGTGGCCAGCGTCCGGCCGAACCACACCTCTCCCGCGCTCATCTCCTCGAGCCCCGCGATCATCCGCAGCAGGGTCGTCTTGCCGCATCCGGACGGTCCGAGCAACACCATGAACTCGCCGTCCGCGACGTTCAGTGACACGTCGTTCACGGCGGGATACTTGCCGTCATAGGTCTTCGAAACCGAGTCCAGCCGGATTGCTGTCATCACCACCTCCGTTGGGGTGAGGTGAGTACACAGCCCCGCGCCAGCCTTGTCCAGAGGTCCTGCGCATAGGGTTGCATCGTGGACGATCAGCAGAGCTGGCGCGAGGCTCGTCGAGAGGCCGCGGCCGCGCAGGCCGCCGCTCTCCAGCACCGTAAGGACAACGAGACTGCGCAGGCCCGTAAGTTGCTCGCGGAGTTCGTCGCGAGGATGCATTCGCTGGGAATCGAACCTCGGCCACTGCGGGCTCCGGTGGTCGGCTCGGGCGCGAGCTACCGGACCGATGTGACCGGCTGGTACCTCCGCCGCAACCACTCCTTGGGAGTCGATGCCGAGGGCAACTTCTACATCCTGGGCATGCAGCCGAGTGTGAAGGCCAGGCTGCTCGGAGTGCAGGTGCGGCCGTCCGACCCGCCGATCATCATCGGCCAGGGCGCGCGCGACGGCGAGTCGTTGCCGCTCAAGCAGTTGCTGGAGCTGCGGCTGGCGGAGATCGAGGGCTGACGAGTAATCGAGTTGCGGGCGGGTCGGCCGGTTGGTAACGTCCCCGGCCTGTCTTTTTGATGGTGGATCGAATCGAACCGGACGGCTTCCGGGGCGGGATCTTCTGACCGCGACCCAGTCCGATTCGATGATTCGAGGCTCCTTGTCATGGCCGAAACCACACTCAATTCCGCCGCTGCCGAGCTCGAGACCGAGCGCGCCTTCCTGGCCGAGGCCAAGGCCGCGCTGGCCCGGATGCACCAGGTGGTCGAGGAGCGCGACGTCCCGCTGATCGGGGGCGAGGATAACGACGAGCGGTTCACCAACGAGGCGAACGAGCGCGCGAAGAAGATGCGGACGCAGGCGCTGCTCGATCTGCCGGACGTACCGCTGTTCTTCGGGCTGCTCGACTACGAGGCCGGCACCATCGAGGACCTGGACCAGATCCACATCGGGCGGCGGCATGTTCATGACGGCAGTGGGGTGCCGCTGGTCATCGACTGGCGGGCGCCGGTGTCGGTGCCGTTCTATCGGGCGACCCGGAGCGATCGGCAGCGGCTGGTGCTTCGGCGGCGGTACGGGTTCTCGGATCATGCGGAGCTGACCGGGTTCGAGGACGAGTCGCTCATCGGGGCCGTCGAGACCGACCAGGCCGACGCGTTCCTGCGGGCCGAGATCGAGCGGCCGCGAACCGGGCCGATGCGGGACATCGTGGCGACGATCCAGCCCGAGCAGGATGATCTGGTGCGGGCGGCGCTGCATCCCAGCGTCTGTGTGCAGGGGGCGCCTGGTACCGGGAAAACAGCTGTCGGTCTGCACCGCGTCGCGTACCTGCTCTACACCGAGCGCGAGCGGTTGAGCCGGGGCGGCGTCGTGATCGTCGGGCCGAACCGGTCGTTCCTGTCCTACATCCGCAAGGTTCTGCCCGCGCTCGGCGAGGTCGACGTCCGGCAGATCACCATCGACGAGTTGATCAGCCAGCCTGCCACGGCGGTCGACGAGGCCGAGGCGGCGCGACTGAAGAGTGATGCGCGGATGGCGCTGGTACTGCGACGTGCGCTGTGGTCGCACCTCGGCGTACCGGCCGAGGGAATCCTTTACAGCAAGGGATCCCAGCGGTATCGGGTGCACGACTACGAGTTGGCGGAGATCGTCTCGGCGCTGCGCGAGTCGACGCGGTACGCGCCCGGGCGGGACGCCTTGGCGCAGCGGGTTGCGCACGCGGTACTGGTTCAGATGGAGCGGCGAGGGGAGTCGCCCGACGATCGCGTGCAGAACGCCGTGGCCCGGTCGAAGCCGGTCAAGGCGTTGCTCGACGCCGTGTGGCCGAAGGTCGTACCGGAGCAGGTTCTGCATCGGCTGCTCTCCGACGCGGACTTCCTGTCGCAATGCGCGGGGGAGGAGTTCACGTCCGAGGAATGCGCTGCCTTGCTGTGGCAGAAGCCTGCCCGCTCGTGGAAGTCGGCGAAGTGGTCTGCCGCGGACACGCTGCTGCTCGATGAGCTCAACGACCTGATCGAGCGCAACTCCGGCTCACTCGGCCACCTCGTCCTCGACGAGGCTCAGGACCTCTCGGCCATGCAGCTCCGCGCGCTCTCCCGAAGGTGCCGCACCGGCTCGGCCACCGTGCTCGGCGACCTCGCGCAGGCCACCACGCCTTGGGCAGCGGGCTCCTGGGCGCAAGTGCTCGCCCACCTCGAGAAGTCCGACGCCGTCGTCGCCGAGCTCGACCGGGGATTCCGCGTCCCCGAGCAGATCATCGACTTCGCCGCGAAGCTGCTCCCACAGATCGCTCCGACGCTCGGTGTGCCGAGCGGTGTCCGTACGGTCGCCGACGCCCTCAGCGTCGTCGAGACCGACGAGCAGTCCTTCACCGACACGCTCATCGCATCCTGCCGAACCGCCCTCACCACCGAAGGCTCCGTCGCCCTCATCGCCGCCGACGACCAAATCACCACCCTGTACGACGCTCTGCTCGCCGCCGGCCTCCAACCCGCTCTCCTGGGCGCCACCGAGGAAGAGATGGACACCACCCGCCTCGTCTGCGTCCCGGCCACTCTCGCCAAGGGACTCGAGTTCGACTCGGTCATCGTCGCCGAGCCGGCCCAGATCGTCGCCGCCGAACCGCGCGGCCTTCAGCGGCTGTACGTCGTACTGACCCGGGCAGTCAGCTCGCTACGAGTCGTCCACGCGAGCCCACTGCCCGAGTCTCTGAGCTAGCTACTTGGCGGGTTTCGGGCCGGACGAGCGGAGACTTCCCAGCCGGGACAACGCGTCGAACCAGAAGCGGGCGCCGGGGATGGTTGCCATCATCATCAAGATCCAGCCGAGCAGGACCAGCAGGAAGACCTGGATGTCCTGGCCGGCGCCCTGATCCGGGTCGAGCAGTCCGCGCTTCTCGAGCCAGTTGCAGGCTGTGTCTGGTGCCGTGCAGGCGGAGACCGTTCCCCAGCCGAGGGGGAGGCCGGCTGCTCGGGTCTTCTGGATCTCTTTGCGGAGGTCGCTCAGGCAGTCGCCGGAGTCCTTGTCCTTGCACTCGGCGGAGTTCGCGGCGGCCTGACTGACGACCGTCTCGCGGAGCGCTTCGTCGGTGTAGAGCGAGCGGGTGATGCCGATGGCGTTGACGTTGAAGAGGACGACCAGGACGGCGGCGATCGCCAGGGAGATCCAGCGGACGTGGCGTTTGTACCAACCGGACACCCGGTCCATGTGGTCGTTGTACCACTGCTCCAGACTCTGCCGGAACTTCGCCAGATCGCCCTCCGCCTCGGCGACCAGACCGAGCAGCGTCTTCTTCAAGGGGTTGTTGTTCGGCCAGCCGTCGATCCCGGCCTTGACCTGATCGAGGGTGGTTGCGCCGGACAGGTCGGGAACGATGACGTCGAGGAAGGCTCGGGCGAAGGCACGGCCGGAGACGTACGACGGGAGTTCGCGCCGGGCTTTGACGCTCAGCTTGGCGTTGCCTGCGTTGACTGCCACGACTCCGTTGTCGGCCGTTCGCGCGACGATCGGCTGCGTCATGACCTGGGTGACCAGGGGAGTGGTTCCGACCGGTGGCTGCGGTTGGTTGGGCGTCTGGACGGGGGCTTCGGAGGTACGGCGTACGAGATCCTTCCAGCCGAGGTTGAACTCGCTCTTGCCGTCGACCAGCGAGCGGATGCCGCGGAGCAGGTACTCGCCACGCAGGCCCATGAAGCGGGCCGCTCCCTCGGTGCAGACCGAGACGACGGCGGAGAGGGTGGCGAAGACCAGGATGAGTCCGATGGCGGTCTGTACGACCAAGCTGTCCATGAGGGTCATGATCCTTCACCGAACCCGCGGTGTGCCATCGTGAGCGGATGAACATCGAGGTGCGGCCGGCTTCGGTCTTCGAGGATGTCCGGGCGCTGGTCGGTCCGAAGCGGCCGGACGCCACGGTGTGCTGGTGCTTGAGTCATCGGATTCCGTCGAAGCTGAACAATCAGCTGCGTGGGCCGGAGCGTGGGGAGTATGTCGCCGGGCTCTGCCGCGAGCAGCCGGCTCCTGGGGTCATCGCGTACGACGGCGACGAGCCGGTCGGCTGGGCGGCGATCGCGCCGCGGTCGGAGACCTCTTTCGCCCGCACCACAAGAATCCAGCACCTCGACGACCTACCGGTCTGGTCCCTCTGGTGCATCCGCGTCCGCCCCGGCCATCGCGGCTCAGGCCTCTCGGCGGTGTTGATCAACGGTGCGGTGGAGTTCGCCCGCACGAACCGCGCACCGGTCGTCGAGGCGTATCCGCTGGACAGCGGTGATGCGAAGGTCGACCTGACGATGGCGTACGCCGGCATCCGCAAGAACTTCGAGCGTGCCGGGTTCGTCAAGGCGGCCGACACCACCTCAACCCTGGCCGGACACCCCCGAGTCCTCATGCGCCTCGACCTGCGCTGACCATTGTCCTAGCCCACATCATGTGGGCTCGGACAAGAAACGGTGACCTTGAACAAGTTGTTACTTGTTCAAGGTCACCGCTGGGTGTTCAAGCCCACATGATGTGGGCTTGCCGCGCTTGGAGGTGGGGTCAGCTCAGGGTTGCGAGGGTGTCGTTCCAGGTTTTGGACGGGCGCATGATGGCTGCGGCCTTGGCTGGGTCGGGCTGGTAGTAGCCGCCGAGGTCGACGGGGGAGCCCTGGACGGCGATCAGTTCGTCGACGATGGTTTGCTCGTTGGTGGCGAGCGTCTCGGCGACCTGGGTGAAGGACTTGGCCAGGTCGGCGTCGTCGGTTTGGGCGGCCAGTTCCTGGGCCCAGTACAGGGACAGGTAGAAGTGGCTGCCGCGGTTGTCGATGCCGCCTACCCGGCGGGTGGGGGACTTGTCCTCGTTGAGGAAGGTCGCCGTGGCGCGGTCGAGGGTGTCGGCGAGGACTTGGGCGCGCGCGTTGCCGGTGGTCTGGGCGAGGTGCTCGAAGCTGGCGGCCAGGGCGAAGAACTCGCCGAGGCTGTCCCAGCGCAGGTAGTTCTCCTTGACCAGCTGCTGCACGTGTTTCGGCGCCGAGCCGCCAGCGCCGGTCTCGAACAGGCCGCCGCCGGCCATCAGCGGGACGACCGAGAGCATCTTCGCGCTGGTACCGAGCTCGAGGATCGGGAACAGGTCGGTCAGGTAGTCGCGCAGCACGTTGCCGGTGACGGAGATGGTGTTCTCGCCCCGCCGGATCCGCTCGAGCGAGAACTTGATCGCGTCGACCGGCGCCAGGATCTTGATCACCAGGCCCTCGGTGTCGTGCTCGGTGAGGTACTTGACCACCTTGCTGATCAGGTTCGCGTCGTGGGCACGGGTCTCGTCCAGCCAGAACACCGCCGGGTCGCCGGTGGCCCGGGCCCGCGTGACCGCCAGCTTGACCCAGTCACGGATCGGCGCGTCCTTGGTCTGGCAGGCCCGGAAGATGTCGCCCGCGGCGACTTCCTGCTCCAGTACTACGTTGCCGTCGGCATCGACCACCCGGACGATGCCGGCCTGGGCCAGCTCGAACGTCTTGTCGTGGCTGCCGTACTCCTCGGCCTTCTGCGCCATCAGGCCGACGTTCGGGACCGAACCCATCGTCGACGGGTCGAAGGCGCCGTGCGCGCGGCAGTCGTCGAGGACGACCTGGTAGATGCCGGCGTAGCTGCTGTCCGGCAGCACCGCGAGCGTGTCGTGCTCGGCGCCGTCCGGACCCCACATGTGGCCGGACGTGCGGATCATGGCCGGCATCGAGGCGTCGACGATCACGTCGGACGGCACGTGCAGGTTGGTGATGCCCTTGTCGGAGTCGACCATCGCGAGCGCCGGGCCGTCGGCCAGCTCCGCGTCGAAGGACGCCTTGATCGCGTCACCGTCCGGCAGCGCGGCCAGACCGTTGTAGATGCCGCCGAGTCCGTCGTTGGGGGACAGCCCGGCCGCGGCCAGCGTCGCGCCGTACTGGGCGAAGGTCTTCGGGAAGAAGGTGCGGACCACGTGCCCGAACACGATCGGGTCGGACACCTTCATCATGGTGGCCTTCAGGTGCACCGAGAACAGCACGCCCTCGGCCTTCGCCCGGGCGATCTGCGCGGCCAGGAACTCGTTCAGCGCGGCGACGTGCATGACGGAGGAGTCGACGACCTCGCCGGCCAGCACGGGGATCGACTCACGCAGTACGGACGTCGTGCCGTCAGCGCCGGCGAACTCGATCCGCAGCGTGTTCTCGGCCTCGATCACGGCCGACGTCTCGGTCGAGCGGAAGTCGTCGGCACCCATGGTGGCGACGTTGGTCTTGGAGTCCGGGGTCCACGCGCCCATCCGGTGCGGGTGCGTCTGCGCGTACTTCTTCACCGAGGCAGGTGCGCGGCGGTCGGAGTTGCCCTCGCGCAGGACCGGGTTCACGGCCGAGCCTTTGGTGGAGTCGTAGCGGGTGCGGATGTCGCGCTCCTCGTCGGTCTTCGGCTCGTCCGGGTACTCCGGGAGCGCGTAGCCCTGCGACTGCAGCTCGGCGATCGCGGCCTTGAGCTGAGGGGCCGAGGCGGAGACGTTCGGCAGCTTGATGATGTTCGCGCCCGGCGTCTTGGTCAGTGCACCGAGCTCGGCGAGCGCATCCGGGATCCGCTGGTCCTCGGTCAGGTAGTCGCCGAAGACGGCGATGATCCGCCCGGCCAGCGAGATGTCCCGGGTCTCCACGCCTACACCGGCCTGCGCGGCGTACGCCTGGATCACCGGCAGGAACGAGTACGTCGCCAGGGCCGGGGCCTCGTCCGTATGGGTGTAGATGATGGTCGACTCAGTCACTCGCGTCTGTCCTCTGCTCCGTCGATGTCGCTCCCCGGGCCACCCCGGCGAGGCAACCCCACCTTAGTCGCCGGTCCGGCCGTGCTCAGCGGGGAGTGGTGATGCTCACGAGGAAGGTCGCCGAGGTCTTCCACAAAGGGTCGATTCGGTTTACCTTCAAGGTCCGTGTGAGCGCTCTCACACGGGAGTTCGCCTTCTTCCGCCCCCGGAGGTGCTTCCGTGATACCCACCCCTGTCTCAACCCGCCGACGCCGCATGCGCTGGCGCGCGGCCATCGTCGCGCTCGTCCTGGCCGTCTGCTCGACCCTCCTGGTGGGTGGCGTAGCGACGGCAGCCGACGACTACACCCAGTCGGTCACCTCGCTGAACGCGACGCAGGCCCAGATCGCCTTCACCCCGACCACAGCTGCCCTGTACGTCGACGTGCACTACATCGTCACCGGCCAGGGCCAGCAGAACTTCCGGATGGACCTGTCCGGCGGCACCTGGCGCAAGACGGTCAGCAGCCTGTCGTCGGGCAGCGTCATCGACTACTGGTTCACGTACGAGAAGAGCGGACCGCAGTACGACACTCCGCACTTCACCTACACGCACGGCGGGACAACCACCCCACCGCAGACCGTAGCGACGCCGACCTTCTCGCCGGCCGGTGGCAACTACACCTCCGCGCAGACGGTGACGATCTCCACCTCGACCGCGGGCTCCACGATCCGCTACACGGTCGACGGCTCGACACCGACGGCATCCTCGACCCTGTACTCCGGACCGATCAGCGTCCCCACGACCCGGACGATCAACGCGATCGGTATCAAGTCGGGTCTCACCAACTCGGCCGTCGGCAGCGCGTCGTACACGATCGGTTCCGTACCGACCGGGTGCACGACCCAGCCCGACGTACCGAACTTCGGCCCGAACACGCGCATCTTCGACCCGGGCATGTCGGCCGCGTCGATCCAGGCGCAGCTCGACACGGACTTCAACAACCAGAAGGACACGCTGACCGCGCAGATGGCCAATCGCCGGGTCGCGCACCTGTTCAAGCCGGGCGCGTACAGCGTGCATGACGACGTCGGCTACTACACCTCGGTCGCCGGCCTCGGCCAGAACCCTGGTGACGTGGTCATCAACGGTGCGATCACCGTCGACGCGTTCAACGCCTCGGACCAGGGCGTCGCGCTGCAGAACTTCTGGCGGTCCGCGGAGAACATGGCCGTGAACCCGATCGGCGGCTCCGACCGTTGGGCGGTCGCGCAGGCGGCACCGTTCCGCCGGATGGACATCCGCGGCAACCTGCAGCTCTACCCGGCCAGCTACGGCTTCGCCAGCGGCGGCTACATCGCTGACACGAAGGTGTCCGGTGAGACGGCGTCGATCTCGCAGCAGCAGTGGTACACGCGGGACAGCAACCTCGGCAGCTGGGCCGGCGGCGTGTGGAACATGGTGTTCTCCGGTACGCCGGGAGCGCCCGCCACCACCTTCCCGAACCCGCCCGAGACGACCCTCGCCACGACGCCGGTCTCGCGGGACGTGCCCTACCTCTACATCGACAGCGCGGGGAAGTACCGGGTCTTCACGCCGTCGCTGCGCACCAACGCCTCGGGTGCGAGCTGGGCCAACGGCTCGACTCCGGGGACGTCGATCCCGATGAGCCAGTTCTACGTGGTGAAGGCGGGCGACACCGCGTCGTCGATCAACTCGGCGCTGACGGCCGGCTGCAACCTGTTCTTCACGCCGGGCGTCTACCACCTCAACCAGACGCTCAACGTGACGCGTGCCAACACCGTCGTACTCGGCATCGGCTACCCGACGCTGATCCCCGACGGCGGGGTCAACGCGATGCAGGTCGCCGACGTGGACGGCGTACGGATCAAGGGACTGCTGTTCGACGCCGGTACGACGAATTCGGCTGCGCTGCTGACCGTCGGTCCGTCGGGCTCATCGGCTGGTCACGCGGCGAACCCGACCACGCTGCAGGACGTGTTCTTCCGGATCGGCGGCTCGATCGCCGGGCACGCGACGACGAGTCTCGTGGTCAACAGCAACAACGTGATCATCGACCACATCTGGGCCTGGCGCGCCGACCACGGCAACGCGGGCACCTGGGGCTGGACGCAGGCGACCGCGGACACCGGATTGCTTGTCAACGGCAACAACGTGCTGGCGACCGGGTTGTTCGTCGAGCACTACCAGAAGTCGCAGGTGATCTGGAACGGGCAGGGCGGCAAGACGATCTTCTTCCAGAACGAGATGCCGTACGACGTACCGAACCAGGCGAGCTGGAACCGGCCTGGTGGGAAGGCGGGCTATCCGGCGTACAAGGTCGGCGACAACGTCACGTCGCACGAGGCGTGGGGGTTGGGCAGCTACAACTTCTTCAACGTCAACCCGTCGGTGAGCGCGTACAACGCCTTCGAGGTGCCGAACAACGCGAATGTCCGGTTCCACAGCCTGTGCACGGTCTCGCTCAACTACCAGGGCGTGATCACCCACGTCATCAACGACACCGGAGCAGTAACCCCACCGGGCACGGTGCCGGTCAACGTAGTCAGCTACCCCTGATCTGAACGCGAGCCGGCCGGGCACGTCAGCCCGGCCGGCTCGGCGTTTCAGGACAGGGTGATCAGGCGGGAGCCGTGGGACGGTACTGACTTGGCGGTCCAGGAACGCGGCCTAGGTATCGGTCCGGTCTCCGGCGTACGGATCGAACGCATCAACGTCCGGCACTCCGGCAGCATGAAACCTCTCGTTGCCGCCGGCAACGCGGACGGTGCGATCACCGATGTCCTACTTCAAGATGTCGTGCTCGAGGGCACCCCGTTGTGCACCTTCGACCAGCTCGGGATCAGCCTCGATGCCAACGTCGAGGAGCCGACCGTGACGTACCGTTCGGCCTAGTACGCTGCTGGGATGCGAGGTGTGGGTGAGTAAGGGCTGGTGGTGGCTGGTCGCCGGGGCCGTGGTGGTCGCCGCGTGGGCTGCGCGTGGTGGGGGAGACTCACCGGCACCTGAAGCAGCGTCGAGGCCTAGTGTCTCGGCCACGCCCCAGCCGACGAAGCCTGAGCCGACGAAGCCGAGTGCCACGCCGCGGCCCAGTGCGACGGAGCCTCGGGCGGATTGGTTCGACAACTATGATCCAGCGGAGTTCGCGGGGCCGGTGCGGAAGTACGCGAAGCGGGCTGGGGTCAGTGCTCAGTTGTTGATGGGGATTTTGTACAACGAGGCGTACAAACCGCATGATCCGCAGCTGGAGCGGTCGTGGCAGCACATCAAGGAAGACTCGGCGTTCGGGATCGCCAACATGCATCGGGCCGCCTTCGACGACACCAAGCGTGGGCGGTTCGGCAAGCGGCAGTGGGAAGAGTTGCCCGATCATCCGGAGCTGGCGATCGAGGCAGCGGCCTGGCATCTGCATGACCTGGCCCGGCGGTTGCCCGACCGGCGGAGCGGGAAGTTCAGCAAGGACGAATTGCTTGCCTTGGGCTACAACACGGGGGCGGGCAACATGAGGGCCTTCGCGACCGGTGCCAAGCCGGGTGCTCAGGCGCAGTCGTACCTCGACAACCTGCACGAGAACTGGAACAAGGCCGCGAAGGCCGTCAGCTGACTAGCAGTTCAGGGTGCCGGCCCGGAGTGCGTGCTTGCTGGTGTTGTCGTCGTCGGACCAGAGCACCGTCTTGTGGCCGCTGGAGCAGGTCGGTGAGATGGCGAAGCCCTCGTTGTTCAGGTTCGACATCCCGGACGGGCGGCTGTACGTCGCGGTGACCGCGAACTTGCCCTGGGCATTGATGTCCAGCGTCTTGGTCTGGCCCGAGCAACTGTTGTCGCAGACCGCCCACAGGTGGCCGGTCGCACCGTCGAACTCCAGGTCCATCACGGCCGAGAAGTCGGTACTGATGGTGGCGACCCGGGTGTAGCCGCTGCTGGACTGGTTGAGCGCGTAGGCGTAGATCGTGGCGTTGTCCTCGAGGCCGACGAAGTACAGGCCGGTGCCGTGGCCCGGGTAGCTTGCGGGGGAGTAGGCGGCGCCGGTGTGCTCGTCGCGGAATCCGTGGGCGGTGAGGAACGAGTCCGGGATCCACGAGATGCCTTCGAGGCCGCCGTTGGGGTCGACGTCGGGCAGGTCGGCCGTGAGGTTCCACTCGGCGTTGGCGTTCAGCGTCGACGACGAGGAGTTGGCGTCGAAGCGGAGTACCTTCAGCAGGCTGTTGTCATCGTCGTCGTTGTTCCGCTCGGTCGCGGCGACCACGCCGTCGGGTGTGACGACCACGCCCTCGGCATCCGGGTCACCCGCGCCGTTGCTGTAGTGCAGGGTCCGGCCGCCGACCGAGTCCGGCTTCCAGGTCGTACCGTTGGGAACGAGTTTGTACGCCTTGCCCGGGCCGTTGTCGACCGCCCACAAGACGGTGGAGCTCTGGAACGACAGGCCGCTCAGGTTCGTGCCGAACACGTTGCTCGCGTCGGCGGTGGTGACGGCCGACCCTCCGGGCCAAGTCGTCGCGGCCCAGCTGTACGACGTACCGGTGATCCCGAGTCCCGCAACCGCCACGGCCACGACTCCGACGCGCGCTTTCCCAAGCCAGCTCATCTTCTGTCCTCTCGAAGGGGGCAACCCTCCGAGTCTGCGGTCAGCGAGCGACCACCGGCTGAACACGTGCCGTCGAAAAGTAGTCGCGTCCGGGCAGAGTCGCCGACGGGGTTCCGGGTGCATGATCTGATCCATGGACACCAGGGGCGGACTCGAATCGATGATCACCGGCTACCGGATCTCCGCGGCGCTCAGCGTGGCGGCAGAGCTCGGGCTGTCGGACGAACTGGCGAAGGGACCGCGGACAGTCGCCGAGCTGGCGACCGTGGCCGGCGCCGACGAGGAGACGCTGGCGCGGTTGCTGCGGGCGCTGGTCGCGATCGGCGTGTACGCGGAGGCTGACGGCGCGGTCAGCAACACGGCGGTGGGGGAGATGCTGCGATCGGACGTGCCCGGTTCGCTGCGGCCGCTCGCGCGGACGTTGCAGGATCCAGCGCTCTGGGCGGCCTGGGGTCATCTCGGGCACAGCGTGCGTACCGGCGAGAACGCGTTCGAGGCGCTGCACGGTGTCGACGTCTGGACGCATCGGCAGCACCAGCCGGAGCACAACGAGATCTTCAACGACAACATGACCGCGCTCAGCTGGAAGATCGCGACGGCGGTCGCCGACACGTACGACTTCTCGGGCTTCCACACGGTGGTCGACGTCGGCGGCGGCAAGGGCATCGTGCTGGACGCCGTACTCCGAAGCAACGACCAGCTCGTCGGCACGGTGTTCGACCAGGAGCACGTCGTCGCCACCGAGCCGGTGTCGCCCGCGGTCAGCTCGAGGTGGTCGGCAGCCACCGGCGACTTCTTCAAGGAAGTCCCGCCCGCCGACGTCTATCTACTCAAGTCGATCCTGCACGACTGGCCCGACGACCGCTGCGTCGACATTCTCCGGGTCTGCGCCCGGTCACTGAATCCGGGCGGCGCGATCCTGGTCATCGAGACGATCCTCGACCGCCCCGGCCAAGAGGCCCAGGCAGCCTTCTCCGACATCAACATGCTGGTCATGCCCGGCGGCCGCGAACGCACTGAAGACCAGTACGCCGCCCTCTTCACCGCCGCCGGCCTCCGGCAAACCCGCGTCATCGACACCCCCAGCCGGATGTCGATCGTCGAGGCCCGTTGACGCCAGACCGCGCCGGGCGCCTGGCAGCACGTCCAGCCAGCGGGAAATCAGCGGGCCGCTTCGAAGAAGGAGCGGACTGTGGCCGGGTCGATGCCGTGGGGGTGGTGGTCGGCGCCGGGGCGGATGACTGTTTGGGAGGGGCCGGTGTAGTTCGCCAGGAGGGGGATGGAATTTTCGTTGGCGGGGACGGCGCGGTCGGCGTCTCCGTAGGCGACCAGGAGGGGGATGCGGGCGGCGGCGATCGGGGCGAGTTTGCTGATGGGGCTGATTGCGGCGACGGCGTCCAGGTCGGCCGGGTCCAGGGCGTAGACCTTCAGCATTTGTTGCCATTCCGTGGGGGCGGGGCGGGCGTCGCCCAGGCCTCCGGGCCAGCTGCGGAGGTCGCAGACGGCGTTGTCGAGGTAGATGGCGCTGACGCAGTCGGGGTGGGCGGCTGCCCAGGAGATCGCGTAGAGGCCGCCGCGGCTGAGGGCGATCAGGCCGGGGCGCGGGTCGAAGGCGAGCTCGTCGACCAGGAATCTGTACGCCGTCCACCACGCCGCCATCGCGACCGGGTCGCCGTACCGGTCGGGCACCTCGACGTAGACCAGGTGCCCGCCGGCGTCGAGCATCGCCTGGTCGGCCTCGTCGAAAGCCCCGAGGAACTCAGCCCGCCACACCCACGGCATCCCCGCCGCCGGCTCGACGCCGGCTGGGGGACTGATGATCTGGACGGTGACGCCGTCGATCTCTCGCGTGGACAGTGGATAGCGGTCCCGATAGGTCGTCACAGCAACCAACCATGGCACGATGGCGTCGTGCGGCTCTTCTCGGGTGCGTTGCCAAGCGGCGACGAGGCGATGGAGCTGGCCGTCGCCCACGCGATGGTGCGGCAGGCCTCCACCGGCGACCTGAGCGAGGCCCTGCGGATCTACCGCCCGACGGCGCCCGTCGTGGTGTTCGGCCGGCGCGACACCCGCCTCCCCGGCTTCGATGCCGCCCTCCGATCGGCCCGCAAGGCTGGGTTCGAACCGCTGGTACGAGCCGTCGGCGGCCGCCCGGTCGCCTACACGCCGGAAGCCCTAGTGATCGACCACGTCAAACACGAACCACTCGCGCCCGACGGCCTCGAGAGCCGGTTCCAGCACTTCGGCAACCTGTACGCCGAAATCCTCCGCGACTCCGGCATCGACGCCCGCGTAGGCGCAGTACCCGGCGAATACTGCCCAGGAGCCCACAGCGTCAACGCCCGCGGCGTGGTGAAACTGGTCGGCACCGGCCAACGCGTAGTCCGCAACGCCTGGCTCTTCAGCGCCCTGGTCGTCCTCGGCGGCGACGCCCAACTCCGCCCCCTCCTCACCGACATCTACCGCCACCTCGACCTCCCCTTCGACGCGACCTCGGTCGGCTCGCTGTCATCGGAGCTACCCGACCTCGACCCGGACGCCTTCGAACAGCGAGTCACCGCCGCGTACGGTGTACAGGGACCAGCCCCCCTCGACGCCGCCACTCTCGAGGTCGCCGCAACGCTGTCCGCCGACCACCGGGCGTAGCCCGCTTCTTCTCCACAGGCCCGCCATTCCGGCGTGGTGAGAATATGCGCCGAAAGATGTCGTCGAGTGCTGGCGAATCAGCGGGGTGGATGTCATGATCGTCCCTTCGCGCTGACAGTGCGGTGATTCACCGGGCGACCGGACCGAATTCCCAGGGGTGGGGGCCTGTTGATGGCCGATGAGCAAGAGATGCGGGTGCAGTGCTTCCAATGGCTCAGTCGCTTCTATTCGAATATCTATACCAATGCTGCCTTGGACATCATTGTCCCGCAGATTGGCGTGACGAGCGTATTCGTCGCTTTCGAGCAATTGGCGACCGCGCAGGTCCTGGTCGACGTGCGTGCGTCGGTGCTGGAGGACGTCCAGGTGAGTGAGGCGCTGATCCAGTACCTCGGCTGGAACGCGACCGCCTTCAAGATGGGCGCGCTGGGTCTGCAGAGCGACGCGCAGGGAGCCTGGCTCACCTTCTCGTATGCCTTGTACGGCGAGACGGTCACCCAGCAACTCATCAACCAGGTGGTCGCTGTCGTAGCCGATACGGCCAACCATCTCGCGCGGCAACTGCAGCCACGGTTCGGTGGAGATTTCCTTCACCCGGAGAACGCTGGAGGACTTGATGTTCGGTAGTGCCAGGAGCGAGGAGCTCGAGCAGTTGGTGGAGGCGCTGGCCCGGTCCTACCTGCGCGGTTCGGCGCACGGTACGCCGGAGGGGCGGAGCAAGTTGGCTGGTGACATGGCAGCGCTGGCCGGCCGGCTTCGAGCCGCCGGCAAAGACAAGGCGGTGGAGCGGGCGCGGAAATTCAGGCCAGGTTTCTTTCCAGGGTTTCCGGCCGAGCTCCGGGCCGATTTCAAGCGGCAGGTGGATTCGGCGCTGGAGTGAATTCGGCGGGAATTGCTGGTACTCGGAGAAATCATCTGTGGGGGAATAGATGCCATTGCGTCCGCCCGGTTCGACCGGGCCGCGGGGGCGAGAGCCGCATGCGGGAGAGTTGTTCACGGATCGGATGTCGGAGTCGCAGGCATTCCGGACGGCACTGCGGGCGTTCCGGCGGCGGCTGGATGCCGATGAGGACTCGGATTCCCGCTACAACGTCCTGACGTACTACGGCGTCGGCGGCATCGGGAAGACGGCGCTCTCCGCCCGCCTGCAGGCCTGGGTCGATGGGGACTTGCCGCTCGTCACCGGATGGGGATCGACTCCGGACACGAAGGTCGATGCGACGATCCGGGTCGACCTGCACACCTCATCGGGGCAGATCGATCTACTGTCGCTGGTGCTGGCCATCCGCCGGGGGCTGGTCCCGGTCCGGCCGAGCCTGCCGATCTTCGACTTCGCCCTCGCGGCGTACTGGTCGGCGGTCAAACCCGGGACGCCGATGCCCGCACAGTCGCCGAACGAGCGCCGGGTCCGCGACGGCGTGATCGAGACCATCGCCGACGTCGCCCAGGACGTCGGCCTGCTCGACAGCGTCGCCGGGCTCGGAGTTCGAGGCGTGCGGCTGGTGATGAACGAGATCAGGCGCCGACGCCAGAAGATCAAGGCATTCGACGCCTACCCGGACTACGAACAGCTGGTGGGCCGTTGTCTCGACGAGCCGAGCCCGACGTCGCCACGTCCGGACCTGCTCAGCGAGATCGCCTACGTGTTGTCGTACGAGTTGTCGCTGGCCGAGCGGATGCCGCTGATCGTGATCTTCATCGACACCACCGAGCGGCTGTCGATCGACCACCGGCGGCACGCCGAATTCTTGCTCAACGACCTGATCCACCAGCTGCCGAACATGCTGTTCGTGCTGACCGGTCGCAACATGCTCGACTGGTGGGACTACCGGCGAACCAACCTCGCGGCCACCGGCCCCGCGATCTGGCCGGGACTACTTCCAGGTGCGACCGAGGAACCGCGGCAGCACCTGATCGGCAAGTTGTCGGACGATGACACCAGGTTCGTGATCGTCCGGGCGCGGCAGTTGCTCAAGCTGCCGATACCGGACTCCGTGGTCGAGGAGTTGGTCACCTCGTCGGGCGGCCTTCCGCAGTACCTCGAACTGGCTCGCCAGGTCGCCATCGGGGTCCGCGACAACGGCGGTCATCGGCAGGTAACGGTCGACGACGTGACCGGCTCCCTCGGTGACCTGGTCAGCAGGGTGCTGGAGGACATCCCCGCCGACGAACAACGCGCCATCAGAGCCGGCGCCCTGTTCCGCGCCTTCGATCTCGACCTGCTGGCCGCGGCGGCCGGGGTCGACCACGGCTGTGCCCAGCGCGCAGTACGCCGGCCGATGATCGACATGGTGCCGGGGGAGCGGTTCCCGTACCGCATCCACGACGAAATCCGATCTGCCCTCCGCGCAGCTGACAGCTCAGTCATCGGTGGCTGGTCACCTCATGATTGGCAGGCAGCAGCCACCCGAGCAGTCGCCGAGATCCGCCGCGTGCACGACAAAGCCAAAGAAGCCGAGGACAGCGCTGAAGTCCAACGCTTCATCGCAGCAGCCATCACCATCGTCTGCCAGGAACTTGTGCAGATCCCTGCGGCGACCAAAGACGGGTATGCCGACTGGCTGACGCAGGCGATCATCCATGGCCCGACAATCAGCGGTTTGGGCGCACTGATACCGCCGGTAGCGTCTACGACATACGGCGATCTTGTGCTCAAGTTCGTGGCGGGAAAATCTGCAGTAGCCCTCGACGAGCGACTCGGGTTGCTGCGAGAGGTCGCGCGGTCCGCGCATCCGCTGTCAGTCCATGCCGCGCGGCATGCTGCCTACACATTGCGGACCTTCTGCCAGTGGGACGAGGCCTTGGCGGTCCTCGATGAGGTCATCGCGAGGGCACCGTCGGATTTGCACCGCAGGCAGCGGCCGGAGACCATGTCGCGTGCTCGGCGGTTCCGGGACAGCCTGGTTGAGTCGGAAGGCCGTCCCGAACATGTCGCCATGCAGCGGGAGGCGGATTTCGCGCATGGCCGGCTGGACGGTGTCCATCTGCATATGCTCAGCGGCGATGTAGCTCGACTGCGAGAGGGAGGTCGCGAGCGAGAATATCTCCAAGAGGCCGGCGCGGCGTTGATGCGGCGGACGCTCTTGGGTGAGTGCGAGCTGGAAGAGATCTCTGCGCTGCAGGCTGATTGCGAGTTGGTTGGGCACAACCTCGGCCTGGGACACGCCCTGCTGTCCCTGGTGCTTCATCACCGGGCGGATCCGGCGATGGTCAGCGTCGCCTTGGAGCGACTTCACGCGCTCGACCTGTTGGCAACTGGCGTCATCGGCTATCGGTATACGTTTGGCGCGCTCTGGGGCGCATACGTAGCCGAGGACCGCGAATTGGCGGCACGGCTGGCGGACGAGGTCGACGATCGGCCGCTCTCGCGGGGACGGGCCTGGATCCCCATCGAGTGCCTCTTTCAAATCATGGGCAGCCCGCTGCGTTCCGAAGTACCGACCCAGTGGCTCGGGCCTTACGACGAGGTTGTGGCTCGCTGGAAGAGGATCTTCGAGACGGCGAGGAGTCGGTTCTCTGCGGACTAGTAGTGAACCTCGAGTCTGTCGATGTACCAGCCCTGTTCTTCGAAATTCTTCAAGGCGAGGCTCAGTTCCAACGCCGCGTGCGGCACAGTGATCTGCCAGTTATGTCCCAGCTCTCGTCGCCAGGACTTGTCAGTGGCTTCGACCTGCTCGTACTCCGCGCGGTTGAGCCGGCCGAAACTGGCCAGGTCGTCGTCTGTCGCCAGGTGGATGGCGGTCAGCTCGTGATTCTCCCATCCGGGTGATTGGTTGGCGCCGATCGGAGCGTACTTCTCGACGAAGTACTCGCCGACCTCGAATTCGCCGGTGACAGTGAGGATGAGGAGTCGCCCTCGCTCGTAGACATAGGTGCGGGCGTGAACGTAGCTCGCACCCTCGAATGCCGCCTGTCCTTCTGCCCGGTCGACCAGCAGGATCCATCCACCTGCGGATTCGGCCGTCTGTACTCGCGTCGTCGTTGTACGCGAGCTGAACCAGCCTTTGGTGGTCTCGGTCTCTTCTCGCTGGACCGCCAGTTGCGACGGCGGGGTATCTCGACGGAACTCCGCCGCGGTGGCGGCTCGCCGTCGGAGTTCAGCGGGATCGAATTGTTGCAGCTCGTCCGTCATCTGTTCGGCTCCGGTCAGGTTTGTTTGCGGAGAAGGCCGGTGATGCCGGCCAGGAGGATTGCGGCGAAGACCCAGGACATCAGGCGCATGATGTGGAAGGTGATGGCTAGTCCTAGCGAGTCGTTGGACGGGGTCCAGGTGTTCGCCGAGCCGATCACTGGGAATGCGGTTCCGAGGCCGTAGGCCAGCGGGTCCAAGCACGGGACATCCCAGGTGGCGCGAGAGCATTGCGAGGCTGGAACCCGGCCTGGTACGGGGACGTGCCCCCTGGCTGTCAGGTCGGCACGGATGGTGGCGGTGGTCGCCGTGGTGAACTGGTCGGCGGAGGAGGCGGCGAGAGTGGTGGCCGCACCGAAGATGAGGGCAAGCCAGAACAGGGCTGCCAGCGGGTAGTAGCCGTGGCCAGTCGTCCACCGGTATGTCTGTCGAGCGAGCCAGATGCGCTTGGCGGTGCCCCTGGTCGAGCGGACCGCTGATCTGTAGCGGATCCGGCGTGCGTCGGCCGGTTGGCCGTTCCGGTCGTAGACCCCTGCCATCGCGTGCCAGGGCTGGGCGGCCGGCTGAGTCGACAACCAAGCCTCCGCAGCCGAGCGGTCGGTCCGGATCCTGCCGGTCACGTCCTGGACGGTCCATCCGGTCACATCGCCAAGCGTCGGCAGTTCATCGGCCGAGTCGCCGACGACCAGATTCTGGATCTCCGCTCCCGCAAGCCGAGGTTGCCTGTGGCCGAGAAGTCGCTCTTCAGGATGAGCTTGCGCTCACAGTGCAGGCCTTCGGCGATGAGACTCTGTCCGTCGGCGTTGGTCCCGCGGAGGTCGGCGCCGTTCAGGATGAGCTGGCCACCGATCCGCGCGCCTGCCAGCCGGACCGCTCCAGCTGTGGTGAATCCCTCATTCAGGGTTACCCTGCTGTCGACTCGCAGCCGGTCGGCGATCAGGCTGACGCCTCTCGGATTGGCGCCGTTGATCGATGCTCCGCTCATCGACAGGCTCCCGGTCACCTGCGCGCTCATGAGCTGTACCGCACCCGCGCAGTTGAGCGATCCGAGATACACGTTGTCGTCGACCTGAAGGCGATCGGCGATGAGGCCGATACCTTTGGAGTTGGAGCCGTGGATCATTGCGCCGGTCATGCTCAGGTGCCCGCTCAGACGTGCGCCGATGAGCTTGACGGCGCCGTCGGTGCTGAAACCTTTGTTCAGGTAGGTGTTGTCAGCGACGCGAAGACGATCGCCGAGCAGGCTGATTCCCTCGTTGTTCGCGCTGCGCAGAGTGGCTCCCTGCATCTTGAGTTGACCTCCGATCCGGGCGCCGACGAGCCGGACCGCTCCTTCGGTGACGAACCCCGGGCTGAGGTTTGCGTCGTGTCCGACGCTGAGGCCGTCGGCCACCAGGGCGCAGCCACCGGCCTCGCGACCGGTCAGGGTCGCGGTTCGCATTCTCAGTTGCGCACCGATACTCGCCCCGACCAGGCGAACCGCTCCCGCCGATCTGAACCCGTCCGACAGACTCGCGATGGCATCGACCTGTATCCCGTCCGCCGACAGGCTGACCCGGTGCTGGTCGAAGCCGGCGAGGTTTGCTCCGTCCAGTACCAGGTCACCGCCGACATGGCTGCCGGTCAGCCGTATCGCGCCCAGCGAGCTGAAGTCTTCGTCGAGATGAAGACTGTCCGTCACTCGTAGGCCGTCGCCGACCAGGCTCAGCCCGTTGTGGCCCCTACCTTCGAGCATCGCACCGGTCAGAGTGAGGTCGGCGCTCGCCTCGCATCCGCTCAGCAGGACCTGTCCGCTGAACGCGCTGCCCGTGAGGTCGAGACCGCGTAGCTTGGCGTGCCGGAGGTCAAGGTCGTCGGCGAACCAGCAGCAACTGCACTCCAGCGGCGCTTCGATCGCGGTTCCGGACAGGTCGAGGATGCCTTCGATGACCGCGCCGCGGACAGTCAGTCGCCGTCGGCCGGACAGTCCGCCGACGATCAGCGCTCGCAGTTCGTTCGCGGAGATCACCAGGTCCGTCGATACCCGGCCTCGCAGGCCCGGGCGCCAGAACGGCAGGTTCTGCCCCAGGATGAGCTCGCCCTCTTCGCTCAAGGCGCTGAGCAGGGCGTTGTGATGCGACATGTGGTTCCCCCCACAGATTGCTTGCTTCATCGTGGAGCGCCGGTGGGGTTACCGCCAGTAGTGGGCAATTAGTTAACGGCGTCAATAATCCTGTCTCCGGATCTTGACATCGTCTGCGCCAGGCATGAGGGTTCCAATATCCTATCCGATCTGTGGTTCTCGCCCGGGGGTTGAACGAGCCACAAAGAGAGGCATCGCTCATGTCCAGGTTCCTTCGTAACAAGACGAGGCGAGGCATCCTCGCGGGGGTTCTCGTCGCCGCCGTCCTCCCGATCGGGTTGACCGCTTCGGCCGCTCAAGGGCCGGGCGGAGCCAAGCCCGCGCCGAACGCCGCGGACGCCAAGACCAAGACCACGACCAGTACCACGTCCGGCAGCATCTCGATGCCGGCCAACGTCATCACCGCGGGGAGCCCCTCACTCGGGCCTGCGGGAGCGCAAGCGGCCAAGCCCTACATGGGGTGGAGCAGCTACAGCATGCAGGTGTACTCCAACGACGGCGGCAACTGGATCAACGAGGCCCAGATCACCGCCCAGTCGGACGCGATGCACAAGAAGCTGCAGCCGTACGGGTACAACCGGATCAACATCGACGCGGCCTGGAACGGCGGCGTCGACGAGTACGGCCGCCCGATTCCGAGCACCAAGCTGTACCCGCACGGTCTGCCGGCGCTGATCAAGCACATCCATGACAACGGCCAGAAGGTCGGCATCTACAGCATCCCCGGCATCTCCAAGGCCGTGCTGGACGCCAACTACCCCGTCTACGGCGCCCCCGAGTGCCGGACCGGCAACCTGGCCAAGCAGCCGCTGCAGCAGGGCGACTACTGGGGCTTCGGCTACCGCGTCGACATGGACAACCCGTGCGCGCAGAAGTACATCGACTCGATCGTCGACCTGATGGCCTCGTGGGGCGTCGACCTGCTGAAGTTCGACAGCGTCACCCCGGGTTCGGGCAAGAACGACCTGTCCCTCGACGCCCGCGAGGAGGTCAAGGGCTGGTCGCAGTCGCTGGCCCGGCACAAGATCTGGCTCGAGCTGTCCTGGGCCCTCGACATCAACTACGCGGACTACTGGAAGTCGGTCGCGAACGGCTGGCGGGTCGAGTGGGACGTCGAGTGCTACTGCCCTGGTGAGGCACTCACGGCCTGGCCGAACATCAACCGGCTGTTCCCGAAGGCCGCCGACTGGTGGCGGCACGCCGGACCCGGTGGCTGGAACGACTTCGACTCGCTCAACGTCGGCAACGGCACGATGGACGGCATGACCAAGGACGAGCGTCGTACGGCGGCAACGCTGTGGGCCGTCTCGGCGGCACCGTTCTACATCGGCAACGACATGACCAAGCTCGACTCGTACGGCCTCGAACTGCTCACCAACCCCGAGGTCGTCGCGGTCAACCAGGCCGGGCGTCCCGCGCAGCCGGTCTCGACCAAGACGAACAAGCAGGTCTGGTACTCGCTCAACGCGGACAGCTCCTACACCGTTGCCCTGTTCAACCTCGGTACCACCGAGGCCGACATGACGGCGAAGTTCTCCGACCTCGGCCTCGACGGCTCGGCGACCGTTCGCGACCTGTGGGCGCGCCGGGATCTCGGCCAGTACAACGGCAGCTACACCGCAGCGGTCGTCCCCCCGCACGGTGTCCGGCTGTTCAAGGTCACGCCGGCGAAGAAGGCCGCGATCCGGGTCAACGACGACGATCTGCGCGTCTCGTACGACGGTGTCTGGACGCGGAACAACAACAACGAGGTACCGGCCGTCTCCGAGCCGCTGACGGTCAACGTGACCGACACCGGCACCCAGACCCCGCCGGTGGCCGGCAACGGTGGCACCCGGACCGTCGAGCTGAACAACGACAACTCCGGCATCGTCTACACAGGTTCGTGGAGCCGCAGTACCGGGCGTGGACTGGGTGACTACCAGGACGACGTCCAGTACACCGAGACCAACGGCGACGCGTTCTCGTACAGCTTCGTCGGCAACGGCGTCGACTACATCACCGAGAAGGACCCGTCCCAGGGTGAGGTCGAGATCTACGTCGACGGCGCGCTGAAGGCGACCGTGGACACCCACGCCGACTCGCGGTCCGCGCAGCAGCTGGTCTACAGCATCTCGGATCTGCCGAACGGCAGCCACACGATCCGCGGTGTGAAGAAGTCCGGCCAGTTCATGCTCGTCGACAAGCTGGTGATCCGGCAGGAGAGCCTGCTGAACCCGGGTACGGCGTCCTTCGACAAGCAGGCCCAGGCCGATGTCACCACCGAGATCGCCCGCGATCCCGGCGAGCTGGCCTCGATCGCGAACGCCGGCAAGCTGCTGGTCAAGGGCACCGACTACACCGTCGCGGGCAAGGTCGTGACGATCAAGAAGGAGTACCTGGCGACCCAGCCGGTCGGCAGTACGAAGCTGGACTTCAGCTTCAAGGGTGACTACCGCGACGACGTTCACGCGGCGACCGAGAACGGTGCGGCGCTGCAGTTCGCCTTCAAGGGTGTCAGCGTCGACTGGGTCACCGCGCTGGCTCCGGACCAGGGCAACGCCGACGTCTTCATCGACGGCAAGCTCGTCACCCGGGTCAACCTGCACGGCGACGCCCGGCTCACCCAGCAGCAGGTGTTCAGCAAGACCGGTCTGCCGGACGGCAACCACACCCTCCGGATCGTGAAGGTGTCCGGCGACGTCCTGCGCAACGACCAGATCCGCTACACCCTCGCCAAGTAAGCGCCTTGGGATGGCCCGGCAACGGGCCACCCCAAGTCACCCGAAGGGTCGACGACACCTACGACAACCGCTTCGACTACGGCCTCGGCCGCCTCCTCCAGCTGCCCTGAATCACAGCTGGTTGCCGATGAAGGCGACGGCGTCGGTGATCTCCCGACCGGCAACGTCATGACCGAGGCCTGGGTAGACATGGGTCTCAGTGGTGGCGTGTTCCTTCAGCCAGCGTTCGGTGCGGTCGACGGCGCCGGCGGGAATGACCCAATCGTTCTCGCCCCGGCCCCAATAGACCGGTGGGCGGGTCTCCGCCAGAGTCGCGTCACCGGGTTGCTGATCCCGTACGACGAACCCGGCAAAACTCACGCCGTACGCGAAACGGTCGGGGGCGTGGCGCATCAACTGATGGACCATGCCGCCGCCTTGGGAGAAGCCGGTCAGGCCGATCGATGGCGCGTCGATGCCTCGCAGCCAGTCGAGCACGTCTTCGGTGGCGGCGTCGGCGACCTGTGGCTGGGGGTCGCCGATCGGGTTGCCCGCGCTCGGGAACCAGGCGTAGCCGCCTGCTTCCGGGATGCGCGCTCTGACCGAGGCGACCACGAGGTCAGCCGGCAACAGGGGTTTCAGGAGGCGATACAGGTGGGTCTCGTCGTAGCTCCAGCCGTGCAGCATTACCAGGACGGGCCGTTGATCGCGGTCGGTCTCGGATGCTGACCACAGCACGGCGTCGCGGTTCATCCCAGGTTTCATAGCTCTGACTCTGCTCGCGCCGGGCGAGTGTCGTCCAAGACCTGTTCGGCCGGCTGTGATGCCTTGGGGGTATCAGAGCCGTGCTTGTGAAATGAATCTCAAGAGTTGGGGATCAGGGGTTGCGGCGGATAGGGTGATTAGGTAAGGCTTGCCTAATTTGTAATGCTCGAGTGAACTGGGGAGATCCGTGCGAGACCTCCGAGTCGCCGTCGTCGGCGCTGGGCCTGCGGGAATATATGCGGCGGACATCCTGACCAAGGAGCACGATACGGCCACGGTCGATCTGATCGAGCGGCTGCCCGCTCCGTTCGGGTTGGTGCGGTACGGCGTGGCGCCGGATCACCCGCGGATCAAGGAGATCATCAAGGCGCTGCACCGGGTGGTCGGGCGGGACCGGATCCGGTTCCTGGGCAACGTCGAGTACGGCGCCGACCTCAAGCTCGAGGACCTGCGGCGGCACTATGACGCGGTCATCTTCGCGACCGGGGCGATCACCGACCGCGAGCTCGACATCCCGGGCATCGACCTGCCGGGCAACCACGGCGCCGCCGACTTCGTCAGCTGGTACGCCGGACATCCCGACGTACCGCGCGACTGGCCACTGGAAGCCCGCCACATCGCCGTCCTCGGAGCGGGAAACGTCGCCCTCGACGTGGCTCGAATGCTGGCCAAGCCGGCCGACGAGCAGCTCACCACCGAGATCGCGGACAACGTCTACCGCGGTCTGAAGGCCAACCAGGCCACCGACGTGCACGTGTTCGCCCGGCGTGGCCCGGCGCAGATCAAGTTCACCCCGATGGAGCTGCGCGAGCTCTCGCACTCCCCGGCTGTCGACGTGATCGTGCACCCGGAGGGCTTCGAGATCGACGAGGCGAGCCAGCAGGCGATCAACTCGAACAAGGGCACGCGGCTGATGGTCGACACCCTGCTCAAGTACCTCGAGGCCGAGCCGACCGGCGCCGAGCACCGCATCCACATCCACCTCTGCCAGGCGCCGGTCGAAGTGCTGGGCACCGACCGGGTCGAGGCGCTCCGCACCGAGCGGACCGAGCTGCAAGGCGACGGCACGGTGAAGGGCACCGGCGAGTACGTCGAAACGCCGGTGCAGGCCGTCTACCGCGCAGTCGGCTACCTGTCGTCGAACCTGCCGGGCATCCCGTTCGACCACCAGGCCGGAGTGATCGTCAACGACCGCGGCCGGGTCCTCGACATCGACGACGTACCGCTGCCAGGGCTCTACACCACGGGCTGGATCAAGCGCGGCCCGATCGGCCTGATCGGTCACACCAAGTCGGACGCCGCCGAGACGATCGCCAGCCTGCTGGCCGATCTCGAAGGTCTCCCGCGACCCGAGGTCGCCGACCCTGACGCGATCCTGGCCCACCTCGCCGACCGCGGCGCGACCGTCGTCGACGCGGACGGCTGGTCCCGCCTCGACGCCCACGAGCAGTCGCTGGGTCAGACCCAGGGCCGCGAGCGGATCAAGGTCGTACCGCGCGAGGACATGCTGAAGGCCTCCCAGGGCTAAGACCCGAGGGGATGCTCGCGCTGGTCGTCACTGCGGCGCTGGGCCTGGTCGACGGAGCTGGCAGGGCCGGCGGCTCGCTGCGACAAGTCCTTCGGTGAGGGCGAGGGCGTGGAGTCGGCCGGGGCAGGCGTGGGGGCCGGCGCCGAAAGGGGTGCCGGCCAGGTCGATCTCCACCGTCGTGCCGTCGGGGGCGATCCGCCGGGTCTTGGGCACCGGTGGGTCGCTGCGGCCGGCGAGCGTGTTCGCAATCAGGGCCTTGGTGGCGTTGCAGGCCTGCACGAGCAGGGCGATCAGGTTCGCAGCGTGCTCGTCGTCGGAGCCCAGGAGGACGATGAGGCGGGCAACGGCTTCGTCGGCCTCTGGGGTGACTTCGGTGTGGGGTTGGTAAGACCTGGCGATGATGGCGATGTCGTCGGCGATCGACGGGGGTAGGCCGAGGGCTTCGGCTAGTACTTCGACTGGTCCGGTGCCGCGCTCGAGTGCCAGGGCGCGTAGGTCGTCGGGGTTGATGGCGGCCAGCGCCGTGACGGCGAGTGCTCGGCGGCGGGTGTGGGTTGGGCCGTTGCTGAAGCGGGCGACGGATGAGCGCAGCCAGGCGACGCCGGTAGCGGCCGGGGGAGTGGTCGGGACCAAGTAGTTCGGGTCGGTCAGCACAGCTACGACTGTACGAGCTGGTTGCTTCGGTCCCGACCGAATCGAGCAGCTACGCGAGCTGATCGACAGGTCTTGCTAGCACTGGATCGGTGAACCAGCCACGCCAACGCAGGAAGAGGAAAGTGCCGCCGATGAGCAAGGCCGGGATCCAGTAGAGAATCGCAGTCAGCGCGACAGCGCCGAACGCTGCGGTCCAAGGAACGCCGATCGACGCGAGCCCAGCCACCAGGGCGCCCTCACGCGGACTGGCTCCATGGACGCCGGGCAGCGCACCGGCGAGCTGGCTGGCTCCGAACACTGCGGCCAGCTGGAAGGCCGACACCGAGTCTCCGACCGCATGGAGTGCGCCGATCAGCAGGCCGAGAATCGTTGCCTGGTAGCCGACCGACAAGAGGATGCCGCCGGCAAAGACCTTCGGCGACGGCCACGGCCAGCGCCCGGCGAGACGGGGATGCCGTCGATTCACGATCAGCGCCACCGCGAGTACGACGGCGGCAAGGCTGAGAGCGACGATCAGTACGGTCCGTGGGAACGCGACGCCACAAACCGCGACGGCACACGTCAGGCCGACCGTACCGACGAAGCGGTCGAGTGCGACTTCGGCGACGGCGGGCGCACGGCGTACGCCGGTGCCTTCCAGGCGGTGGATCCGCCACAGGTCGGCGCCGGCATGCCAGGGAGAGATGAGGCCGAGGATCTCGCTCTCCGCGTAGGCGCGAAGGTGCCAGCAGCGCGAGCGGCCGCTGGTCGACAGCGAGTGCCAGCGCAGCGGGCACAGGACGTACTTGCCGATCGCGAACGGCAGCAGGCCGATCATGGCGGGCAGTACCGCAGTATGCGGAACCCGCTCGACGTTCCACAACGACAGTCCTACCGCGCCCAGCAGGGCGGCGACGCGGACGGTGCGATTGCCGATGATCGTCCAGGCCCAGCGCCGTAGGGCGCTGAACTGCTGAGGGCCGGCGCGCATCGCGGCCTCCTTCCAGGGGAACGAGCTCCTCGACCGGGGGCGACCGGACTCGTCGCTCAGACCATAGCTCCGCAACGATGCCCTCGCATCTTGACGGGACACGCGGTTCTGTAGTGACTGGTGAGGTACGGCTGTTGAATATTTGGTGTCTCTGGCCGCCTCGGTAGGCTTGGGGCATGGTCAGCGGGGGTACCGACGCCGAGCTCACGCTGAGCGCTCAGGGTGGAGATGTCGGGGCCCTGGGGGTGCTGCTGCAGCGGCATGAGGCCGGGATGCGGGCGGTCGCGCTTGGGGTGCTCGGCTTCGGGCCTGATGCGGAGGATGCCGTGCAGGATGCGGTTCTGGTCGCGTTGCGGCGGATCGGGGATGTCCGGGATCCCGCGGCGGTTGGGCCTTGGCTGCGGATGATCGTCCGCAATGCGTGCCGGACCCGGCTGCGGGTTGCCGGGTCGGTGCTGCCGATCGAAAGCTTGCCGTTGGCATCTACCTCGCCGACGCCCGAGCAGGTGCTGGATCAGCACGCTTCCCGGGACTGGATCTGGCGGGCGATCGAGGAGCTGCCGGCACCGATCCGGATGGCGGTCATGCTGCGGTACTTCAGCACCGGCGTCACGTCGTACCAGGCGATCGCGGCGGTCTGCGGCGTACCGGTGGGGACGATTCGCAGCCGGCTCAGTCAGGGGCGGGCCAAGTTGGCGGAGGCGTTGCGCGGTACCGCGGACGCTGCGCACGGCGACGCGGGGGCGTTGACCGAGGCCAGCCGGCGAGAGGGGCTGGAGACGCTGGCGGAGGCCGAGCGGGGGCGGTTCGCCGGGGTATTGGCGGAGCGGTGGTCGCCGGAGGTTGCTTTGATCCTCCGCGGGCAGCCGATCATCGGGCATTCGTTCTTGCTGCGCGGGATGGAGAGCGATCTGGAGGCTGGGGTTCATCAGCGACTCAGGCATGTGGTCGCCAGCCAGGAGATCGCGATCTGGGAGACGGACCTGATCAGTCCGCCGGACGATCCCGAGCACTGCCCGCCGGCCGCGATCTGGCTGATGTCGCTGTCGGAGGGGCTGGTGAAGGAGTTGCGGCTGTACCACCCTGTCGCCGCTTGACCCTTTCGTGGTCCAGGTCACACGTAGTGTTGTGAACTTCGTTCCTATGCCTGCGTCCTGTCGGTATGACCAACCTCGATTCGAACTCGCTGGCGACAGGTACGCACACCATCGACCTGAACGGCATCGCCCAGCGATACCACGTCCACGGCAGCGGCCCGGTGTGTGTCGCGCACTCCGGCGGGCCGGGCGTCTTCTGGGAGTACCTGCGGGTGCCGCAACTGGAGGAGCACCTCACGATGGTTTACGTCGAGCCGATCGGTACGGGCGGCTCTGGACGCCTTGCGAGCCATCCTGACGGCTATACCCGCGATCGCTATGTCTCGGCGCTCGATGGTGTTATCGAAGCTCTGGCCGCCGGCCCGGTCTACCTCCTCGGCCACTCGCACGGCGGCTTCGTGGTGCAGCGCTACGCGCTCACGCATCCTGAGCGTCTGGCCGGGCTCATCCTGTACGACAGTGCGCCGGTCACCGGGCCCGAGCACGGCGCCGAGTTCATGCGCAAGATCGAGGAGTTCGTCGCCCGCAACGAGGGCAATCCGGATCTTCCGCAGGTGCTGGCGACCGTGCAGTCGATTCCGGCCATCTCGACCGATGAGGGGATGACGGTCGCGCTGGGCGGGATCATTCCGCTGTATGTCGCTGACTTCTGGAATCGGCGGGCGGAGTTCGAGCCGTTGCAGGCGATGGTCAGTGGCACCTACATCTCGGGGGTCGACGCGGACGGCGTACCGGATGTCATCGATGATCGGGAGGTGCTGGGGTCGGTCGCCGTCCCGGCGCTGGTCATCGTCGGACGCTTCGATCCGATCTGTGGGATGCGCTGGGCGGAGGAGCTCAACAAGCTGATCCCAGGTTCGCAGTTGGTGGTTCTCGAGCACAGTGGGCACTTCGGTCATCTGGAGGAGCCGGGGGCCTTCGCTGCGGCGGTTACTGCCTTCGTAGGGGTCTGATTAGCTGCCAGGCCGCGGTGTAGAGCAAGAGGGCGATTGCTAGTGCGGCGCCCGCCCTCTTGACCGCGCCGGTCAGAACACCTTCTGCGGTGGCGGTCCAGGTGGTCGATGCGGCCTGGTAGTCGGTGTAGTCGCGGTGGGCGAGCAGGGCGGCGCCTAGTAGCGGGGCAGCGATCAGTAGGGCCAGTACTGTCCGGCGGACCGCTGGGGTGAAGTGGTGGGTTCGGTCGTTGCCGGTGCGGAGTCGATCGCGGTGCTGCCAGAGGTACCAGGTGACGACGGCGAGGCCGAATGCTGTGCTCGCGTACTGGAGGAGTCGCTGCGCCGGGAGCAGATCCGTGTCGGTGAAGGCGTCCCAGAGCAGATGGGTGCCGACACCGATCAGAGCGGACACGACCAGCCATCCGACGTACTGGAGTTTGGCGCGCCTGATTGCAGTCGGTTCGGGGATGGCTAGGCCGGGTGGGAGTAGGGCGGTGAGTGGGGCGCGGAGCAGCCAGTAGGCGATTACCAGCGCTACGGCGTACAGGAGGTCGATGGGGAGGCCGCTGAGGGAGTGCGTGTGGGTGGCGTTGAGGAACGGCTCGTACCAGTCGCCCGCGCTGGTCGAGGCGATGCCGGCGGCTCTGAGGAAGTACGGGAGATCGGGGGCCATGGAGCCGGCGACCAGCGCCGCCGGGACGAAGGGTGGGCGCAGCAGGGGGAGGACCGCGGCGGGATGGGCCAGGGTGAAGGGCATCGTTGGTCGTCTTCTCTGCTCGGGATAGTCCGCACCCGAGAGTACTCACTTCAACGGACTATCTCCAAAACCCCGGTCGCGTAGGCGTGGGCGAGAAAGAGTGGTGAAGCCATCGCTGTCGCCGCCAGCACGCGCAGACCGGCTGGTCTGGCGTAAAGCGCCAGGGCGATGCCGGTGACGGCGAGCGTCAGCAACGGCCAGGCGCCGTAGTCCGTGCTGACGACGAACGCCCGAGTCTCGACAAGCGCGACCGGAAACCAGGCGATGGCAGCCATCACCCCAGCTGCAAAAGCCAGCCGCCGTCCGTCGATCCAGTCGTCTTCCGAGGTGGCGAGGTCGGGAGGGCAGGCGAGGAGAGTGGCGGCTGTGAGGGTTGCGGCAAGAGCCTCGTAGGGGCCGTTGCCGTAGAGGGCTGGGGTGACCGGCCATTGAGCGGCGAAGGCCAGAAGGGCTGTGATGGTGAGGAATCGGCCGGCGGGCCAGCGACGGGTGAGGGTGAGGATGGCGCCGATGGTGGTCGTCGCCAGCAGGACGATGTTGAGTGCTTGGGGGAGGTCGATGGTCACGAGATGGCTGCGGGTCGAGCCGGGGGAGAGTGCGATTCCGGCGTACCAGCGCATCAGTTGAATGCCGGCGTAGGCCGCGGCGACGGCCAGGGCGAAGGGTGCGGTGAGAGCGAAGAAGCGGCCGCCGGGGGAGGCGGAGTCGAGTCTCAGCCGCACGCGCAGGGCATGCGCGATCAGATCGGCATCCGCACGTACGCGGGCCGGAAGGGGCAGATCCACTGTCATTTCATGATGGACATCGAGGATCTCGCGACCGTAGGCCTCTCGATACGCGACCGGGTACAGCCGGAGAAGCGGGTCGGTCATGTGGCTGGCGCGGTGCCGCCGGCCAGTCGTCGGCGGACCTCGCGGGCGGTGGCTGCCAGCCGCTCGGCCTCTGCTTCGAGGCGGTCGCGACCGGCCGGGCTCAGTGCGAAGATCCGGCGGGCCCGACCGCCCACGACTTCCTCGCGCTCCACCTGGATCAGGCCCTCCGCCAGTAGCCGATCCAGCGCGCCGTACAGAGCGCCGGTGCGCGGCGCCACCCGGCCGTCCGTAATCGTTTTGACCTCTTGAGCGATCGCGTAGCCGTGCCGCGACTCGTTGGCGAGCGCGGTCAGCAACAGCAGGGCCAGCTCCTGCATCCCTCGGTCGGTCATGCGGACAGGGTATTCCGTCAGGCGTGCGAGGTGAGGGGGCCGCCGTTGTAGGTGACCATGTCGGTGAAGGCGGCGATCAGGTCGAAGGGGAAGTCGCCGAGCTCGGAGTATGCGCGGTGGAGGTTGCCGACGATGCGTTCGGCGTCGAGGAGGTCGGCGTACTGGCCCAGGTCGGTGTTGCGGGCAGCCTCCAGGGGAGTAAGCCCGGCTGCCTTGGCGGTACGGGCGGTGTCCTGGATGAAGTGGAGGTAGTCGAGGACGTCGTCGATCAGTTGCGGGCCGGCGACTCCGCCGTGGCCGGGGACGATCGTGGTGGCATCGAGGGGCTTGAGGACGTTCTCTAGTACGTCGATGGAGCCGGCTACCGAGCCCATCAGGACGAAGGGCGTGCCGCCGTTGAAGAGGAGGTCGCCGGTGAAGAGGACGGAGCGTTCGGGGATCCAGACGATCGAGTCGTTGGTGGTGTGAGCGGGCTGACCGACGTACCGGACCTCGCAGGCCAGGTCGTCGTTCCAGACGGTGACGCGGTCGGGGAAGGTGAGCGTGGGGAGCTGCAGGTCGAGGTTGCCCCAGTCGACCGGGGTCCAGAGCGGCGGGAGTTGCGCGGGCGGCCCGAAGGCCTCCATCTGGGGGCGGAGGTGGTCGTGGGCGACGATCGTCGCGCCGGTGAACAAGGCGTTGCCCCAGGTGTGGTCGCCGTGGTGGTGGGTGTTGACGATGGTCCGGACGAGCTGGTCGGTGACCTTGGCGATCGCCGCCTGGTAGTCGCGGGTGCGGCTCTCGGTGGCGCAGGTGTCGATGCTGATCACGCCGCGCCGGCCGACCAGGAAGCCGGCGTTGTTGATCCACCAACTCCCGTCCGGCTGGATGTAGGCGTAGATGCCTTCACTGATCTCGACGGCGGCCGGCGGGGTCGTTGAGTTGCGCATGGCAACCAAGATTAGAGGGGCCCAGCAACACCCCGCCGAAGCGCCCCTCGGCTGGAGAGCGTCATGGCGTGGCCTTTCATCGAGGGGCGGACGCTGGTGACGAGGGCGAACATGATCTGCGCGAGGATCGGGTTGGCGACCAGGAAGCCGCGGAACGTGCCGGCCAGCCGGCGGATCGCTATAAAGGACTGTATGGACGACGACGTCATTCGGTTGCTGCGGGCCCGCAAGGAGCAGGGGAGTACGCCTGGGCATCGGCGAGACGATGCGCGGGTGGTGCTGCTGATCGAGGGCGGGAGCTCTCGGGGCGCCTACTCGAGTGGGATGACGGTCGCGGTCGAGCAGTTGGGGATGCTGCCGTTGTTCGACGCTGTCCACGGGAGTTCGGCCGGTGCGCTGAATGCTGCTTGGCTGATCTGCGGTCGTGCCGAGCGGACCATGCATGCGTGGTGGGATCCGGCGATCATGGGGACGACGATCAGCCCGCGGCGGTTCTTCCGGGGCGGGCCGGTGGTGGACACCGGGTATCTCGTCGACACGGTCTATACGGAGATCATGCCGATGGGGTTCCAGGAGATCCTCGACAGTCCGGTCGAGTTGCACCCGATCGCTACGGATGCGCTGACGGGTGAGGGCGTCGACCTGCATGATCAGATCCGCGATCAGGCGAGTCTGCAGGCAGCTTTGCGTGCCTCGACCGCGATGCCGTTGCTGGCGGGGGATCCGATCACGATCAACGGGCGAGCTTTTGTCGATGCGGGGTTGAGCGAGGGGACGCCGGTACGGTCCGCGCTCGCTCAGGGTGCCACTCACCTGGTCGCGTTTCGTACCCGCCGGGCGGACGAGCTCCAGTCGCCTCCGTCTCGGGGCGAACGGCTGCTGATGGCGCGATGGTTCGCCCGCAACGCGCCGGGAGCACTCGATCCGTGGCTGCACCGGGTGGAGATCAGGGCGGAGGAAGAGCGGCTCCTGTCGACTCACCCGGCGACCATCCAGGTCCGCCCACCCCTCGGCAGCGCCAAGATCAGCCGGACCGAACGCCGCCCCGCCCCACTCCGAGCAGCCGTCGACACCGGCCGCCGAGCAGCCCTCGACGCCCTCGGGCTGACGCGATGAGGTTGAGATACGCAGGAGTATCGGACGCATTCCTCACGCATCGGTCGTGACGGCAGACACTACGCAGCGCGGCTGAGGGGACACACCATGTGACGACGGGTCGTTCACATGGGAGGTCGAGATGGAGCAGTACGAGCTTTACTGCCTCGCTGATCGGCTGTTCTACGACACCCCTACCAATCGCGGGGCAGAGGATCCGGACTTCGCGGCCTGTGCCCGTCCGGTGCCCAGTGGGTGGGACCACCACGGGGGCGACGTCTGGATGCATTACGCGCCGTCGGATGCCGAGATTCCGCAGCAGGGCTGGAAGATCCACGTGTCCGCCGGCCTCGACGATGCCGAGCGGGCGATCGCCGCGATCTGGGAGTACTGCGTTCCGCGCGGCCTGGCGTTCAAGTTCCTGCGCAGCAAGCCGGTCGCGGTCATGCTCAACTCGAAGTCGGCTGCCCGTGGCTCGAGCGGCAAGCTCGTCACGATCTATCCGGGCGATGACGCGCAACTCGAGCTGGTGCTCAAGGAACTCGACGGCATCCTCACCGGAGTCGCCGGGCCGTACATCCTGAGCGATCTGCGCTACGGGACCGGGCCGCTCTTCGTCCGATACGGCGCGTTCGTCACCCGGTACTGCCTCTCGGAGAGCGGGGAACGGGTCTACGCGCTCGCCAATGCCGAGGGCCGGCTGGTTCCCGACGTTCGCGGACCGATCTTCTCGATTCCTTCCTGGGTGACGCTGCCGCCCTTCCTCGAGTCGCACCTGCAGGCTCGCAATGCGGTGACCACCAACGACCTCGCGTATGTGATCGAGAGCGTGATCCAATTCTCCAACGGCGGTGGCGTCTACCTCGGGCATCACCGGGACAGCGAGATCAAGGTCGTACTCAAGGAAGGCCGGCCGCTTGCCGGGCTGGACGTCATCGGGCGGGACGCGGTGGCCCGGGTGGGGCACGAGCGCGACATCTTGCGACGGCTGGCGGGGCTGGATGTGGTACCGGCCGTGCACGACTACTTCACGCTGGGGGATCACCACTTCCTGGTGCAGGAGTTCGTCGACTCCAATCCTCTGCAGCGGTTGATCGGTCGGCGCTATCCGTTGACCAGGCCGGATGCGCCGGTCGAGGAGCTGGCGGCGTACGCGTCGTGGGCGCTCGAGATGCTCGGCAAGGTGGAGCAAGCCGTCGCGGCGCTGCATGAGCGTGGTGTGGTCTTCAATGACCTTCACCCGGGCAACATCCTTGTCGACGGGGCCGACCGGTTGGTGCTGATCGACTTCGAGGTCGCCACGCTGGTGACCGAGCAGGCACGGTCGGCGCTGGCGCATCCGGGGTATGCGGCTCCCGGTGATCGACAGGGCGTCGATGTGGACCGATATGCGTTGGCCTGTATGGCGCTTGGGTTGTTCGCGCCGCAGTCGACGATGCTGTTGCGCTTCCATCCGCAGAAGGCGAACCAGCTCGCCGATCAGATCAGTGAGACGTTTTCGGTGCCGAGGGCAACCTTCGACTTAGCGGTCGCGACGATTGTTGGCGAACCGGCCACGGTGCAGGAGGAGTTGGTGCTGCCCGGCAAGGTCTCGTGGGTGGAGGTGCGGGCGGCGATCACCAAGGCGATCGTGGCGGGTGCGACGCCGGAGCGGGACGATCGGCTGTTCCCTGGGGACATCCAGCAGTTCGAGCCGGGCGGTGGCGTGAACCTCGCGCATGGGGCGGCTGGGGTGCTTTACGCGCTGGCGCGATGCGGGGGTGGGCGCTTTCCGGAGTACGACGAGTGGTTGCGCCGGCACGCCCATGACCCGGCGATCGGCGCCGGTCTCTACAGCGGACTCCACGGCATCGCCCTTGTACTCAACGAACTCGGCTACCACCAGGATGCCCTCGACGCTCTGGATCGTTGCCTGGCGCAACCTGTCGGCATACAAGAGCTCGGCCTGTACTCCGGCCTGGCGGGCGTCGGCCTCAACCTCTTCGACTTCGCCGCCGAGCCGGCCGTCCTCGCGGCCGCGACCCGGGTCGTTGATCAGGTCGCCGATCGGCTCGGTGGACCCAGCGACGTGCCGGAACTCAGCGGAGAAGGGCGCCCCCGCGCCGGGTTGATGTTCGGTTCGTCGGGACCGGCGCTGCTGTTCCTGCGTGCCTATGAGCGATCCGGCGACAGCGGCCTGCTCGACCTCGCGCGGATCGCCCTGCAACAGGACCTGCGCCGTTGCACAACCGACGATCACGGCATGCTGCAGGTCAACCAGGGCTGGCGCACTCTCCCGTACCTCGAAGAGGGTTCCGCAGGTATCGCCTTGGTGCTCGACCGCTACCTGCGCCACCGCCCGGACGACGACCTCGCCCCGGCCCTCGCCGCCCTGCGGAAGGTCACCCATTGCGGGTACTTCGTCCAGCCCGGCCTCTTCATGGGTCGCGCCGGTCTGCTGTTCGCCGCGACCCGGCTCGACCCGGGTGTCCAGGAGCAGTTGATCGCCGGTCTCGGCTGGCATGCGCTCCCGTACGCCGGCGGCCTCGCCTTCCCCGGCAACCAGTTGCTTCGCCTGTCGATGGATCTCGCGACGGGCTCGGCCGGTGTCCTGCTGGCCCTCGGAGCCGCCCTGCACGAGCAGCCGGTGGCCCTCCCGTTCCTCGGACGCGTTCCGTCGTCCGAACCCTGCGAGCCACGGAAGGAGGTGTAGAACATGGCACTTCTCGACCTGCAAGGTCTCGACGCTCCGACTGGAGGCGGCGGTGGCGGTGGCGGCGGTAGCACGCTGACCGTCCTCGGCTGCGCGTCCCAGACCCCGAGCAACGTCAGCCTGGTGCTGTGCCACTAGGCACACATAGGTCCCGGGCGGGATCCGACAGCCCGCCCGGGACCGGCTTGCTGGAAGGAGTGCCCGTGCAGTCGAACTATCCCGACGCCGAGCGGCTGGCCGGCGTCGAGTATCTGCATGGCCACCGGGTCGAGGATCCGTACCGCTGGCTGGAAGACCCGGCCGATCCGCGAACGCAGTCCTGGCAGCAGGCCCAGGACGAGCTCTGGCTCACCCAGGCCGCCGCCCTACCCGGCCGCTACTGTTTCCGCGCTCGGGTGGCCGCCTTGAGCGACGTCGAGACCACCGGTACGCCGGCCTGGCGAGGCTCGCGTCAATTCTTCCTCCGCAGGGATGCCGGTCAGGAACACCCAGTGCTCGCAACGGACGGCGAGCGGACCCTGATCGACCCGATGCGTCTCGACCCGTCCGGGCTGACGACGCTCGATCGCTGGCAGCCCTCGCCGGATGGCCGGTTCGTGGCGTTCCAGGTGTCGCAGGGCAACGAGGAATCCGTACTTTGGGTGCTGGACGTCGATACCGGGGAGCTCATCGATGGGCCGATCGACCGGTGCCGCTACTCGCCCGTCGCCTGGTGTGCGGACGGCCGCTCCTTCTATTTCGTCCGCTCGCGGCGGTTGTACCTGCACCGGCTCGGACAGCCGGACGACGCGCAGGTGCTGGCCGGCGAAGCGGCGTACGGGCTGGAGATCAGCGCGGACTGCCGGTGGCTGACCATCTCCACGGTTGTTGCCGACCGCAATGATCTTTGGGTCGTCGACCTGAATCGGCCGGACTTCGTGCCGGTCGTCGCGCAGGAGCAGGTCGATGCGCGGACGGCACTGGCCGTGGGACCGGACGGCCGGCTGTACATCGCGACCACCCTCGGTGCACCGTCCGGACGGGTATGCGTGGGCGATCCGCATCACCCCGGCCACGAGCAGTGGCGAGAACTCGTCGCCGAGGAACCGGGTGCGCCGCTCAGTCAACTGGCGGTGCTCGACGGGGTGCTGCTCGTCGGGCGGCAGCGGCACGCCCTCAGCGAGCTGACCGCCTACGACGCGCGGACCGGCGATCGCCTGCACAGAGTGCCGTTGCCGGGGCCGGGCACGATCGCCGACCTCGGCACTCGGCCGGAGGGCGGCCACGAGGCCTGGTTCAGCTACACCGACAGCGTCACCCCGCCGACCGTCTACCGGTACGACGCCCGCACGCTGCGAGTGAGCCCGTGGGCTTCAGAACCGGACC
Source organism: Kribbella sp. NPDC051718 (assembly GCF_040681515.1). Lineage (NCBI taxonomy): Bacteria > Bacillati > Actinomycetota > Actinomycetes > Propionibacteriales > Kribbellaceae > Kribbella > Kribbella sp. NPDC051718. The sequence continues at coordinate 346,142 of NZ_JBFAYZ010000007.1, read as the reverse complement.
CTGGGCCGAGGATCGACGCCCGCCACATCAGCTACCGGTCGTTCGACGGTACGCCGATCCGGATGGTCGTACTCGCCCGCAAGGCGAAACGCGAGCCGCGGCCCACGCTGCTCTATGGGTATGGCGGGTTCGGCCTGTCGCTCACCCCTACCTACTCGTCGTTCGCGCTGGCCTGGGTCGAGGCCGGTGGCGTGTTCGTGACGGCGAACCTGCGCGGCGGTGGCGAGCAGGGCCATCAGTGGCACCGGGCCGGAACGCGGGAGGCCAAGCAGAACGTCATCGACGACTATCTCGCCGCGGCCGAGACATTGATCGCGGACGGCTGGACGACACCTGCCCAACTCGCGATCTGCGGTGAGTCCAACGGGGGACTGCTGGTCGGCGCGGCTCTCACGCAACGGCCGGAGTTGTTCGCCGCCGCGGTCTGCTCGGCGCCACTGCTGGACATGGTCCGCTATCAGCAGTCCGGCCTCGGCGCTTCCTGGGCGGGGGAGTACGGGTCAGTGGAGGTTGCTGAGCAGTTCGAGGCGTTGCTGGCCTATTCGCCGTACCACCGGGTGGCGCGGGTGGACTACCCCGCGGTCTTGTTCACGGTGTTCGGTGCGGACAGTCGCGTGGATCCGCTGCACGCGCGCAAGATGTGCGCGGCGCTGCAGCATGCCAGTACCGGTTCACGGTCGGTCCTGCTCAGGTACGAGAGCGATGCGGGCCACCTGCCGGCCGCGGTCAGCCGCGGTGTGGGCCTAGCGGCCGACATGCTCGCCTTCCTGGCCTTCCACACCGGCCTGACGCCGTGACGAGCTTCAGCGCAGTACTACGCCACGGCCGCGGCTGGCTCCCCTTGCTCGGCGTCGCCGCCCTGCTGGGCAATCTCACCGTCCTGGCGCTCCCAACGGTCCTCGGTAAGGCCATCGACGGCATAGCGGCCAGCGGTGATTGGGTGCTGATCGCCTGTGGGCTGATCGTGCTGGGGATCGTCTGCGATGTTGTCGAGGTCATCGCCGGTACTGCCTGTGTGGCGGGGACGACGGCGTGGCTGCGGCACGGTCTGGTTGCCCGGGTGCTGGCAGCGGGGCCAAGTGGAGTGCGCCAGTTCGATACCGGTGATCTGGTCAGCCGGGTGTCCAGCAATGCGGTCGATGCGGCCCGGGCCGGTCCTGCGACGCTCACGGCGATTGCTGCGGCCGTACCGCCCATTGGGAGTCTGGTGCTGCTGATCCTCATCAGTCCGTGGCTGGGTGCGGCATTCCTGGGCAGTGTGCTGCTAGTGGTCGCCGTGCTTTGGTTGTTTGCGCGGCGGACCACTGAGATCAGCCTTGCGTACCAGGAGACGCAAGGGAGGATCGCGGCGACGCTGACGGAGGCATTGGCTGGCTTGCGGACGATTGCTGCTGCGGGGACGGCAGGTCGCGAGGAGCAGCGTGTACTGCGGCTGCTGCCGGAGCTGCATGCTCGTGGGTTGCGGACCTGGCAGGTGCTCGCTCGCTCCGGAGCACAGGCGGCTGTGGTCGGTCCGCTGGTGCTGATTGCTGTACTGGCCGTGGGTGGCATCCAGTTGGTCGACCACCGGATCACCCCGGGCGAGTACTTCGCGGCCGCGCAGTACGCCGTCATCGGTGCTGGTCTGGGCGGCCTCACGTCACTGCTCGGGCAACTGGCCCGGGCACGGGCCGGCATCACGCGCGTCGCCGAGGTGAGTGCTGCACAGCCGATGGGCTACGGTGCCCTCGCCTTGCCGGACGGTCCGGGGCGGCTGGTCTTCGATGAGGTCACTGTGCGGGCAGGGGACGACCTCCTGCTGGATCGCGTCCATCTGGATCTACCCGGTGGGGCAGCGGTTGCGGTAGTTGGGCCGAGCGGTGCAGGCAAGTCCGTACTGGCTGCTGTCGCCGGTCGATTGCAGGACCCCGACTCTGGTCAGGTACGGCTCGATGGTGTTCCTCTGGGCGCTCTTAGCCAGGTGGCTCTGCGGACGGCGGTGAACTGCGCGTTTGAGCGTCCGGCGCTGGTGGGTTCGACGGTGGGCGATGCGATCGGCGTCGGATCGCAGCAACCGGATCAGTTGCTTGCATCGGCTCGTGCCACCCACGTCCACGGGTTCGTGAGCCGGATGCCGGACGGCTATCACACTCCGCTGGTGGAGGCGCCGCTGTCTGGTGGCGAGGCGCAGCGTCTCGGACTCGCCAGAGCTTGGGCTGCGGAGCGCTTGCTGATCCTCGACGACGCGACCTCCAGCCTCGACACCGCGACCGAGTTACTGATCAGCGAAACCCTGATGACCGACCGGCGCCGACGTACCCGCCTGATCATCACCCACCGAGCCGCCACCGCAGCCCGCGCCGACCTGGTCGTCTGGCTGGACCACGGCCGCGTCCGAGCTGTCGCCCCCCACCAAGCCCTCTGGCAAAACCCCGCCTACCGAAAAGCCTTCGGATGAGGCGCGGGTCGCCGGGCGGGCCCCGGCCGAGCGTGGTGTGCGGATGAAGCGGGAGGTGCGGTTTGGGGTGGAGGCTGTGCGGGGCAGGGCTGCCGTGAGGCTTGCCGTTTGGTCGCTGCCGGAGATTCTGCCGAGCGCGTTCTACGGGCTGGCTGTCGCGCACGCCACCGACGGGTTTCTCGGGGGCCGGACCGGCGCGGGACTGGCGTGGCTCGGTGGGTTGCTGGCGGCGGCGGTCCTCGGTGCGGTCGGGGCTCGGCAGGTCTATCAGCGGTTGGGGGAGCTGGTCGAGCCGGTTCGGGATGAGCTGGTTCGCAAGGTGGTGGTGGGGGCGCTGCGGAATGCGCGGGCGGATGGCGCGGTGGCGCGGCTCAATCGGCAGGTGGAGATCGTCCGGGACACTTTTGCCGGGCTGGTGCTCGTGGTCCGGAGTTTTGTGGTGACGGCGATCGGGGTGGTCAGCGGGTTGTTGTCGTTGTCGCCGTTGGTGGCGGCGTTGGTGGTGCCGCCGTTCTTGGTCGGGTTCGCGCTGAGCTTCGGGATTCTTGGGCTGGCGGCTGCTCGGGTTCGGGCTTCGTTGCGAGCTGATGAGGAGCTGGCGACTTCGGCGGGGATGGTGTTCGCGGGGGTGCGGGACGTGACGGCGGCGGGGGCTGAGGAGTTCGCCGGTGGGCTGGTCGGCGTACCGGTGGAAGCGCACGCGGCGGCTGAGCGGTCGCTGGCGAAGGTGGCTGCGTTGCGGACGCTGTGCTTTGCGGTCGGGGGATGGCTGCCGTTGGTTGTGTTGCTCGGCGCTGCGCCTTGGTTGATTGGGCGTGGGGTTTCGACCGGGACGTTGCTTGGTGGGCTGACCTATGTGCTGCTGGGGTTGCAGCCGGCGCTCACTACGGTGATGTCGGCGCTGGGGGACAGCGGGCTGCGGTATGTCGTCACGCTGGGGCGGATCCTCGATCGGAGCGCGCTTCCGGAGTACAAGGTGATGGTTGAAAGGCCCGAGGGGTACGAAGTGCGGCTGCGGCGGATGTCCTTCGCCTATGGTCCGGCCGCCGAGCCGGTACTACGTGATCTCGACCTGATCGTCGCACCGGGCGATCATCTGGCGGTGGTCGGGCCGAGTGGGATCGGCAAGTCGACGCTCGCGGGGCTCATCTGCGGGCTGCTGTCGCCGACCGAGGGGGAGGTCCGGCTCGGCGGCGTACGGCCATCCGAGCTCGAGGCGGCCGACCTGGCAGATACGCGGGTCGTCCTCCCGCAGGAGGCTTATGTGTTCAGCGGCACGATCCTGGACAACGTCAGCTATCTGCGCCGGGACGCCACCGCGGTACAGATCTCGGCGGCGATCGATGCGGTCGGCGCGTACCCGCTCGTACGCCGGCTGGGCGGCCTCGCGGCGGAGGTCCGGCCGGCGGAGTTGTCGGCGGGGGAGCGTCAACTGATCGCGCTGGCCCGGGCGTACCTCTCGCCCGCACCCCTCGTCGTCCTGGACGAAGCCACCTGCCATCTCGACCCACGAGCCGAACAGATCGCCGAGGAAGCCTTCGCAACCCGCCCCGGCACCCTGATCGTGATCGCCCACCGAGTCAGCTCCGCCCTACGAGCCACCCGAATCCTCGTCCTCGACGGCAACACCGCCACCGTCGGCACCCACCAAACCCTCCTCCACCATTCCTCCCTGTACACCGAACTCACCACCACCTGGACCCACACAAACGGCGACGCCCACCGGGCTGATCGCGCAGGCGGCGACGCCCATCCCGCCCACCGGGCCGACGGCGGGCTGTCTGCTCGGGCTGGTGGCGGGTAAGGGCGGGGGTTGGTGGAGGTCAATCAGAGCCAGCCGGCGTTTTGAGCTTTGCGGATGGCTTCGATTCGGCTTCTGGCTCGGGTCTTGGCGAGGATGCGGGACAGGTAGTTGCGGATCGTTCCGGCGCTGAGGCTCAGGCTGCGGGCGACCTCCTGAACGGTCGCGCCCGTGTCGATCAGCCGGAGTACCTCTCGCTCCCGCTCGGTCAGCGGACTGCCGCCCGCGCGCAGCGCCACCAGCGCGAGACCCCCGTCGAACACCGGCCGGCCCTCAGCGACTCCGCGGACGGCGTCGACCAGGTCGTCGGGGGAGATGTCGGTCGCGATCACCCCGACCGACTGCGACTCCTTCGCCACCGACAGAGCCAGCGAGATGGACGTCGTGTCCTCCCGGTCGATCAGCATCAAGATCGGCTGTCCGTCGAGCCGGCCGCACAGCTCCGGAATCCCGAGCTTGCCGGGCAGCAGCGGATCGAGCACCACCACCAGCCGCGGGTCGACGGCGCAGATCGCCAGGATTTCGTCGGCACTTTCGTACTCCGCGAGTACGGTCAGATCTGGTTCCCTGCTGAGCACCGCGGCGAGCGCTCCTCGGACCAACTTGCCGCGGTGCCCGATGACGAGTCGGATCACCTTACGCCCCCCTGGCGAGTCAATCGTCGTGAGAGCCCCGGTCACGCACTGCAGTGGGCTCTACTGGTTCGGTCACCGATAGTGTCCCCGCAGACCTGGTGCCTGTCACCAGCCCAGCCCCAACTTCGCGACACGGTCCGGCATCGGTGCCAGCCGAATACCGAACCGTTCTCTGCGACGTCTTGACAATCTCGCCAGATCCCTTCCCCAGCACGCGTTTGAAGCGGTACGGATCCCAGCCGAAACCGTTGCTTCCGGCAATGGTTTCGGCGGTGACCCGGGCAGGGTCGAGACTGACCGCAAGCACACTGTGTACAACCTGGAGGACCGCCATGAGTGAGCTGACCAGTGGAGCCTTCGTCGTCGATCGGGCCGACGGGCGCGAAGACGGTGAGGACTGGACCGAGAACTACGAGGAACTGCCCGGCGGGGTAGGTGTCTCGCTGATCTTCGAGTCCACCACCAAGGAGGGCGTCGGCCCTCGCCTGCACCTGCACCACTACCCGGAGACCTTCATCATCCGCCGCGGCTCGGCCACCTTCACCGTTGGCGACGCCCAGCTCGTCGGCCGGGCGGGCCAGATCATCGTCGTACCGGCGGAGACCCCGCACAAGTTCTCCACCGGCCCCGACGGCTACGAGGCCATCCACATCCACGAGAATTCCACCTTCGAGACCGTCTGGCTCGAGTAACCGCCCCCAAGGAGCCCCGTGCACCCCCTTACCCGCCTAGCCGTCACCGTCACCGTCACAACCACCTTCCTCACCACAGCCGCCCTAACCCCGGCATCCGCCGCACGGCTCCCCCCGACGTCCGCCGTACGGACCGCCCCGACCACCGCAGCGCGGCCCGCCCCAACGCCCGCCGCCGCTCCGCTTGCTGCCGCCGCTCCGCTTGCTGCCGCCGCTCCGGCGGCTGCTGCGGATCCGGTCGGGCGGCATCGGCCATCGTGCTCTGTGGTCTGGTTCGATCTTGGGAACACGCTGGTGGATACCTCGGTGCCGGGTCGGATGACCTGGATGCCGGGAGCTCTGCGCCACCTGTTACTGCTCCGAGCCGTCGGCGTACCGGTAGGCCTGATCACCAACGTGCCGCCGGAGTGGGGCGCCACCGACGCCGAACGTGCCGCCGCGACCAAGGCGTACGTCAACTCGTCCTGGGCAGAATCCCAACCCTTCCCCTGGTACCTCTTCGGCGACCGAGTCCTGACCCCACGCACCAAGGCCGAGTCCAAGCCCGCTCCCACCCTCTTCGAACGAGGCCGAGACGCCGCCACCCCATGCCGGTCGTTCTACGAGGGCGAGACCCCCACCGAGATCACCGTCGCCGAGCAGACCGGCCTAACCGCCTACCTGATCGGCCAACCCAACCGCTCCACCTACCTACCGGTGTGGCGCGTACTGGTCAGGTAGGTAGGGCGCCTTCCAGGTTGTCGAGGATTGTGCGGCAGTCGTGTTGGAGGGTGGGGGCGTCGGTGGCGGTGAGGAGGAAGACGCCTAGCCAGTTGCGGGAGCCGCCGGACGGGTCGAACTTCGGGACTCGGGTGCCGGACGGGAGCATGAAGGCGGGCACGGGCTCGATGGTGCTACCGGGGGAGAGGAGGGTTGCCCAGTCGATCTGGTCGGGGTGCCAGAGGGGCTGGGTTTGCCAGGGGGTGCCGGCGGCGTTGGCTGGTACTACGGCGACGGAGGCGGCAGCGCGGCCGCCCTCGACCAGCATGGCGGGTGGGTAGTCGACGTGCTCGCCCAGCTGCTCGCGGATCAGCATGCCGATCGGGTCCAGGTCGAAGACGATTTCGGCTTGGCGGGTGGTCAGGAGGCCGCCGAAGCGGGCGCCTACCTCGATGACTACCAGTTCACCGTCGGCCCGCAGCTTCAGCTCCGTGTGGGTGCCGCAGGTGTCCAGGCCGAGTGCGTCGACCGCACGACGTGAGACCTCTTCGATCCGACGCTGCAGTGGCTCGGGCAGTACGCAGGGCGAGGTGCTGGCGACCTCGATGTACGGCGGCACGGTCGGCAGCTTGGCAGTGATCGCCAGCGGGTGGTACTTGCCCTTGGCAACGATGCCTTCGATGCTCAGGTAGTCGCCGTACCCGGGCTCGGAATACCAGCCCTCGGTCGTACCGTCCATGATCTCTTCGACCAGCCGGTCGGCATCGGTGTTCTGCTCGTACAGTTCGTTCATCCCGACCTGGCCGCCCAGCTCCAGCGCCTGCTCGATCTCCGCCCAAGCGTCCGCGACCTGATCCTGCGACGTCAATACGAGCTGAGCCACAGACCCAGCACCCCAGGCCGGCTTGAGCAGCAGCGGCGGAGTCAGCGCAGCCAGTGCACCCTGCAGATCGGCAGCGGAGTCCACTCGACGGAAGCGAGGGATCGGTACGCCCGCAGCCTGCCACGCCTGTCGCATCAGCCGCTTGTCACGCGCCACCCGGATGCCCGGCCCGGCGCCAGCAAGGCCGAGCCGGTCCGCGGCGTTGGCGACGGCCAGTACTGCGAACTCCGACAGCGTGAACAGCGCATCCGCACCGAGCTCACGCGCGTGGGCGATGATCGCCTCCACCACCGGCTCACCAGGAGTCAGCCCACCGGGGTGCACGGTGATGCTCGTGCAGCACGGCTCCCAGATCTCCTTGGCCGCCTCGGGCAGCGGCGACAGCGCGAGCACATGCAGCTCGCCGCAGGCCGCGATCCGGGGGAACGCGGTCTCCAGGGGAGCGCCGCCCTTGACATAGACGTACAGGATCTTCTTCACGCGACGCTCTCCTTGACGGCCGCGCGGTCGCGGCTCCGATTGACGAGTACGGCGAGAACGACCATCGCCAGGGTGACTGTGGCCGCGAGCGCGACGAGGAAGCCCGCCATCGCGCCGCGGCTGAGGAACGCGCCCAGGACGAACACCACGAGGGCGCAGACGGCGCGGTCGGCGAGCGACTCGACGGACAGCAGCGTCGCTCGCCGGGACGGCTCGGTGATGGCGGAGTTGACCAGCTTGCGCTGTACCGGGAACGCGAGCCCGGACGCGAGCGAGAACACCGCGAGGCAGACCATCGTCCCGGCCAGCCCGAGGGGGATGACGGAGGCGAGCGCGACCGCCATCAGCACGGTCAGTACCAGCACCACCCGGATCTGCCCGAAACGAGCCAGTACTTTCGACCGCGCCGCACCAGCCACCTCGAACACGGTCGTCGCGGCCATCAGTACGCCGAACCAGTGCAGCGGCAGGTGTTTCGACTCCAGGATCGGCTGGAACAGGTTGGCCTGCCCGATCCGTACCAGCGTAAAGATCGCGATGCCTTGCGCCATCAGCAACATCAGCCGTTTCGACGAACCCAGCGACCGGAGTGCACCGGCCAGCGCGGGAAGTACCGGCTCAACAGTTACGGGACCAGTCCTGGGCAGCGCCGGGAAGCCGAGGGCGATCACGGCCGCGATGCCACAGGTCGCTGCGGACAATACGTATGGCGACGGCCCCCACCAAGCCGTCAGGAATCCGGCGGCAGGCAAGCAAACGATCCGCCCGATCAGCGTCCAGGCGCGCGCCGATCCCTCGGCGCCCTGGTACGCCGCATCGTTGCCCGTCCGATGCAAATACTCATACAGATAAGCACTTCCGGCGCCGGAGAACAGCGAATGCGCCAACGCGATCAACAGGAACTGGACCAGGAAGCCGCCGAAGGTCGGCGTCCAGACCGGGATCACGTTCGCCACCACGAGGATGATCGCGCCACCCTGGAGACAACGCCGGTAGTCGAACCGGTCGGCGATCATCCCGGTCGGGATGTCGAGCAGGCAGAACGCCAGGTAGAAGATGCTCTGGATGGAGAAGATCTCCTGGTCCGACAGCCCTTCGGACCGCTGGAACACGTAGAAGACCGGCAACCACCACAGCAGCCCGGCGAAGAGCTGGAAGGCGTTGTAGCGGCGGATCACCCGCACCGCATCGGGACCTGCGGCGCTCACGCGGCGAGCTGGTACGGACGGCACTGCAGCAGCACGATCCGGTCGCCGTCGACGAGCCACTCGACATCCACCGGAGCGTCGACGGACCCGTCGGCGCCCGCGAAATGGGCCTGGAGCAGCCGTCCGATCAGCGCGAGCCGACCGAGGGTCGCCTTCGCCTGGTCGTCCACGTCGGCCGGCTCGGCACCCATCGCCACGGTCCGGCTGCCGCCCTCCATCGTGTTGTAAAGGTGCTGCAGTGGATCGCGCGCACCGGAGACCACGTCGTCGACCGAGTTGCGGGCGAGGTTCAGCAGTACCGACCGGAAGTCGGTCCGGTCGAGCGGGTTGGTCGTGACCATGACCCCGCCGAGCGCGCCGTCGAGCTGCTGCTGGATGACGACTCCCATGAAGCAGTCGGACAGGCCGATGCCGGCTTCGTCGCGGAGTAGTACGCCGCGAGTGGTGACCAGCGAGGCCCAGACCCGCTGGATTGCGTCGATGACGTCCTCGATCGACTCGACCTCGGGGACCGACTCGTAGATTCCGGCGGCGGAGAAGCCGATCAGGTCCTCGGCGTTCGACGAGCTGCGGACGACGACGCGGCCGGCGCCGGTCAGGTGGCGCAGTACGGAGTCCTCGATCAGGATGCGCAGCTCGGCCGGCAACGGGGTATCGCGGATGAGGGCGCCCAACTCGGCGCAGAGCCCGTCGATCTCACCACCGAGCGCGAGTGCCATCTTCAGCTTGCCGATGGTCTGCTGGATGGCCGGCGACGACTCCAGGAACTGCTGCTGCAACGCGAACGGCAGGGCGATTCCGCGCGGTACGACGACCTGCTCGGCGAACATCCGCTGAGCCGCCTGATCCAGTACGCCGGTATCGGTGCCGGCCGTCTCGAGTTGCCGGGCCAGGTATTCGAGCAGGTGCGGCCGTGGCGGTCGTGGCTTCTCGTAGAAGCCAAGCCAGTGAGGCGATCCGTCGCGCAGTACCGCCGTCAGCTCGCCGAGATTTGCGGCCTTGGTGCCGAAGCGATGAGCGTCGGTGGACCGCAGCTGCTCCAGCGGCAGGATCTGGGCCGCGGCGAGATCCGGCTTGCCGATGTCGACCTGGGTGACCGCCCACGGTGGGCCGGCGTCGGCTGAGTCCGGCCGGGTGATCGCGCGCACCGTCAGCTCGGGCGCGGTCGGGTCGACGGTCAGCTCGACCCAGTTGCCGTCCAGCTCGGCGAGGCTCTGCACTGCGCCTTGCTGGATGGCGTTCGGGATGCCCCAGCCGGCGGCGAGCACGTTGGTGTGCGACAGCGGGGTGGTGTGCTTGGCGTTGATCAGCCCGGAGACCCGCGGGATGTCGTCGGGCATCCGCTCCATCACGAGGATGTCGTGCCAGCGGACGGGATCGGTCGTGGTGCGGTACGCCGCTTCATCGGCGAACAGGCGCAGGCGGCCGGTCGTCGTACCGGGGTTGAGCGGCACGTACGGCGCGGTGGAGTAGAGCTCGTGGGCCAGGATCAGCGGGGTGGTCGTGCCCTGCAGGAAGCCTTCCTGCAGGTGGTTCGCGGGCTTCAGCAGCACGGGCACGGTGTCGTCGACGAGAGCGCGAACGGTGTTGTAGAAGGAGCCGAGCAGGTCGGGGCCCATCGTGTCGACCTCGACCGTCTCCAGTGAGAAGAACAGCCCGCCGTACTCCGGCCGGTCGTGCAGCGCGAGCGTTCCGAGCAGGAAGCGGCGGTGGTCGGCGCGGTAGACGGAGTCGTTGAACGCGTCGAGGTTGCGGGCGAGCTCGGCCCGCGTCATCCCGAGGATCCGCTCGGCGACGTACTGGACGTGCAGCATGCGCTCGGCACCGTCGATCAGGTGGACGGTCGAGGTCTCCTGATCGAGGACGAGCTTCACGTAGGGATAGCCGGCAACGGTGGTCGCCAGGCCCGAGAAGTCGGCCAGAGTAAGGCGATCCGCGGGCAATGCGGGGACGATGGCGGCCAGGGCAGAAGGGGCGGGAGCGGTAGGCACGAGAGATTACGATAAGGTGAACAAGGCCACTCAGGGTAGCTGATCTAACCCTCTGTGAGCACTATCACGCCGCACTAATAGTTGCCTTAGGCATCATTTAGCTAGGTGGCCAGTGCGCGGAGCTGAGCTTCACGGACCGCCGAGGTCTGCCCTTGGACCAACGCGAAGAGGGCCGAGCGTGCATGAAGTTGCGCGGTGTCGTCCGCAGACAGACCTCGTCCCGCCCGGGAGATCAGAAGTGCGCGAGTGAGGACGCCAAGAGCATCGCCGATGGCGACCTTCAAGGCGAGCCTCTCGTCAACCCGCTGTGGCGCATCGGGCCCCGCCGCGGTGACCGCATCGGTCAATGAGTAGGCCTGCCGGCGGATCAGGTCGACACGAGGTGCCCAGACCTCGGCCACCTTGTGGGCGTCCGGATGAGGGCTGGCGCGTAGTTCGTCGAGAACGGTTGCTGCCAGGCCGAAATGATGTGCGCGGGCGTCTGCTGCCCCGGCGACGTCGGCTGCTCGCCAGCTGTCGAGATCCTGTACTGCGATGACGTGGCTGTCCGGTACTTCGACGCCGGTCAGCTGGACACGTTCGGTCCGGCTGCCGGCTGCGGCGCTGAGCCGGAGCGGAGTACCGACGACGCCGTCGCCGATCGGGATGAGCGCGTGGACGACCCGCGGTCGCTCGGGTTCGCTGTCGTCGACACCGGCAACGCCGATCCACCGGTTGAGGCCCCAGCCGCTGACCCACGAGATGGTGCCCTCGAAGACCCAGCAGTCACCGGTACGCCGAGCTGCGACGTACCGGTCGGGAAAGCGTCGTACATCGCTCAACGCGACTCCGAGCAGCACCTCGCCGCGAAGCAGACGATCGGCGAGTGCAGTGTCGAAGGCAGACCCTGGCTCCTCGACTGCCTGCCGGATACGCCCGACCTGCGGGGCGTGCTGGGCCCAGACCAGCCACGTGTTGTAGCAGCCCCCGGCGAGCAGTTCGTGCAGGCGACGGTCGGCGGTGCGATCGAGGTCGGCACCGCCGTACTCCGCCGGCGCGAGATGGTTCAGGGCGCCCAGGTCGGCGAGGTCGCGAATTGTCTGCTCAGTGACACCGGTCCGATCGGTCTCCAGCGCGCGGGGACGGAGTACGTCGCCGGCGTAGACCTCGATCCGCGCGAGTAGAGGGTCGAGCTCCCCAGTCATCGTGTCCTCCTCCTCGCGCGCGTGGTGCGTCAGGTCCGTGAGAGTTGCGTCCCGGCGCTGCCGGCTACTACAGCGGTGGCGTCGTCCAGGGAGCCGATCGCTGCTCTGCCAGCGGTTTCTGCGACGAATTGGCGGGCAGCGGCCACCTTCGGACCCATCGAACCGGCCGGGAAGGTGTGGTCGTCCAGCTCAGCCAGGGTGATGTCGTGCAGGGGACGCTCGGACGAGGTTCCGTAGTCGAGGTAGACGGCCGGTACGTCGGTGAGCATGACCAGCCGATCGGCGTTGAGCTGTGTCGCCACCAAAGCAGCCACATAGTCCTTGTCGACGACAGCCTCGACGCCGCTCAGACCGTCAGGTCCCTCTGTCACCGGTACTCCGCCTCCGCCTGCGAGGATGACCGTCGTCTGACTTCGGATGAGCAGTTCGGCAGTGTCGAGCTCGACGATGCGCTGGGGCTTGGGGGAGGGCACGACTCGTCGCCAGCTGTTGCCGTCGCGGCGGATCGTCCAGTTGTTCCGCTTGGCGAGCTGGTGGGCCTTGTCCTCGGCGTACCCGCTGCCGATGAACTTGCTCGGATGATCGAACCCGGCGTCGTCAGCGGCGACGACGGTCTGGGTGATCAGCGTGACGACGGGACGAGCGAGGCCGGCGTTGCTGAGCGCCTGCTGGAGCCAGTAGCCGATCATGCCTTGCGTCTCGGCGACCAGGTCGCCGAGCGGGTACGAACGCGAGAGGCTGGTGTCCGCGGTGCTTTCGAGGGCGAGCAGTCCGACCTGCGGACCGTTGCCGTGGACAAGTACCAGCTCATGTTCGGCGGCGATCTTGGCGAGCGCGGGGGCCGCCGCGACGAGGTGCGCGAGCTGGACGGCGGCATCGGGCTTCTCGCCCCGACGCAGCAGGGCGTTGCCGCCGAGTGCGATGACTATGCGCATGGTTCAGCTTCGCATGCCGGGCATCAGTCGAGGATCCATTGCAGGGTGTCGCTCGGGGCGGGTTCGTACGAACTCCACTCGTCACAGCTCACCGTGGCTGGGTGAGGTCTTCCATGATCGCGAAGGCGTCGGGTTTGCCGAAGGTGCAGAGCTTGCTGGGGGTGGTGATGAGACCGCCGCCGACTGCCAGGTGGTCGCCTTCGTGGGCGACGACGGTGCCGTTGGGGGCGAGGATCTCGAGCTTGCCGTTCGCGGCGTAGCGGGCGGTGTAGCCGGCCGGCCAGATGAGGGCCGTCCGGTCCTTCAGGCTCGCCCGCGAGTCCGCCGGAATGAGGTACGGGCAACCTTCGGGGGTGACTCGCAGCACGCCGGACTGCAAAGCTTGGTCTTCGAAGTCGCCCGGCTTCCAGGATGAGGTCGGGATGGTGACCGGCCTGCTGGACGGCGGGTTGCTCACCACCTCGCTGTTGCCGTGGTCGGACGCGTTGACTGCGACGACGACCGCGGCAGCAGCCACGGCCGCGGCGGCGACGGCGGAGGCCAGCCACGCCCGCCGACGGCGTACCGGCCGTACTGCCCTGAGGCCGAGGTCGTGAATGACCATTGCCCGGTCGCCCGCCTCGGCCAGCGTCGCGCGAAGCTCCTGCTCGAGCTCTGTCTGGTTCATGGGTGGTGCCCTTCAGCCGGGTCGTGCGCTGCTCTGAGAGAGGCGAGTGCTTTGCTGACACTCGCCCGGGCGGTCGAGTCCTTGATCCCGAGCACGGCCGCGATCGCGGCGTAGTCGAGGTCCTCGTAGTACCGCAGGATGACCACGGTCCGTTCCCGCGCCGGCAGCTTTGCCAGCAGCTGCCACATCGCGTCGTGCTCGACCAGTGCCAGCGACGGGTCGGGTTCGGTTCGGCCGAGGTCGTCCAGTTCCGAGGGGGTTTCGTGGGAGGAGCTGCGGCGGGTACTAGACAGGTGCGCGTTGACCAGGATGCGACGGACATAGGCGTGCGGATCGTCCATGGCCCGGACGCGGCGCCAGTGGCGGTAGGCGTTCATCAGGGCGGTTTGCGCCAGGTCTTCGGCGCGGTGGTGGTCGGACGACAGGACGAGACCCAGCCGCACCAACTGCTGGCCGCGGGCTGCGACGTACTCGTCGAACTCCACTCTTCGTCCCCCTGGGTTTCTCAGGTCTTTCCCTTCCAAACGCTACGGGCGGCTGAAACGCTGCTTCGGCGTATGCAGGGAGTCCGTACGCCGCTATCGTCGCCCGGGTGCTGAACGTGCTGGCCGGGTTGGGCTCGGCGAGTTGGTCGGGTGAGGAAGCGGTGCGGTACGAGGTCGCACTGGAGGGCGCGGGTCAGGTGATCGGGTGGTACACCGAACTGATCGCGCGCGAGGAAGCAGCCGGTACGCCGGACCGCGCGGCGATCGCTGGCTGGCGGGAGGCTCAACAGAGCTGGGCTGTCCGGCGGCGGGAGCTGTCGCCACTGGACATGGTCGAGGTTGCCGCTATCCACTCCGACGGTGAGGATCTGCTCGCCGAACCTGACGATGAGCAGCCGGAGCCTGAGTTGGTGTTGCGGGGTCTGCTGGATGCGGGCGAGAGTGAGCGGATCTTCCGGGAGCGGATCGTGCCGGACGAGCTGACCGGTACGCCGCAGGCTCAGCCGATCGTCGTGATCGTGGTCGGCGAGCCCGGGGACGGCAAGGCGTCGATCACTGCGCTCGCGCGGGACGTCCTCGAGCGTCGCGGCCGGCCGGTGGTGATCAGCACGGATCTGTATGCGCCGCACCATCCCGACTTCCACCAATCGATGGAGGGTGCCGACGCCCGTCGCTGGACGACCAACGCCAGGCAGTACGTCAGCTCTCGCCGCTTCGACGTCGTACTGGAGGCGCCGAGCGACTTCGAGCAGGCGGCTCGCGAGTTCAAAGCGGCCGGGTATCAGGTCGAGGTCGCGATCGTCGCCGTGGCCGATGCGGTCAGCCGATTCGGCGTACAGGACCGTCACCTCCGCGCGTTGGAGGCCTACGGCTATGGCCGCCTGGCTGGTTCTGATCAACCCGTACTCCGAGCAGCCGAAGCCCTCGATCGAGCGCAACTCGCCGACGTGGCCGCCGTACTGCGTCCGAACGGCGAACTCCTCTATGCCAACCAGCGAGGAGCCGACGGCCGCTGGCTCCGGCAACCGGCCAGCGCAGCAGCGATCACCGCCGAACGTACGCGCCCCTGGACGGTCCTGGAGTCCCGTCTCTTCCTCGAGGCGGTCGCAACGTTCGAGCACCGCGGCCGATCCGCACCCGTCCCGGAGATCCGGCAACAGACAGTCGAGGCCGCCAGAGCAGTCACTGCCCTGGCGCGACCTCTCCTGCACCCGGACGCGGTCACGCTACAGATCGCCACCGCCGGGATTGCGACTCCTTAAACCCCGTGCTCGTTGCCCTGCCGGCGCTGGCGGCCCGAGAAGTCCTTGACCACGCGACCCCTGGGATCGACGACCTTGTCGCCGACCAGGCCGCCACCAGAACCTGCGGCCTTCTTGGCCTTGCGGCCGGACTGCCAGCCACCCTGCTCCGGATCCTGCGCCTTCTGCTTACCCTTACCCCACGCCATGACGGCATCCCTTCGGCGGTAGTGACGGTGGATGCTATTGCCGCCGGGCGGAGCCGGACAAGACCTCGTTCGCCCGGAGGCGACATGTGCAGATCGGCGAGATGGGCGCATACTGGAGACCTGATGGAGCCTTCCCGCGCGACGACGCGTCGTCACCTGTCCACGAGTCCCTTCAAGCCCCGGGTGCCCGCCCCGATCAAGACCTTCGAAGAAGGTGACCGGGTGTCTCACGACAAAGAGGGCATGGGCACGATCAGTGCCGTCGAGGGCACCCACGCGGTGGTGGTCGACCTGGGCGGCGGCAAGCTGCTCCGGGTCCTCTCCCCGTTCGACAAACTACACACGCTCTGACCTCGGCGCCGGGGCCCCGGCACACGCCCTACTTAGGTGAGGCATGCCTAATGCCATGCGCATTCTGGGGGCCCCGAGGCCTGATCCGTCCGGCCGCCCTGCTCCTTGGTATGTCGGCTACAACCTCTTCTACGGTGTCAAGTAGTCCGGTCATCTGAGGAGGCGGCGCTTTGAAGGTCTTTTTGTCGACTGACATGGAGGGGACGGCGGGGGTTGTCGACTGGAGTCAGTGCCGGGGGCCGGGGGTGGAGTACGAGTACTACCGGGGGCAGTTGCAGGGTGAGGTGAATGCTGCGATCGATGGGGCGATGGCGGCTGGGGCGACGGAGTTTCTGGTCAATGACTCGCACTCGACGATGCAGAATCTTCGGCCGGACGAGTTGCACGGCCGGGCGAGCTATCTGTCCGGGCGGCACAAGCCGCTGTACATGATGCAAGGGCTCGATGCATCGTTCGATGCGGTGTTCTTCATTTCGTACCACGGGTCGGCGGGAGCTACGTCGTCGGTGCTTCATCACACGTACAACCCGCGGGCGATCGCCGAGGTGCGGCTGAACGGTGAGATCACCGGCGAGGCCGGGATCAATGCGTTGGTGGCATTGGCGCACGGGGTTCCGGTGGTGCTCATCTCGGGTGATCGCGTGACGATCGACGAAGCAGAGGCGTTCTGTCCGGGGATCGAGTCGGTGGTCGTCAAGGAGTCGGTGTCGCACAATGCGGCGCTGTCCGTGCATCCCGAGGTGGCGCGTGAGTTGATCCGAGACGGTGCGCATCGTGCGTTGGATCGACTGGCCGACTTCGGTTTGCCGAGTGTCACGCAGCCGGCCGAGTTGACCGTTCGGTTCCACAACCAGGCGTTCGCGGAGTTGGTGTGTGCGCTGCGGAACGTCGAGCGTCGGGGTGAGCAGGTTGTTGCCATTAGCAATGATGATCCGCTGGAGGTCTACCGGAGCTTCATCGCCTTGGTGTCGTTGACCAGAGGGATCCCGGACTAACGGTACGGGTCCTGGTCTATTTCGGTCCGTACTACGGGAAGCGCCGCGCGGAGCTCGGGGAGGCCGACTGAGCCGAGTGCGAGCCGGAGGGCGTGCGGCACCGTCGGGGTCGTGGCGAACGGCTCGGCGGTGGAGACCGCGATGCGCTGATCCGCGAGGGCCGCCGCGATCCGGTCCGGGCGGGCGTCCTGGGGGAGGGGGAGCCAGACGAAGTACGAGGACGGGTGACGTACCAGAGGCAAGCCGGCCAGTACGTCGGTCGCGATGGACTGGCGGAGGCGGGCGTCGGCGCGCTTCTGCGTCTCGAGGCGCTCGACGGTACCGTCGGTCAGCCAGCGAGTGGCGATCGCCGCCGTGATGGCGGGCGTGTGCCACGTGGTTGCCCGGATGACGCGCTCGAGCACCGGTACCAGCCCCGCGGGCGCGACGACGAAGCCGATCCGCAACCCCGGCGCGATGCTCTTCGACAGCCCCGACACGTAGACGGTGAGGTCGGGCGCGAGCGTCGCCAGCGGTGGCGGTGCGTCCTCGGCGAGGTAGGCATAGGACGCGTCCTCGATGATCGTGACGTCATGCCGCGAGGCGATGGAAACCAGCTGAGCGCGCTGGGAGTCGTCGAGCACCCAGCCGAGCGGGTTGTGCATGGTCGGCATCGCATAGACAGCCCGGACTCGCCGTCGCCGGCACAGCTGGTCGAGTGCATCGAGGTCAGGCCCGGCCCCGGTCACCGGCAAGGGCACCAACTCGACCCCCAAGGAGCGTGCGAGCACGACGAACCCGGGATAGGTCAGCGCATCGACCGCGACCACATCGCCGGGCTGGAAGAGTGCCATCGCCGCCACCGTCAGACCGTGCTGAGCGCCGCTGACGATCAGGACCCGCTCGCGGCCGACGTCGAGTCCCCGCCGCCGCAGATGCTGCGCAACCGCAGCTCGATCCTGTACTCGCCCGCGATGCGGCTGATAGCGAAGCAGCGCTTCGAGATCGCCCGCGGCGGCGAGATCCCGCAAGGCCCGGCGCAGCAGCTCGGCCTGCCCGGGCATGGCGGGGTAGTTGAAGCTCAGGTCGATGGCGTCGACAGCGACCTCCCGCTGATCCACGTCGTCGCCGGTGGCGGCCGCGAGATCGCGGACGAACGTACCTCGGCCCTGCTCGGAGCTGACCAGCCCCATCGCCTCCAGTTCGGCGTACACCCGGGAAGCCGTCACCACCGCGATGCCCGCGTCGGCCGCCAGCCGCCGATGAGTGGGCAGCCGATGCCCAGCCGGCCACCGCCCTTCGCGGATCTGCGCCGCCAGCGCGTCGACGACGCCCTTGTACTTCGGGACTCTCACCCCCGCATTGTATGCAGGACAATTTCTGGATCGTCATGGGTCGAGGTCCCTAGCGTCGGCCTCATGCACATCGCCATCCTGACCTTCGACGGCTACAACGAACTCGACTCGCTGATCGCCCTGGGCATCCTCAACCGGGTCCGCGAACCCGGCTGGCGAGTGTCGATCGCCGGTCCGACACCGCGGCTGCGCTCGATGAACGGCGTCACCATCGACGCCATGATCGACCTCGACGAGGCCTGTACCGCCGACGCCGTCATCGTCGGCAGCGGCACCAAGACCCGCGAGGTCGTCGAGAACCCCGCCATCACGAGCACCCTGAGCCGCCTCGACCCGACCCGCCAACTCCTGGCAGCCCAGTGCTCCGGCGCCCTGGTCCTGGCCAAACTCGGCCACCTGACCGACATACCGGCCTGTACCGACCTCACCACCAAGCCCTGGGTCATCGCCGCCGGCGTCGAGATCCTCAACCAACCGTTCTTCGCCCGCGGCAACCTGGCCACCGCCGGCGGCTGTCTCGCATCGACCTACCTCGCCACCTGGACCATCGCCCGCCTCCACACCCTCGAAGCCGCCAAGGAAGCCATCCACTACGTCGCCCCCGTCGGCGAAAAGGACGAATACGTCACCCGAGCCCTGACC
The DNA here is from genome assembly GCF_040681515.1 of Kribbella sp. NPDC051718. Classification (NCBI taxonomy): domain Bacteria; kingdom Bacillati; phylum Actinomycetota; class Actinomycetes; order Propionibacteriales; family Kribbellaceae; genus Kribbella; species Kribbella sp. NPDC051718. The sequence continues at coordinate 327,273 of NZ_JBFAYZ010000007.1, read as the reverse complement.
AACGTGACGCCTTATCTCGCGATGGATCAGTTAGGCGTGCTGTAGTAGTACAGCCAGTAGAGCGCGTTCCGGTCGTCGGTGCCGGGGAAGTTGTACGCCGGGAAGTATGTGTTCATGATCGACGCCGTCAGGTTCGTGGAGCTGTTGAACAGCGAGAGTCCGAGAATGTGCCCGATGGCCCTGGAGACGTTGTTGTTGCGGTGCTGGACGGTGTCGGCGCAGTATGCCGGACGACTGGTCGAAACGTTCATCGCAACGGTCGCAGTCTTGTAGTAGTTGAACAGGTCGACGGTCCAGGCGTAATGCGCACAGAGGCCGTCATTGGTGCCGTACGTTCCATACGTCAGGATCTGTTCCGGCCGCCAGCCCGGTGAGGCAGCACACGAGGTCGGAGTGCCAGTGCTCGGCCCATGGTTGAAGAAGGTGACTGTCGATGAGCCGGACTCGAAGCCGGCCTGCGCGGCCAGGTAGTCCCAGTACGTGCCGACATTGTTCTGGAAGCAGATGTTCCGGTAGTTGAAGTGGGTGTAGCCGTCGTTCATCCAGTAGCACTTGTCGTCGGGGTACCACGTGCACGAAGCCGCTAGCTTGGACGCCTTGGCCTTGGCCGCCGTACTGAGCGGCACGACGCTACCGTCGGGCTTGAGGCCGTACGACATCACGACCGGGGCTGGCGGATCGGCCGCCTGCGCCGGTGCTGCCGAGAGCAGTCCAGGCAGGGCCAGGATGGCGACGAGTGCCACTGCGATCAAACGCTTCATGTTGCTCCTCTGGTCGATGCGACTGAGGATCCTCGAACACCAGGCACTGCGCCAGGGTGTTGCCCTTGGGGTGATGCGCGGACTGTCGACCGATTCTTGAGGCAGAAGCAGCACAACGAGGATTGGAAGACTGATGACCACCATTCGCTTTACCGCGATCACCACCTCGACGCCCGAGCAGTTCGTTGCCGGGCTGACGGACTTTGGGCCGGGGCGCTCGAAGTTGTTCGAGAACAGTCATGATGACTCGCTCCAGGTGCATGAGGTCGGGCCGGACTACGCCGACGTCACCGAGGGGTCGGGCGAGGTTTGGGAACGGCTGCGGTACGACTGGTCCGACCCGAACCGGATCGTCCTCACCACCACCGACTCCAGCGTCTGGGGCGGGGACTCGGGCTACGTCTACACGCTCAAGCAGCGGTCGGATGGCGCTACCGAGATCAGCGCGGTGATCGTTCGGGACGGTAAGAACCTCAAGGGCCACCTGCTCGCCGGCGTGTTTGCCTTCTTCGGCAAGCAGGTCCTGGGCAAGGCCTTCGCCAACACCCTCCGGGCGATCGAGGCGCGTAATGTTCCGGCCGGATCGGATCGCGGACAAAGTGCAGTGCGGTAGTGCACATCGGCGAGAATCGACGGTATGACCACAGCTGCGGAAGAGTCCTACCGGTTGCGTTACGGCGCTGGGTTCGGCGTACCGGGGGAGTGGAGTGAGGTTCTCGAGCAGCAACTGGCGCATCGGTCGGTGCGGGGATACCGGCCGGATGCCGTCTCCGACGAGACGCTGGCGGCGCTGATCGCAGCGGCGCAGTCAGCGCCGACGTCGGGGAACCTCCAGCTGTGGAGTGTGGTCGCGGTTCGGGACGACGAGCGCCGGGCGCGGCTCGCGCACCTGGCCGGGGATCAGCAGTTCGTCGTCGACGCGCCGTTGCTGCTGGTCTGGCTGGCGGATCTGGCCCGGGCCCGCCAGGTGACCACCGAGATCGGCTCGGCCACCGCGGAAGGCGCGGACTTCGTCGAGGCCGCGCTGCTGTCGTTCATCGACGTCGCTCTGGCGGCGCAGAACGCGTCGCTGGCCGCGGAGTCGCTCGGTCTGGGCACGGTGTTCGTCGGCGCGATCCGCAACCGGCCCCTCGAGGTCGCCGAGGAGCTGGGTCTGCCGCCGAACGTCTTCCCGGTCTTCGGTCTCACGGTAGGTCATCCGGACGAGCGCGCCGAGACGGCCGTCAAACCGCGACTCCCGCAGCAGGCGGTTCTGCACCACGAGCAGTACGCCCTGGAGCCGCAACTCGCTCACGTCGAGGCGTACGAAGAGCTTCTCAATGCCTTCTACGCGACCGCCGGCCTCCCGAGCAGCTGGGTGAAGCGAGTGGCGCACCGCTTCGGCAGCGTGGCCGGTCTCAAGGGCCGCGAACACCTCCGCACCGCGCTGGAGACCCAGGGTTTTGCGCTCCGCTGACCTGCCGATCCAGCCAGGGGTCAACAACTGTTCACCTGCGGGGGTAGTGACGTCACCGGAAGTTGGTGACAACGTGGTCAGGTAGTCCGTCACATTGTTCCGCCGCCACGGAGTCCGCTTGATGAAGAAGACGTCCCCTGCTGTCCGCGCCCGGGGAATCGAGAAGTATTTCGGTGAGGTCGTCGCCCTCGATGGCATCGAACTGGAGGTCGAGCGGGGCCAGATCCACGGATTGGTCGGGCCGAACGGAGCGGGCAAGACCACGCTGCTCGGCCTGTTGCTGGGCCTGGCGGTCGCCGACAAGGGAAGCCTCCAGATCCTCGGTACGCCGGTAGGCCGGGCGCTCGCCGCACCCGACGGCGTCACCGGCTTCGTCGACGGCCCCGGCCTATACCCCTCACTGACCGCCCGGAAGAATCTCGCCGCGCTGGCCGAGCTGCAGGGCCGTAACGCACGCACTGCCGGCATCGACGAGGCGCTCGCCGACGTCGGGCTGACCGACGTCGCGGACGACCGGGTCCGCGGCTTCTCGCTCGGTATGCGTCAGCGCCTCGGACTGGCCGCGGCACTGCTCAGCAAGCCGCGCCTGCTGGTGCTCGACGAGCCGTCCAACGGTCTCGACCCGGCCGGCAAGCGGCACGTGCACGGAGTACTGACCCGGCTTGCCTCCGAAGGCACCGCGGTCGTCATGTCGAGCCATCGGATGGACGATCTCGAGACGCTGTGCTCCGAGGTCACCATCCTGTCGACCGGCCGCGTCGTCTTCTCCGGGCCGCTCAGCAAGCTGGCGGCCGAGAACGGCGAGCTCGAGTACCGGCTGCTCACGTCCGACCCGGAAGCCGCTCGGAAGGTGGCAGGCGAGACGGCCGGGATCCATACCGCCGACGCGGCCGGGGGAGTGTCTCAGGCGTGGTTCGTGGTGCGGGCGGAGGTACCGGCTCTGGACGGGCTGGTCGTCCGGCTCGTCCAGGCGGGGATCGCGATCCGCGAACTCGCTCCGGTGGTGTCACCCCTTGAAGCCGCCTTCCTCGCCCTGACCGACCAGGCCGCTACCGACCAGCAGGAGAACTGATGACCGCGACCGTCACCGACGTCGCCGCAGAGCCAACGGCCGCACCGGCCGCGCCGACCGCAGGCCGGGTCTCCGTGGCTCGCGGCTATCGCTTCGAGCTGGTCAAGCTGGTCTCGCAGTGGCGCGTGCGCTTGCTGGTGATCGCCTGCTGGATCGCCCCCGCGGTTTTCGTCGCCGCGGTGAGCCAGCAGGGCTCACTCCCGGTCGACACCCTGTTCGGCCGCTGGATGCACGCGACCGCCTGGGCGGGTCCGCTCGTGACGCTCGGCTTCGCCGGTACCTGGGCCCTGCCCCTGTTGACCTCGATGATCGCCGGCGACGTGTTCGCCTCAGAGGACCGGCTCGGCACCTGGCGGCATCTGCTCGTCGCGGTCCGGTCGCCCCGGCGGATCTTCGTCAGCAAGGCACTCGCCAGCCTCACCGTCATCCTGATCCTGGTGGCCGGACTGGTCATCGGCAGCTCGGCCGGTGGACTCGTTGCGGTCGGCAACCAACCGCTGATCGGGCTCGACGGGCACCTGCTGTCGTCCTCGGACGCGGCCGGCAAGGTCCTGCTCGCCTGGGCCTGTGTGCTCGCCCCGACCCTGGCGCTGGCCGCCATCGGGTTGCTCGGGTCGATCGCGCTCGGCCGCTCGCCGATGGGCTTGCTGGTACCGGCGATCGTCGCGCTGGTGATGCAGCTGGCGCAGATGCTGCCGATCCCGGTGGCCTTCCGGCTCGCCTTGCCCGGGTACGCGTTCATCTCCTGGAACGGTCTGTTCACCAGCCCCACCCAGGTCGGCCCACTGCTGATCGGCATCATCGTCAGCCTGGTCTGGGCCGTGGTCGCGACTGTCCTGGCCTACCTGCTGTTCCTGCGCCGCGACTTCACCAACCTCACCGATGACGGTTCGGCACGCCGCGGGATGTGGCTCGGAGCCCTGCCCTTGGTGGCCCTGCTCGCAGTCACCACCGGCGTGATCGCGCCGGCGACGGGCGCGACCGGTTCCGGCATCACCCAGGACAAGGTGCAGCAGTCGGTCGCGACCGCCTTCGCGCACCTGTACCGCATCCAGGCCAAGCAGCTGAATCGCGCCGACGTCACCGAGCAGCAGCTGAACACGTCCGCGGCCTGCACCAAGGGCGGCGGCCAGCTCGACGCCGAAGGTCCGGGCAATGACTGGCGCTGCGTGGTGACCTGGCATCTGCCCGGCATCGAGGCCGCCGGCTCGGCCATCTACCAGCTCGACCTCACCCCGAACGGGCGCTACGTCGCTGACGGCGACGGACCGAAGGAAGTCAACGGCTACTTCCTGGTGCAGACGCCGGCCGGCGACCAGCCGAACCCACTCTGGCAGTTCGACGCCAATGTCGAACTGCTTTCCACCCGCTAGAAGGGAAGCTCCATGCAAGTAACCCGCCGAAGGCGCGAGCAGCGAGGCCCCGGCCTCGCCGCTCGGCAAGTCGGCCGACGGATCTCACGGGTGACAGCGGGTACCACCGCTGTCGCCGTCGTGGCCGCCGGTACCGGCGTCGCCGTCGCCAAGACGGACATGTTCGGAACGGATCAGGTAGGCCAGGTCACCGAGGAGGGTCAGGTCGTCTCCAGCGACCAGTACATCAACCCGATCGGCGACCGGCTCGTCATCAACAACGGCAAGATCATGTCGTCCGTGGTCAGCCCCGACGGCAAGCACGTCGCGGCCTCGATCACCGATGGCGGGATGGCGCTGGCCATCGTCGACCTGTCGACGTGGAAGGTGCAGCAGCTGATCGGCAACAATGCCGCGGCGAACCTGCGCATCCCCGGCAACGACATCGGCCAGGAAGGCCCGACGTACTCGCCCGACGGTTCCCAGCTGTGGCTGGGGCAGACCGACGGGTACCGCAAGTTCACGGTGAACCCGGACGGCAGCCTCGCCAACCCGACGTTCGTCGCGATCCCGGCGGACGGCGCGAAGCACGCGCTGGTCGCGGAGCCGGTGTTCTCGGCTGACGGATCGACCGTCTACTCCGCGGTCAACGGCCAGAACCGCGTGGTCGCCATCGACGCGGCGACCGGAGCCATCCGGCAGAGCTGGGCGGTCGGCAACGCGCCGCGCGACATGGTCAAGGTCGGCGACAAGCTGTACGTCAGCAACGAGGGCGGCCGTCCGGCGGGGCCCGGCGAACCGACGATCAACTCGTACGGCACTCAGGTACTGGCGTCGCAGGTGACGGCAGCCACCCTCAGCGGCACGGTCAGCGTCATCAATCTCAACGCGCCGGGCGCGCCACCAGCGAGCATCGACGTGGGTTTGCACCCGACCGCGCTGTACGCCAAGGACGGCGCACTCTTCGTCACCAACACCGCGACCAACGATGTCTCGGTCATCGACACGGCCAAGGACAAGGTCGTGCAGACCATCGCCACGCAGCCGTGGCCGGAGGCGTCGGTGGGCTACGAGCCTGACGCGGTGACGCTGACCAACGACGGGCACCTGCTGGTGACACTGGGCCGCGCCAACGCGGTCGCCGTCTACAAGTACACGTCCGCGCAGGAGCCGGTCAGCTACATCGGCCTGCTTCCGACGGACTACTTCCCCGCGGAGATCACGACCGTCGGCGACCAGGTACTGGTCTCCAACACCCGCGGTATCGACGCCCGCCGCCCGACGACGGCTGCCGGCCACGGCACCCACGACACGACGTCGAGCCTGCAGCGGTTCAAGCTGCCGGGTGATCGCGAGATCCGCAACGGCACCGACGCGGTCTTCGAGCAGAACGCCTGGACGAAGAGCTCGGTCCGGGTCGGCGAGGGCAACAAGAAGCCGGTACCGGTCCCGAACCGGCTCGGTGAACCGTCGACGATCAAGCACGTCTTCCTGATCGTCAAGGAGAACCGCACGTACGACCAGGTCTACGGCGACATCCCGGAAGGCAACGGTGACCCCGCGCTCGCGCAGTACGGCGAGAACGTGACGCCGAACCAGCACGCGCTGGCCAAGCAGTTCGGGCTGTACGACAACACCTACGACATCGGCACGAACTCCGCCGAGGGCCACAACTGGCTGATGCAGGCCGACAACCCGGAGTACACCGAGTCCTCAGCCGGTGAGTACCTGCGCAGCTACGACACCGAGGACGACGCTCTCGGGCACCAGCGGACCGGGTTCATCTGGACCGGTGCGCAGGCGGCCGGCAAGACCGTGCGCGACTTCGGTGAGTTCCAGCAGTTCCTCACCAAGCCGGCCGGCGCGACCTGGCAGAACCTGTACTGCGACACGAAGAACATGGCGTCGACCGGCGCGAGCACGGCGTACCCGCTGAACTCGTCGTCGCCGATCCCGTCGCTGAACGACGTGTCGGTGCCCGGATTCCCGAAGTTCGACACCGCGGTGCCGGACATCTACCGCAACGAGATCTGGAAGAAGGACTTCGAGCAGAACGGTCCGGCCAACCTGAACATGTTCTGGCTGTCCAGCGACCACACCGGTGGCCCGCCGAACGGTGCCGCTCAGGTAGCGGACAACGACCTCGCGGTCGGCAAGATGGTCGACACCATCTCGCACAGCAAGTACTGGAAGGACTCGGCCGTCTTCGTGGTCGAGGACGACTCCCAGGCCGGTATGGACCACGTCGACGGTCACCGGGCGCCGATCCAGATCATCAGCCCGTACGCCCAGCACGGCGTCGTCGACAACCGGTACTACACGCAGATCACGATGATCCGGACGATCGAGCAGATCCTCGGCATCCACCCGATGAACCAGAAGGACAGCGCGGCGAGCCCGATGACGGCGGCCTTCACCACGACGCCCGACTTCACCCCGTTCACCTACCTGCCCAACCGCACCTCGTTGACCGCGGGCCTGTCCGCGGCCAACCTGCCGAAGTGTGGCGCAGACGTTCCCGCGGCGCAGAACCCGGCAGCGGCCCCTGCTCCCAAGGCGACCGTCCCTGCCGACAAGCAGGAACTGGCGGCCAAGTGGGACACCTGGAAGTCGCAGCAGCGTCTCACCGGCCCGGATGCCCGAGCCGACTTCGCCAACCCGGCCCAGATGAACCACTTCGACTGGTACCAGGCGCACGAATGGTCCAAGCCGTACCCCGGCGAAGACCAGCTCTACGCCCCGCAGGACGTACCAGGCGCAGCCATCCCGGCAGCGGAGAACGACGGCTGACCTGAGCCGAGCACCAACGAAGGCCCCCGTCCGGCAGCCCGCCGGACGGGGGCCTTCCGTCGTGGCGAGCAGGCCCGGTGACAAACAGATGACGCCGCCGTCATCTGCGGTCCGGGTGTTGCTCCCTCCGCCACGCTGGCGAGCGACAGACGTGAGTCGGGAGGACTCGCGCGTGTCGACAGGTGGGGGAGGGGCTGTGACAGGACAACGGACATCCGCGCCCAGATGGTTGCGAGCGCTGGTGGGGCTGAGCATGATCGCCGCGCTGGTCTCGGTAGGGCAGGCGTCGGGAGGTGCGTCGCCCGCGGCGGCCGCCGGGCCCGGCAACCTGACCTTGCACGTCGAGAGCGCGCGCTCGGTCAACTCAGGACCGGGATTCGTGCACGAGGGCGATCCGGTGCCGCACTACAAGTGGCTGATCAACGTCGACGACACCGGCAATCCGGGCACCCGGGCGAACCAGCTGACCGACCAATGCCTGCCGAGTACGGCGACGGGCGGGTCGACTGATCCGGACTACGCCGACAGCTGCCCGTGGCCGTCGACCAGGAATACGTCCGGCTTCGCGCCGATCGTTGCCCAGGGCACTGAGGCGGACCTGGACGACGACACCGCGCTCGGCAACCTGCCGGCCGGGAAGTACCTGATCTCGGTCACCGCCGACGGGTTCAAGATCGACGGGCAGCACTTCACCGTCGGTTCCGGCGCCACCACGCACGCGGTGGTCCGGATGAATCCGACCCCACTGCCGCTGACCACCCTGCGGATACAGGTGTTCAACGACAGTGTCCCCGTCGACGGCACCTACGAAGTCGACGCGGAGCAGGGCCTGGCCGGATTCACGGCCACCCTCAGCGACGTCCTCGGCCTGGTCAGCACGGACTACTACGGCAACACGCTGTGCACCGTCTACCAGCACGCGAACGCCAACGGCAGTGGGCCGATGCTCTTCGACGACAACAACAAGCCGATCGTGGACACCGCCCGGACGACCGGCAAGTGCGTCAGCGACGCCACCGGTCAGATCGTCATCCCGAACATGGGCCCCAACCGCTACGCGTCGACTGTCACGCCGCCCCCGCCGACTCCCGGCCAGACCTCCCAGTGGGTGCAGACGACGACGCTCGAAGGCGGTCACGACCACGACATCTGGCAGCAGGAGGGCGAGACCGGCTACGACACCGAGCAGGTGCGCGGCCGCGAACTCGTGCCGTCCGTCCAGTTCGGTTTCGTCCGTACCCGGGCCATCACCCCACCGGCCGGCACGCCGCCGACCGGTGAGATCAAGGGTGTAGCCATCGCCGGCCTGCCCTACATCGGCGGTCAGAACGGCCAGGTCGTTCCCGAGACCGGGTTCGCCGGCGCCAAGTCGGACGGCCCGATCCCGAACCCGTGGGTGGCTTTGTCGGATCTCGACGCGGGCGACGCCGCTGTGTACGTCGGTCGCGGCGCGGCCAACGGCAGCTTCGACATCAAGAACGTGCCCGACGGTACGTACCAACTGACCCTGTGGGACGACGATCAGGACTACATCCTGTGGAGCTTCAACGTCGAGGTCCACAACGGTGACGTCACCGACGTCGGCAACAAGATGCTGGTCGGCTGGTTCAGTCACGTCCACGGCAGCGTCTTCGTCGATGCCAACGGCAACGGCAAGCGTGACACGGGTGAGCGGGCCGTGCCCGGCTTCGGCCTGACCGTCCGCGAGCGCGACAACTCGCTGATGGACCAGGCGATGAACACGGCGACCACCGATGTCAACGGCAACTACGACATCAAGGAGACCTACCCGCTCGGCAAGTGGCTGATCCTGGAAGGCTTCAACACTCGCTACAAGACCACCGGCATCACCTACAAGGGCGCCAACGAGACCAAGGCCACCACCCAGCTGGGCAGCCTGGTGGACATCAACTTCCTGCCGATCATCGGCCTGCGTGGCCAGATCGACTGGGGCGTCCAGCCGTACGATCCAGGCACCAACGGCGGCATCGTCGGAACGGTCACTTACGACACCACCCGCAACGAGCTGGACCCGGCGAAGGCCGCGACCGAGCCGTACCAGCCGGGCATTCCGGACATCCCGGTACGGCTGTACCTGCCGAAGGCCTGTACCGCGACCACGCCGGCTGAGCTCTGCCGGCAGGGGTACGAGACTGAGCCCAAGCAGGTCTCCGATGGCAACGGTGGGCTGCAGGACAACCCGAAGTACGGGGCGTTCGTGAAGGGGCCGGAGGTCCAGGACTCCTACACCTCGGAGAAGTGGGCGCCGCCGCGAGGCTGCACCGCCCGGATGTACAACGGGCAGCCGCTGACCGACCAGCAGGCGTTGCCGGCCTTCGGGGCGGCCGCGAACAGGATGTGCGTCGAGGCGCCGATGATGGGCCTGGCGGTCGGGGCGAGCGACGCTCCCGGTGGAAGCCAGACGGTGAACGGGAACTACGGGTTCGCCACGTCGAAGATCAACCTCTATCCGCCGACCGACACCGTGCACAACCCTGACGGTCTCGAGCTCTACGCACCGCTGCCGGCCGGTCAGGAACAGGATCTGCCGGCCCGCGACTACATCGTCTCGGTCGACATCCCGAGCGATCCGGTCGACGGCAAGCCGATGTACAAGTCGACCGCCGAGGAAGACGTGAACGTCTTCGACGGTGACACCTACCTGCCGCAGGAGAACTACCCGCCGGCCACTCCGGCTGTGGCGAACGACCCGGCTGGTCCGCCGGATCCGACCCCGGTACCTCCGGACCAGCCGCCGTCGCAGCAGGCGGGCATCATCTCGCCCTGTGCCGGACCGCTGCACACGGTCAACGTGACGAACGAGGCGTTCAACGCCGGTGGCGGCAGCCCGTTCGAGGGCTACGAAAGGCCGTCCTGCGACGACAAGCTCGTGGGTCTGCGGGCGAACCAGGCCGTCGCGCCGAACTTCAGCCTGTTCACCGAGGTCCCGATCCCGACGCACTTCTGGGGACTGACGCTGAACGACCTCGGGCTGACGCTCGACAAGCGCAGCGTGAACTACGGCGAGGCGCAGGGCCTGCCCTTCGTCCCGGTCGGTCTCTACGACTGGTCCGGTCGCCTGATGGACACCGTGCACACCGACTTCAACGGCCTGTACGAGGCGCTGGAGCCGTCGACGGGTACCTACAACTGCCCGCTGCCGGCCGGTCCGTGCCCGAACATGTACCGGTTCGTCGGCAACGACCCAGGTCAGCCGGGCGCGCTCAACCCGGACTACAACTCGAGGTTCCGGACGATCGCGACCAACTTCCAGGCCTGGCCGGGCCTCTACACGGTGACCGACGAAGCGCCCACCCAGGTGGCGGCGACCGTGCTCGGACCCGACACCACGACGGTGAATCCGACGATGTGCGATCTCGGCGCCACTGTGCCGCAGTTGCTGGCGGTCAGCCGGCCCTACATCAGGCGAGGAGACCCGAACCGGTCGATCACCATCAGCGGTCTCGGCTTCGGCGCAGCGGGCGCACCGGACCGGGTGACGCTGAACGGAACGACGATGGCGGTCACCAACTGGACCGACAAGAGCATCACCTTCACTGTGCCGAACGGGTTCGCCCTCGGCACGGCCGAGCTGGCGATCACCGGTCACAGCGGGCTCAAGAGCGTCAACGGCCTGACCCTGCAGGTGCTGGCGGCCAACGTCCCCGCGCTGGCGGGCATGCTCCCGAGCGTCCCGTTGATCGCGGAGGTCGGACCGACCAAGACCTACAAGACGGTCCAGGCGGCGCTCGAGGCAGCCAGGCCGACGAGGCTCAGGCCGTACTGGCTGGTCGTGGTCTGGCCGAACGCGCAGACCAGTGCCAACCCGCGCGGTGAGTACAACGAGAACGTCATCGTCCATCACCAGGTCCGCATCCAAGGTGTCGGCCCGGGCGGCTTCGACGCGGACAACACCTGGGTACCCGGCTCGATCCTGGACGGCTCCGGCTTCAACCTGGACAACCCGAACGGAACGGCCTGGATCAACCTGCTGAGCAGCCTGAGGTATTCGGGCAACCCAGCCGTCCCTGATTCGGCAGTGGTCACCGTGCTGGACGACCCAGCCCTTGCCGGCGCGACCCCGAGTAGCTGGCCGGTCACCCTGGACGGCCTGAGCATCACCGGTGGCGCACAGGCGGACATCCCAGGCAACGTGAACGTCCTCACCGGCGCGATCAAGACGCCGTACGGCGCGGCCGGCGCACTCGTCACCCAAGGCGGTGGGGTGTACGCCCACGCGAACGTCCGCAATCTGCAGGTGACAGACAATGTCATCCACGGCAACGGCGGTTCGTACGGTGGAGCGGTCAGGATCGGTACCCCGTATGTCGGGGACAACCTGAACTACAGCCCGGTGATCAGCCGCAACCAGATCCGGGACAACGGCGGGACCAACCTGGCCGGCGGAATCGGACTGTTCACCGGAAGCGACGGTTATCAGGTCGACGCCAACGCGATCTGCGGGAACTTCTCCGCGGAGTACGGCGGCGCGCTGACCGCCTACGGCTACATGGCCAACCCGGGTGGCGCTACCGGTGGAACCATCACCGGCAACCGGATCTGGTTCAACGCCTCGTACGACGAGGGCGGCGGCGTGATGATCGCCGGCGAACTGCCGGCCACCCCGACGGCGCTGTCGCCGGGCACCGGGCCGGTCACCATCGAGGGCAACACGATCCAGGCCAACCTGGCCAACGACGACGGTGGCGGGATCCGGTTGCTGCAGACGAGCGGATCGCACATCTCCCGCTCCGATCCGCAAACCATCCTGATCGCCGACAACACCATCGCTGACAACGTGTCCGCCCATGAGGGTGGCGGCCTGGCACTGGACGACTCGGCCTTCGTCAACATCGTCGACAACACGGTGACGAAGAACCTGACCACCGCCACTGCGGTGACCAGCAACGGCGATCCGGCGCCCGCCGGACTGTCCACCGCCGCGAACAGCGATCCGTTGCAGGCAAGGCTGCGCAACACCTCGCTGTTCCCGGGCTCGCAGACACTGGCGAACACCACCTTCAGCAAGCCGACGCTCCTGAACGACGTGTTCTGGGACAACCGGGCCGGCAACTTCAGCGGCGGCTGGGTCTACGGCATCGGCGGCAAGCTGCCGGACGGCACGGACAACAGCGTGAACTCGTGGGACATGGGCGCTGCCGATGTGCCCGGGGCTTTGCTCACGCCGACCCACTCGGTGCTACAGGACGAGACCGGCTCCGCTCCAGACGCGACGAACTCGCTGGTGGACCCAGGCTTCGTGTCGCCGTACGAGGTCAGCGTCAACATCCTCGCGGTCCGGTCGTACCCGGCCTTCCGTGAGGCGGCCATCGTGGCGCAACTGCTGCCGCCGAACCTGATGGGCGACTTCCATCTGGCCACTGCGACACCAACCTCGTCCGCCCGTGGGCTGGGAGCCGCGAGCACGGTGGTCCGGTGGGGTACCCCGACGTCGGGGTTCAGCTACACGGTCAGCGCGCACAGCCCGGACATCGACGGTCAGCCTCGCCCGACCGTCACCGGGGTCTTCCCCTTCGTACAACGCCGGTACGACGCCGGCTCGGACCAGATGACGCCCTGAAGCCGTGCGGCCCGCCTTCGACCCCCCAAGGCGGGCCGCACATTCCACAGCGCACATCGACCAGCAACGGGAGATCCCAATGACTGATAAATCTCTGCCGCGCGGACTGTCGCGGCGTTCGTTCCTCACCAGCGCAGGCGTCGTCGGGGGCGCGGTCCTCGGCGGTGGTCTGCTCAGCTCGAGCCAGGTGCTGGCGGCGCCGAACCGCGCCACCGTCGCCCATCCGACGAAGCAGGTCCACCTGGCCGGTACCGACGGCTGGGTGGCGATGCCGGGCGATGCGCCGCCCGACCCGCCGTTCTTCCCCGACCCGCTCGCACCCAGCCCGTTCAACACTTACGTCTTCGGCTTCCGCGACGTGACCGGGATGAGCTCCAACCTGGTCGCCGCCCAGCGGGGCAAGGCGCAGGTGAGCGCGCCGATGATGGCGTTCGACGAGGACGACGACGTCTACCTGACGCTGACCAACCTGGGCCTGGCCACCCGGCCCGACCTGTTCGACGGACACACCCTGCACTGGCACGGCTTCGTCAACGCGATCCCGTTGTTCGACGGGGTGCCGGAGCTCTCGCTGGCGGTCCCGATCGGGCGCGACCTGACCTACTTCTACCGTCCGCACGACGCCGGCACCTACATGTACCACTGCCACTTCGAGGACGTGGAGCACGTCCAGATGGGGATGACCGGGATGGTGTTCGTCCGCCCGGCCCAGAATCGCACACCGCTGCATCCCGGTGAGCGGTACGCGTACAACGACGGCGACGGCTCGACGGCGTACGACCGGGAGTTCGCGTTCATGCTGACCGAGCTCTGGTCGGCCGCGCACTACCGCGACGCGCACATCCAGGTGAACGACTGGACCGACTACGACCCCAGCTTCTGGCTGCTGAACGGACGGGCCTACCCGGACACCATCGCCGCCAACGGCGATCCGCTCAGCACCGCGGCCGGCAAGTTGCAGTACCAGCCGATCTCCTCGCTGATCCGCTGCAACACCGGCGACCGGGTGCTGCTGCGGATGTCCAACCTGGGTTACCAGAACCACGCGATGACCGTCGACAACCTCGACCTGACGGTGATCGCGAAGGATGCCAGCCTGCTGAAGGGGCGCGACGGCACCACCAACTACCTGACCACCAACATGATCGAGATCGGGCCCGGCGAGAGCCGCGACGCGTTGTTCGTCGCACCCGGGCCCGGCGAGTACCTGCTGTACGACCGCAAGTACTCCTACCTCGAGAACGGCGGCGGGGCCGGCTACGGCGGCATGATGACCAAGATCGTCGTCGGCCCACCCGGTACCTATCCCGCGCAGACCGCGGCGAACGCGTGATGGGGGCGATGATCCGATGAAGCGACTCTCGATCCAGCGGCTGCTCTCGCTGGCCGCGGCGGCGGTCCTGGTGATCACCCCGGCCGTGGTCTGGACCCAGTCCTCGGCGGCGGCGATGTCGGAGGGCCTGCTCTGCGACACCGACCCGAACCAGACCTTCTCGCTGACCGCGAGCGACGGCTACGTCTCCACTCCGGACGGCAACTCGATCTACATGTGGAGCTACGGCAACAGCAAGCGCGGCTTCCAGTCGCCCGGTCCCACTCTGTGCGTGGAGTCGGGCCGGCCGGTCACCGTGGTCCTGCACAACAAGTTGCCGGAGGCAACTTCCATCGTATTCCCCGGCCAGCAGTCGGTGAAGGCGAACGGCAATCCGGCCCAGCCACAGTTCGACTCCGGCGGGTCGCTGACCTCGCTGGTCCAGTCCGCGGCCGCTACCGACGGATCCGTCACCTACACCTTCACGGCGGGAAGCCCCGGTACCTACCTGTACGTCACCGGCACCGATGTCGGCAAACAACAGCAGATGGGATTGTACGGCGCATTGGTGGTCCGGCCCGCCGGGCACGCGAACCAGGTCAACGACCGCGCCGACTCCGCCTTCGCGAACGGCAAGGAGTACGTCTACCTGCTCTCCGAGATCGACCCGGACGTGCACCTGGCCGTCGAACGCAACCAGCCGATCGACCTGAACGGCTCCAAGTCGCGGTACTTCCTGATCAACGGCCGCAGCATGCCGGACACCCTGGCGCCGAACAACGCGCCCTGGCTGCCCGGCCAGCCGTACGGCGCCCTCGTGCACATCAAACCGTACGACGCCGCGACGAACCCGTTGCCGGCCACCATCCGCTACCTGAACGCGGGCAGCGTCAACTATCCGTTCCACCCGCACGGCAGCGACGAGCGCGTCGTCAACCGCGACGGGCACGCCCTGCAAGGGCCGGCCGGCCAGGACCTGTCGTACGAGAAGTACGACCTGGACGTCGGTCCCGGGCAGACGCTGGACGTGCTGATGGACTGGCGTGACGTCGAGCACTGGAACGCGACCACGAACCCGATCCCGACCCAGATCCCGGCGATCACCGACCAGTTGCTGGTCGGCCCGGACACCTGGTTCTCCGAGAGCGGCTACCTCGGCACCAAGAACGCGGTGCCGTCGAACCTGACGCAGAACAACGAATGTGGCGAGTACTACCACATCGCGCACAGCCACGCGCTGGAACAGGCGACCAACTACGGGGCAGCCTTCGGCGGCATGATGACGGTCTTCCGCATCGACCCGCCGGCCGGCTGCACGGGCCAGTGAGGACTCCGACGATGACGAACAGATTCCGTGTCGCCGCTGCGATCCTGACGGCCGCGACGCTCGGCGTGACCCTGTCGCTGCACGCGGCGGCCACGCCCACTGCAGCACAACAATTGCCGGGCCGGGCATCGGTTGCCGTCGGCAAGCTGACGCCGAGGGGCTGTACCTTCGGCGCGGCCACCGCCGCCTGCGATCTCTACGCCATGACCGGTACTGCCACCCTGCTGGGTGCTCCGGTCCCGATCTGGGGTTTCTCCTCGACCGGAGCAACTGGCTCGGCGACCGCGCCGGGCCCAGTGCTGGTGGTCCACCAGGGCGACCAGGTGACCGTCACGCTGCACAACCAGGTGGCCGGACAGAGCGTCTCCCTGGCGTTTCCAGGTCAGCCGCTGCCGGCCGGGGGAGAGGACTCGACTGGTATCGCCTCAGGTACTACTCGCACCTACAGCTTCACAGCGGGACGCGCGGGCACCTTCCTCTACGAGGCCGGACACACCTCGGGTGGTGCTCGTCAGGTCGCGATGGGCCTGGCCGGCGCCTTCGTCGTACTGCCCGCCGACGGCACGGCGTACGGAACCCAGCCGGCCGGCTACCCGGCCTCCGGGTACGACGACGACGCGGTGGCCGTGCTGAGTGAGATCGACCCGGCCTTCAACGCGAACCCGGCGGCCTTCGACCTGCGGAAGTTCAGCCCGAAGTACCGGCTGATCAACGGCAAGCCGTACCCGGCCAGCGATCCGATCGCGACCGATCAGGGGCATAAGGTCCTGGTGCGGTATGTCAACGTTGGCTCGCTGACCCACCCGATGACGGTGCTCGGCGGGCTGCAGACCGAGATCGCCCAGGGGGGCCATCCCGCGCAGTACGCGACCACGGTCGCGGCCGAGAGCATCGACCCCGGGCAGACGCTCGACTCGCTCGTCACGATGCCGACCGGGCCGGAGGCCAAACTGGCTCTGTACGAGACCGCCAGGCATCTGGACAACAACGGCCAGCACACCGCCGATCCCACGCAGTTGGCCTTCGGCGGCATGTTGACCTTCCTGGACACCAACGCCCCACCACCCAGCACCGACGGCGTGGGACCGGTCTCGAGTCACATCAAGCTCGCGCCCAACCCTTCGACCGGTCTCGCGCCGGTGACGGTGACGGCCGACCTCAGTGACGCCACGACCGGAGGGTCGGCGGTCAGCCAGGCAGAGTTCGTCATCGACGACGCGGTCACGACCGGAGTCGGTTTCGGCACGCCGATGTCGCTGCCTGGCAGCGGTGTCAGCATCACCGGTGCGACCGGCTCGATCAGTACCGCGGTGCTCGCTGCTCTCGACGCAGGCCGGCACACCGTGTTCGTGCGGGCACTGGATGCCGTCGGCAACTGGGGCGTCGTCGGTTTGGCCATCCTGAACCTGCCCAAGACCGGTCCGCAGACCATCAACGGGTCGATCGCGGACGTACCGGCGAACGGCGCGGTCACAGTCAGCATCTCGGCGACCGGTGACGACACCGACGCGGGCGGCCTCATCACGGCTGCCGAGTACTTCCTCGACACGGTCGGCGCCAACGGCACCGGAACGCCGCTGACGCTGAACCGCAGCGCGACGGTGGTGGCCGAGGACGCCGACCTGTCACCGGCCGTGCTCAGCACCCTGGGCGAGGGCGAACACCACGTGTTCGTGCACAGCTTGGACTCGCTGGGGCTGTGGGGACCGCCGCTCGACATCACGTTGCCGATCGACGTGACCGGGCCGGCCGTCGACGCGGCCAGCGTCGGGCCGAACCCGACCAACGGGTTGCTCGCTGACAAGAGTCACCCGGGCAGCCTGCTGGTGTCGGCGCAGATCACCGACAAGGACGCCGGTGGCGCGGTACAGAGTTTGCTGACGGATGCCGAGGCGTTCCTGGATCCGTCCTCACCCAACCCGGCCGGTGGAACAGGGCTGCAGATGCTTCCGGTCGACGGCACGCTGAACTCGACCAGCGAGGCGTTCTACGGGCTGATCCCGCTCACCCAGGTGAAGGCGCTTGCCGACGGCACCCATCACGTCTACGTCCGTGGTCAGGACGCGGCCGGCAACTGGGGTTCGCTGTTCGCGGTGAACCTGGTGGTCGACAAGACGGCGCCGGTACTCGGTGCGCTGACCGCGTCACCGAACCCGACCAACGGCGCGAACACGCTCACGCTGACCGCTCCGGTCACGGACGCGTCGCTGATCGCCAAGGCGGAGTACTGGCTGGGCGGCACCGATCCTGGTGTCGGCAAGGGCATCTCGCTGCCGGTCAGCGTGGTCGCGGGCAAGGTGCAGGTGACCGTTCCGCTGGCCTCGGTGCCGCCGGGCAACCAGGTGTTCAACCTGCGGGTGCAGGACCTGGCCGGCAACTGGAGCAAGTCCGTGAACACCACGGTCTCGGTACAGCGGCCGAACGCGATCTTCTCCGACACCTTCGAGTCGGGCGGCTTCGGGTTCTGGGGCGCGAGTACCGGTGGTGTCCTCAACACGACCACAGCTGCTCTGCCGACGGCGATCGAGCCGGGCAGCACCCGTGGTCTCCAGGTCACCCTGCCGAACAACGGCTATCTGACCGATCTGACCCCGACGGCGGAGACGTCGTACCACGCGAGGTTCGTGTTCAACCGGAACACGCTGACCTCGGGGACCAACGTGAACACGGCGTTGAGTCTGCTGCAGGGCCGGACCGCGGCGAACGGTCAGGTCTACGCGCTGGAGTACCGGTTCAACGCCGGCTCGGCGCAGGTCCGGACCATCCTCGACCGAAGCGGTGCGACGGCTCTGACCGGAGCCTGGGTCACGCTCACCGGCGGAACCCACACCCTGCAGGTCGACTGGACCTCAGGGCCGGCCACCGGAACGGGTGCTGGGTCGGTGAGGTTGCTGGTCGACGGGGTCAGTCGACAGCTGCAGACCGGTAACACCAGCACGCTGCGGATCGACACGGCCTGGCTGGGGGTGTCGGCCGGGATCAGTGCGAGCTCCACTGGACGGGCGTACTTCGACAGCTTCGCCTCGACCAGGTACACGATGCCGTAGCGGTAAGACCGCCGGGGCCCTGGGCGTTCAGGGCTCCGGCGCCGTCCTTGGGAGGGGACCGCCATGCTGGACACGATTCACCGTGAAACAAGCCCGATGCCGCGCCACCGGGTCAATCGTCTCGTCATCCTGATCGCCGTCCTGGCGGTCGCCCTGATCGCGGGCGGGCTGGTCGCGGTCAAGCTCTGGGCGTCGGGCGACCCCGCTGCCTTTCCGCAGAGTTCGTCGATCGAGGAGAAGTACGGCGTGCGCTTCTCCCGGGTCGCCGTCGTCGGCGACGGGGGACTGGTCACCCTGACGTACGTCGTACTGGACAGCGAGAAGGCGACCCGGTTCCAGTCCGATGTGCAGCATCCGCCGGAGCTACGCAGCGAGGACCGCGACGGTGGCACGAAGCGGGTGTCAGTGATGAAACAGGGGCACAGCCTGCGATCCGGCCAGACCTACTACCTGGTGTACCAGAACACCAAGGGAGCCCTGCGGCACGGCGAGAAGGCCACGATCCGGCTGGGGGACCTCAGCCTGTTGCACGTACCGGTGCTGTGATGTCCGGGAGACGCAGTCGGCTCCTGGGCTTGCTGATCCTCGTCGGGGTTCTGGTCACCTGGTCTCCGCAGACCGCGAGTGCCCATGCCTACCTCACTTCGACCAGTCCGGCAGACGGATCCTCGCTGTCAGTGGCGCCTACCCGGCTGCGGCTGGCGTTCAGCGAGACCGTCGTTCCCGCTGCGACGCAGATCGACGTGGTGGCCGAGGACGGCAAGCACTATGCGGTGACGAACGTGCGTGTCATCGGGGAAGGCGGCGAGGAGCCGTCCGAGGTCCTGGCCACCCTGCCGGCTTTGCCGAGGGGCGCCTACCGGGTGTCGTGGCAGACACTGTCGGCCGACGACCTGCACCGAACCGCCGGTGTTCTGGTCTTCGGCATCGGCCATGCGGTGGCTCCTGCCGGTCTCGATGAGCCGGTGCCTGCTCCAGGTGAGGTTCTGCTGCGCTGGCTGGTGTTCGGTGCCCTGGCACTCACGCTGGGCGGTGCGCTGATGGGTCGCCTCGCTCGACGCCAGGCGGCTACGGCCGGTCCCGGGTGGTCCCGAATGGCTCATCGCGGTGAGCTGACCGGAGGTTGTGCGGGTGCCGTCGGAGCCCTTCTGCTGTTGGTTTATCAGATTTCGAGGGCAGAGTCCACGGACCTGCTCAGCAGTGCGTACGGCGTGCGATGGGGAGTCCGTGAGGCAGGCTTCCTGCTGTTGATCGGGGCTGCTCTCGGTCGTCGCTACAGGAGTCGTGGGCCGGTACTGGTCCTGGGCGCGGCTCTGGTCGCGGTTGGCAGCGCCTTGACCGGGCACTCGGGTGCCGGTCACGGCGTACTGTCCACGCGGGTCGTCGCCGATGCGGTGCATGTCAGCGCGGCCGCGACCTGGTCCGGCGCGGTGCTGTTCGGACTGTGGTTCGCCTGGTCCGCGCGCGATCGGCGGCCACGGCTCGAGCTGCTGGCGGTACTGCGTGCCTTCGGGCTGCCCGCCGCGGCGTGCGTCAGCCTGATCATTGCCTCAGGCATCTATCTGACGAGCGGGGTGATCGGTTCCGTCGACGCCGCGCTGGTCACGTTCTACGGCCGGGCTCTGTTGGCGAAGCTCGGTGTCTTCGCGGTGATCGGCGTGCTCGGTCTCCTGAACCACTACCGGCTGCGGCGGGTGGCAGGACCGACCGTGCGGCACGGGACGCTGACGGCCGAGGTGGGACTGGCCATCGTCGTGCTCGGCCTTGCAGCGGTGATCACGAGTGGCCAGCCCGCGGTCGAGCCGCAGCTGGTCCGAGATCCGGCGGCCGAGCTGGTACCGCTGCAGGACTCCCGGGTGGCGGATCTCCAGCAGACGCTGGCCGTCCGCCCGAACCTGCCTGGCCGGAACCTGGTGATGGTCGACGTCTTCGACACCCGGCGACCGGCCCCTGCTCCGGTTCAGCAGGTGACCGTGGCGGTGGTCGATGCCGACGGCACCGATTCCCCGGCGGTGCGCGCCGAGCGGCTGCCCGACGGCCGCTGGTCGGTGGCCGTGGTGCTGAACAGCAGTGGAAGCGCCGGGATCGAGGTGGCTGTCCGGCGGCAGGGTCTGCCGGACGCCGTACACACCTACAACTGGGCCGTCGGCGGAGCGAACGCGACGGCACGGCCGGTGCTCGTGTCCACCGATCCGATCAAGAAAGAGCTGATCATGGTCTGGTTCGTGCTGACGATCCTGCTCGCCGGCGGTTGGTGGGTGGCGATGCTTGCCCGGCTCCGCCGGGTGTCGCGACGGGAATCGGGAACCGCGCTCGAGATCAGTCCTCCACCGGACCGGAGTCCTGCTGACGTGGCAGGGTGAGCTCGAACAGGGCGCCGCCCTCGGGTGCCCTCGAAGCGCTGATCCGGCCACCGTGCGCCTTGGCGGTGGCCTGTGCCATCGGCAGTCCCAGGCCGCTGCCCATCGGTGCGGTCGGTGGGCGCCGGTGCCAGAACCGGTCGAAGACGTGCGGCAGATCCTCGGTCCGGATCCCCGGCCCGGAGTCGGCCACACTGATCACGTACCACTGGCCGGAAACTCCACCGGACAGCCGGATCCGGTCTCCGGTCCGGGTGAAGTGGACAGCGTTCTCGATCAGCGCGTCCAGGGCGAGTTCCAGCCAGACCGGGTCGGCCAGGGCCGGCATCGACGGCAGCCGGTCGACCACCCAGTCCCGGTCGGCGCTGTCGCGCCAGTTCTTCCCGATCTGGTCGAGGAACCCGCTGAGGTCCAGCTCCTGGTGCCGGACGGCCCGGCCCGAGTCCAGTTTGGCCAGCGCCAGCAGGCGGGTGGACAGCGCGGAGAGCCGGTCGACCTGACGCATCGCGATGGCGAGGTCCTGCCGGGACTCGTCGCCGGTCAGCACCGGCTCGAGCAGTTCGAGATGACCGCGGGCGATCGTCACCGGGGTGCGCATCGCATGCGAGGCCTCGCGGAAGAACTGCCGTTCCCGATCGAACACGGCGAGGCGTTCCTCGGCCATCAGCTCGACCTGCTGCTGCGCGGCGACCCGGCGCCGGGCGTGCCAGACCATCGCCAGGAACAGCATCGGCATCAACGGGATCTCGGCCCATTCGGCCCGGCTGCTGCCGTCCTGGAGCTGGTGCACCACCAGGATCCAGCCGGTCACCACGGTGATCGCGAAGGTGATCAGCAGGGTCTGCTTCAGCGGCCAGACCCGGAAGCCGTAGACCAGGGTGAGGGCGAGGAAGAGCAGGTGATACGGGATCACCTCGCGCTCGATCATCAGGTTCATCGCCGCCAGCATGGCCAGCACGAAGACGGCGAGCAGGCCGTCGATCAGCCGGTACCAGTGTGGCTGCAGCATGCCCCGGCCGAGGCGCGGGAACCAGCCCGCGACGCCCGCGTCACGCGATCTGAAGCTGATAACCGACATTGCGCACCGTCTGGATCAGGTCTCTGGTCATCTTCGCCCGCAGCCGGCGGACGCAGACGTCCACCACGTTCGTCGCCGGGTCGAAGTCGTAGCCCCACACGGCCGAGAGCAGCTCGCTGCGCGAGCAGACCAGGTCCGGTTTGCGCATGAAGTGCTGCATCAGCAGGAACTCCCGCTCCGACAGCGCCGCCTCGGCGCCGTCCACCCGGAGCCGCCGGGTCCGCACGTCGAGCCTGATCGGCCCGACCCGGAGCAGGAACTCGTCCGGATCCCGGTCGGTCGACTCGCGCAGCCTGAACCGGATCCTGGCCAGCAGCTCCCGGATCGCGAACGGCTTGGCCAGGATGTCCACCGCGCCCTGCTCCAGGCAGCGCACCCGGGCCTGTACGTCCGCGGCCGCGGACAGCACCAGGATCCGGGTCGACGGGCTGCGGGCCAGCACACCGGCCATCACGGCCTCGCCGTCGACCTCCGGCATCCGCAGGTCGAGCACCATCAGGTCGGGCTTCCTGGTCAGCGCCATCCGCAGGCCGTCCGCCCCGTCGGTCGCGGTCAGCACCTGATAGCCCTCGGCCTCGAGTCCGCGCCGGACGAAGCGGACCAGCTCTGGCTCGTCGTCAACCACCAAAATCGTCGTCATCTGCCCCCCAGGTCCGGCCGCAGCCGGTCCCGCACATTCCCCTTGAGCCCGCTGTCGCGGACCCCCCAAGGACATACTGACTCTCCGTCACGGTCTAGGGAAGGGCCGAAAGTCCTTCGATTCGCCGGTCGCGCCGCCGCGGCCGTCGGTTGCGCCGACGTACCTTTGCGTCGTGTCCTCCCCGCAGAAACGGAGCTGGGTCGAGCAGGTGATGGGTCTGCCCATCAGCCTGCTCGCCAGAGGCCCGGCAGCTCGCACCACAGCTGCGGACGCCGCTGCCCACGCGGTCTACCGGGAGCTGCGAGAGGTCGACCGGACCTTTTCGACGTACCGGCCGGATAGCGAGGTGACCCGGCTGGCGCGGGGGGAACTGGACTGGGAGGCCGCTGCTCCGGTGGTCCGTGAGGTGGCTGACCGATGCCGGCAGGCCCGTCATCTCACCGGTGGTCTCTTCGACGCGGAGACACCGGCGGCCGGCTGGGATCCGTCGGGTCTGGTGAAGGGCTGGGCCGCCGAGCGGGCGAGCAGATTGCTGACCGAGGTCGACGACGCCGACTGGTGCCTCAATGCCGGTGGCGATGTCGTGGTGATCTGCCCGAGCGGCGAGCCGTTCACCATCGGCATCCAGGATCCGGGTGATCCTGGTGCGGTGGTGGCTACTGTGCGTAGTACCGGTGACGCGGTCGCGACAAGTGGGACGGCGGCGCGCGGCGCCCATCTCTACGACCCACGGAACGGGGGAGCGGTGGTCGGCAACTGGGCCTCGGTCTCGGTGACCGGGCCGTCGCTGGAGTGGGCGGATGTACTCGCCACCGCCGCGTTCGTCGCCGGTGACGACTGGCCGCGGGTCGTCTCGTTGCTGCCCGGGTACGCCGGACTCGGGGTGCACGCTGACGGCACCGTCCGGGCGATGCCCTGCTGGCCAAGCGTTACGCCGAGGGACGAAGGATGACTCGGCTCCTTCTGGTGGAGGACGACCAGGATCTGGCCGGGCTGCTCGGCCGGGTGCTCGGTGACGAGGGCTACCTGCTGACGGCGGCGCCAGACGGTCAGCGCGGGCTGCATCTCGGGCTGAGCCAGGAGTTCGACGTGATGGTCATCGATCGGGGGTTGCCGGCCATCGAGGGGCTCGACCTGATCGCCCGGTTGCGCAGCCGCGGGATCACCACGCCAATCCTGGTGCTGTCGGCACGCGGCACGACGGCGGAGCGGGTGGACGGTCTGGACGCCGGTGCGGAGGACTACCTCGCGAAGCCGTTCGAGCTGACCGAGTTGCTGGCCCGGCTGCGGGCTTTGCTCCGGCGGCATCCGGACCGGGCGGAGCATCTCGCAGTACCGGGTGGGCGCCTCGACCTGGCCGGCCGGACGGTACGGCGTACCGACGGCGGGGTGGTCGAGTTGTCGGAGCGGGAGTCGGCGTTGCTGGCGTTGCTCGCCGCCAGGCCGGGCGTCGTCTTCAGCCGGGCGGAGTTGCTCGAGCGGGTCTTCGACGAGGCGGAGTCCGAGACCGTCGTCGACACCTACGTGCACTACTGCCGGCGCAAGCTGGGCCGGGGAGTGATCAGTACGGTCCGCGGGCTCGGGTATCGGCTAGGTCGCTCGTGAGCGACCGTCCCATCGGTGACCAGGTCCTCGTCCGCCGTGCCGCGCGTGAGGTCGCGATCCAGGTGGCGGCGCTGGTCGCGGTCGCCATGCTGCTGCTGGTCGTGCTGGTAACGATCGTCGTCGTCCGTGGCCAGGCCGGTGCGGCGGACGACCTCCTGCGGAACACCTTGCGCACCGCTGACGACGTCGGCGATCCACCGTCGGGGATCTGGCTGGTGATGGACACCGCGAAGGGCCTGGAGAAGTCGGCCGGGTTGCCCGACGAGTTGGATCCGGCGCTGGCCGGCTTGCGCGGTACGGCGGGTGCGGCGGTGCGGCTGACGAACGTGCGGGAGGACGACGAGGCGGAGTACCGGATCGCCACCGTGCGTCGCGACGGCCGGCCGATCCAGGCGGTCCTCGATCTGACGACGGCACATCAGCAGCGGGCGAGGTTGCTGCAGGCGATGGGGTTCGCGACCGTCGTCGGGCTGGTGTTCGCGGCGCTGCTCGGCGTTCTGCTGGGCCGGCGGGCGGTCCGGCCGCTCGCGCAGGCGCTGGCCCTGCAACGTGCCTTCATCGCGGACGCCGGGCATGAGTTGCGGACGCCGCTGACCTTGCTGAGCACTCGTGCCCAGGTACTGGATCGTGCCTTGCAGCGCAGTGACTTGAGCGAGGAGGTACTGCGGGACTCGCGTGGTGTCGTCCAGGACACGCAGCGGCTGGGCGAGGTGGTCGAAGATCTCCTGGTAGTGGCCGATCCGCGTAGTGAGGAGAGCCGTGAGCCCGTTGAGCTGGACCAGCTGGCAGGCGACGTCGCCGACAGTGCCAGAGCCCATGCGGCAGCGGGCGGCGTGAGTGTCCTGCATAGCGCGACCGATGAGGACTGCGCCGTGCTCGGTTCGCCCAGTGCGCTACGACGGGCTGTGCTGGCCCTGGTCGACAACGCGATCGACCACACGCCGGACGGGGGAGAGGTGCGAGTGGCCGTCCGCCGGGCGGGGCGGGACGTGGTACTGCTGGTGAGCGACACCGGGCCGGGGATCCAGCCCGAGGACGCGGAACGGGTACTGCGCAGATTCGACTCCGGCGGCCATCGCTCCGGCCGGGCGCACTACGGTCTCGGCCTCGCCCTGACCCATGACGTAGCGAACCGTCATGGCGGCCGGCTCCGGCTGGTGCGCAGCGACACCGGAGCGACCTTCGAACTCGTTCTTCCCGCGGCTCCAAGGAACGGCTAAGAATCCCGGCGCATCCTCGGGGTATCCGACCCGATGGAGCCGCAGTGACCGACCGGCAGTTGCCCCGATGACCTCCCTGTTGAGTCCTGCGCGGGCAGCGCACACCCGCCGCCGGGCCCGGCGTACTCCGCGCTGGTGGCGAGATGTCGTGGGGATCGCCTGCTGGGCCAGCGTGCTGGTCGTGATCACCCTCTGGCTTTCGGGGCGTGGCGCCCAACTGCTCGCGGCCGGGCCGGCCGACCTGTTCACCTCGCTCGGGCGGATCACCGGCCTGGTCGCGGCGGATCTGTTGCTGGTACAGGTGATCCTGATGGCCCGCGTTCCGATGATCGAGCGGAGCTACGGTCAGGACGAGTTGGCCCGCCGGCACCGGCTGGTGGGGTTCGCGTCGTTCAACCTGCTGATGCTGCACGTCGCCTTGATCCTGATCGGCTACACCCTGCGCGATCACAACGACCTGCTGCACGAGACGTGGAGCGTCGTCACCTCGTACGGCGGGATGCTGCTCGCCGTTGCGGCCGCTGCGGCGCTGACCGCGGTCGTGGTCACGTCGGTGCGAGTGGCTCGCCGGAAGCTGCGCTACGAGTCGTGGCATCTCCTGCACCTGTACGCGTACGTGGGCGTCGGACTGTCCGTACCGCACGAGATCTGGACCGGCGCCGACTTCGCCACCTCCTCGCTGGCGCGGATCTACTGGTGGTCCGTCTATGCGATGGCGCTGGCGGCTGTGGTCGTCTATCGGCTCGGCCTCCCGGTGTGGCGCTCGTTGCGGCACGGCATCACCGTCAGCTCGGTGGTGCGCGAGAGCCCGGACGTGGTCTCGGTCCACCTCACCGGGCGAGGGTTGCACCGACTGCCGGCCAAGGCGGGTCAGTACTTCGTATTCCGCTTCCTCGACGGGGCGGGATGGTCGCGGGGCAACCCGTACTCGCTGTCCGCGACGCCGTCGCCGCGGCAGCTCCGGGTGACGGCCAAGGAGGCGGGAGACGGCAGCCGCCGGCTGGCCTGGTTGCGGCCGGGCACGAAGGTGCTGATCGAGGGGCCGTACGGCCGCCTCACCGGCGAGCACCGGGTGACCTCGAAGGTCGCGATGCTTGCCTGCGGCATCGGTATCACGCCGCTACGGTCGTTGCTGGAGGACCTCGACTACGCCGCCGGTGATGCCGCCCTGGTTTACCGCGCACACGCGGAGGAGGACCTGGTCTTCCGAGCCGAGCTCGACGAGCTGGCTGCCCGGCGGGGAATCGATGTGCACTACGTCCTCGGCCCGCGCTTGCGTGACCGGCCGTCGTGGCTGCCGCAGAGCGCGGCGGCCTGGTCCGATGTCGACGCCTTGCAGAGCCTGGTGCCGGGGATCGACGGGTATGACGTCTTCGTCTGCGGTCCTGATCCCTGGATGGACGCCGTCTGCGCAGCG
Source organism: Kribbella sp. NPDC051718 (assembly GCF_040681515.1). Lineage (NCBI taxonomy): Bacteria > Bacillati > Actinomycetota > Actinomycetes > Propionibacteriales > Kribbellaceae > Kribbella > Kribbella sp. NPDC051718. The sequence continues at coordinate 300,255 of NZ_JBFAYZ010000007.1, read as the reverse complement.
GCGCTGGCGGCCGGGCTCCCGGCGGATCAACTTCACCAGGAGAGGTTCTCGTGGTGAACGATCAGGAGAGTGGCCGATGAGACGCGGTGTCGTCCGGACGATGTCGGTCGCCACGCTCGCCGTGGTGGGGTTGGGATTGCGGGCCGGTGCGCAGCCGTCCAGCTCGTCGCCCCCTTCGGTAACCAGTACGCCGGCCGGGAGGCCGCGGCACGTCCGGGTCCGGCCGTCCCCGGCCCGCACGGTGGCACCGCGCCTCCCGGTCGGTACTCCGTCGGCAACGGCGAGCACCGCCCCGAAGAAGGCGAGCGCGCATGCGACGACGGCAGCTGCCGGCTTCCAGGGGGACCTCGTCGATACGCAGTACGGGCCGGTCCGGGTGCGGATCACCGTCCGACAGGGCCGGATCAAGCGGGCGCAGGCGATCGAACATCCGCAAGGCGATGGGACGACCGACGGGATCAACGCGTACGCCGTACCGGCGCTGGACCGGGAAGCGGTCGCCGCTCAGTCGGCGCACATCGACGCGGTGTCCGGCGCGACGTTCACGTCCGAGGGGTATCGCCAGTCGCTGCAGTCGGCTCTGGACGCAGCGCATCAAGCCGGTGCGCTGTGAGAGCCGGGCATCTGCGGCGGAACAGCATCGTGCTCGGCGCCACGACCGCCGTACTCGGCCTGCTCTTCCTGTACCCGACCAGTACCAACCGTGTCGGCGGTCCGGCCGCGCCGGCCGCTTCGGCGGGCATCGTCACTACCGCGCCGGCGGGTCGCGGCGGACGGGCGACGACCGTGGTCAACGGCGAATCCGCACTGACCCGGTACGGCCCCGTGCAGGTCCAGGTGACGATCAGCTCGTCCCGGATCAGCGCGGTCAAGACCCTGGCCTCGCCGTCCTCCGGCGACCGCGACCGCGCCATCAGCGCCTTCGCCCTGCCGATCCTCCAACGGGAAGCGGTCACCGCCCAGAGCGCGACCATCGACACGGTCTCCGGCGCCACCTTCACCTCCGACGGCTACCGCCGCTCGCTTCAATCGGCTCTCGACACAGCCCACTTCACCAAGTGATCCCAAGAAACCACCAAGAAAGCTCGAGGAGATGGATATGACGACCGTCAACGGGTTGCCCGCGCATGTCTTGCTGGTGCATGCGATTGTCGTACTGCTTCCGCTTTCCGCGGTGCTTCTGGTGCTGACCGCCGTCTGGGCACCGGCCCGCAGGCGGCTTGCCGGACCGAACGCCTTGCTGGCGCTCGTCGTCGTCGCGCTGGTGCCGGTCACCACCAGCGCCGGTGAATGGCTGGAGCATCGCGTGGCGTCCACCGCGCTGATCCGGGCTCATACCGAACTCGGCGACACCGCTCTCGTCGTGGCGATCGCTGTCGCGGTGATGGTGCTGGTCGTCTGGTGGCGAGGACGAGAGATCGGCCACCTGGCGGCGGCCTCCGGCGACGACCGGCGTACGTTCCTCGCTCCGGCGTCGATGGCGGTGACGGTCGTGATCGCGGTGCTGTCGATCCTTGCCGGCGGTGCTGCCGTGTACGACGTGTACCGGATCGGTGATTCGGGCGCGAAGGCTAGTTGGGACGGGAAGGTCGCGTCCGCACCGCCAGGCCGATGACGGGTCCGGCGGCGAGGATGATCGCCAGTACGGCGTAGCCGTAGCCGAGGGTTGTCGCTGTGGCTACGCCTGCGACGAGTAGGGGTCCGCCCGCATCGCCGAGTTCGCGGCCGAGTTCTGCGGTGCCCATCGTCTGACCGAGGCGGGATGGATCGGTAGAGGCCGCTAGGGCCGCGAATCCCAGCGGGGTGATCAGACCGGTACCGGCGCCGATCAACAGCGCGGCACCGAGTACAGCGGCAACGCCGGAAAGGGTGGCGCAGGCCAGGCCGGTCGCTGTGACGAGGAGACCTACGGTGATACCGGTCCTGGTGGTGAGCTTCCCGGAGTCCAGAGCGCGACCGGCGCGGGGTTGGATCACCGCAGCCGTCGCGGCCAGCACTGAAACGGCGGCTCCGGTCGCAATGGTGCCAAGGCCGTCGGCCGCGCCGGTCACCGGGAGGAATCCGACACCGACCGACAACGCGGCGGTCGCGCCGGCCAGCGCCGCGGTCGGCCGCAGGAAGACGGGGTCGGCGATCCTCCGGGCCAGGTCGATCACCGTCTGCCGGGTCCGCGGCAGCGGCGGTACGGCCGGTACGGCGAACAGCGCCCAGCCGGCCACGGCGATGGCCAGCACCGTCATCACCACGAACAGCAAGCGGAACCCACCCAGCCACACCAACGCTCCGCCCAGCAGTGGCCCGAGCGTGTAGCCGATGCTCTTGTAGAAGCCATAACTGCCGAACGCCCGGCCGTGCTTGGCCGCCGGATTGAGCCGGGCAACCAAGGCCGAGGCGGCCGGCGAAAACGCCGACGCCGCTGCCCCCTGCCCGAGCCGCGCCACCCACAACCACCGAGGACTGTCCGCGACCGCATAAAGACCCGAGGCGATCGCGAACCCGACCAACCCAGCCAGCAATACCGGCCGCGCACCAATCCGGTCGGCGATCGTGCCGAACACCGGTTTCAGCAACACCTCGGCACCGTCGTACAGGGCGAGCAGGATCCCCAGCGTCAACAGCGACTTCACCGCATCGTCGGAGAACGCCCCCAGGTTGGCCGCCACCGCATGCGCGCCGAACGCCGTGGTGAAGCCCGCCGCATACAACGGCCACATCCGCCGGTCGCGCACTACGACCGCAGTCGCGGACATCAGCCGCCGGCCAGAGCTTGGTGAACTTGAGCGGTATCGGCGGGGTAGGCGTGCACCACCGCGGTGCGAAGGCGCGGCACGGCGTGGGTGAGTTCGTGTTCTGCGTCGTGGGCCAGCCGGTGTGCCTCGGCGCTGTCGGCGGCGCCGACCACCAGGTCGACGTCGGCGTGCAGCTCATGGCCGATCCAGCGCATCCTGACGCGGATTACCGATTCGACCCCCGGCAGCGCGGCGAGCGCGGTCTCGGCGGCGTCGATCGAGGACGGGTCGACGGCGTCCATCAGGCGGCGGAAGACGTCGCGGCCCGCGGTTCGCAAGACGGCGAGGATCGCGATGGTGATGAACAGACCGACCAGGGGATCGGCCAGCGGAAGGCCTGCGGCGACCCCGGCCGCGCCGAGCACCACGGCCAGCGAGGTCAGGCCGTCTGTCCGCGCGTGCAGCCCGTCCGCGACGAGGGCGGCTGATCCGATCCTGCGGCCGATCCGGATCCGGTAGATCACGACGGCCTCGTTCCCGGCGAAACCGATCACCCCCGCGGCCGCGACCCATCCGACGTTGGGTACAGGCACCGGGTCGACGAGCCGGCGGATCGATTCCCAGCCTGCCACCACGGCCGACAGACCGATCATGACCACGACGAACAAGCCGGCCAGGTCTTCGGCCCGGCCGTAGCCGTAGGTGTAGCGACGGTTGGCTGCTCGCCGTCCGATGACGAAGGCGATCCACAGCGGCAGCGCGGTGAGAGCGTCGGACAGGTTGTGCACGGTGTCGGCCAGCAGGGCGACCGAACCCGAGACAGCTACCACAGCCGCTTGCAGACCTGCCGTGATCAGCAAGACGACCAGGCTGATCTTCACCGCGCGGATCCCTGCGGCGCTGGACTCGATCACGTCGTCGATCGAATCCACCGAGTCGTGGGAATGCGGCCGCACCGCGTGCTGGAGTTGCTGCCACCAGCTCTCGCGTCCCGCACCATGCCCGTGCCCGTGCCCGTGCCCGTGGCCGACGTCGGGGTCGTCGGTTCGCCCGTCACTCATCGGGCTGCCCCTCGGTCGACGGCCGTTGTCTCCTGACCGGGATGGAGCTGCGCGAGGCCCGCGTCGTCGAGGTGGTGGGCTGGTACGCCGGGGCCGGCGTGCTCGGCGTTGTGGATCGCATCAGCGACCAGCCGTCCGACATGGTCGTTCTCCAGCCGGTAGAAGACCTGCGTCCCCTCGCGACGAGTCCGGACCAGTCGGGCCATCCGCAGCTTGGCCAGATGCTGCGACACCGACGGGGCAGGTTTGCCGACCCGGGCCGCGAGTTCGTTGACCGCGAGCTCTTCTTCGGTCAACGCCCACAGCAACTGGATCCGGGTCGCGTCGGCAAGCATCCGGAAGACCTCGACGGCCAGGTCGACCTGATCGTCGGCCAGCCGGCGCCGACATGCTCCCTTATCTGCACGCATACGCAGATAGTAGAGCATGAGGCCACCGAGGTGTCAGCGGTTGAGGAGATCGGCGTCCTGGAGTTGTTGCCAGATCTCGGACTGGTCGACGACGGTGACGCCGAGCTTCTCGGCCTTGGTGAGTTTGGCGGCGCCGACGTCTGCGCCGGTGATGAGAAAGTCGGTGGTCGCGGAGACCGACGAGGCGATGGTGGCGCCGGCCTTTTCGCAGAGGCGCTGGAAGGCGGGGCGGGGGACCTTTTCGCCGGAGCGGGGGTCGCTGATCGAGCCGGTGACGACCACTGTCTTGCCGGCCAGCGGGGCGCCTGCAGCGACAACAGGTGGGAGGTCTTCTTCGCGGACGTCGAGGGAGACACCGGCGGCCCGGAGACGCTCGAGTTCGGGGCGGAGCCGGGCTAGGTGCTCGATCAGGGAGGCGGCGACCTTCGGGCCGATGTCCTCTACTGCGACCAGGCCGTCCACGCCGGCGTCGGCGACTTCCTCCAGGGAGCCGAATCCGGCTCGGCACATCCTGGTCGCAGTGCCTTCGGAGGCCATCGGGATGGCGAGGCCGATCAGGGCGCGGCGGAGGCCGACCTGGCGGCTGGCGTCGATCGATTCGATCATCCGGGCGGCCGATACCTCGCCGATCCGGTCGAACTCGAGCAGGCCTTCCTTGGTCAGGTGGTAGAAGTCCGAGGGGTGTTCGAGGATGCCGGCCTCGGCCAGTCTCTCGATCCAGACCCCACCGATCGCGTCGATGTCGGCGGCTGCCCGCGACGCCCAGTGGATCAGGCGGCGTACGGTCTGGGCCGGGCAGGCGACGTTGGTGCAGAAGAGTTCGCGGCTGTTGCCCTGCTCGGTCAGCGGCTGCTCGCAGGACGGGCAGACCGACGGGGGCACGATGTCGCGCTCGGCGCCGGTGCGCTTGGAGGCATCGAGTACGCCGGCGACGAAGGGGATGACGTCGCCCGCGCGGCGCACCAGGACGGTGTCGCCGATCTTGATGCCGCGGGCGCGGATCACCTCCTGGTTGGCCAGCGTCGCCCGGGTGACCGTCGTCCCGCCGACGAAGACCGGCTCCAGCCAGGCGACCGGCGCGATCTTGCCGGTTTTGCCGACGTCCCAGACGACGTCGGCCAGGATGGTGGTCTTCTCCTCGGCGGCGAACTTGAACGCCAGGGCACCCCGGGGTGAGCTCGACCGGGTGCCGGCGGCGGCGAAGGCGTCGCGGTCGGCCAGGCGTAGTACGGCGCCGTCGAGGTCGTAGTCGAGGTCGTTGCGCTGCTGCTCGATCGTGGTGATGACCGCTTGCGCTGCGGCCGCGTCATCGCAGTGCCGCATCTCGGCGACGGTGAACCCGAGCGTCTGCAGCGCGCGCTCCAGGTCGGCGTCGGTGTCGTCGGCGTCGCTGAGCAGGTCGAAGGCGAGGAACTGCAGGCGCCGCTCCGCGACCGTGGCCGGGTCCTTGGCGCGCAAGGTGCCCGCGGCGGCGTTCCGCGGGTTGATCAGCGGCTTGTCCTGGTGGGCGGCGTTGTAGGCGGCGAAGGTCGACCGCAACATGACCGCCTCACCCCGCACCTCGATCCGGCCCGGTACTTCGAGCCGCTCCGGAACCCCATCAGCCAACGCCCGCACAAGCGGCGTCACGTCATCGCCGGTCGTCCCGTCACCACGGGTGATCGCCCGCGCCAGCCGCCCGTCCTCGTAGACGAGCGCCAGCGACAACCCGTCCAGCTTCGGCATCACCACGACCGACTGTCCCGGGAACCGGCTGAAGAACGCCTCCACCTGCTCAGGCCGCGTCGCCTTCTCCAGCGACAGCATCGGCCGCGAGTGCCGGATCGGCGCATGCAGCACCGCGGGCGCCCCGACCTGCTCCAGCGGATTCGGATCCGGCGCCAGCTCCGGATTCGCCTCGATCAGCGACCGCAGCTCGTCCTCGATCGCGTCGTAGTCGGCGTCGGCCACCTCCGGAGACCCCCGGTAATAGGCGTCCCGCAGCACGACGATCCGGTCGGCCAGCTCCTGAATCCGCTCCCCTTTGTCCACGAGCCGGAACACTACCGGCGGCCGGGGACAAAACGCGCGATCCGGTGCTGATCCCGCGGCGGCCGTCGGTCCCCGGGTGGACGCCGGATCGTTGCCTACGACCACGGGATGACGGTCGGTGGCGACACCGGCCTGATGGAGTGAGGAGCCGGTTTCCCTAAGTTTTGAAGCATGTTGACGGCAGAGCGTGGGCGGGTCGCTTGGGCGGACGTTGCCAAGGGCATGTGTATTCTGCTGGTCGTGCTCTGGCACGTCCTGATGAAGCACTACCTGCAGATCGACTGGCACATCAGTGGCCAGGTGCGGGGGTTGTGGGGGACGCTCGGTGAGCAGTTGCTTCCGCTCCGGATGCCCTTGTTCTTCGCGGTGTCCGGCTTCTTCGCGGTCCGCGCGGTCCAGCGCCCGTGGCCGGTGGTCCTTCGCACCAGGGTGGCGAAGTTCTACTACCTCTACGTCGTCTGGCTGGTGATCCACACCGTCGTGCTGGCCTTCGTACCGGACTTCGGCACCGAGCGGGCGGACGGTCCACTGAAGTTCCTGGCCCAGTTGACGATCACGCCGTCGAACCTCTGGTACCTCTACGCCCTCGCCCTGTACTTCGTGATCGCGAAAGCAGCGCGCCGAGTGCCGGCGTGGGCGGTCCTCGCCCCGGCGTTCCTCTTGTCAGCGGCAGCGTCGGCCGGCCTGCTCGCCGTACCGGGTGACCGGGCCGGCGTCTACCAGAACCTGGTCTTCTTCCTGGCCGGTCTCTACGGCAAGAGCCTGATCGAGGACCTGGCCGCCCGGGCGAGCTGGCGACGACTGCTGCTGGTCGGAGCGCCGTACGCCGTACTGCTGGCCGTCATCGCCGCCTTCGACGCGAAGACCTGGTTCGGTCTCTGGCCGGTGGTGAGCGGGGTAGCGATCGTCCTGGGGGTCACGGCGGCCGGGCTGGTGACTCGCTGGGAGGGCCTGTCCAACGGGCTGGCCAGCATCGGTAGCCGGACGCTGCCGATCTACGTCATGCACATGCCGTTGCTGGCGCTGACCCATGCGGTGCTGATCGGCCCGCTGTCGTCGGCCGGCCCGACAGCTCAGTGGATCGTGGCGATCTTCGAGCCGGTCGTACTGACCGCCTTCCTCGCCTGGCTCTGTCTTTTCCTCTACCGCTACCTGCCCAAGGCGCTCTTCGAACTGCCGTCGGCTCCGCGCGCGGTACGGACCGTGACACGCAGTAGCGCGGCGCACTGACGGCCGGCGTCAACCAGAATTGGAGAATGCTGCCGGACGTAGCGCACTACGATCGGTCGGCCGCGGCGCAGCTCCTGGCCCGGGTGCTCGCCGACGTCGACTTGCAGCCGGATCTTCCGGCTTCGCCGTACCGGGTCGAACCGGAGCTGACACCGCTGACGCCGGCGCCTGGCAGCCACCTGACGCGGGCGCAGTTGAGTTATCTCGAGGACGGGATGCGGCCTTGTCGGCCGGAGTTGGTGACGAGCGCGAGTCATGGGGTGATGTGGCACGACAGCGATGGCGTACTGAACGTCGGTCACTGCGGTCCGGGTGGATTCGGTCCGATCGTGGCGATCGCTGCCCGGGAGACAGTGCTGGTACTTCGGAGAGCTCTGGCCAAGGCCACGGTGGAAGAACTCGATGCCGACGAGCTGGCCGTGATGGCGGCGACCACGACGGATCGCGATCCCGTGGAGATCTTCAGCGTCGGGTTGGAGACGACTGCTCGCGCGCTGGTGCAGCATGCGTATCTGGCCGAGCGGACGTCGTACCGGAGTCCGGGGGAGTTCGCCCGTGGGCTGCGGGACTCGGGGTTGTTCGCGGTGGTGGCGAACACGTGGTTCTGGGGGTTGCAGTCGTCGACGTTCCGGCGCGGCATGATCCCGGTCGCGCTGGCCGAGGGGACTCTTCGCTACACGGCGGAGACGACCAGGATGCTGCGCGCGATGAAGGACGCGACCATTGCTGCGCCCGATCCTGAGGATGCCGGTCTGCTGCGGCAGTACGGGTCGCTGACCGAGCAGCCGCGGTGTCTCGCGAACATGCCGGCGACCGTCGAGGCTCGTCGGGTCACGCTGCTTCCTCGTGTCGTCGACATCTTCGTGGAGACGTTCGTCCGGGCGGTCGATTCGGTCCAGAACAACAGTGAGCAGGAGGTCGCGATGAGCAGTCCTGTCGACGAGGTGTTCGAAGTACCGGACATGACGTGTTCGCACTGCACGAGCACGGTCACCAAGGTCCTGCAGAGCAACGGGGTGACGGTGTCGGAGATCGATCTGGACACCAAGAAGGTGGTCGCGGCGTTCCCGTCGGCCGACGTCCGGGACCGCTGCTTCGACGCGATCCGGGACCGCGGCTACACCGTGATCCCGCCGGTGCCATCCTGAAACGCACCGAAAGTTCGGGGGAGAGCGGTAAAAGTTCGGGGTGGTCAACCGCTCGACGCGGTCACACACTGGAGTCGGTCACGGACTGTGACCGAGGTGTGGCGCAAAGGGGTGGGCGGGTGGCCAGTGAGTTTCAGCGGCGCAAGGTGGCCGGGGTCTTCGAGGCGATGGACGCCGATCGGAACGGCTTTCTCGAGGAGTCCGATTTCGAGGAGCTGACCGAGCGGTGGGTCGGGATCCGCGACTGGCAGCCGGGGACCGCGGAGTACGAGCGGATGCGGGCGATCATGATGGGCTGGTGGTCGGCGATCTCGACGCTGTCCGACGCCGACCGCGACGACCGGGTGTCGCTCGACGAGCTGATGACGGTGGTCGACCAGCTGCCGGCGATGGACGACGCGGTGTACGGGACGGCGGACGCGATGTTCGACGCGATCGACCAGAACGGCGACGACCGGATCGCGCTGGCCGAGCACAAGCAGGTCGTGTACGCCTGGAAGGGCTCCGCCGACGGCATCGAGGAGGTCTTCCCGCAGCTCGACACCGACGGCGACGGCCACCTCTCGCGGACCGAGTTCCGCGAGCTGTGGTCGGGCTTCTGGCGCGGCGACGACCCGAAGTCGCCCTCTCAGTGGGTGTTCGGGCCTTATTGAGGCCGGCTTAGCCGGAGGAGTTCTGCCCGGGCGTGGGTTACGCGGGGAGTCTCGGCGCCGCGCGCTGTGGCGATCTCCTTGGCCAGGTCGTTGGTGGCCTCGATCAGGTGGTTGGCCCGGCGCCGGCTGTGCAGGTGTTTGCGGTATCGCCGGCGGTCCTTGCGGAGGCCGCTGACGGCGTCGAGCAGTGGTGGGTCGATGGTGCCGGCCTCGGCTTCGGGGGCGAGCAGTGCCCGGATCCAGGCGCGTTCCTGGCGGGCCGCGTGGCGGAGTACCCAGAAGAGGAAGGTCAGTTCGACGATCGCGATCACGAACGGGAGGATCGCTGCCCAGACGCCCCCGCCGCTGAGGCCGGTCATGTCGTCCCAGGCGAAGTGGAAGAGCATCGCCGTCAGCATGGTGAGGACGCCGCGCAGGCGGTTGCGTTCGCCGGGCGTCCGGCCGAGCAGCCACATCAGTCCGGCGCAGAAGATCGCGCTGAACAGGGCGTGGGACACGATTCCGGCGGCGCCACGGACTGCGAAGACCCGCAGCGACGAGCCGAACTGGTCGACGCCGAACAGCTGGGTGGCGCCGTTGTAGACGTAGAGGACGTCCTCGAAGACCTGGAAGCCGAGGCCGATGAAGGCGCCGATGATGAAGCCGTCGTAGGCGCTGCGGACCAGGCGTGGCGCCAGGCCGATGAGCAGCACCAGGCCGAGCGCCTTGCCCCACTCCTCGTTGATCGGCGCCGTCAGCCCGGCGCCCCAGTCGGCGGCGAACGAGGTACCGCCGACCTTGGCCCAGATCGCCTGCAACGCCGTGTTGGCCGGCAGCGCGATCCAGAAGGTCGCGGCGATACCGCCCCAGACGAAGCCGGTCAGCAGCAGTCCGGCGGGTTGGGCGGTGAAGCGGTTGTGATGGCGCAGGAGCAGCAGCCACGGTACGAGGTACAGACCGAACAGGACGACGCCTCCGGCCAGCGCCGGGGCGTAGAACGGTGCGCCCGCTCCGAAGTACCGGAGCATCGTCAGGAGGCCGCCACCCACACCGAGCAGATACACCCAGAAGGCCAGGTTGTGCGGCTGGAGGAATGGGTACGGCCGGCCCCAGCCGGATTGCTCGATCGCGTCGAGCTGCGCGGCGCGCTCCTGCGGTACGGCGGTCATCGCGCGACCCCCGGCTTGATGCTGCGCAACAAGGCGCTGACCTCGTTCTGGTACTGCTCCAGCTGCCCCGCCGCCGTCCGGATCCGGACCAGCAGCGCGGGAGCCGAGTCGACGGCCTGGCTGTCACCGACGGCCATCTTGAACGCGACGTCGATCCCGTCACCTGTCGGCCCGGTCCGGGTCTGCACCACACCGACCAGGCCCGCGTCGGTCGTCAGGGTGCCCTGGCCGGACGGGACCTGCGGCGAATCATCGCCTTGCGAGCGCCGGACCTGTTGGAGGAAGGCGGTCGCGCTGCCGTCGTAGGTCGTACCGATCAGCTCGATCCGCGCGCCGCCGGAGACCAGGAGCACCTGAAGATTCGTCGCGCTCGCCCCGGCGCCGCCGGTCAGCGTGCCGCTCTCGAGTTGCCACCCGACGGGCGGGACCGCGGTCGCGCCTCCACCCAGATCGAGCACCTGCCCGGACTCGATGGCGTTGCGCCACGGAATCGCCGCGTTGAGCCCCTGCAGGCCGTAGATCAGCACCAGCGCCACGCCGAGCACGATCAATGCAGGCTTGAAGGTCCGCCGGTCGAGCCCGAACCACCGATGCTCGACTGGCACCCAGTCTCGCAGTGACTGCTCCGTACTGGCCGTCATCGCAGCTCCGTTCGTCCATCCGGCGCGGTCTGGGCGTAACAGACACCGTATTCGGTCCGCGCCGGTCCGGGGCTGGGGTTGGGTTTGGTGTCGTGGGGTACGGATGGGTGGGTGCTGGTAGCGGAGCGATACAGACTTGGTACTTCCCTCGGGCGTGGCGGGATGGGGGAGGTGTTCCGTGCTGTCGACGAGCAGTTGGGGCGGCCGGTCGCGGTCAAGCTGATGCTGCCGTCGGATCGCGATCCGAGCGCGGTGGAGCGCTTTCATCGGGAAGCCCGGGCGGCCGCTCAGCTCAACGATCCGCATGTGGTCGCCGTGTACGACTTCGGCCAGCACGGCAACGAGTTCTTCCTGGTGATGGAGCTGGTCGAGGGGCGGACGGTGGCGGGCGAGCTCGCCGAGCACGGACCGTTGCCGAAGGACCGCGCGATCGGCATCGTCGAGCAGGCTGCGCTGGGGCTGGCCGCGGCGCATCGCGAGGGAGTGGTGCATCGCGACATCAAGCCGGGAAACCTGCTGCTGACGCCTGATGGAACGGTGAAGGTCGCGGACTTCGGGATCGCGCATCGTGCCGATGAAGCGACCGCCTTGACCGCCACCGGGCAGCTGATCGGCAGCGCGCTCTACCTGGCACCGGAGCGGGCGCGCGGTGGACAGGCCGGCAAGCCGTCGGACGTGTATTCGCTCGGCTGTGTTCTCTATCAGTTGCTCACCGGCCAGCCGCCCTTCGCGGGCGAGCACCCGGCCGCGATTCTCTACCAGCACGTGGACGCCGAACCGGCGCTGCCGAGCGCGACCCGCCCCGAGCTCGCGGGCGCCTTCGAGGCCGCGCTGTTCCGGATGCTCGCCAAGGAGCCCGCCGAGCGCCCGACCGCCGAGGAGATCGCAGCCGGCTCGCTCCGGACGCCGGGCCTTGCGACCGCGGCGATGGTCGCGCCAGCGGTCGCACCGACGGTTCGTGCTACGCCTGTCGTCCCGGTCGAGACGACGCCGCTTGTTCCTGTTGCACCGACGCCGCCACCGCCCGCGGGTTGGCAGCCGCGACAGAAGGCTTTGCTGGCCGGTGTGATCGCGCTTGTCGCCGCCGCGGCCGCAGTACTGGCCGTGGTCCTGCTCGACAACAACGATCCCCGGCTGCCGGAGACGAACAACGTCGGACCCGGCCCAGGGGTCACCTCCGGTACGCCGAACGCGCCCGCCAACCCGTCGAGCTCCGGCCCGGAGCAAGCCGGCACCACGACCCGGCCGACCCAAAGCACCTCGCCCAAGCCATCGCAGACGCCCTCCAGCCAGAACACCCCCACACCGACGACATCGTCAGGTACGCCGGCGACAACCGCGCCGTCGCAGACCCCCACCTCGACCAAGCCGCCGACGAGCACCGCACCCACCACGCCGGCCACCTCCGCGCCGACGACCGCTCCCTCGAGCACGCCGCCACCCGAGAATCCCTCGACGCCTCCACCGTCGTCGGCCACCACGCCTGCCGGGGGATAAACACCGAAGGCACCCATCCGGCCGCAGGACAGCCCCGAATGTCCCTCGACTGCAGTTGTGATCCAGATCACAACACATGCGACTGATTCGCATGTGGAGGCAGGAGAAGAGGGAAGGGACAGTCATGAGTGACGCAACACGTCGCGGCTTTCTGGTCTTCGCGGGGGCGGGGACGGCAGCCGCGGTCGGCGCGGTCGCGGCGCCGAGGATCTTCGGCGACCAGTCCGCCGACGCCGCGCCCCAGCTGGAGGCAGCGGACCTGGCGAACGCGGAATCGTTCGTCGTCCACGTCAAGGACGTGAAGAAGGGCGAGCTGACGATCCTGGTCGGCGAGCGCGAGGTATCGATCATCGATCGCGAGCTGGCCACCCGGCTGGCCGGCGTGACCACGGCCTGAGGAGCGGGACATGTCTTCCCATCGCGAAGCTCCGGAGATCTCCAAGGACCCGGTCGCCGACAACACCGACGTCTACGCGTTCGTCAGCCCGGACAAGCCGGACACGGTCACCCTGATCGCCAACTTCATCCCGTTCCAGAACCCGTTCGGCGGCCCGAACTTCTACGAGTTCGGCGACGACGTGCTCTACCAGATCCACATCTCCAACTCCGGTACCGGCAAGGCGGACATCAGCTACCAGTTCCGCTTCCACGCCGAGATCCGGAACAAGAAGACGTTCCTGTACAACACCGGCCCGATCACCTCGATCAAGGACAAGACGTGGAACCGGCCGCAGTACTACTCGGTCACCCGGGTCGAGCACGGCAAGTCGCGGATCCTGGCGCGCGACCTGGCCGCGCCGCCGGTGAACGTGGGCGTTCGTAGTACGCCGAACTACGCCAAGCTCGCGGGCGAGGCGATCCACACGATCGGCAAGAACCGCAAGGTGTTCGCCGGCCAGCGTGCCGACGGATTCTTCGCGGACCTCGGTTCGATCTTCGACCTCGGTACGCTGCGCCCGTTCCAGGCGGCGCACCTGATCCCGTCCGCTGCCGCGGTCGGCGTCAACGGCCTGCAGGGCTCGAACGTGCACACCATCGCGTTGCAGGTGCCGATCTCGGACCTGACGCGCGACGGCAAGAAGCCGACGGATGTGATGTCGGCGAAGTCGGTCATCGGCGTCTACGCGACCGCGAGTCGCCAGCAGTCCAAGATCTTCGACGAGCTGCTCGGGATCTCGCACTGGCACGGTCCGCACAAGCAGGTCTCGCGGCTGGGCAACCCGTTGTTCAACGAGGTCATCGTGCCGATGGCCGAGAAGGACAAGTGGAACAGCCGGCCGCCGTCGGAGGACAAGAAGTACGCCCAGTACGTGACCAAGCCGGAGCTGGCCGGGCTGCTGCCGGTGCTGTATCCGGGCGTGTTCCCGAACCTGGCGGCGTACAAGAAGCCGCGCGCTGATCTGGCGGCGATCCTGCTGACCGGGATCCCGAAGGGCGTAGTACCGGGGTTCCAGAACTACACCGGGCCGGTGCAGGCGGACATGTTGCGGCTGAACGTGGCCGTACCGCCGTCGAAGTCGCCGAATCCGCTCGGGCTGGTGGCCGGTGACGCGGCCGGTTTCCCGAACGGGCGCAGGGTTTTCGACGACGTCGTAACCGTGGAGATCCGGGCGGTCGCCGGGTTGACGATTCCGCTGGTCGATCCGTCGTTCACGCCGGACGGGGCCGCGTCGGCGGTCAAGGACGGCACGTCCAACACCAACTCCGACTACCTCAAGGTGTTCCCGTACCTCGGTACGCCAGGTGGCGGCTACCAGAGCAAGCCGGGCGTACCGGCCGCGTCATGAGCAACGCGGAGGAGAATCCCCATGCAGGAAAGGGTTCTTCGGTCCTGCTCGACATCGGTGACGGCGTCGGCGCGATCGTACTGACGATGCCGGCCGCCCTCGACGACGCCGAGATCGAACGCCGCCCGCTCGGCTGGACGGCTGAGAACGGCCGCAGTCATGAGCATGGCGCTGGACACGGCCATGGGCACGGCCACGGTCATGGAGCCGGCTTTCCGCATGTGGCCGTTGTCCCGCGGCCATCTCCGGACGGCGAGCTGGTCTACTCCGCGGTCTTCTTCGACGTCCCCGAAGGCAGCTACGAGCTGTACCTGCTACCCGACGGCCCCGTGCAACTGGCGGTCGAAGTGACCGGCGGGCACGTCACCGAGGCGGACTGGCTGGGTTGAGACGAACACCGCACCGCAGGACCGTCGGGATGGGACAGGGGCCCACCCCGGCGGTTCGGTGCGAGCGGCCCCCGCAGGCGATACCGTCTGACCACAAGCACGCTATGGGCTGGGGGAGCGGATGGGTGCTAAGACGTTGGTTGCCGGTGTCGCAGCCGGAGCTTTGGTCGTGGGTGCAGGGGTCTGGTACCTCGGGCTCCGCCACGACGGCGGTCCACTCAGCGGCAACATGCTCGGAGACGCGGTCTGCCTGAGCGTCGGTGAGACCACCGACGCCACCATCGGCCTGCTGCCGCTGAAGAACACCGGGTCCGACCCGGTCACGATCACCGCCGTCTCGATCATCGGTCCGGACGGTGTCGAGAACGACGGGGCCCTGCTGGTGCCGGAGGGCGCGAACTCGTCGAGCGGCAGCAAGACCGGCTGGGCTTTCGGCAACGGTCCTTTCGACGGCGAGAACGGCGCGCCCACCCTCGCGGTCGGCGCCCAGCTCGAGAGGTCGGCCGGTGCGAAGCTGGTCGTTCACGTTCATCGCCCGGACCCGCTCGCTGAGGCACGCCTGACCGGCATCCGGATCGAGTACCGCTCGGGGATGCGTCACTTCGCCCGCGAGATGGGCCCGCGCCACACGCTCCGCCCCGGCCGCTGCTTCTAACCCGGCGGCAGAGACCGGATCCGAGCCTCGTGAATACTCCGCAGCCAATCGGCAAAACCCCTGAGATCCTTGACATGATCCCGGGTCACCTCGATCTGGCGAAGCCTTTGCCGCGCCTGGATCCGTACCGACGGCGGCACGAGATAACGCGCCACGGGTGAGGTCGGCCGCAGAGTGATCTCCTGGATGTCGTCCCAACCCATCCGGTGATCCCCGAGCGTGACGCCCTCCGGGCCGATGGTCAGCCTGGATCGGCCGGTGAAGATCCCGTAGTACAGGCGCACCACACCGAGCCCGTAGACGGCCAGCCCCGCCGCGCAGATATGGAAGGCGAACCGCAGATACCCGGTCAACGGCTCGTCGCCACTGGCGACCAACACGTAACCGAACCAGCCGCCGAACAGCGCGGTCCCGGTCAGGCACAAGACCTGACGAGCGCGCCGGACCGGGATCTCGAGTGTCTCGACGCTCGCCAACGGGCGGGTCCAGTCGTGCCTCTGTACGTGGTTGATGGGTCCATATCAACCACGGACAGAGGCGTCAGCGCAAGACAGCTGCAGGTTGTTGCAGGCTCAGCCGACGGATGGGCCGAGGCCCAGGGACTGCGGAGTGCTGGAGTCGGGGGAGGGTTGGTGGAGGCCTTCGTCGAGGGGGCCGAACTCGGTCATCAGGGCGGCGCTGCCGCCCCAGGCGGTTTGTTCTTCGGCGATCATGGCGTTGGTGGTGAGCAGGAGGCCGGCCACCGAGGCGCCGTTCTGCAGGGCTGATCTGGCGACCCGGAGTGGATCGACGATGCCCATCTCGAGCATGTTGCCGTAGCGGCCTTCGAGGGCGTCGAAGCCGTCGTCGGTGCCCAGCTGGGTGATCCGTTCCAGCACTTCTTCGCCGTTGTAGCCGGCGTTCGTGGCGATCAGGTACGCCGGTTCGCGCAGCGCCCGCCGGACGATGTCCACGCCGATCGCGTAGTCGTCCTTCACCTCGAGATCGTCGAGCGCCGACGCGGCGTGCAGGATCGCCACCCCGCCACCGGCCACGATCCCCTCGGCCATCGCCGCCCGGGTCGCCGACAACGCGTCCTCGACCCGGTGCTGGAGCTCCTTCAGCTCGGCCGGTGTCGGCGCTCCGACCGAGATCACCCCGACCTTGCCCGACAACGAGCCGATCCGCTCGGTCAGTACGTCCTCGTCGACCCCGAAGGTCGCCCGCCCCAGCTCGGCGCGCAACTGGGCCAGCCGGAACTCGACATCCTTCTCATGCCCTGGTGATGCGACGATCGCCGTCCGCTCGGCGGTGACCCGGACCTGGTCGGCCCGGCCGAGCTGGTCGATGGTCATCGTCTCCAGGCCGAAGCCCGAGTGCTTGCTGAGCACCGCGCCACCGGTGATGGCAGCGATGTCCTCCAGCTTGTGCAGCCGCCGGTCGCCGAACCCGGGCGCCCGCACCCCGACGCACTGGAAGTGCCCGTTGATGTGGTTGTGCACCAGCATGCTGAGCGCCGTGCCTTCGAGGTTCTCGGCGATGATCACCAGCGGCTTCGGGTCGCGCATCACCTTCTCGAGCAGCGGCATCAGCTCCTGCACCTTGGTGATCTTCTCGCTGCAGAGCAGGATGTACGGATCGTCGACGACCGCCTGGAGGCTGCCCGGATCGGTCACCATGTACGGCGACAGATACCCGTTGTCGAACTCGAACCCCTCGACGAAGTCCACCCGGATCCCGTGCTCGGCCGACTCCTCGACGGTCACGATGCCGCCGTCGCCGACCGAGTGCAGCGCCTTCGCGATCACCGCCCCGACCGTGTTGTCGTCGTTGGCCGAGATTGCCGCCACCCGGGCGAAGTCCAGTTCGGTGGCGACCGGGTAGGCCACCTGGCGCAGTCGTTCGACCAGCCGGGCGACCGCGAGGTCGATGCCCCGTTTGATCAGCACCGGGTTGCCGCCGGAACCGATCGCGGCCATCCCCTCCCGGACGATCGCGTGCGCGATCACCGTCGCGGTGGTGGTGCCGTCACCGACGATGTCGTTGGTCTTGATCGCGGCTTCCTTGACCAGCTGGGCACCCATGTTCTCGAACTGGTCCTTGAGGTGGATCTCGCGGGCGATCGTGACGCCGTCGTTGGTGACGACGGGAGAGCCGGTGATCTTCTCCAGCACCACGTTGCGCCCCTTCGGGCCGAGCGTCGAGCTGACTGCCTCCGACAGTTGCTCGACCCCTCTCAGCATCAGTTCACGCGCCTGTGCACCGAATCGCAGTTCCTTGGCCATCGTTCCCTCCTCAGTACGTGCCCGGTCCGGGCGAACGGTGTAGTAGGTGCGTCAGGGGACGAGGATCGCGCGGCCGCGCACCCGGCCGGCGTCCAGATCGGCGACCGCGTCGGCGGCGGCGTCCAGGGGGTAGGCCCTGGTGTGCAGGGTGACCTTGCCGGCCTGTGCGAGCGCCATCAGCTCAGCGAGCTCGTTGTAGGTGCCCACGATGTTGCCGACGATGTTGCGCTCGGTGGAGATGATGTCCAGGGTCGGGATCTGTACCTGGCCGCCGTAGCCGATGACGTAGTACGACCCGGCCGGCCTGGTCATCGCGAAACCGTCCTGCTCGGCGCCTTGTTCGGCGACGAAGTCCAGTACGACGTGCGCACCCGCGCCACCGGTCAGCTCCTGGACCGCTTGTATCTGGTTGCCGTCAGCAACGACCGTGTGGTCGGCGCCGAGCTGCTCGGCAAGTTGGAGCGCCTCGGGGTTGCGGTCCACCACGATGATGTTGGTGGCGGTCAGCGCCGACAGGCACTGGATGCCGATGTGGCCGAGCCCGCCGGCCCCGATCAGCACGGCGGTCGTCCCCGGGTACAGCAGGGGAATCGCCTTGCGCACCGCGTGGTACGCCGTGATGCCCGCGTCAGCGAGTGCCGCGACATCCTTGGGTTGAGTGGAGGGATCGAGCTTCACACACGCCCGCGCGGAGGTCAGCAGGTACTCCGCCATGCCGCCGTCGCTGTCGAGCCCGGGGAAGGTGCTGTTCTCGCAGTGCATGTCGTCGCCGGCCCGGCAGGCGTGGCACAGGCCGCAGGTCGGCGTCGGGTGCAGGATCACCGTGTCGCCGACCTGGACGTTGGTGACGGCGGAGCCGATCTCGTGCACCCAGCCGGCGTTCTCGTGGCCGATCGTGTAGGGCAGGGTGGGTTGCATCGCGTCGGCCCACTGGCCTTCGATGATGTGCAGGTCGGTGCGGCACACGCCGGCGCCGCCGATCTTGATGATCACGTCCAGCGGGCCGTTGATCTTCGGCTCGGGAACGTCCTCGACCACTGGTTGCTGGTGGTACCCGTGCAGCCGGACTGCTTTCATCCTTGTCCCTCCTCCGATTCCCCGGCTCCGGCCCCGGCGTACCGGTGCCGCAGCATTCCCCTACAGATGCCGGTGTTGGCCTCGATCCCGGTCTGGGTGAGCCGGGCCAGGCCCAGGTACTTCGGTGCGCCGGCCGCGGCGATCGGCGTGCCGGTGCCCGGATCGACGAGCAGGGGCGCTCCGTCGTCCGAGCGCAGACCGAGCTCGGCCCGCCGGCGCCGCAGCCGGTCGAGGTCGGCCGACGGCGGTACGTCGCCCAGCGTCAGCCGGGTCAGCTCCGCCGGATCGGAGCCTGCGGCAACCAACGGCCGGCAGACCTGATCGGTGCCGGCCAGCATCGCCTTCGACACGAAGGTCCGGCGCAGGTCGTCCAGTTCGGCGGCCGCCTCGCCGTCGAAGGCCGCGACGAACCCGGCCCGCGCAGCCACGCCCGCATTGATCTGGTCGGCCGCGAAATGATCCTCCAGCGTCACGTCGACGCTGCGCACCTCGGGCAGCGCGGCCAGTACGTCGTATGCGTCGGCGACCATCAGGAAGGCGAAGTTCGGCGCGCAGAAATAGGTCGGCAGCCGGAGTCTGACGACGACGTCACCGGCTGCCGACACATGACAGGACGAGACGAACCCGAGCGTGGTGATCGGCTCGTCCAGCTCCGGATCGCGGACAAGGTCCAGGGCGCTCAGCACCCTGGACCTCTCAGCTGTTGCCGTCATTACCGGGTGACCAGCTTCGCGTCGTCCTGCGCCGCGGGAGTGGCCTCCTTGAGCTGCAGCTCGTCCGGCACCTTGATGTCGTAGAGCTTCGCCGCGTTCAGCCCGAGGATCTTCTTCTTGCCCTCGACCCCGAGCCTGGGATAGTCGGCGAACTCCGCCAGGTCCGGGAACTCCCAGTCGACGAAGCCCTCGATCTGCCACTTCGGTTCCCAGATGCCGTAGTCGCTGCCGAACGTCATCTTGTCCTCGCCGACCCAGAACAGCAGCTCGCCCATCACCTTCGCGAAGAAGTGCGGCCGGGCGGCCATCAGGCCACCGATCACGACCGACAGCCCGGCGTACACGTTGGGCTCCTGGGTCGCCATGAAGCAGAAGTCCTCGATCCGCGGCAGCCCGACGTGCTCGACGATGAAGTTGAGCCCGGGGAAGTCGGTCGCGGCGTGATCGACGTCCGAGACGTCGAACGCGTCCTTGTCCAGCGGCCAGATGGTGGGGCCCTTGTGGACGTGGATGTTCTTGATCCCCAACTCCTGCGCCTTCTCCAGGTACCGGTACGCCGCCGGGTCGGTCAGCTTGTAGCCCCGCGACCCGTTGTTCCACTCGGCGGTGTAGAGCTTGACGCCCTTCGAGCCGTACCGGTCGACGTTCGCCTTCAGCTCGTCCAGCCCGTTGTCCCCGTCGCGCGGGTCGAACCGGGTGTTCAGGACGAACATGCCGGGATGCTTCTCACCCAGGCCGGCGTTCTTCTCGGTGGTGTTGAACCCTTCCTTGTACCACTCCTTCAGGTACGTCGGCTGGAAGACCGCGACGTCCACGTAGCCGTCCTCGAAGACGTCCTTCATCAGGTCGTCCTCGGTGTAGCTCATGAACTTCTCGATCGGCCAGTGGGTCTCCTTGGGTGCCAGGCTCTGGTACGCGTGGAAGCACTCGATCCAGCCCTTCGCGTACTGCTCGGCACCCGGCACCCAGTTGTCCGGCCCCGCGTTCCAGTAGTGCATGTGGCTGTCGACCACGAAGTACTTCTCGCCATCCTTCTGATACACGTCGGGCCTCCAGGGATCTTCAGTGCGCGGTCAGGTCGAAGCCGATGTACTCGGCGGCGTCCTCGGGGTTGGCGAACATGATCGTCCGGTCGTCGAGGTGAACCATCCGCCCGTAGTGGGTGGACATGTTCTCCTCGAACTCGGCCTGGTCGAAGTACCCGGGCTCCTGGCCGAGCGCCTCGGAGATGTCGTCGTAGACGAAGTCCATCCGGCCGACCGCGTCGACCCGGATCATCGACGGCAGGTGGGTCACCGTGACGTTGTCCAGGCCGGCCATCACGTTGGCGACGACCGCGCCGACCTGGTTGTTCATCAGCGTGACACCGGCCTTGTTGGACGCCGAGCTGTCCGCCTTGAACGGACTCTCGGTGGTCGTCTTGAGCGTGGTCACTGTGCCAACTCCTTCGGTTCCTCGAGGCCCAGCGAGGCGACGATGCCGCTGAACCGGCTCTTGACCCGGTCGAGGCCGTCCTCGAACCGCGGTGGTTTGGCGTCCGGCTGCGACCACAGCGGCTGCAGGGTCCGGGCGGCGGACAGGGCCCGGGCGGTCCAGGTGCTCATCCAGCCCGACAGGATCGCCACGTTGTGGTCGGCGAACTCCCGGTCCCCGGTGAGCAGCTCGAACATCGCCGTGGTGTAGCGCAGATCGCGCTCGGCGAACTCGAACTCCGCCGCGCCGATCACGGTCGGGGTGACGAAGTCGCCGTTGCGCGGCGCGGCCTGCTGGACCAGCTGGCTGCGGAACAGTTCGCCGACCAACGGCTCGAACACGATGTTCGCCGCGAAGATCGCCTCGCACCAGTCGTCGATCCCGGTCAGCTGCTCGGCCAGCTCGTGCACACCCTGCCAGGCCGGGTCGGACTTCCAGGTCTCCAGGTGCGCGCTGCCGTCGAACGCCTCGATCTCCTCCGACAGCGTGAGGTTGTACAGCGCGAGGTCCTGGGCGGCCCGGATCCGGTGCATGCTGTTCACCGAGATCGCGTTGTTGTGCATGTTGGTGGGCGCCCGCCGGTTCGCGTTCGCGTACAGGTAAAGGCCGAGCCCGTGGTCGACGTGCATCCAGGCGCCGACGTGCTGCTCGACGAAGCGGACCCAGTTCGGGTTCCACTGCTCGAACGCCTTGGCCTGCCGGGCCGAGTCGATGTTCTGGTTGACCTGGCGGACCATGTTGGAGTTGTTCCGGTAGAAGGTGAGCTCCCACTCCTCGTTCGGGTCGCGGAACTCGTGCCAGCCGGTGGCCGGCCACTCCTTCACGAACAGCCCGCCGGAGCCCGGCCCGCGCTTGGGCGACGGTTCGTCGGAGCCCCACGCCTTCAGGGCCGTCCAGTCCAGTGGGTAGCCGCCACGGCCGTCGGCGAAGCCGTACAGCCAGCCCTGGCTCAGATAGTGCCGCGGGTCGGGCTGGACGTCGACCGTGACGTCCTCGTAGTGGCTCTGCTTGCGCTTCTGCGGCTTGTAGTAGTTGTAGTGCCGCAAGGTCGAGTCCGGGAACTCCCGGGCGCCGGCCTCGGCGTCGGTGAAGACCGGCTTCGGCACACTGCGTTCGATCCTCGCCTCACTCGCTTCTGTGGTGGTCATCGGCTCTCTGCCTCCAGCACCTTCGAGTCACCGGCGTCGCCGGTCGTGGTGAACTTGTCGTAGTAGATGTGTTTCGTCACGACGCCCAGTCGCTCGAGCATCGGGATCGCCGCTTCGACCATCGGTGGCGGGCCGCAGACGTACGCGTCGGCCCCCTTGAGATCCGGTTCGTGCTTGCGGACCACGTCGGTGATCAGCCCGTTCTCGCCGTCCCACTCGTCCTCGGACAACGCCGGCATGTAACGGAAACCGGGCAGGGTCCGCTCCAGCTCGCGCAGTTCGTCGACGAAGCAGAGGTCCTGGCGGGTCCGGGCGCCGTAGTAGAAGGTGACCTGGCGCTCGATGCCACGCTCCGACATCGTCCGCAGCAGCGACAGGATCGGGGCCATCCCGGCGCCGCCGCCGACGAACACGATCCGCGCGCCCGGGTTGTCGCGCAGGGTGAAGACCCCGAACGGCCCGGTCAGCTCCAGCTGGTCGCCGACCCGCAACCGCTGGTCGAGGAACTCGGAGAACAGCCCACCGGGGTAGACCCGGATGACGAACTCCAGCTGCCCGCTCTCCCGGCTGGACGTGTTGGCCATCGAGAACGACCGGCTGGCGTCCGTTCCGGGCACCTTCAGGTCGACGTACTGGCCGGGGAAGAACTTCAGTTCGCCGTCTTCCCCGGTCAGCCGCAGCACCAGGTGGCGCAGGTCGTGGGTGACCGCGTCGATCGCCACCACCTCGGCGGTCCGCTCCTGGATCGGCAGTCCGGAGCGGATCATCTCCTCGTCGTAGTTGAGCAGCTCGATCGTCAGGTCCTCGTAGGCGTGCGCCCGGCAGAGCAACGTGTAACCCTCGTTGAGCTCGTAGTCCGGGAGCGCGAAGGTCGAGTACCGATCGTGCTCGATGTCCTCACCGTCGAGAACGAAGGACTTGCAGGAGGCGCACTGCCCCTCCTTGCAGCCGTGCATGAGCATCACGCCCTGCTCGGCCGCGGCGCGGAGGATCGTCTGATCCTCCGCCACCTCGATCTCGATGCCGACCGGTTCGAACCGTACGACGTGTTTGCCGGCCATGGCTCAGGCGTCAGCCGGGGCGGGCCGTCCGCCCGGACCACCCTTCACGTAGCGGGCCGCGAACGCGGTGCGCTCGGCGTCGGACATCTCGTTCAGCAGCACGTTCGGGCTCGCCAGCGGCGGGCACTTGCGCAGATGGTCGAGGGTCCACATCTTGTCCGGGTTCAGGTCCAGGTGCGGCTGGGCGACCATCGTCTTGCCGTCGTCGCGGACGAAGCCCATGTCGGAGACCACGTCGGCCCAGTTCCAGCCGTGGTACAGGGTCTCCCACTCGCGGTGGCCGATCAGCTTGCCCATGTTCGGCGTCTGCCGGCCCTGGTACGTCGGCCGGAACGCGGTCTCGTCGGTCCACTTGCACATCTCGTGGCAGTACGTCCGCCACTGGCCGTCGACCTTGCCCATCACCATGTCCTCACGGACCAGGCAGGGGACCATGCAGGTCCAGCAGCGGTGCGGGTACTCGTAGTCGACGTCCTCGAACACGATCGGCTTGTGCCCGTTGGGGGTGGACAGCCGGTTGTAGTTCTCCCACCAGGCGCCGTACTTGTCGTACCAGCCCGGGTACTTGTACTCGAACCACTCGAAGTCCTTGTCCGTCATCGGGTCGATCCGCCAGTAGTTGGCGAGCCAGCCGGTGGCGAAGAACTGGGCGACCTCGTGCACGTAGCCCTTGTTCCAGATCTGGTTCCAGGACTCCTCGATCAGGTCGTGCGGGATCTCCAGACCGTACTTCTCCAGCGGCACCAGGTAGCTGCGGTAGTAGTCGTCGTAGATCCAGCGACGCCACATCTCCGCGTAGCTCTCCCGGTCCTTGCGGCGGTCCTTCGTGCCGTACTCGATGAAGGTGCCGATCGCGGCGTCGACCACCCGGTGGTTGTTCCACCACGCGTAGCGCAGGTCGCGGGCCAGCAGCTGGTGGTTGCTCTCGTCGGCCAGCGCCATCAGCAGCGTCGCGTAGCCGTTGCTGATGTGGCGGGACTCGTCGGACTGGACCGAGTGGAACACCGTCGGCAGCAGGTAGTCGCCGTTCGCGGCGGCTTCGGCCGGCATCGCGACGAACAGCGTGTTGGTGAAGGCGGTCTCGGCCACGATGGTCAGGTAGATGCTGGCCGCGGTGATCGCGTCACCGGTGATGAAGCCTTCCGCGAACTGCCGGCCGATGGTGCCGCAGTAGTCGCTCTGGAAGTTGCGCAGGCTGGAGTTGAAGCCCGCCGGGTCGATGTAGTTGTTCATGTACAGGCGCTTGAGGTTCTGCTGGATCGTCGAGTGCCGGACCTCGTCGATCATCTGGATCGCCTGACCGTTGTGCAGTTCCGGGTTCGGGACCGTCCGGAACAGCAACGGCATCGCCCGGGCGGCCGAGATCTCCGGCAGCGGGATGATGCTCAGGAACAGTTTCTGCCACTCCAGCCAGCGTTCCTGCACCTGGCGGAACATGTTGCCTCGGATGGCACCGTCGGAGGCGCCGTAGACCCGGTGGTCCTTCTCCTCCTGCATCGGGAAGTACGACCGCAGGACCTGCTTGAGCGGGTCCTTCTTCTGCGCCTTCTGGAACGTGTAGTCGGTCCCGTACTGGGAGACGGGCTCGTGGTAGGCGGGCTCCCAGGACAGTTCCTGGATCTTCTGGTGGGCCTTCGCCACACTTTGGCGACTCATGGCACTCCTCTATGGCTCGCTGTGGCCTCTGGCCGGGCCCCGCTCAACCGGGGCCGTGCGACGTGGGGCAGACCCACGTCCTGCTTGCCTTTGCAGTACATCGCACACGGTCCGCGACGGGAGGTCTCAAATTGAGACGCCGCTTGTCAGCGGTCGCCGAAGACGGCTTCGCGCAGTTTCGCGAGCTCGTCGGCCGCGTCCTGCAGGCTGCGGGAATCGCCTGGTACCGCGGGCCGGATGCCCAGCGTGGCGAGCAACGCGGCGGCGGCCGCTCCCGGATCGCCGGCCGAACCGAGTACCGGATGCAGCCCGGCCTCGGCGAGCTGATGGAAGACCGCATTCACGATCGTCCAGGGGTTGTAGGTCTCGTCTGTGTCCATCGGCTACCCCTTCCGCTCCTTACATCAGACCTCTCCCGCGCGCGTCCGGCTGTCTCAAATTGAGACAGCCGGATCGTTCGCCGCGACTACCCTGAAAGCAACGATGGACCCGCGACAGGAGGCCCCGTCGTGGAAGAACTCGAAACCGTGTCAGGAGACAGCGGCCGGACCGCCCATGCCCGGTTGAGCTTCCTGACCTACGACGCCTTCCCGGTCGGCGACGTGCGCCGTCCGGTGCTCGCTTCCTGGGTGCGTTCGCGCCGCCGCAACCTGCCTGCCGACCGGATCGACCTGCCGTATGTCGCGGACCCGGATCTGGACCAGCCGCTGACCCGCAGCGCGGATCCGGTGATCATACGGCTGCACGAGCATCTCGACGGCCAGCCGATCAGCGTCATCCTCACCGAGCGGGACGGCCTGGTACTGCGGCGGCTGACCGCGGACACCCAGCTGAGCAGGCATCTGGACCGCGTCAACCTCGCGCCGGGCTTCAGCTACTCCGAGCAGTTCGCCGGGACGAACGGCATCGGTACCGCCCTCGAGCGCGGTGGCCCGATGCATGTGTTCGGGCACGAGCACTACGCCGAGGATCTCGAGGACCTGGCCTGCGCCGGCGTACCGATCAAGCATCCGATCAGTGGCAAGACCATCGGTGCAATCGATCTCACCTGCTGGCGCAAGGACGCCGGCTCGCTGCTGATCGCGTTGGCCAAGACGACGGCGGACCAGATCCGCGCGGCCTTGCTGCGGGACTGCTCGGCCCGCCAGCAGGAGCTCGTCGAGGAGTACCTGCAGGCCGGGCGCCGCAATGCGGACATGGTGCTCGCCTTCGACGGCGATCTCCTGGTGATGAACACGAATGCCCGGCGGAACCTCGACAACAGCGATCAGGCGGCGATCCTCGCGCACGGCTCGGAGATGCTGACCGAGGGACGTTCCGCCATTGCGGTCGAGCTGCCGAGCGGTAGCCGCGTCCGGATCACCTGCCGGCCAGTGCCCGAAGGCGTCCGGACCAACGCGGCGGTACTTCAGGTCAGCCCGCGAACGCCCGGCCTCGGCGTCATGGTGATCAGCACGAACCGGCCGCCACCACGCCCGGAGCTGCCCGGCATGGTCGGCCGGAGCGGTCCCTGGCTCGCCTGTTGCCGGGATGTCGACAACGCCTATCGCGTCGGCCAGTGGATCGTGCTCAGCGGCGAGGCCGGCACCGGCAAGGTCGCGCTCGCCCGAGCGGCCCACCTGCAGAACAATCCGGCCGGCGCGCTCGACGTGCTGGACGCGGGCGTACCGGTCGCCGATTTTGCGGCCGACGTCGAGGCTGAGCTGGCCGACGATACCGTTCAGGCGTTGATGATCCGGCACACCGAGAAGCTCGCGCCGGCCCAGCTGGACGAGTTGATCGGCGCCTTCTACAGCGCTCGGGAGCGGCGGCGGTCGGACCCGCCGTGGGTCGCGTTGACACTCACGACCGCGGGGACCACCGAACCGGATCTCGGCGAGTTGCTACCGCTGTTCGCGTTGACCGTCACGGTTCCGCCGCTGCGGCATCACGCCGACGACATTCGGGAACTGGTCCCGTACTTCCTCAGCCAGCTGAGTCGCGGTGATCTGCGCTGCTCGCCAGAGGCGTTGCACCAGCTCCAGCGGTCCGCCTGGCCGGGTAACACCGCAGAACTCCATCGAGTGCTGAAGCAGATCGTCCAGCACCGCCGGCGCACCGGCGTCGTCGTACTCGGCGACCTGCCGGCCGACCTGCAGGCGATCAGCCGGCGCAACCTCAGCCAGCTCGAGGCGCTCGAGCGCGATGCCATCATCCGCAGCCTGCTCGACAACAACGGCAACCGGCGCGAGGCCGCGCGAGCCCTGGGGATGTCGCGGGCCACCATCTACCGGAAGATCCACGACTACGGGATCCGCTAGTAGTGGTCTAGTTCTTAGGCCGCTGCGGGTTGGTGGTCGAGGAGCGACCAGCGAGGGTCGTCGTCCGTCCAGCGGTTGACCAGCGCGTCGACGGCGAGCCGGTGAACGCTTGGGTCGAGCACTCCGGCGTCGGTCGCTGCCTCCAGTACGTCGAGGTACGTGGCGACCGAACCGATCGGCAGGTTCCTCGCCGTCGCGGTCACCGACGTGGCGACATCGCGCATGTCGACCAGGGCGAAGGCGCCGACCAGGATGGCGCCCTCGTCGCGGAGTTCGTCGGCGAAGGCCTCGAGCGACGTACCGGACGAGATCGCGTCATCGACGAGTACTACCCGTCGGCCGGCGACGCCCGCACCACGGACGCGCGGCTCGTGATCCTCGTGGCCGACATACCCGGGCTTGCGGACGAACGCGAACGGGAGGTCGCCGGACAGCGCGATCGCCGTCGCCAGCGGGATCCCACCGGTCTCGGCGCCGACGACAACCTCGGCCCCGAGGCGCTGGGCGAAGTCCGCTCCCGGCGCCGCGAGCTCGCGCAGCAGTCGCGGGTCGGCATAAGCGTTCTCGACCGACAACGGATGCAGCGGCAGCCGAGTCTTCATGTCCCAGTGCGAGACGCCCGGCCGTACGAGCCCCGGTACGACCGCGAGCTTCGCCGTGAGATCTAGCCGCGGCACGACCGTCAGCCGAGCCACATCACCCGGCACGGCGACCTTCACCCGATGCGCATTCGCCAAGCTCCGCGGAGCCGCAATCTCTGTCGTGTTCATACGACGACGATCGCTCCGGCCCGGGTGCGATCGCACCCGGGCAACACACTGGTACGGACACTGGCGACCGGTTTGCTCGCGGCCGCCAGTGCTTTGGTGCGGTCAGTCGCAGGTGTCGCAGATCCCGTTGGCCGGGGTCTGCATGTTGCACTTCGGGCACTTCTTGATCGGGCGCTCGGCGATCGCGGCCTTGCGGGCCCGCGCGCGGGCGGCGCCGAGCTTGGACGGGATCATCGGGGTGCCACCGCCGGCCGGGAGGCCTACTGCCTCGAAGTGGCGGTAGATGGCCAGCCGCTCGTGGGAGGCGTGGACGTCGGGGTCCGGGGGAGTGGTACCGGTAGCTGCGCCGACGATGGCGGCGTAGCCGTCGAAGACGCTCTCGTCGGGGTTGACGCACAGCGACGACAGCATCGGCTCGCCACGGCGCAGGCTCTCGGCGGACACCTCGGCGAGCACCCCGCCGATCCACTGGCGGGTCGGTTGCTTGGTCCGGATACCGGTCAGGTCCTGGACACCGGCGGCGATGTCCTTGTGCTGGACCAGTGCCTGGTACTTCTTGGCGGCGGTGAGCAGCATCTCCCGGGCTGCGCCCGCCCACTCGGTCCGGGCGGTGGCCATGCCGACATCGGAGACTTCGCGCCAGGCGCGTTCCTCTACGTCCGGCAGTTCGTGGTCTGTTGCGGCGACATCGAAAGTGGACACCATCGAAACCTTAACCGGCCGCCGCGGATCGGCGAAAACGTGGCCTCGAGCCGGATCTAGAGAGTCGAATTCTTGCAAAGATTGATCGAGATATTGCGGTGATGTGTCGGCGGCGTTACGGTCTCGCCAACACTCCGCCCCGTGTCGAGAGCGAGCTGCCCATGTTCCGGTCAATCGAATCCTGGAGTCGGAAGGCTCGCGTCGGCGTACTCGCCGCCTGCGGTGCCCTGATCGCCGGCGGCCTCGCCGTCACGGCAACCGCGCCGGCCTGGGCCGCGGCGACGGGTGGTGTCGGTGCGACCTTGCCGTACGTCGAAGTACAGGCCGAGAACTCGTCCACCAACGGCACCCTGATCGGCCCGAGCGCCGCCTACAACACGCTCGCCGCAGAAGCGTCCTACCGCAAGGCGGTGACGTTGCAGGGCACCGGCAAGTTCGTCGAGTTCACGACGCCGACGGCAACGAACTCGATCGTCTTCCGCTACAGCATCCCGGACGCCGGCGGCGGCTCGGTCTACACGCCGCAACTGTCGCTCTACGTCAACGGCACCAAGCAGCCGAACTTCACCCTGACCAACGCGTACAGCTGGTACTACGGTGGCTACCCGTTCACCAACACACCGGGGAGCAACCCACACCACTTCTACGACGAGGTGCACCGGCTGTTCCCGACCACCTATCCGGCCGGTACGAAGTTCAAGCTGCAGGTCGACGCGGAGGACACCGCTTCGTCGTACACGATCGACTTCGCCGACTTCGAGAACGTCGCCGGCGCCCTGTCCCAGCCGGCCGGCTCGGTCTCGGTGACCAGTACGGGCGCTGACCCGACCGGCGCCGCGGACTCCACGAACGCCTTCAACTCGGCGATGTCGCAGGCCGGTTCCGGTGGCACCGTGTGGATCCCGGCCGGGACGTTCAAGATCCCCGGACACCTGATCCTGAACAACATCACCTTCAAGGGTGCGGGCATGTGGCACTCGACCGTCGTCGGTGCGGCGCCTGGTTTCTACGGCAACTACGCGCCCAACGCCAGCAGCGGCGTACACCTGTCGGACTTCGCCATCTTCGGCGATGTGCAGGAACGCAACGACGGTGCTCAGGTCAACGGTATCGGCGGTGCGCTGAACAACTCGACCGTCGACCGGGTCTGGATCGAGCACGAGAAGGTCGGCGCCTGGATGGACGGCCCGTTCACCAACCTGGTGATGAGCGGGCTGCGGATCCGCAACGTGACGGCCGACGGTGTGAACTTCCACAACGGCGTCACCAACTCCAAGGTCACCAACAGCGATCTGCGCAACCTCGGCGACGACGGCCTGGCCACCTGGGCCGAACAGAACGCCGACGCGAACGACTCGTTCGACCACAACACCGTGCAGTACCCGATCCTGGCCAACGGCATCGCCATCTACGGCGGCCACGACAACTTCGTCACCGACAACCGGGTGATCGACGCAGGCCTCACCCAAGGTGGCGCGATCCACGTCGCGCAGCGGTTCGGATCGACGACCCTGGGCCGCACGGACGTACTGCGCAACACGATCATCCGGTCCGGGGGACTGGACCCGAACTGGAACTTCGGGGTCGGGGCACTGTGGTTCGACGCCCGCGACGGCGCGATGACCGGGCTGACCAACGTCGACAACATCCTGATCCAGCAGAGCCCGTTCGAGGCGATCCAGTTCGTCTCGGGCTCGAACATCACCAACGTGAAGATCAACAACGCGACGATCCAGAACACCGGTACCTGGGTGGTACAGGAACAGGTCGGCGGCTCGGCGACGATCACCAACAGCACGGCCACCGGCACGCAGGCGCCCGGCCCGATCTACAACTGCGGCGTCGGCTTCACGCTCACCGACGGCGGCGGCAACTCGGGGATCTTCGGCGCCAACCAATGCCAGAACATCACCACGCCCGCCTTCCCGCCGTACCTGCCGGACAACGGCTCGCAGATCTCGATCAGCCCGACCGCGCTCAGCTTCGGCTCGGTGGCGACCGGCGCGTCGAGTGCACCGCAAGCCGTCACTGTCACCAACAGCGGCAGCGCGGCGGCACCGGTCAGCTCGATCGCGACCACCGGTGACTTCAGTCAGACCAACAACTGCGGCAGCAGTATCGCGGCCGGCGGCACGTGCACGGTGAACGTGACCTTCAGTCCGGCAGCGGCCGGAGGCAGGAGCGGCAACCTGACCGTCAACGCGGCTGGCGTCACCAGCACCGTCTCGCTGTCGGGTACGGGCGTCGCACCGGGCCCGATCCTCAACCCGAACCCGAGCAGCCTGTCCTTCCCGGACACCCTGGTCGGAAGCTCTTCGTCGACCCAGGCGATCACGGTGACCAACTCCGGTACGGCGTCAGCCAGCGTGTCGGCCGTCTCGGCCACCGGCGACTTCAGCCAGACCAACAACTGCGGCACTGTTGCGGTCGGAGCATCCTGCACGGTCACCGTCACCTTCCGGCCGACCGCCTGGGGAGCACGGTCCGGCGGCGTGTCCTTGACCAGCAACGCGAACAACAGCCCGACGACGATCTCCCTGACCGGAAGCGGCGTCGGAACCGACACCAACCTGGCCCTCAACAAACCGGTCACGGCGAGCAGCCAGGTCAACGGCACCCAGGCGGCCACCACGGCAACCGACGGCAACGCCAACACCTATTGGGAAAGCAACAACAACGCCTTTCCGCAGTGGTTGCAGGTGGACCTCGGCGCGGTACGCAGCATCGGCAAGGTGACCCTGAAGCTGCCGCCGAGCACGGCCTGGGGCACCCGCACCCAGACGCTGTCCGTGCAGGCGAGCAGCGACGGCTCCAGCTTCAGTACGCCGGTCGCCTCCGCGACGTACACATTCACCTCGCCGGCCAACGTCGTCAACATCACCGTCCCGACAACCAACGCCCGGTACGTCCGGGTCAATATCACCGGCAACAGCGGCTGGCCTGCCGGGCAGGTGTCGGAGTTCGAGGTGTACCCGAGCGGTGGTACCCCGATCAACACCCCCGTACTGAGCACGAACCCGTCATCGCTCACCTTCGCGTCGCAGGCACTCAACACGACCAGCGCCGCGCAGGCGGTCACGGTGACCAACACCGGCAGCCTGGCTGCGTCGGTCTCGAGCGTCACGGTGTCGGGCGGCTACTCGCAGACCAACAACTGCGGCAGCATCGCGGTCAACGCCTCCTGCACGGTCAACGTCAGCTTCCGGCCGACTGCGTCCGGGACTCGGTCGGGGACGCTGACGGTCAACAGCAATGCGACCAACAGCCCCACCACGGTCGCGTTGTCCGGTACCGGCGCTGGTGCTCCCAACACCAACCTTGCCGCGGGCAAGCCCACCAGCGAGTCCAGCCACAACGACGTCTACCAGTCGAGCAACGTGACCGACGGCAACCAGGCGACGTACTGGGAGAGCGCGAACAACGCCTTCCCGCAATGGGTACAGGTCGACCTCGGCTCCGCGCAGAGCGCCGGCCGGATCGTCCTGCAACTCCCGGCTGGCTGGGGAGCCCGCACCCAGACGCTGTCCGTCCTCGGCAGCACCGACGGCTCCAACTTCAGCACCATCGTCGGATCCGCCGGCTACAACTTTGCCCCCGGCAACAACAACACCGTCACCATCACCTTCAACCCGACGACCCAGCGCTACTTCCGCCTGAACATCACCGCCAACACCGGCTGGATCGCCGGCCAGATCTCCGACTTCCAGATCTGGAACTCCTAAGCCAGGAAAGGCCGGTACGACTGATCAGTCGTACCGGCCACGGGGTCAGGCTGAGGCGAGCCCGGCCACGATGGAGTCGATGTTGCTGATCAACGACAAGTGACCTTCGCCCGGCACCAGTTGGGTGGTCGCGCCGTCGATGTGCTCGCCGAGCCAGCGACCGTGGTCGCGCGGCACCATCCGATCCAGGTCGCCTTGCCAGATGGAGACCGGAACCCGGATGCTCGCCAGATCGACGCCCCAGTCGGCGAGAAACGCGAGATCGTCGTCGCGCCAGCCCTCGTACCCGCGGGAGACGGCGCCACGAAAGGCGGCGGCCACGTAGCCGGCGAGGCCGCCGCGCAGGGCAGCTTGATCGACTGCGGGGACCAGGTCGCCGAAGGCGGCGATGACTTCGTCGGGCTGGACGTCTTTCAGCTGGGCCCTCGCCTCGGTAAGGAATCCGTCCAGCGCGTCCTCGCTGGTCGCCGCCGCTCCGAACTCGGCGACGTTCTCGTCGCCCATGCCGGCCAGCCAGTCGAGACCTTCCGCGTCGTACGGTGCGACGCCGGCGATGATCGCCGCGGCCCGGCACCTGTCCGGCAGCAGGGCAGCGCAGGCCAGTGCGTGGGGACCGCCGCCCGACCATCCGATGGTGACGAAGTCGTCCGCTCCGACGGCGTCGAGGAGCGCGCTGACGTCGTCCGCGACATCAGCGACTCGGCGACCCGGCTGAGGGGTGCTGCCGTCATAGCCCGGTCGACTATGAGTGACGAATCGCAGACCGTGGCGAGCAGCGGCCTCGATCACCGGCTCCAAGGCCATCGCCACCCCAGGCGTGCCGTGGTGCATCACCAAGGGCCGGGCACCGGCGGGTCCTTCGACCAGGTACTCGACAACCCGTCCGTCAGCAAGTTCGAGCCGCTCCATGACTGCATCCTAGACATGCGCGACCACAGCGAAAGAGGTCCGGGCCGACCTGGCCCGGACCTCTCTCAGCGCGCTAGTCGACGGTGATCTTGTCGACCTCGATGGTGAGGCCCTTGACGAGTGGCGTGGAGGTTCCGGTGGTCACGGTTCCGGTTCCCTTCTGCACACCCTTGATGTTCATCGAGTACGTCATCGAGCCACCGGGCGCGCCCGGCGTACTGGTGACGCGGTAGTCCACGACCGGCGGGCCGGTGATCTGGCTGCCGGCGTTTCCTTCGGCGTTCTCGGCGCCGACCGTCAGGCCGTACGCCGGACCCGGGTCGCCCGGCAGGTTGCCGGGGTCGTAGGTGAACGAGATGTCCTCGGCGCCGTTGGTGCCGATCCACTGCTGGAACACCTTCAGCTGGTTGGTCCCGAAGAGGAACTCCCGCCACTCGATGACCAGCCAGTTGTTCACCCCGTCGGTCAGGTTGCCGGCGTAGATGCCCGGTGCTCCGTCACCGTTGAGGTCGGTCCAGAACGGCGCGAGCACGTTGTTCGGCCGAGCCGGGTCGGGCAGCGTCTGCGGGAGGAACTGGACGTCGTCGCCGGAGGTCGTGCCGCCCGCGACCGAGTAGCCGTCCGAGGTCACGCCGATCCGGGTGTAGCTCTGCCCGGCGAACTGGAACGCGCCGACGTTGAAGTTCAGCGCCTGCTCGTCCCCGATCGGGATCGGCGTGATGCCGAAGAGATCGAGTGGCAGGTACCCCGCCGGAGACACACCTGGTGCGATCACCGGCTGGTCAGGCTGACGCCCGGCCAGGGTCGCGGTCTTGGTCGCGATCTGGGTACCGACCTTGGTCGCGCCCGTGACGCTGTTCAGCCGCAGCTGCGAACTCAAGGTGCTGAGTGCGGTGACGTCCGTCGTCTGCAGGCTGTTGTTCTGCACGGTCACAGAGCAGGTCGACGCCCCGGTGTTCCGCGGGATGCTCGACGGCGTGCAGGTCTGGTCGATCGGCACGATGCCTTCCTGGCGGAAGAACGCGACCGGTAGGTGCAAGGCCCGGCTGCCGCCGCCGACCTGCTTGAGGTTGACCTGACCGAAGTACTGGCCGTCGGGCAGGTCGGGTGCGGTGATGGCGATGGTCAGCTTCTGTGTCTTGCCGGGCTTCACCGAGAACCCGCCCGGCAGCACGGTGATGTTCGCGCCGCTGACCGTGGTACCGCCGGCAGTGAAGTTGAGCGTCTGGTTGGTGACGTTCTTGACCGTCCGCTCGGCGGTGATCAGGCCCGGCATGGTCGGCGCGTTCACCGACGGCAGGTTGAGGTCGATCCGGTTCAGCGGGTCGGCGGCCGAGGCCGCGTAGTTCGCCGCCGTCTCGTCCATCGTCAGACCGGGGTCGCCGGCCTTGGTGAGGTCGATCCGGCCGCCGCCGTAGTCGAACGGGTCGGCCTGGGTGACGCGGTCCGGCTTCTTGACCGTCGTCTTGCCAGTCGTCTCCAGCGCGGACTTGACCTGGCCCGGCGTCCACGACGGGTGCAGGGCGAAGACCAGCGCGGCCGCGCCGGCCACGTGCGGTGAGGACATCGAAGTACCGGCGATCGCCTGGTAGAGGTTGCCGGGCGGTCCTTCGGCCGGGCCCTCGGGCGTCGGCGTCAAGCCGGCCAGGATGTGCAGGCCGGGTGCGGTGACGTCGGGCTTGAGGAAGTCACCACCGGGTCCGCGCGACGAGAAGTACGTCATCACGTCGCCCTGCCAGGTGGTCTTGGTGCCTTGCGTGAACTTGGCGGTCGTACCGGGATGCGCCGCGAGGAAGGCCAGCAGCGCGTCGGCGTCGGGCTTCTCCAGCTGGACAGCCGGGAGCCAGTGGTTGTCGGTGAACACGTCGAACGGATCGGAGTTGTACATCAGCATGCCGACTGCGCCGCCCTGCAGGATGTTGAAGCCCTTCATCACCCGGCCGGCCGTGAACTGGCAGGCGACGATCTTGCCCGCGAAGATGCCTGGCGGCGCCGGGTGGTTGCACGTCGCGTCGTTGTACGGCGGCGCGGACGCGAGGACGACCGGGGCCGGCGTACTGATGCCTCCGGTGATCGAGGCGCCGGAGACCGTGCCGGTGACGCCACCGCCCGTCAGCGTGACGGTCGAGCGGAAGGTACGGCTCTGGGTGGAGGCCGCGACCGTGGTGACCCACGGGCTGCGGTGGTCGGTCGTGTTCGCACCCGGGCCGGAGTTGCCGGCCGAGGCGGCGACGAACACACCGGCCGCGTACGCGTCCAGGAACGCGAGTTCGACCGGGTCGGAGTACGGGTCGCTGCCGCCGGAGATCGAGAAGTTGATCACCCGGACGCCGTCGAGAATGGCTCGCGCGACGGCCGCTGCCGAGTCGCTCGGGAAGCAACCCTCGGCGCCGCAGACCTTGTACACCGAGACGCTCGCCGCTGGGGCGATACCGAGGAGCGCGCCCCGGTCGATGCCCAGCGGGTTGGCGTGCGCAACCGCTCCGCCGGCCGACGTGGTGGCGGTGTGGGTGCCGTGACCGTTCGAGTCACGCGCGGAGTCGGGGTAGACGTCGCCGCCGATCACCGCGTTGTAGGTGTCGAGGAACGGCCGCCCGCCGATCAGCTTGTTGGTGCAGACGAACGGGTCGCTCGCCGGTGTCAGCGGGTTGTCGCCGAAGTCGCACACCCGGGGCGTGCCGTCGGTGGTCGCCGGTGCGGCCGGCAGGTTGCCGGGATCGGCGAACGACGGGTGCTCGGGCCAGGCGCCGCTGTCCAGGATGCCGACGATGATGCCCTTGCCGGAGTTGGCCGAGCCACCGAGCTGGTTGTAGATCGTCGGGGCGCCGATGAAGGCGCCGCTGGAGTCGGTGAGCAGCTGCTGCGGGTCGTCCTGCTGGACCGCTGCCACGCCGGGCAGCTTCAGCAGATCGCGGGCCTTGTTCGCCTGCACGCTCAGCGCCATGCCGCCGTAGACGGTCCGCAGTTTCTGGCCGGCCGTCGCGCTCGGGACCTTGGCCCGCATCGCGGCGAGGAAGGTGTCCTCGACGGCAGTCACGTGCTTGAGGTACTTCGTCGCGTTCGCGCTCTTGGGGTCGAGGCGCTTGCCGGTGACCGACGGGCTGGTACCGGGCAGGCCGGCGAGTCCGCCCCGGTACGCCGCCAGCGAGTCGTAGTCGAGCTTGACGACCACTCGGACCTGCTTGGCCGAGGTGCTGTTGACGAGCGCCGGGTCGCTCTTGGCGAGCTGGCCACTGGGCGACTTGGCGCCGTTGACCGTACCGGCGAGCGTCAGTGGCGTCGCGGTCCAGGTCCGGCCGCTGGGGTCGGGGGTGGCCGCCTCCGCGCTCAACGCGGGCAGTGTGGCGGCGATCAGCAGGCCGGCGGACAGGCCGGCGATGGTGGAGCGTCGGTTGCTGCGGGTCCGGGTTCTGGACCTCATGTGGGCCTCCCGTGAAGGCAGATGACGCCGTCAGCGGAGGAGCTGGCACGCAGACCTCAGGCTGACCCCCAGGAACGACGCTGACAAACCCTCAGTCCTGTGACCGATCCCCCCCGGGTACCGGCGTACCGGCAGGCAACCCCCTCTGGCGCCCGCCTGAGCCGAGGCTATGCCTCAACCTCACCCCTCGGGTAGACCTCAGGCCCTACTGGTATCACCCGAACGCTTGACTCCAGCAACTGACTGGAGGCTGGCGCGTCGTGTCAGCGCGGTGTCAGCGGGGTTGGTGATAGTGGTCCAGCACGATCCCCGCAACCACTTCCTGCCTGGAGGCAGACCGACATGTTCCATCGCATCGGACGCGCCGTCGTCCGTCATCCCATCTGGACGATCCTGGCGTGGGTGTTCGTCGCGGCAGCGGTCGTCGCCACCGCGCCGAGCCTGCCGTCCAGCAGCGACGAGAGCAGCTTCCTGCCCAAGAGCTACGAGTCGATCCAGGCCGCCGAGCTGCAGCAAAGTGCCTTCCCCAGCAGCTTCACGCCGTCCGCGATCGTCCTGTACCAGCGCGCCGACGGCGGCAAGCTCACCCCGGAGGACCTGAAGGCCGCGGCCGGGATCACCACCCAGCTCGGCGCCAAGAAGATCGACCAGGTCGAGCAGGTCGTGCCCGGCCCGCCGTCCAAGGACGGCAAGTACGTCATGGGCCTGGTCTCGATGAACGACGAGACGGCCGGCCAGCCGAAGCAGATGGACGCCGCGAAGGCGCTGCGCAACGACGCCAAGGAACTCACCAAGGGCACCCAACTGGAGGCCAAGCTCGGTGGCTCGGCGGCGCAGGGGCTGGACCAGCAGGAGTCGTCCAACCGCGCCAACGTGCTGACCTTCGTCGGTACCTTCGTGATCATCCTGCTCACGCTGCTGATCATCTTCCGCTCGCCGATCCTCGCGGTACTGCCGCTGGTCGTCCTGCTCGCGCTGGTGTCCACGACGGCCAACGCGCTGATCGCCGACGCTTCCAAGCTCTTCGGGCTGGAGGCGAACAGTTCGATCTCGGCGCTGTTGATCGTCGTCCTGCTCGGCGTCGGCACCGACTACTACCTGTTCCTGATGTTCCGCTACCGCGAGCGGCTGCGGGCCGGCGACGAGCCCAAGCAGGCGATGATCAACGCGGTCGGCCGGGTGGGCGAGGCGATCGCCTCGGCAGCCGGTGCGGTCATGATCTCCTTCCTCGCGCTGCTGCTGTCGACGCTCGGCTTCCTCAAGCAGATGGGCCCCGCGCTCGCCATCAGCGTCGCCGTGACCCTGATCGCCGCGCTGACGCTCTTCCCGGCGGTCTGCTCGCTGATCCCGCCGAAGGCGCTCTTCTGGCCGTCGAAGGCGTCGTGGCGCAAGGAGCCCACGAACGCGCGCTTCGCGGCCCTCGGCCGTGGCGTGCAGCGCCGTCCGGGTCTGTACGCCGCTGTCTCCGGCGTGATCATGGTCGCGCTGGCGCTCGGCACGCTCGGGTTCAAGGCCACCTTCGACCTGGCGGCCGGCTCGATGCCGGAGACCAAGGAGTCGATGGTCGTCCAGTCCGAGATGCAGAGCTCGTATTCGGCCGGCGCCGCGGAGCCGACCTCGGTGCTCGTCACCTCGGGTAGCGCAATCGATCAGGGTGCGCTTCCGGCGTACGAGAAGAAGCTCGGCGCGGTGCCGGGGGTCGCGGATGTCTCGCCGGCCGCGCTGAGCAAGGACGGCAAGACGGCCAACATCACCGTCACGCTGAAGTACGGATCGGCCACCGACGCGGCGCTCGACGTGATCGGCGATGTCCGCAACGTCGCGCATGCCGAGGCGCCGCCCGGCACGAAGGCGCTCGTGGGCGGGATGACCTCGATCTTCAAGGACATCAACGCGGCGGTGAACCACGACTACCGCACGGTGTTCCCGCTCGCCGCGCTGTTGATCATGGTCATCCTCGGCCTGCTGCTGCGCAGCATCGTGGCGCCCTGGTACCTGATGGCCTCGGTCGGGCTCGGCTTCGCCGCCACGCTCGGCGCCACCGTGCTGATCTTCCAGAAGGGACAGGGCCACTCGGGGCTGATGTTCATGCTGCCGGTGATCATGTACCTGTTCGTGGTTGCCATCGGCACCGACTACAACATCCTGATGATCTCCCGGCTCCGCGAGGAGGCGCGCGAGGGCCGCGAGCCGCGTGAGGCAGCCAGTATGGCGGTCCGGCACGCCGGTCCGACGGTGGCCGCGGCCGGGTTCATCCTGGCGGCGACGTTCGCCACCCTGATGCTGGCCGGCAACTCGTTGCTGACCGAGATGGGCTTCGCGGTCTCCTTCGGCATCGTCGTCGCCGCGTTCGTGATGGCCATGTTCTTCACCCCGGCCCTGACCGCCCTGATCGGTCACGCCGCCTGGTGGCCGGGCCGCCAGGACCAGAAGTCGGCGCCGTCACCGGCGCCGGGCGAGTCCGGAGTACGGGCAGAAAAGGAGCGCATTGGCAGCGGTGGGAGGGCGTTGTAGCGTCCTGTCATGTCGACTGAGCATCCGCGGTACGGGTTACTGGGTCGACACACTGAGTCGCGGTTCCTGGACCGGCTCCTGGACACTGTCCGAGCCGGCCAGAGCCAGGTCCTGGTCCTGCGTGGTGACCCCGACATCGGCAAGTCGGCCTTGCTGGGGCACACGCTGGGCAACGCGTCCGTCTGCCGGGCCGCAACGGGATGCGCTCGACACCGCGTTCG
This sequence comes from Kribbella sp. NPDC051718, assembly GCF_040681515.1. Taxonomy (NCBI): domain Bacteria; kingdom Bacillati; phylum Actinomycetota; class Actinomycetes; order Propionibacteriales; family Kribbellaceae; genus Kribbella; species Kribbella sp. NPDC051718. Next base: position 260,925 of record NZ_JBFAYZ010000007.1, on the reverse strand, counting down.
GGCTCAGCACCCAAGGACCCGCGGACCGGTTCGTCGTCGGGCTGGCCACCTTGGCGCTGCTCGCCGAGGCGGCGGAGGAGCAGCCCCTGCTGTGCATCATCGACGACGCTCAATGGCTCGACCGGGAGTCGCTCCTGACGATCGCTTTCGTCGCCAGGCGGCTGCTGGCCGAGCCGATCGGGCTGGTGGTCGCGACCCGGCAGCCCAGTGAGGTGCGGGAGCTCGCCGGGTTGCCGGAACTGGTGGTCAGCGGGCTCAGGTGCAGCGATGCCCGTGAGCTCCTCGACGCGGCCTGGCCAGGACGCCTGGACGAGAAGATCCGGGACCGGATCATCGCGGAGTCCCGGGGCAATCCGCTCGCGCTGCTCGAGCTTCCCCGGGGCCTGACACCGGCCGAGCTCGCCGGCGGTTATCAGCTCCCGGACGCGGCGCCGCTCGCCACCCAGATCGAGCAGACCTTCCTGCGTCGCCGCGTCCCAGACATTCGGGAGCAGGAGGGGTGTACCCGGACGATGCAGCGACCGGAGCAGCTCGCAACGGTGCTGTAGCTCTGTGTTCTGAAGAGTTGTCATGTCCCCTCATTTCTGCGCTCGGCCTTCACAGCTTTACTCCCGGCGGCCCGCGATGTCACGAATCGGGGCGCTGATCGGTCGTATGTATGAGCCCGGTTCGCGGCCGGACCGTGATGGCGAGAGGACCCAGGTTGATGCACCGCTCGTTGAGCAAGCTGCGGGGGAGAGTGTTCCCCGACCACTGGTCGCTGTTGTTCGGCCAGATCGCCTTCTACAGCTTCATCGTGGTGATGGTCAGCGGTCTGGTCCTGATGGTTCCCTACGATCCGTCGATCGAGCATGTCGTCTACGACGGCCCGTACTCGCCTCTGCGCGGTGTGTCGATGTCGCGGGCGCTCGACTCGACGCTGAAGATCAGCTTCGAGATGCGCGCCGGACTGCTGGTGCGCCAGGTCCACCACTGGGCGTCGTTGCTGATGGTCGCAGCGATCATGCTGCAGTTGCTGCGGCTGTTCTTCACCGGCGGCTTCCGCCGGCCGCGGCGGCTGAGCTGGCTGGTCGTCTTCGGACTGTTCCTGATCACGCTGGGCGCGGCCCAGACCGGTACGTCGCTCCCGGACGACATGCTGTCGGGGTCGAGCCTCTCGGTCATCGACGGTGTGGTGAAGTCGATCCCGTTCATCGGCTCGGACATCTCGGCCATTCTGTTCAACGGACAGTTCCCGGGTGACGTGCTCAGGCTGTTCTATCCGTTGCACGTGTACGTCCTGCCCGCCCTGCTCGTCGTCCTCTTCATCGCTGCCGCGGTGCTCGGGCTGAAGCACGGACCCGCGCAGTACCCCGGACCGGGCCGCACGAACGACAACATCGTCGGGCACTCGGGGGCGGTGGCCGCGGTCAAGGGTGCCGGACTGTTCTGCTTCGTGGTGGGCGTCTCGCTGGTGATGGGTGTCACGGCGACCATCAACCCGATCTGGATGTACGGCCCGGCCGACCCGGCGAACGCCTCGGCCGGAATCGGCCCGGCGTGGTACCTCGCCTTCGTGGACGGCGGCCTCAGGCTGATGCCGGGCTGGGAGGTCGAGGTCTGGGGCCGGACCCTGACGCTCGCCATCCTGGTACCGGTCGTGGTCTGCAGCCTGTTCCTGGTGCTCTTCGCCGTCTACCCCTTCATCGAGGACTGGATCGTCGGCGACAAGGCGGATCAGAACCTGCTCGACCGGCCCCGCAACAACCCGACCCGGACCGGCATCGGCGTCGCCGGCATCGTCTTCTACGGCACCCTGTGGGCCGCCGCCGGTGCCGACACGATGGCCGTCATGTTCCACACGTCGTTCAACTGGATCATCCACCTGTTGCAGGCGCTCGTGATCGTCGGTCCGCCGGCCGCGCTTGTCCTGACTCGTCGCATCTGCGTCGGGCTGCAGGAACACGACTTGGACGTTGCCGTGGAGGGAACCGAGAGCGGCCGGATCGTCCGGTTGCCGAACGGCGGGTACGTCGAGGACCACCGCCCGGTCGATGCGTACCGGCGCTATCGCCTGGCCGGCTTCGTCCGCGTCCCGGCAGTACCGCTTGCTCCTCAGTACTCCGCGGCACGACGGCTGCAGATCCGGCTGGCGAACTTGTTCGACCAGGACCGGCTGACTCCGGCGCCGGAGGACAACTCGTTGCCTCCGGCCCCTTCGAAGGCCGCCGTCGGGTCAGGCCCGGATCAGTCCTGACGGGGGAGAAGGTGGGCCTTGAGCGAGACGCGGGCACGGCTGATCCGCGACTTCACCGTGCCCACCGGGATACCGACCTGCTCGGCGATCTCGTCGTAGCTGAGCTCGTAGATGTCGCGTAGTACCACGGCCGTGACCGTCTCGGGCAGGTCGATCTCCAGCTGCTCGAGCGCGTCGAGCAGATCCAGCCTGGTGCCGGCGACGACGCTGGTCGTGCGCGGGTCGGGACGGTCGTACCGGGCGGGGCGATCGTCGTCCTGCCAGGCCGCGGTGTTCTCGACGGCGCGGCGCTTCAGCCGCCGGTAGGTCTCGCGGGCCGCGTTCGACGCCACCACGTGGACCCAGGTGCTGAACCGGCTCCGGCCGTTGAAGGTGCCGAGTTTCGTGGCGATCGACAGCAGCGCGTCCTGACAGGCGTCCTCGGCGTCCGCCCGAAACGGCAGTACCCGCTGGCAGATCCGCATCACCTGCGGCTGCACCTGCCGGATCAGCTCGTCCAGCAACGCCGGGTCCTGAGCAGCGCGCCGCGCCAGTTCGTCGAGCGCGTCCGCGTCGGTGACCATGGGCTTGAGGATAATGACTCGCATGGTTCAGCCCTCTCATTTTGGCCGGTACGCCGTGATCCGGCGGCTCGGCAGTGGTGGATTCGCTGCTGTCTGGCTGGTCCGCGACGAAGAGCTCGACGCCGAGGTCGCGGTGAAGGTGCTGGCCGAGCACTGGGTCGACGATCTCGACGTACGCCGCCGGTTCGTCGAGGAGGGGCGCTTCCTGCGCAAGGTCGAGTCGCCGTACGTCGTCGGCGTGCACGACATCGGTACCACCGATGACGACCGGCCTTTCCTGGTGCTGACGTACGCCGACCGTGGATCGCTGGCCGACCGGATCAAGACCGGCCCCCTTCCGCTGGCCGACGCGGTGGAGGTGATCTCGAACGTCAGCGCCGGGCTGCAGGAGTTGCACAATCGAGGTGTCCTGCATCGGGACGTGAAGCCGGAGAACGTGCTGTTCCGCAGTACGCCGACCGGCGAGCGGGCGATGCTCGGCGATCTGGGTCTGGGCAAGTCGCTCGAAGCGGTGTCGCGGGTGACGATGCCGAGTGGGACTCCGGCGTACGTCGCGCCCGAGCAGGTGCGCGGCGATGTACTCGACCCGCGAGCTGATCTGTATGCGTTGGCTGCCGTCACGTACGCCGCGCTGGCCGGCAAGCCGCCGTACGGTGCGACGACTCTGGCGGCGGTCCTGACTGTCGCCGGGCCACCGGACTCGTTGCGGACGGTTCGCGACGATGTACCGGCTGAGGTGGACGAGGTGATCCGGCGTGGGCTGAGCCAGGATCGCGAGCAGCGCTGGCCGGATGTTCAGTCGTTCGCCGAGGCGCTGCGGACGGCTGCTGCGCTGGAGGTTGTCCCCACTCGCCGTCGCCTCTCGCTCAATCCGTGGGTGGCGGCAACCATCGCGGCCGCGCTGCTGGGTGGTACCGGGGGTTATCTGGGCTGGCAGTACGGCGTGCAACGCCAGCGGGTGCGGGTCGTGGATCAACAGCAGGTCCTGTCGGTTGAGCTTCCTCGGGAGTGGGCGCGCACCCGTTCCGGCGACGGCTGGCAGCCGCAGGGGGCGACGAGTCCGCTGCCCGGTCTGTTGGTGAGTGGCGACAACAGCAACTGGAGCAAGTCCGATGCGAGGGTGTCGGGGGTCTTCGCGGGAGTGCTGCCACCGGGGGAGCTGCCGTCGTCGGCTGCTTTGCCTGGTCCGGCGGGCTGCGCGGAGTCGGCGGAGCGGTCCGACAAGCCGTTCATCGCGACGGCGAAGTACGTCGGCTGCCCGGCCGGGATGACGACGTTCGAGCGGGTGCAGCAGATCGACGGCGCGCTGGTACGGATCCAGGTGCGCGCCGAGGACGGGGCGCAGGCCGAGCGAGTGCTCGACTCGCTGGCCTACAACCCCAAGAAATAGAGCTCAGTGGCCTAGCTGGTACGGCCGGTTGTCCTCGTCGCCGGTGCCCTTCTTCAGCGGGGTGGCGAGCTCGCAGGCGCCGGTCTGCGGAGTGCAGCGGGCGATGGCGGTCTTGCCGCCCTGCTCGGCCAGCACCAGGATGTGGTTGGCGTCCTCCATCACGCTGGAGATGATCGCGACCGCGGAACCACCGGACCACTCGCGCACGGCGTGGCCGGTCCGCACGTCGATCGCGGCGAACAGGCCGTCGCCGTACCCGTCCCGATAGGCCGGTCCGCCGAGCGCGTAGGCGCCGTTGGCGTAGAGCTCGTCCACCGCGTATTCGCAGGTGGCCCAGCTCTTCCTGGCCGTCGCGAGATCGATCAGTGCGGTGCAACTGCCGTCGTCGGTCGTCGAAACGATCGACGCCGCGAGCTTGAGGTTCGGCGATACCGCGGACGGATCCGGTACGGCGGTGACGGGCTTCGCCGCGTCGTCGCCGGCCGTCCACTTGTAGAGGCTCTGCTTCTCGCTCTTGTTCGACGCGCTGAAATAGACCTCGCTGCCCTGGACCGCGAGCACCATCGGTTCGTGCTGGCCGTTGACCTGCAACGAGTACTTCTCGCCGCTGGGGTTGTCGCGCCAGGTCAGCGTGAACCGGGGCAGCGCGGTGCCGTCGGCGTTGGTCGGCTGGACGCCGTAGGCGCTACTCGCCTGGTCGGCCGAGGAGGCAACCGTCGTGACGTCGTTGACGGATTCACCACGGGAGCCGTTGGTCCAGGTGGTGAGCACCGCGTTGCCGTTCTCCTTCGGCCGGTGCAGCACAAGCGCGCCCGTACCTGTCCGCGCAACATCCCAGACCGGTCCGTCCGAGGCGGGCAGGGTGAACTTGGTACCACCGACGTGCACGGTCCGGCCGTCGACGTACGACGTGGCCGGTGCGGCGCCCTGCTTGAGCTTGGTGAGGTCGATCGTCTGCTTGACGGCTCCCGACGGCTCGGCCGGCTCGCTCGGCTTGGTCGAGGGCGCCCCCGACGGCCGGCTCGTCGGCGTGGACGGCTTCGTCACCGGCTTGGTCACGCTGTCGATCGGCCTGAGACTCCCGTCCCCGGAGGCCGACGCCAACGTCGGCGTCTGCTGCGCGGCAACCACGATCCCCGCCACCACAGCCCCCACCGAAACCCCGGCCACCAGCCCCGCGAGCTTGATATTCCGCTTCATAATGCCCCTCCGAGTAAGTCCACAGTTTGTCGTAACAGAGGGCTTTGATGGCCGGCCGACACGATCGGTTCACGAGGTCGGGAAAAGCCTGCGTAGGCTCCGGCTTGTGACCGGTGAATTCGCGGGGTGGCCGAGCGCCGCCTTCGATGTGCTGCTCGAGCTCGATGGGGTGCCGTCGGTTGAGGTTAGGGAACGGTGTCGGCGGGACCGGGAGGAGCTGGTTCGGCGGCCGATGGTCGACCTGCTGAGTGCGGTGGCTGATCGGGATGCCGAGTACGAGGACTTTGCGGTTTGGCGGTACGGCGGGGTGATGTTGGAGGCGTGGCAGCGGCAGGGGGCGATTGTGCGGCTGGGGCGGAACGTCGAGCTGTCGCTGCGCTTCGATCTGGACGGGCTGGGGATCAGCGCGGCTTGGTGGTACGCGCCGTCGGAGCAGATTGAGCGGTACCGGAGCGCGGTGGCCGACTCGACGTCTGGGCCGCGGTTCGTGGCCATCGTCCGGAAGCTTGAGCGGCAGGGGTATGAGATCTCGGGCGATCTGTTGAAGCGGCCGCTGCGGGGTTATCCGGCCGATCATCCGCGAGCGCAGTTGCTGCGGCACAGGACCCTTATCGCAGGCCGTCATCTTGGTTGCGACGGCTGGATCCATACAGAGGCTGCGGTTGACCGGGTGCACGACACCTTCAGTCAGCTACGCCCGCTGACTCGCTGGCTGGTCAACCACGTGTCCCTAGCTTGATGTCGCTGCGACGACTCGTTGCTCGATCTGGGCCAGGACGTAGGGGGTGACGGCGGCCCGGTGATGCCCGCAGTGGTGCTTGCGGTGCAGACTGTCTGTTCGTCGTCGACGCGGTGGGGGATCCGTAGCCCGCTCGAGCGGGTGTAGAAGGCGGGGAACCAGTCGCGTTGCCGGCCCAGGACCGGTACAAAGCTAGCGTGTGAATCAGCAGCTGCTGCGACTCAACCGCCCGGCTCGATCAGTGTGCCTCGGCGATTCGTTCGTGGTGCATGATCACCTCGGCGATGATGAAGTTCAGGAACTTCTCGGCGAACACCGGGTCCAGCCCCGCATCGGTCGCCAGTGATCGAAGCCGGGTGATCTGCCGCTCCTCCCGCGACTTGTCGGCTGCCGGCAACCCACTCCGGGCCTTCAGTGCCCCCACCTGCTGAGTGCATTTGAACCGCTCAGCGAGCAGATGCACCAACGCTGCATCGATGTTGTCGATCGTGCCACGCAGCCGGCCGAGTTCAGCAGTCACATCCAGTTCAGTCACCGCACCACTCTGGCACAGAGCCGCACTCATAACCGGAAGCTATAGCTGCGCCACTTCCAGGGGTTTGTTATCTGGTCGTTATCAACTAGTGTTCGTCGCTGTCGCGGGGAAAGCCGCGTGAATCGAGCTTGGAGATGAGATGCGGCTGCCATACACACGGCGGTCCAGGGTAGTGGTCGCGGTTGTCGCGGCCTGCGCGATCGCCGCCGCGGGAACGACGGTGGCACTGGCGAGACGCGGTGACTCGGACCATTCCGCAGGGGCGAAGCCGACCGCGGTGAACGAGATCGCCGACCAGGCGGCCGCTGGAGCCAGTACGAAGCCCTCGGTCGGCAGGCCGTCGACCACTCAGCCTGCGAGGTCGTCGACTGTACCGGTCCGCAAGCCGTCCAGCCCCGCGTCGGTGAAGCCTTCGACGAAAACCACGGTGAAGCCCTCGGCCAAGCCGACCAAGAAGCCCACTACCAAGCCGGTGGTGAAGCCTGTGGTGGTGCCGCAGCAGGGCAATCCGCTCTCGCAGACCGACGGCTTGTACGTCGACCCGCAGTCCCAGCCGGTGTACTGGGTCAGCGAGCACAGTGGTGACGCGCGGCGGGCGTCGATCAAGGCGGGGATCGCCGATCGCCCGCTCGCACGCTGGTTCAACGGCGATGGCGCGGATGTGTCCGACGCCAAGGCGTACGTCGTAGGAGCGTCGCGAGCGGGGAAGCTGCCGGTGCTCGTCTTCTACCATATTCCGCAGCGTGGTTGCGGGGGCGGTGAGGGTGCTTCGAGCGCCTCGGCGTACCGGTCGTGGATCGACTCGATGGCCGCGGCGATCGGCAAGAATCCCGCCGTCGTGATCCTGGAGCCGGATGCGTTGCCTCAGCTGGACTGCCTGAGCTCGTCGGCGCAGACCACCCGGTTGTCGCTGTTCAGCTATGCGGTCGATCAACTGCGATCGTCGGCGCCGAACACCTGGACGTATCTGGACGCCGGCCACGACGACTGGACGCCCGCCGGCACGATGGCCAAGTGGCTCAAGGCCGCCGGTATCGCCAACGCCCGTGGGTTCTCGCTGAACGTGTCTAACTTCCAGTCCACCGCCCGCAACGTCAGCTACGCGAACGCGGTCAACGCGGCCCTCGGCTCATCCAAGCACTTCGTCATCGACACCAGCCGCAACGGCAACCCCCTGAACGGCGACGACTGGTGCAACCCGACCGGCCAGCGGGTCGGCGTCACACCTCGTACCGGCGGTGCTACCGGCCTGGACCTGCAGCTCTGGGTCAAGCCGCCGGGCGAATCCGACGGCGACTGCGGTATCGGCGCCGGCAGCGAAGCCGGCGACTTCAGTCCAGCCATCGCCATGAAGCTCCTCGGCCACTAGCACGACTCGGCTGGCTGGGTCCGATCGAGTGGTAGCTACCCCTCCTGTTGGCTGGCGGCGACCAGTTTGCCGGCGTCGTAGCCTTCGATTCGGATGACGTCGCCGGCGGCGCCAGGGACGGTGAGCTGGATGTCGCCGTCGGTGGTGGCGCTCGTGGCGACCGGTCGGCCGTTGACGTACACGTCGACACTGCTGACGGATCCCGTGGTGATGGTGAGCTTGCGCTTCTTGGCGCCCGCCGCGGCAGACGTGAAGCGCAGCAGGCGCGGTTGCCGCTCAGCCAGCAGGACGCCCGCGGCGGCCATCAGGTCCGCGTTCTCCTCGATGAGGTCGCGCTTGGTGAGTTCGTGGATCTCGTCGGGTACTACGCCGAGGTCCTCCAACGGCTGGCCGATCCGCGTGCCGACCCGCAGCGAGCGACGTAGCGCCACCCGCATCTGCACTCCCTTGGGGAGTTGCTTGAGCTGGCCGTCGGTCCATTCGGTCCGGAGTTCCTCGTGCGTGACGACGTTGGCGCCGCCCGCGCCGGTGTTGCCCTCGACACCGAGTACAGGCCCGATCTCATGGTCCTGGAAACCGGCGGCGAAGATGTCGCAGGCGCTGTAGCACTGCGCATCGGTCACCAGCACGACCGGCCCCTGATAGAGCTGTCCGGTGCTGTTGACGACGTCGATCGGGTAGAGCGACAAGGCGGTGGAGTACGCCGAACCGGTGCTCACCGATTCCTCCAGCAACGCCTTCCAAGCCTGGTAGTCAGGCACTGTCGTGGACAGTCCGGTCGTACCAGGTGTGCTCACGAACTGGAACGGCTCCGGCGTGATCCGGCCTGGGCTGAAGAACTGCAACAGATACTCCGCTGCGATCACGTAGCCGCCACCGTTGCCGCGGACATCGAGCACCAGACCCTCGGATGGAAGCAGGGAGAGCAGCCGGGCGACCTCGTTGAGGAAGCCCTCGATGTCCTGGTCCTGCATGTGGAAGGTGAAGATCCGCAGGTGTCCGAAGGTGCCGCTCGGGGTGTCGACGATGCGGGCCTTGAGTTCGTCGGGACGGCTGGTCGGGACCGGGCCGGCCGCGAGTGGTGCGGCGGCGCGGGGCTTGCGGGCGCGTGCCTTCGCGGCGACGGGCGCCGGATTGAGGGAGGCCGGCGCGAACAGCCGGCGCTTCACTCGGCGCGCCAGTTCGGTGCGGAGGTCCATACCGACCAGGTGGTGTGCCTCGACCCCGATTCCGGTCGGCAGCGATGGCAGGGTTCCGGGGGTGGTCACTTCTTCGGCGGATTCGAAGACCCGCCAGGGAACCCGGGTCTCGTGGGTCGTCCCGCCGACCTTGTAGGTGACGTCGATCCAGTCCTCGTCCGGTGGCAGCGACATGTTGATCGAGCGCAACGTCATGTTCTGCAGGCCTTGCGCGAGCTGGGCGGCCTTGTTGCTGCCGGCCTCGCGGGCTGCGTTCGCCTCGACGGCGAGCTGGATCGGCGTACCGTTCCAGTGCGTCACCTCGACTCCCGCGGTGAGCTGCGGGTCGCCGACTATGTGGTCGAACGTCTTGGTCACCAGGTACTTCGTCTGACCGTCGTCCACGCAGCGCTCGAGGAAGATCCCCAGGAACGCGAAGCCGGCGTACCGCGACGGCAGGATGTAGTTGGTGTGCAGGTCGTGCAGCCCGAGAAAGATCCGCTGCAACTGCACATGGAACTCGGTCTCGCTGAGATCGGCCAACCGATGCCGCAGCAGCCGCAGCGCCTGCAGCGGATCGATCGCATGCATCGCCCGCTTGAGCGGTAGATGGGCGTAAACCTCACCGATCAGAATCTCCGCCTGATCCAGCACGACCCGACGCTGCGCGTCACTCAACGGCCCCCGCGCGATATGCCCCCGAAACTGCGGCATCGTGCGAACGGTCCCCAACCCATGATCCGCACTGAGAACAACACTGTCTGGCTGAGCCATGACTCCACCACCCCCGGCAAGTTGCCTTCCAGCATCCCCCCGCAGCTGTCGGCCAGCAAGGCCCTAGGCGAGCTCCAGACCGAGCCATTGGGCGAGGTTGCCGAGTTCGGTCTGGACGGACTTGCTTGTCCGGCGGGTGAAAGGGACGTCCTGGTGGATCGCGTTGACGCAGAGGACGGACGCCTTGCGGTCGGCGGTGGCATCCAGTTTGCCGATGAGTTGGTCGTTGTGGAGGATCGGTAGGGCGAAGTAGCCCCAGCGACGGTCGGCTGCTGGTTTGTACATCTCCAGCGTGTACTCGAAGTCGAACAGTTCCTCGGCCCGGCCGCGATTGTGGATCAGGCGGTCGAAGGGGGAGAGGAACGCGGTACGGCCCTCGAAGTCATCGGCCTCGAGGGCGGCGGGATCCACTCGCCATTCACCCTTCGTGCCTTCGACCTCGGCCGGTTGCCGACGAAGCCGACGATCCAGGGCTCGACCGGGACCTCGGTGCCCTTGGCCCGGGCGATTCCCAATGAGCGCAGCCGGCGCTCGTTCCTCAGGTGGGTCGCTTCCTCGACGGTGGGGATGACGAGGTCGGACGGGTAGACCCGTTCAGCGAGATCCCACTTGCGTTCGCGGCCGACCCGGCCGGTGATGGCGACCTCGCCGCGGGCGATCAAGCAGTCCAGCATCTTGGTGACGTTGCGAGCGTTGGTCCAGCCGGTCGATGCCCACGGCTCGGTCGAGGTGTCGGGTATGTCGCGTGAGATCAGCGGCCCTCGCTCGCCGAGCAACTCCAGGATGTCGCGCCGGAAGCCGTCGTTCTTCTTCATCCACTCGCGGGCCCGCTCCCACGTCGGCTGCTCGGCCGCGCCGGCCAGGTACAAGCCGACATCGCTCGTAGGCCGGATCAACGCGTTGTACTCGAAGAGCGTCCGGTCCACCTCCAGCGCCTGCCGCAACAAGGCCGGCTGGTACGCCGCACCCAACCGGCTCCACGCGACCAGATCCGCGTTGGGAGCGATCGCCGCCGTCGGATCGACCTGCAGCAAGGTCAAGTCGTGGACCATCGTCACCAGGTCGGTCGGCCGGTCCGCGGTCAGCAACTGAGCCCGTACTGCGATCCGCCGCGCCTGCTGCTTCGTCAGGTGGAGCACTGCCGGTCCCACTCCCCGTCGACGCCGATGGTCGGCGCCAACGGTACGGCAACGCGGGCGCACCACGATTCTGATACCGTGTTTATTAAAGCCGGTTGCGATAACCAGAGGGCGGAGCGATGGACGGTGGGATCCGAGGCGCCGCTCAGGTCGAGCGGTCGGCCAATCAGGTCGCCTGTCTGCAGTTCCTGAGCACCACTGACGACGCGCAGACGGTCGGCGCCATCAGTGCCGGAACCGGGCTGTCGCGTCCGACTGTGCATGCTGTGTTGGACGATCTTCTTGAGGCTGGGCTGGTGAGCGCGACCAGTCCGGCGGTGGCGGGGCCTGGGCGGCCTGCTCGTGCGTTTCGGTTCGCTCGCGAGGTGGGGCTGGTGGCCGGGGTGGATCTCGGGCCGCGAGGTGCTCGTGGGGTTCTTCACGATCTGTCCGGCGAGCGGCTGGCCTACGTCGAGTTGATGGGGGAGCGCCCCGATGTCGCGCTGATCGAGCGGGCCGTACGGGCCGTCGTCGAGGAGGCCTCCGTCGACATCGAGCGCCTGCGGGCGGTCGGTGTTGCTCTGCCGGGCGTGGTCGAGGCTGACGGCAGCCTGCGCGCGTGTCTTGCGATTCCTGACCTGGTCGGCCTGCCGATCGCGGAGACGCTGACGCAGACGCTGGGCTGTTCCGTTGCCATTGACAACGACATCAAGCTCGCGGCGCTGGCCGAGCAACGGGGTGGCGCCGGTCGCGGGTACGAGGATGTCGTCTACCTGCAGATCGGTACCCGACTGTCGGTGTCGATCGTTCTCAATGGTGTCATCCGCCAGGGCCGGCACCGGATGGCCGGCGAACTCGGCGCCCAGCGCAAGATGCGCTGGACCCGCAATGCAAAACGAGGGCAGCTGGTATGGACCTCGCGGCCGACCGGTGAGGCAGTACTGAAGGCCGCCGCGGCCGGCGACCCCGATGCCCGCGCCGAGATCGAGGACTTCTGCGCGCAGATCGCCGAGCGGATCGCCACCGTGTTGCTGGTCGTCGACCCGGAGGTCCTGGTCGTCCGGGGCGGGCCGGCTGCGGACAGCGACGTGCTGATCGGGGCGCTCGAAGCGGCCGTCGACAAGGAGCTGCTCATCCCTGAACGACCGCCGTTCGTCGCTTCGGCGCTGGGCCGCGAGGCCGTGGTGCTCGGAGCGGCCGGCAACGCGTTCGACCGGTTCAGTTCGGACATCTACTGCGTGCACGGCTATCCGAGCCCGTGGACGCCCATCACTCATGACGTCGAGAGGACCACCAGTGAAATTGGGAGTTAGCTCGTACTGCTTCCGCAAGCTCATGGCCAGCGGTGAGATGGACCTGATCGCCGTCCTGGACTGGGTCGCGGCCTCGCCCGCCGAGCATGTGGAGGTCGCCGCGGTCGACGGCGAGTACTACCTCGAGAACGACGAGGTCGTGCGGAAGGCGGCCGCGCACGCCGCCGACATCGGCGTACCGATCGTGAACTATCTGGTCAGTGGTGACCTGCGGACGGCCGACTGCGAGGAGATCGATCGGCTGCGCCGGCAGCTCGATGTCGCGCACCGCTTCGGCGCGCGGATCTTCCGGCACGACGTCGCGCCGTGGGCCTGGCGCGAGCAGGACCAGGCCGAGTTCGAGTCGACGTTCGAGCAGGTCGTGATCGGCTGCCAGGCAGTCGCCGACCACGCAGCGTCGCTGGGCATCGTGTCGACGATCGAGAACCACGGCTTCTTCATGAACGGGAGCGAGCGGCTGTCCCGGCTCGTGTACGCCGTCGACCGGCCGAACTTCCGCGTCACGCTCGACCTCGGCAACGGCCTGTGCGTCGGTGAGGTACCGGGCAAGACGGCGGCCGGACTGATCGACGTCGCGGCCTCGGTCGGCGTGAAGGACTTCCACATCCGGCGTACGGCGCCAGGCGAGGGCTGGCTGAAGACGCTGGCCGGCGACTACCTGCTCGGTACGGTCGCGGGCCATGGAGACGTCGACCTGCACAGCCTGCTGGCGTTGGTCGCCACCAAGCCCGATCTGCCGGTCAGCCTCGAGTTCGAGGGCATGGAGGCGACTCCGCAGGCCATCGAGCGCTCACTCGAGAACATTCTCGAACTGGTTGGAGCCTGACATGACGACCCGGATCGCAGTGATCGGGCTGGGCGCGATCGCCGGCCAGCACCTGATCTCGTACCAGAAGAACCCGCAGTCCGAGCTGGTCGCCGTCTGCGACCTCGACCGGGACCGGGCCAAGGCGCGCGCGGACGAGTTCGGCGTACCGAAGGCCACGGACGTCGTCGAGGAGATCCTCTCCGACTCCGAGGTCGACGCGGTCAGCATCTGCGTGCCGAACGTCCTGCACGCCAAGATCGCGGAGGCGGCGCTGCGGGCCGGCAAGGACGTGCTGATCGAGAAGCCGATGTCGGTGACGGTGGCCGAGGCCGAGGCGCTGGTCCGGGCGACCAAGGAGACGGGACAGGCGTTGCAGATCGGCTACGTACGCCGGTTCGCGCCGAACGCCCTGGTGATCAAGCGTTTCCTGGACGAGGGCGAGCTCGGCGACATCTACGCCGCCCGGGCCTCGATCATCCGGGCGGCCGGCAACCCCGGCGGCTGGTTCGGTGACGTCGACGTCTCCGGTGGCGGCCCGCTGATCGACCTGGGCGTCCACATCATCGACCTGTGCTGGTATCTGATGGGAGGGCCGGAAGCTGTATCGGCGTCCGGCGCGACCTTCTCACCACTCGGTGCCCGGGACAACATCCAGCACCTGACCCGGTACCGGGCGGCGTCCGCGACCCGGGTGAACAACGTCGAGGACTACGCGACGGCACAGATCCGGTTCGCGAACGGGGCCGTGCTCGACGTCGACACGTCGTACTCGCTGCACGCCAGGAACTCCACCAGCGTGAAGATCCACGGCGACAAGGGCGGCGCCGAGATCGAACCCGAGCTGCTGATGATCACCGAGCAGCACGACACGCTGGTCCACATCCAGCCGCAGATCGACTCGCTGGGCTTCGACTTCACCACCGCGTTCGCCAACCAGATCGACCACTTCCTCCGGATCTGCCGCCGCGAGATCCCCGCCGACGCGACCGCCGAGCACGGCCTCGAGATGGCCCGGATCCTGACCGCCGTCTACGAGTCGGCCCGGACCGGCTCCGAGGTCGCCATCACCCGCTGACCGCCCGGCCCCGGCCCCGTGACCCGGCTCTGTCCGCGGTCACGGGGTCTTCGTATGTGAACGCTCACAGCTCGCCGCCACCTGAGCCGCGCGAAACAGTTTCGGCTGCGGTTGTTATGAGACCGTGACGCTCGGATGTCTGGCTGATGTCTTGACCGGGCTCGAGGTGAGCGCCAACATGTGAGCGCTAACATTCAGCAGCTCAACCCCCGTTCCTGCGGGAGTGACCTGTCCCGGAAGGGGAGAGTTCGTGAAGAAGAAGTTCGTGGCCACTCTCAGTGGTGCTCTGCTCGTGCTCGGCCTGGCCGCGTGTGGCGGTGAGGGAGCGGGGGCGACCACCGACACCGCCAGCCAGAAGCCGGCCGACCTGACCATCGGGGTGTCGATGCCGACACAGACCTCCGAGCGCTGGATCGCCGACGGCAAGGCGGTCAAGGAGAAGCTCGAGGCGAAGGGGTACAAGGTCGATCTGCAGTACGCGAACGACGACATCCCGACCCAGTCCCAGCAGGTCGACCAGCTGATCACCCGCGGCGCCGACGTCCTGGTGATCGCCGCGATCGACGGCACCGCGCTGAGCAGCCAGCTGCAGGCCGCGGCCGACAAGAAGATCCCGGTGATCGCCTACGACCGGTTGATCCGTGGCAGCCAGAACGTCGACTTCTACGTCAGCTTCGACAACTACAAGGTCGGCGTCGCCCAGGCCAAGGCGCTGCTGCGCGGTCTCGGGCTGGAGAACGCGGACGGCGCGAAGACGGCCAAGGCCGGGCCGATCAACATCGAGCTGTTCGCCGGCTCGCTGGACGACAACAACACCCACTACTTCTTCCAGGGCGCGATGGACACCCTGAAGCCGTACCTCGACGACGGAACCCTGGTGGTCAAGTCGAAGCAGACCAAGCTCGAGCAGGTCGCGACCCTGCGCTGGCAGCAGGAGGCGGCGCAGAAGCGGATGGAGAACCTGCTGACCTCCAGCTACAACGACGGCAGCAAGGTCGGCGGCGTGCTGTCGCCGTACGACGGCATCTCCCGCGGCATCATCACCGCCCTGCAGAACGCCGGCTACGGCAAGACGGCCGGTCCGGTCCCGCCGATCACCGGCCAGGACGCCGAGATCGCCTCGGTCAAGCTGATCAACGACGGGGTGCAGAGCTCGACCATCTTCAAGGACACCCGGCTGCTGGCCGAGCAGGCGGTCAACGCGTCGGAGGCGTTCCTGCAGAAGAAGACGCCGGAGGCCAACGACACCAAGTCGTACGACAACGGCGTCAAGGTCGTCCCGGCCTACCTGCTGCCGATCCAGACCGTCTTCAAGCCGGACATCAAGAAGGCGCTGGTCGATTCCCAGTACTACACGGCCGCCGAGGTGGCCGCCGGTCAGGCCAAGTGACGGCCGGCTGACCGGCGAAGGAGGGTCGATGGGCGACGTACTGCTGGAGATGCGTGGCATCAGCAAGAGCTTTCCGGGCGTGAAGGCGCTCGAGGACGTCTCGCTCGCCGTCCGGCGAGGGGAGATCCACGCGATCTGCGGGGAGAACGGAGCGGGCAAGTCGACCCTGATGAAGGTGTTGTCCGGTGTCTACCCGACCGGCAGTTACGACGGCGAGATCGTCCTGGACGGTACGCCCGTGCGGTTCAACGGCATCCGGGACAGCGAGGCCGTCGGCGTCGTCATCATCCATCAGGAGCTGGCCCTGGTGCCCTACCTGTCGATCGCGGAGAACATCTTTCTCGGCAACGAGCGGCGCGGCCGGGGCGGCTTCATCGACTGGAACCGGACCAACGCGGAGGCCGGCCAGCTGCTGGCCTCCGTCGGCCTGGACGAGAACCCGGTGTCGCCGGTGAGCGACTTCGGCGTCGGCAAGCAGCAGCTGGTGGAGATCGCCAAGGCGTTGTCGAAGGAGGTCCGGCTGCTGATCCTCGACGAGCCGACCGCCGCCCTCAACGACGTCGACTCGGCGCACCTGCTCGACCTGCTCCGCCGGCTGCGGGACCGGGGGATCACCTGCATCATGATCTCGCACAAGTTGAGCGAGATCACCGCGATCGCCGACTCCACCACGGTGATCCGCGACGGCCGGACCGTCGAGACGTTCGAGATGGGTTCGGCGGAGGCGACGCAGGAGCGGATCATCCGCGGCATGGTCGGGCGCGACATCGCGACCTTCTACCCGGAGCGGGTGTCCACGCCGGGCGAAGAGGTGCTCCGGGTCGAGGACTGGACGGTGTGGCACCCGGTCCAGCCGCGCAAGGTCGTCGACGGGGCCGGCTTCGCGGTCCGCGCCGGTGAGGTGGTCGGCATCGCGGGACTGATGGGCGCGGGACGTACCGAACTGGCGATGAGCATCTTCGGGCGATCGTACGGACGCAACATCAGCGGCCGCCTGTACATGCACGGCAACCAGGTACGGGCCCGGACCGTGGCCGAGGCGATCGGGGCCGGGATCGCCTACGCCACCGAGGATCGCAAGCGGTACGGGCTGAACCTGATCGCCGATGTCCGGGTGAACGTCTCCGCCGCCGGGCTCGGCAAGCTGTCGCGGGCCGGCTGGGTCAACGGCAACGAGGAGATCAAGGTCGCCGAGGACGGCCGGCGTGAGATGAACATCAAGACCCGGACCGTGATGGACCCGGTCGGCACGCTGTCCGGCGGCAACCAGCAGAAGGTCGTGCTGTCGAAGTGGCTGTTCACCGATCCGGACGTGCTGATCCTCGACGAGCCGACCCGCGGCATCGACGTCGGTGCCAAGTTCGAGATCTACACGATCATCAACCGGCTGGTGGCGGCCGGTAAGGCGGTCGTCGTCATCTCCTCCGAACTGCCGGAGCTGCTCGGGATGTGCGACCGGATCTACACACTGTCGGCCGGCCGGATCACTGGTGAGGTGCCGGTCGGCGAAGCGACCCAGGAGGGTCTCATGGCGCTCATGACGAAGGAGAAGGAGCTCGCCGGATGACAAGTACCAAACCATCCGCACCGGCCGAGGCGACGCCGGCGGAGAGTGCTCCGGCCGCCGCGCTGCACGTCGGTACCAGTGATCCGCGCACGCTGATCACCCGCAACCTGCGGCAGAGCGGCATCTACATCGCCTTCGTCGTGATCGTCGCGCTGTTCGCGTTCCTGACCGACGGCGTGCTGCTCAGTCCGGGCAACATCACGAACATCGTGCTGCAGTACTCCTACATCCTGGTGCTCGCGATCGGCATGGTCATCTTGATCATCGCCGGCCACATCGACCTGTCGGTCGGGTCGATCGTGGCGCTGACCGGTGGGGTGTCGGCGGTGCTGGTGATCCAGCACGGGCAGCCCTGGTGGGTCGGCGTCGTGGCGGCGGTGGCCGTCGGTACGGCGGTCGGCGCCTGGCACGGTTTCTGGGTCGCGTACGTCGGGATGCCCGCGTTCATCGTGACGCTGGCGGGCATGTTGCTGTTCCGCGGTCTGACCCTGCAGGTGCTCGACAACGTCTCCTTGTCCCCGTTCCCGGGGGAGTACCAGAAGGTCGCCAGCGGCTTCCTGAACGGCCTGATCGGCGGCCACGGGTACGACGCGTTCACCCTGCTCGTCGCCGCGCTCGCGGTCGCCGGCTATGCGGTCAGTGTGTTCCGGACCAGGCTGGCGCGGATCCGGTACGAGCAGCCGGTCGAGTCCTTCCCCTTGTTCGTCACCCGGGTGCTGGTGGTCGCGGCCGTCGTCATGTACTTCGGTTGGCAACTCGCCCACGCCCGCGGCCTGCCGATCGTGTTGATCGTGCTGGCCGTCCTGGTGATCGTCTACGGGCTGATGACGAAGAACACCGTGCTCGGCCGGCAGGTGTACGCGATCGGCGGCAACCTCTCGGCGGCGATGCTGTCCGGGGTCAAGGTCCGCAAGGTCAACTTCTGGATCTTCGTCAACATGGGCTTCCTGGCCGGGGTGGCCGGTGTCATCTACTCGTCCCGGTCCAACGGGGCCCAGCCCGCGGCCGGCAACATGTTCGAGCTGGACGCGATCGCCGCGGCCTTCATCGGCGGCGCGGCGGTCGCAGGTGGCGTCGGCACCGTCGTCGGGGCGATGGTCGGCGGCCTGATCATGGCGGTGATGAGCAACGGGATGCAGTTGATGGGGATCGACCAGTCGACCCAGTCGGTCGTGAAGGGCCTGGTGCTGCTGCTGGCCGTTGCCTTCGACATCTACAACAAGCGCCGCGCCGGTGCCGCCCGCTGAATCGGGCGGCCCCCCGCCGGTCTTCCTTACTATTTCCCCATGGTGACTGCGGGGACGGGACCGAGCGGGGCTCACGGCCGGGCGCCGAGCATGGCGGATGTGGCCGCCGCGGCCGGCGTCTCGCACCAGACCGTCTCCCGGGTGCTGAACGGTTCGGAGCTGGTTCGGCCGCAGACCCGGACCCGCGTGCTGGCGGCGATTGCCGAGCTGGGCTACCGGCGCAACAACGCGGCCCGGCTGCTGGTGACGAACAGGTCGCACCGGATCGGGATGATCTCGGCTCATCTGGTGTTGCACGGGCCGAGCATGATCGCGGTGTCGGTGCAGGACGCTGGTCACAAGGCCGGGTACGACGTGTCACTGGTCGCCGTCGAGGACTTCTCGGTGCAGTCACTGCGCAACGCCCTGGATCGGCTGCTCGACGAAGCGGTTGAGGCGATCGTGGTCGCTGTTGCCCACCGCGAGGCGCTGGAGCAGGTGGAGTCGCTGGACGCACCCGTCCCGATGATCGTCGTCCAGGGGGTGAGCGAAGGTCAGCGGATGGCGGTGGGCATCGACCAGGAAGCGGGGGCCCGGGTAGCAGTGGAGCACCTGCTCGACCTGGGGCATCGACACGTTGCCCACGTCACCGGCCCGCTGGAGTGGGTGGAGGCCGGTCAGCGGCGTACCGGATGGCAGCGAGCGCACGAGGACCGCCATGTCCTGCCGGGACCGGAGCTGGCCGGCGACTGGTCGCCCGAGAGCGGCTATCAGGCCGGCCTGCGGATCGCCGAGGATCCGGACGTGACAGCGGTCTTCGTGGCGAACGACGCGATGGCGATGGGGCTGATCTATGCCCTGCACGAGAAGGGGCGCGACATCCCCGGCGAGATCAGCGTCGTCGGCTTCGACAACGTCCCCGAGGCGCGGTACCTGTGGCCGGCCCTCACGACGGTCGACCAGGAGTTCTCCGTGCTGGGCCGCCGGGCGGTCGAGCTGACCTTGCGAGCACTGGACGGGGAGACCGATCCGTCGACCCAGCTGATCCGTCCCGCCCTGGCCGTGCGCGATTCCACCAGCGCACCTGCTGAGCGCTAACCCGGCAACTCCCTCCTCACAGGTCAGAGGCCGGCGCATTGGCCTGACTTCGGGCCTCCGGTCGTATTGGGCTGGCCTGCATTGGTCGGTGTGGGGGAGTTGCCCGAGCAGGACAGCGGGCCGGTGATGTGGTTGCCGGAGACAACCGTTGGGCCGGTGTTGTTCTGTACGACCAACGGGCCGCCGATGGTGGCGTGATCGATGGTCACCTGGCCAACCGTGCCGGTGACCTTCACCGGACCGCTGACCTTCGTGGGCGCGCATTCGCCGTTGCCCAGCCAGACCCGGGTTGCGCCGGTGATGGTCACCGGGCCGGAGATGGTCGTGCCGCAGAGCAGGACGCTGGTTGCTCCGGACACTGTGACCGGGCCGCGGAATTCGGAGTTGGCTGCGTAGAGGCCGGCACCTGCAGCGACGGTTACGGGTCCGGAGACGGTCGCGCCGTCGAAGCACGCGATGCCTGCAGTGACCTTCAGTGGGCCGTTGTGGGTTCCGGAGAGCATCGTCGTACAGGCTGGAACGCCGGTTGCGACGAACGGTACGACCCAGGTCTGGCCGAGGCGGGTGTAGGTGACGGTGCCGTGGTAGATGCCGTCGGTCGGGTAGGTGTGGCTCCCGTTGACGGTCATCAGGCTTCGGCCTTGGCGTTGGCTCGCGAGGTAGTCGCGGGCTGCGATGGCGCCGGCCTCTGCCGGGGATCCGTCGCCCCAATCGATCATGGCGGTGAACTCACCCGGCGGAGTCGAGCCGGCCGCCAGGCGCCCCAGCGGCGCGTTGGCCAGCGTCCTGTCCACGCCGAATCGGGTGACCGTGCCCATCGCCTCCGGAGTCCAGGCGACCTGGGCGATGGATCCGTAGTTCACGTTCGCGAACGCCCACCGCGCGCCGGCCACGCTGAGCCGTTGGCGGTACGCGTCGTAGTCCTGGGTGAGCACCTTGGACGACCAGGCCTTCTCGAGAATGCCTGCCAGCCGCGGGAAGACCATGTACTCGTTGGTGGCCAGGCCGCGCATCTGCTCGCCCCAGATGGGCGCCTCGATGCCGATGATGTCGGCCGCCTTCGGTCCGCCGTACGCCGGTTGCGCCCAGACATTCCGGTACTTCTCCCAAACCCACTCGGGATCCCACGAGTACGCCTTGTCGAGCTCCGTCCGCGGCGTGCGGCCGGGCGATCCGTCGTACCCGAAGTCGAGATAGGCGTTCCACTCCGGCGTCGTGATGACCTGGCGGCCCTGGTTGAACCACTCGGGCTTGATCAGCGGGGGACCGCCGCCGGTGTAGTCGGACCAGTAGTGGTTGATGGACGTCGAGCCTGGTGCGTAGCCCTCGATCGCCGGGTTCCAGCCCATCAGCCGCTTGCCGGCGTTGTCGACGATGGTCTCCATCTGCCCGATCCACCACTTGTAGTCCTCGTGCGGCATCCCGATGGCCTCGTCGCCGCCGATGTGGATGATCGGCGCGGGGGAGATGGCAGCGAGCTGGGCGATCGCGTCCCGCCAGAACGCGAGCGCCCGCTGGCTTGCCGGGTCGTTGGGGTTGGTACAGAAGCGGTCGAGCTGGGTCTGGCCCTGGCAGCCCATGACCGCGACGCCGCCCAGCGACCTGACCGCCGCGTTGGCGTGGGCCGGGCCTTCCAGTTCCGGGACGATCTCGATGAACCGGTCGGCGGCGTACTTCACCAGGCCCTTGAAGTCCTCCTGCGTGTAGAAGCCGGCGATACAACCCGTTCCGTTGCAGCCGGTGCCGTCCAACGCCGGATAGCCCTTGATCTCCAGGCGCCAGGACTGCGAGTCGCTCAGGTGCAGGTGCAGCCGGTCGCCCTTCAACGCCGCGAGCTGGTCGATCATGGACCGGGTCTCGGCGACGCTGAGGAAGTTGCGCGCGGGGTCGAGCTGAAGACCTCGATGCTCGTACCGCGGATAGTCCAGGACGGAGATGGGCTGTATCGTCCACGGCCCCACGCCGGTCGCCGACGAATTGATTGCTGCTGGCAACAGTTGGCGAAGGCTCACGAAGCCGTTGAACAGACCATGTGCCTGCGGCGCGACGATCTTCGCACCTGCACTGCTGACCGCGAGGGAGTACCCCTCAGCCGCCTTGTCCGCCGGAAGACCCGGTACCGCCCCAGTGCTCAAGGCGATGTCCGCGGCCGTAGCGAAACCGGTCACCACGGGAAGCACGAACCCGGTCGCCGGTCGCAGGTACCCAGCGAGCACCTCAGCCGTCGCGCTCAGGCCTGCGCTGGAAACGACGATCCGGGACTTGTTCGTCAGCTCCCAGGCCGGACCCGTACCGACCTCCTGCTTCACCGGCACCGGAATGATCTGCCCGACCACCGCCGGCGGCTTCGGGCCCGACCAGATCTCGAACTCGTTGAGGGTGTACCCGACGGTGGAGGTCGTCGCCAGCGCCTGCATCCGGACACACGAGACCGGGTCCAGCTGATCGATCACCTGCGAATCCTTGTCAGCCGGATTCACCACATGGCTGACCGTCGACCAGGTCTGGCAGTCCGCGTCCGTCGAGACCTGCAGGTCGTACTGCGACGGCTTGCCTGGCGAAGTCCACCGGCTGAACACCTCATGAACCGGCGCCGGCGAAGCCAGCTTCACCAGGAACCAGTCCTGCGTCGGGTCATACCCACCACCGACCGACGCGTAGTTCGAAGTCCACCCGTTGTGCACGAACACATCAACCGCATTGGCCGGTGCGTACGTCGCGGCGGGCGCGGTCATGCGCTGGGACTTGGCGGAGGCGACCGCACCCGGCAGCAGGGCGAGGTTGACGCTCTCGACGACCGAGGGATCGGCGGCGGCCTGTCCCACTGTCGCCGGCACCACCAGACCGGCGGCGACCAGAGCACCAACCATCAGGACAGGAATTCTCATGTCACTCCTCACCGGTGCAGGGCGGTGTCACGGGTAACATCTTTCGCCCGACTCCCCGGCCCCGCAAGACAACCGGCGCGGCTTCGGCCCCGGCGAGGTCAGCCGACTCGTTCGGTCGCTCTGAGTTATGGAATCAGCGGGCGGATGCTGGTATAGCTGAGCATTCCGTGCCAGGGGAGTGGCCGGTAGAGGGGGAGGCCGACGTGTGGGCGGACATCTATGGGGCGCGGCTGGTGGTGGGCGAGTGAACCCGGCCACGGAACCCGCGGAAGCAGCGTTCGTCGGACGGGCTGAGGAGCGGGAGAAGCTTGACCGACGACTGGCCGAAGTGCGGGACGGCCATGCTCGGACTGTACTGATCGGCGGCGATGCCGGCGTCGGCAAGAGCCGGCTGGTCGCGACGTTCGCAGAGTCGGCTCGCGCGACCGGTGCCCATGTGCTGTCCGGCGCCTGCGAGGAACACTTCGGTGACCCGATGCCGTATCGGCCGTTGCTGGAGCTGCTGGAGAACTTCGCCCGGGAGCACGGGGACAAGGCCGGTGAGGTCGGTGGACCGGCCTATGAGCGGCTGGCCCGGTTCTTCGACCTGGGCGGCGACTCGATGACCAGTCCCCAACAGGTCTTCCTGTCCGTACGCCGGATGCTGGACGACCTCGGCGCGGACACGCCGGTCGTCCTCATCATCGAGGATCTGCACTGGGCGGACCCGTCGACGCTCGACCTGGTCCGGCATCTCGGCCAGGCCCGGCAGGACGACCGGCGACTGCTGCTCATCTGTACCTTCCGGCAGAGCGAGCTGAGCCGCGACAACCCGTTGTGGAAGCTGATGGCCGGGCCGGCGTTCGTACGGCAGACCGAGCGGATCGAGCTGCCCGCCTTCACCCGGACGGAGCTGAGTGAGTTCCTCGACGCCGTGAACGGAGGCCGGACCGACCCGCAGCTGGTAAAGCTCTGCTACGACTGGTCCGACGGCATTGCCTTCTATGCGGAGCAACTGATCGCCACCGGCGCCCTGAACAGCCAGGACGACGTCCGGCTGCCGCCCAACATGGAGTCGTTGGTGCTGGCCCGGCTGATCGGTCTGGGCGAGGACGCGCTCAAGGTACTGCGGGTGGCCGCTGTCGCCGGTCGCGCGATGAGCCGCCAACTGCTGCGGACCGTCAGCGGCCTGCCTCCCGAGGCACTGCGCGAGGCACTCCAGGAGTGCTTCGACCGGCAGATGCTGATGACCGGACAGGACGACGGGGACGTCTACCGGTTCCGGCACGCGTTGCTCCGCGAGGCGGTTTATCAGGGGACCGTCCGCGACACTCAGGTCGACCTGCACACGGCGATGGCCGAAGCATTGACGGACGATCCGGGGCTGAGCCTGACCGAGGGTTCGGCGACCGCCGAGCTGGCCAGCCACTGGTACCAGGCGGATGTCCGGCCGAAGGCGCTGGCGTCCGCCGTACAGGCCGGTCAGCTTGCGGCGCGCACGCTGGCGTTTCCGTCCGCGGAGGTCCAGTACGGCCGGGCGTTGCAGTTGTGGCGGCAGGTTGCCGATCCGGAGGAGCTGGCCGGCGTCGGACGGGTCCAGCTGCTGATCGAGGCGGCCGACGCCGCTCGCTGGTCCGGCCATGTCGATCGGGCTGTCGAGTACATCCGAGAGGCCATCGAGGAGACTACGGCCGGCTCCACGACGGATCGCCGCGCCGAGCTGCAGGAACGGCTCGCCACGTATCTGTGGGAGGCCGGTCAGAAAGCCGAATCCACGAAGGCGTTCCAGGAAGCGAAGCGGCTGCTGGACGGGAAGCCGCCGTCGGCGATGGAGGCGCGGGTGCTCGCTGGGATCGCCCTCGCCTACCTGCAGGCCGGTCACTACGTGGACGGCAAGAAGGAGGCCGACAAGGCGCTGGAGCTGGCGAGGAAGGTCGGCGCGTCGGCGGAGGAGGGCAGGGCGCTGAACGTGTCCGGTCTGGCGAGGTGCATGCTCGGCGACCAGGACGGCGTCGAGCGGCTGAGGCGTTCGCTCGAGATCGCGCAGACGGTTCATCACATCGAGGACCTCTTCCGGGCGTACGGGAACCTCGGGCTCGTCCTCGAGCACGCGGGCCGGCTGAGGGAATCCGCAGAGGTGACGAAGCAAGGGCTCGAGGAGGCACGGCAGCTCGACCTGGCGAACACCCGGCAGGGCACGGTCCTGGCGAACAACAGCAGCGCCGCGCTCGTCCTGCTGGGGGAGTGGGACGACGCCGAGCGGATCATCACCGAGGTGTCGCTGGAACGACCAGTCGCCGAGAGCCTGTATCCGCGCCTCACCCTCGCCGAGATCAAGGTGGCCCGCGGCGACTACGGACAGGCCCACGACCTGCTCACGTCGATCGCCACCGTCGAGCACGGCGAGGATCCACGCTTCCTCGGACCGCTGCACACGATCCGGGCCGAGCTGGCGCTGTGCGAAGGCGACCGGGCCCGAGCCGTCGACGAGGTGAAACGCGGGGTGGAGGCCGTTCGGGGTAGCGACAACAGCGTTGAGCTGCTGCGGCTCTGCGCCGTCGGTCTGCGGGCAGCGGCTGACGGGGCAACCCGGAAGGGTGCAACCGAGGCGGATCGGGTCAGCGCGAGAGCAATCGGTGACTGGCTAGCCCACGAGGGGTCTGGCGCAGCGCCGGAGTCGCCGACAGCCGAGACGGAGCAGCTGGTTCTGCTGTGCAAGGCAGAGCGGCAACGTATCCAGGGCACGGACTCCGACGCCTTGTGGAGCAAGGTGGTCGCCGGCTGGGCCGAGCCGGATCGGCCGTACCCGGCGGCGTACGCCGGATTCCGTCAGGCGACCGCCGCCGCCGCTGCTGGTGACAAGACTGCGGCACGCTCGATCCTCCGGGACGTCCACAAGGTGGTGACGAAGCTGCGCGCCGAGCCGTTGCGCGACAAGGTGTACGCGCTGGCCAAGCGAGTCGGCCTCGACCTGGACCGGCCGGCCGAGGTCGAGCGGCCGTACGACCTCACCGAAGCGGAGTTCGAAACGTTGCGCTTCCTTGCCGAGGGCAAGGACGCGGCGGGGATCGCGGCCGCGCGCAACGTGTCGCCGCGAACGGTCGAGACGCAGCGCGGAAAGGTCTACAAGAAGCTGGGCGTGCGGACCGGCGGCGAGGCCGTGGCTCTGGCGCACAAGGAGGGACTGCTCGACTGACGCGTACTGTCCGTCAGGGACGGGCATGACGCGAAAAGCTCTGCTGATCGGTGCGCAGACCAACAACCTGACCGGTGTGCTCAACGACGTCGATGCGATGGCCGGGGCACTCGAACCGCGCGGCTTCCAGATCGAGCGTCTGGTGACGCCGGATGCGACCCAGGCGGCGGTGCTCGACGCCTACGAGAAACTCATCATGGACACCCATGAGGACGACGCCGTCGTCATCTACTACAGCGGCCACGGCGGCCGCCTGCAGACGCCGGGTGGCCGCGACCTGCAGTTCATCGTGCCGGACGACTACGCCGATTCCGATGACGACGACTTCCGCGGTATCACCGGCATCGAGCTGTCCGTCCTGCTCGCCCGGCTCAGCAAGCGCACGGCCAACGCCACGGTCGTGCTCGACTGCTGCCACGCCGCGCACATGTCCCGCGACCCCGGTCTGCGAGTCAAGTCGCTCCTGCGGGCGGCCTGGAAGCCGACGTACGAGGTCGTCGAACGGCGGGTGAACCACCTTGTCGAGGCCGGTCTGCCGGTGCACGAGAGGCACCTGATCAGCAGCCCGCGAGCCGTCCGGGTGGTGGCGTGCTCGCCGTCGGAGTCGGCCTGGGAAGCGGTCAACCGGGACGGGGTGGGGATGGGACTGCTGACCGACGCGTTGTCCCGGGCTCTCCGCGAGGCAGAGGGCCTGCGGGTCAACTGGTCCACCCTCATCGACGCGGTCCGTCAGGAGGTACAGACCTTCGCACCCACCCAACGACCTGAGGCGGAAGGCCCGTCCGAACGGCAGCCGTTCGAGACAACGGATCTGGAGCCACTGGACACGTTGCCGGTGGTGAACGTCGGACTTGGCCGGATCCAGCTGCTCGGCGCGCCGCTGCTGGGCGTCGAGGTCGGCGACGAGTTCGCCATCATGCCCGCGGCTGCCACCGGACCGGAGGATGGTCCGGCGATCGGCGCCGCGACAGTGGAGCAAGTCATGCCGACTGCCGCGCTCGCGCAGTTGCGGTCCCTGCCGGCTGGCCGAACCGTGCCTCCGGACGCTCGCGCGCACCGCACTCGAGCCGCCGCGCCGGCTCTGCCGGTACGGCTGCCTCAGCAGCATCCAGTGACCGCCGAGCTGGTCAAGGCGATGGAGTCGCGACCGCTGCTCCGGCCGGCCGACGAGAGTCTGGACCTGCACGCATCGACGGAGGTCGCCGTCGACGCGCAGGGCGAGTTGGTTGTCCAGGACAACGGAGTGCCGCTGCATCCGCCGTACTCGCCGACGCCTCTCGGGATCAGCTCGATCATGGCCAACCTGCAGCGAATCGCCCAGGCCGCGGCGTTGCGCCGGCTGGCGGGCGACCCGGCCAAGCCGCTGACCCACGGTGTCGAGATCGAGTGGGGCCGGGTGCGCGACGGGGAGGAGGAGTTACTTCCCGTGGCGGGGGCGTTGCTCTTCGCGTACCGGGACGAGCGGGTTTTCTTCCGGCTCCGGAACAACGGCGAGCGCGCGATGTTCGTGTCGTTGATCGACATCGGCATCGCGTCGCGGATCTCGATTCTCACCGCGGCCGACCCAGGTGGTGTCCGGCTCGCGCCGGGGGCGTCGTACACGTACGGCTGGAACGAAGACCTGCGCCGGCTCACCGGCGTCGCGATGAGCTGGCCGGAGGGTGTCGAAACGACGGTCGCGCTCCCCGAGACGGTCATCGCGCTGATCAGCGACGGGCCGGTCGACGTCGGAACCCTGAAGAACCAGGGCGTCCGGACCGGCGGTGCGCGGCGCGACGACGGATCCCTGCTCGGGAGCCTGCTGAGCCAGATCGCCACCGGCGCCACCCGCGACGTCGGCGACGCTCCGGCCAGGTCGGTCCGCTACTCGGTCGAGCAGATCGATTTCACCCTGAGCCCGACGCCGCCGCCCACGGAGGAACGGGCGACGTTCCTCATCGACGACCGCCCACAACAGCCGGTACGCCTGCTCGCCACCCGTGGCCTGAGGCGGCGCAAGGTGGCTGTCCGGATCGCCGAGCTGGTCGTCCATCGCAACCGGGCGCTGCTCAGCGCCGACGTCCGGGTCGACGCGATGGTCCTGACTGGCGGTACCGGCGATCAGCCGGTGTACCGGGCGGAGACCACGCGGTTCAGCAACATCCGCGACGGTGAGCGGCTACCGCTCGACAACCTGCTGATCTACCACGGACCGGCGGTGGACTTCCTCGACATCGCTGTCTGGGTCTCCCGCGACGCGACCGGCAGCCTGGCGCTCAGCGCCCTGCTGGAGAAGGAACTCGGCAGCGCAACCGGGCACGACGCGGTCCAGGCGGTTGCCACGCTCGGGATGACCGCACCTCATGCCGCGATGGCGGTCGCGGCGGTGAGTGCGGGCGCGGTGCTGGTGAACACGGGGTACGAGCTCCTGCTCGGCGCCGTCGGCCAGAGCATCGGAATCTACCGGACCTCCCTGCTCGCGCAGGAGCAGTTCGGGATCGGCCGTCACGTCCGGCACCCGCAGGACTTCTCCTTCACATTCTCGGTCGAGGCGGTGGACTGAAAGCCGTCCCGATCTCCTCAACCGCTCGCCTGGCGAGCATCATCGAAAGGTAGCAACAGGATGAACATCAGCAAGAAACTCGTCATCGGGCAGCAGGAGTGGGGTATCGCCGATGCGGACGCGGAGGGCATCGCCGCACTGGTCCGGGACGCGATGACGAACCGCAGCACGGTCGAGCTCCAGCTCTACGACCGGGCCGGGGACGCCGTGACGCTGCTCCTCAACGGCGCGGCCACCTCCAACGTGGTCCTCGATCTCACCAAGGGACCGAAGCCCAGCGAGATGTCCTGACGCTCGGGTGAAACGGGCCGGGTTCCGCTGGGAACCCGGCCCGTACGTATGTCCTGAGGCGTTTTTCCGGCCGTCTACGTAGTTCCCCGCGGCCGACCCGAAAGCCATGTTCTGGGGCGTTTCCGGCGATCGACGATCTGTCCAACGTCGATGCGAAGGAAGTGCCATCGTGCCCCACTCAGAGCAGCCGTCCGCCGCCGCGGAAGAGGTACGCCGACTGGCCGGCGCCGGAGAGCTCGCGAACCGATTCCAGCACGGATCCCGCGACGAACGGCGCAGGTTGCGGGCCGGCGCCGCCGAGATCGCCGGGCCGCTGGTGTACGAGCGGGTGACCAGGCCGGTCGAGCGCAGGCGTCGCCACTTCGAATGCGCGAGCGCTTTTCACCGGATGTTGCCCGATTGCCTGGACCGCTTCCATGACGACGTCGACGCGGTCGTGGTGGACCTGTTCGCCTATGCGAAGGCGCCGATCCTGAACCTGGAGGGCTGGCTCACCTCACGGCTGCTCCGGGCCACCGTGGACGGCTACCGCCGTCGCCGTGGCGAACGCGGCGCTCCCCAGAAGCCCCGCGTACCGGCCTGGCTCGCCGACGAGCTGGGGCAGGACGCCTGGCTGGTCGAGCTGGCCAAGGCGATCCTCGAATGGGTCGGCACCGACACGACGGCCGGATCCGCGCTGTGGCCGCTGATCGCCTTCGCCGAGCGGCGCGCCCGCCATACCGGGGACCACACCGCAGGCGAGGCCGTGGTCGCCGCCGAGGTGGAGATCGTCCTGACCGCCATGCGCCGGCGGCGTGCCTGGTACGACAAGTACGTCGAGCGCCCGCTGGGTCGCAAGCAGGCGCAGGTCTGGTACCCGTCGCAGAGCTCCACCGACGGGCATATCGAGCCGCCGCCGCTCGCCCTGGTGGAGCCGGACGAGCGCGACGAGGCCGTCCTGCACGAGCTGGCGAACACCTCCATCGAGGTGATGATCGCGCGCATCGACCGCGGCGAGGACGCCACCGCGGTGATCACCGACGTACTCGGTACGGTCTTCGGCAGCCTGCCGACGGCACACGATCTGGAAAGGCTGCCGGCCGACGAGGGCGCCCTCCACCAGGCTGCCGCCCTGATCGACGACCCGGTCAAGCTCAAGCGGATCGTGGCCGCCGTCCTCGACCTGCTCCCCGACCTCCACCGTCCGTCAGAACAGTAGGAGGCGGACCGAGGAGGACTCGAGCATGGACCAACCGATCGACGACGGGGCAGCGCAGCGGACCTGGACGAAGCCGGAAGCGGTGACCCGTTTGATCGAGCTGCAGGAGGCGGCCGCCGGCGGCACGCTGGCCGACCCGCGGACGGCAGCGGACGAGGTGGATCGGCTGGCGGCGGTGTTCGTGGGCGATGTGCAGGTCGAGACCTTGATCGAGTCGACCCGCGCCGTCCTGAAGATGACCGCCGCACCCGGATTCGTCGATGTGGAGGGGATGCGCCGGGTGCTCGAAAACCTCAGCCGGATCGCCGGCCCCCAGGCCGGCCCGCTGATGGACCTGATGCCGGACTACCTGGACGCCGTGCAGTCCCACCTACAGGGCGCCGACATGGCCACGACGCTTGCCCGGTTCTCTGATCTTTCGAAGCGGGCCGAGGATCTACCGGACTCACCACTGCGGGCAGTGGCGGCGGAGATAACCCACGTCTCCGAACTGATGCAAGCGATGGACGGCGTGCCGGATGGTGACGAAGCGGGCCGTGACCGCCAGCTCGAGGCGCTGCGAAGGCTCAGAACCCAACCGGGTGGCACCGACGCCGAACGTGCGATACGCCTGGCTGCCGCCGGCGGCGCGGCGTTGAACGAGGGCAACGAGCAGAACCTCGACCGAATCAACGAGGGCATCGCCGACCTGCGAGAGGCGGTGAAGCTCTCCGGGGATCGTCCGGACGCTGTTCTCCACCGGGCCGGCCTCGCGATGGCCGTCTACCGCCGTTCGGAGGTGACCGGATCGCTCGCCGACGTCGACGAAGCGATCGCGGTACTGGAGGGAGCCCGGGTCCTGGCCCGTGGACCGGCCCATCCGCACTGGAGCCTCGTCAACGACATGTTGTCCCAATACCGTGAGCGCCGCGGGAAAAGCTCGTCATCGAGTCCTGCGGTGCTGGACGCCCTCCGTGGCTACGCCTGGCAGGTGTTGCTACAGCCGGACCCCGGAGTTGCCCGCGCGACCGCCCTGAGCGCGGCCCAAGATGCCGTGGAGGCAGCCGGCCGTTTCCTCGTCCACCACGAACCCGTCGACGCGCTCCGTGCGCTGGACGCCGGACGGGGGCTGCTGTTGTTCTCGGCAACCGAGCTGCGCGATCCTTGCGCGCGGCTGATCGAGGCCGGCGAGCGTGGCCTGGCAGAGAGGTGGCGATCGGAAGCGCAGCCTTCGGCCTGGCTGCGGGACGAGGTCGTCGAGGTGCTGTCCCGCGACACCGACCTGCTCGATCCGCCAACGCTGGAAGAGATCCAGGATGCGCTGGGCCGGGTCGGCGTCGATGCGCTGGTCTACCTGGTCCCCGCCGTTGCGCCGACGCCGGGCTGGGCGGTGATCGCGCCGGCAGAGGGGCCGCCCCGCTACCTCCCGCTGCCCTACCTGACGATCGACGACGGGATGGAGATCGAGCGGTATCTCGCCGCCGCGGCTGCCCGGGATGTCGCACTTCTCGGTAAGACCCGTGACATCGGGGGCGTCGAGCCGGCCGATTTCGCGGAGAGCCTGGACGCACTGTGCGGCTGGGCCTGGAAGGCGGCCATCGGGCCGATCATCAAGCCGTTCCTGGATGACACATCGGGCCGTACGCCACGTCTCGTGCTCATTCCGATGGGCGAGCTGGCCCGGATTCCGTGGCAGGCCGCACGACGACCCGACGGCAAGTATCTGGTGGAGCTCGCCGCGGTATCGCAGGCCGCGTCGGCGCGGATGCTGTGCGCCTCCGCCGCGGCTGAGCCGGTGCGGCACACAGCGGCCGGCTTGGTGGTGGCCGACCCGGAGACCGAGGAAGTGGACCTGGAGTCGGCGCGCCTCGAGGCGTACGCGATCCATCGAACCTTCTATCCCGGCGCGACCTATCTCGGCCGCCGTCCGGACGGCAGCGTCAGCGCCTCGGGCGCGGGCACCCCGGATGAGGTCCGGAACTGGCTGCGGGCAGACGGCGCACACGCGGGAACGATGGTCCACTTCGCGACCCACGGAGATCTGAGCACCGACGCGGCCCACGCGTCGTCACGCCTGCTGCTGGCTGGTGGAGACCTCACCGCCGATGAACTGATCCGCCTTCTGGACGCGCGTCGACATCCCATCGGCCTGGTGGTGCTGGCCGGTTGCCACACCGGCGAGTCGGTTCACGGGTACGACGAGGCATACAGCCTCGGCACGCTCTTTCTCGCTGCCGGCGCCCGCACGGTGCTGTCGACTCAGTGGAGCATCCCGGATCAAGACACCTCATTGCTGATGTACATGTTCCACCACTACTTGATCACCGAGCACCGCCCACCGTGGGACGCGCTCCGGCAGGCGCAGCTGTGGATGCTCGACGACGCTCGATCGGCGCCCGGCGACATGCCTGCGCCGTTGCGGCGCATGCTCGCGGACTCGGACCCCACCCGCCTCACCTCGTGGGCCGGGTTCGTCCACTGGGGACAATGACCAACAGGGAAGGTAGCAATGCCATGGATGTGACCATCGCGAAGCTACGGGAGGAACTCTCGCAGCTGGAAGGCCCAGTGCGGCTGTCCAAGCTGCTACTCCTCGGGCAGGAACTCGGCAGGCGCTACGTCCGCACCGGACCGGGCACCCCAGGCGCGCTGGGCGACCTGTCCGACGCAATCGCTGCGATCGACGAGGCGCATGACCTGGCCAGGCCCGGCGACCCGGCCCGCGGGCACCTCGCCGGGTTACTCGGCTATCTGTTAGGCGCTCGCTACGGCATGCACGGTAGTTCCGCGGAGGACCGAGAGACCGGCATCACCGTGCTCGGTGAGGCGCTCAGCTACCCGGGCTTCCCGCCGATGGAGGTCATCACAGCACGTTTGTCACTCGGCCAGCTGCACATGAACCGGGCCCTGGAGGCAGTCAACCCCGCCGCGGCCCGCGGTGGCTTCGCGGGTGGTACGTCCGTTTCGTCGAAGACCGATGCGGACACCGCGGCCGAGTGCTTCCGTGAAGTCCTCGCCGGCCCGGTGGTCAGCGCCGAGCTCACCACGCTGGTCCAGGCGATGCTCACGCTCGTCGAGGCGATCCGGCCGCTGCTCGACGGCAACCTGGCAGGCTTCGACATCACGAAGATGATGAGTGCGATGACGACCGTGCAGCAGCTGCAGCAAGGCGGCGGCCCGTTGGTCATGCCAGGCGCCGCGGGTATGCCTTCGCCACTGTCCTTCTCCTTCGACCTCGACACCGTCGACCCGCTCGACCATCCCATTGCCACTCTGCAGGGCGCGGCTCCGTTGAAGCCGGTCTCGCCGCCGCGTCGGCCCGCCTCCACGCCGGTTGCGACCGTCGAACCCGATGCGGCCCGGAAGGCTGCGCGGAGTCGGTTGGCGACGTTGTCGGGGGTGTCGGGACAGCCGGTGTGGGAGCAGGCGTTGGCTTTGCTTCAGGCGGGGCCGGAGCAGTTCGGGGTTGAAGAGCTGGACTCGTACGTCGGTGCGGCGATGAATGCGGCCGCGGCCCCGGACGATGACCCGGTCGAGTCGGGGCTGGATCGTCTGCTCGCGGCGGTTGGGCTGTGTTTGCGGGAACGGCGGGACGGCAGTGGATGGGGTGAGGAGGACGACACCGGCGCCAACCTCGCCGCCGCGGAGCAGTTGCTTGCTGCGGGCAAGCTCATCCCGGTCGACCATCCGGCTGCGGCGGCTGTCGTCGAGGCGGTTGGCGGCATTCTTGACCAGGCGCGGCCGTTGGCCGGCGCGATCACTGGTCAGTTCGAGGCGTACGCCGCCAAGGTGTCGACGCGCTCGGTGCCGGTGGTCGCGGTCAGCGAGTTGTGTCGGCTGGTCGCCACCGGGATCGGCGTCGATCCAGCACCGCTCGCGACGGCCGTCGCCGCCGTACCGACGGATCATTTCGCGTACGCCACGCTGTCGACCGCGGTCCAGCAGCTTCGACTCGCGGCGGCCGTGCGGTCGCTCGATCCCGCTGCGGTCCGCGCAGTGGCCGGTGCGGAGCCGAAGGGACTCCTGAGGCTGCTCGACGCGTTGGTTCACGATGACGCGGAGATGCTGCGCGAAGCTGTCGACGGACTTACCGGCGAGGTTCTGTCGCCAAGGTTCGCTGCGGTGGTTGGAGCGAGCTACCTCGAGCTGACGGGGGAGCGGCGAGATCTCGACGCCGCCATTCACCTGCTGTCCAAGGCGATCTGGGACCTCGATGACGCGTCCGTGGGGCTGCGCACCCGATCGTGCTGGCGGCTGGCCCTGGCGTATCGCCGGCGCGCAACCTCCGGAGACGCTGAGCTGAGCCGCGACGCGGGGATGAGCGCGTTGAACGGGGGCGGGCAGGACAAGGAGAGCGCGGCGCGGTTCGCCGGGCAGATGCTGGGGGAGGGGCATACCGCGGAGGCATTCACCGCTCTCGAAGTCGCAGCGACTGCGTCCGGCGAGCCAGTGCGGCTGGCCGACGACGTTATCGGCGTCATTCTCGGAGTCGATCCCCAGGCCTCGCCGCCTGTCGAGGTACCGACGCCCTCGGAGGTGGCTGCCGCGGTCCGGAAGGTCGGAGCCACCGCGCTCGTCTATCTTCATCCGACCGATGACGCAGGCCGGACGGCCGGGGTGTTGTGCTTGGATCCGGCTACCGACCGCCTGGACGTGCTCGCGAATGTTCCGGTGAATGATCCGCTGCTGCTGGACGATCCCGGCTGGTCGGCGATCACGGGGCGGTGGTCGGCCGGCAGCCTCCTCGTTGTCGCCACCGGCGAGCTCAGCCGCCTTGCCATGCCCGCCGTGCGTACCTCCACAGGCCGACGTCTCGCCCAGGACATGAGCGTCACCTACGTGTCGTCCGGCACGCGCGTGATCGACCTGGCCGGCCGCCCGACCGTACCGATCAGCGACGCTCCGCTGTTCGTGGTCAATCCACGCGGTGACCGGGATGCGGAGATGGCCGACGTCATGGCCCTCCGGAGGCTGTTCTATCCGCGCTCGACCTGTATGGGACGTGCCATCGAGCAGGTGGACGCGGCAGGGACGAGGGCGGACGTCCTGAGCAGCCTGCCCGGCGCATCGATGACGCACCTGGCCTGCGGGCTCCAACACAACGGGGCACCGTCGTTCCTCCTGGCCGACGGGGATGTACTCGCCGTACGCGACGACGACGTGCGCGGTAAGGGACTGGTCGTCCTGGCGAAGCCGATCCCCGGCGGGTTCGCGTCGATCGCCGACGAGTTCCTCGACGCGGGCTTCTCGAGCGTCATCGGCTGGCAATGGCCGGTCCCGGCGCCGTACGCCGAACTGGCCCTCTTCATGACCCACCTGATGCTTGTCGACCATCGTCTTCCACCGGCGACGGCGGTGAATGCCGTCCATCGGTGGATGCTCGACCCCGATCGCGACCTGGCGCCGCTGCTGACCGGCGCCCATGTCAGAACCGTCGAAACAATCGACCTGACTCGTCCGGCGCTCTGGTCCGCGCTGGCCTGCCGCGGCCGCTGAGGCCACGCCATGCCCGATCCCACTGAGCGTCTGCGAAATCTGTTCCTGGAAGAACTACGCCGCGCGGTCTCCCTGCGAATCGAGGCCGGCATCGACCCGACCGAGCTCTCCGCCGAGCTCAGGCAGCGCCTGCTTCGCCTTCGCTCGCTATCAGCGGAGGCCATCCCACGGCCGGTTGACGGGAGGCGTTGAGGTCTTGACTGGCATAATCTTTATATATGGTTGCTTCTTAATAATTGAACAACTGCCCGGAGGCACCCATGATCCGCCCCAGATCACGTGTTCTGCTCTCTGTCTTCGCCCTCCTCGCTCTGCTGGTTCCGTTTGCAGTCGCGCCCCCGGCGACCGCGGCGGGATCGGTGACCGCGGCCTACGCTCTGACCGGTGAGTGGAACGGCAACTTCCAAGTCGCCTACACCGTCACCAACGGCACGGCTGCCACCATCAGTAGCTGGCGGGTCGAGTTCGATCTCGCGGCCGGAACGAACATCACCAGCTCCTGGGATTCCGTCGTCACCCGGACCGGCAACCACATCGTCGCCGCGAACGCGAGCTGGAACGCTCCGCTCGCCGCCGGGCAGTCCGCCACCTTCGGGTTCATCGCCAACGGTCCCGCCCGGCCGGCGAACTGCCGGGTCAACGGCGGCCTCTGCGCCGGCGGTGCGGGGGACACCAGCGCGCCGACCGCTCCCGGCAATTTCCGGGTCACTGGGACGAGTCGAGCACTGTTTCCCTTGCCTGGAACGGATCCACCGACAACATCGGCGTGACCGGGTACGACGTCTACTCCGGCAGCACGCAACTGATCAGCACAGACGCAACCACCGGTACGGTCGGTGGACTCAACCCGGGAACCGCCTACACGTTCGTGGTTCGGGCGCATGATGCCGCCGGCAACTTATCGCCCGCCAGCAACACGGTCACCGCGACAACCGTGCCCGGCCCCGCCGGCTCGCTGGTGCCGGTAGCGCCGTACGTCGACATGGGCGCCTGGCCGACTCCGTCGCTCACCGCGATGGCGACCGCCGGCAACCTGCGCTCCTTCACCCTCGGATTCATCACCGGCAGCGGCGGCTGCAAGGCGAGCTGGTTCGGCGCGTACGACCCCCGGACCGCCTGGAGCAAGGACCAGATCGACGCGATCCGGGCCCGCGGCGGCGACGTGAAGATCTCCTTCGGTGGTGCGGCCGGCAGCGAACTCGCCCAGGTCTGCCCGTCCGCGCAGGCGACCGCCACGGAGTACCAAGCGGTCGTCGACGCCTACCAGCTGCGCTACCTGGACCTGGACATCGAAGGCGGCGCGGCCGCAGATCCGGTCTCGATCGCCCGGCGCTCGCAGGCGCTCTCCATCCTGCAGAGCAACCGGCCGGCCCTGAAGATCTCGCTGACGCTGCCTGTCCTGCCCGAGGGCCTCGACGCGAACGGCTTCGCGGTCCTCAGGTCCGCCCGCGACAACGGCATCAACCTCGACGTCGTGAACATCATGGCGATGGACTACAACCGTTCGTCGGGCAACTACGGCGACTTCGCAGTACAGGCCGCGCAGAGCACCTTCAACCAGATCAAATCCCTCTGGCCGTCACTCACCGACGCCCAGGCCTGGCTCAAGGTCGGCGTCACCCCGATGCTCGGCCGCAACGACGACGGCGGCACCTTCAACCAGACCCACTCCACCCAACTGGTCAACTTCGCCCGCACCAAACACCTGGGAATGCTCTCCTTCTGGGAGATGACCCGAGACCGCAACGCCTGCAACGGCTCCCTCGTCACCTGCACCAACGTCCCCCAAACCCCCTACCAGTTCAGCCAGATCTTCGCCGGTTATACCGGCTGACCCTCGGTTGGCCCGGTAAGGGCCTAGGGCAACGAAGGCAGGATCGTGTATCAGACCCGTCTGGCTGGTGTCCGTAGCGGTAGGACACCAGCTAGAGGGGGAATCAACCATGAGTTCAACAAGTCAGGGTTCGTCCGGTGGATCGATCGGACCGGATCCTGCGGACGCCGTGCGCGCCGCGCTGGCCGACGCGCTCGGGACGGCAGAGATCGACATCGTCGCCGGGGCGGGTGGCCGGATGCCGGACGGCCGTGAGGTACGGCTGTTCCACGGAAGCGTGCCGGGTGAGCCGAACCGGACCGCTCAGGTCGCTGTGGACGAGTCCGGCGCCGTCCATCCGCGGCGTCGACTGGAGGCAGTGGCCGGAAGAGATCTCTTCGTGTCCGTCGCCGCGCCGACAGCCGCAACCGCGACGGCACGAACAGCCGAACCCGTCACGGTCGATCCACCGACCAACGACTGGCGGCTGCCGGAATGCGTGACTGAACGAGAGACGGTGACGATCGGAATCCCGGCGTCCCGCGTCCCACCGAAGGCCGATGTCTATCTGCTGGCGGACACCACCGGAAGCATGGCCGGGATCATCGGTGCGGTGCAGGCCGGTATCGGGACGATCGTGAACGATCCGGCGTTCGCCGGCTTCGACGTCGCCTGGGGTGCGGGGAACTACAAGGACTTCCCGCTGGATCTCAATCCGTACGCCTTCCAGCATCAACTGGCACCGACCCTCGGGGTCGCGGATGTGTCGGCGGCAGTGACCACTTGGGTCGCCTCTGACGGACGGGATATCCCCGAGGGCCAGCTGTTCGCCCTCGAGACGTTGGCGACTGATCCGGCGATCGGCTGGCGCGCAGACAGTAGGCGGATCGTGGTCTGGTTCGGTGATGCGCCGGGACACGATCCGGTCTGTGCCGCGCTGACGGGGAGTACTGACGTCACGGAAGCGACCGCGACGGCGGCGCTGGTCGCGGCCGGCATCACACTCGTTGCCGTGAGCACCGATACCGGCACTGCCGGAGCCCTCGACGGCGATCCCACCGCCGGTGCCATCGACTACGGAGCTTGCGTGGTCGGTGGCAACGCTGGGCAGGCCACCCGCTTGACCGCGGCGACGCCAGGCGGCACCCACACCGTGGGCATCGACGAAGGCCAGATCGTCACGACGCTCGTCGACCTGATCAGGGCTGCCGTGCAGTCGATCGGCGAGGTGCATCTCCAGCCGAGCGGGCCGATCGCCCAGTTCGTCACGTCGATCGCGCCGCCGAGCTACGGCCCGCTGGCCGGGGACACCTCGCACAACCTGCCGTTCGAGGTGATCTGGACGGGCGTACGCGACTGCGAGGACGAGGACCAGGTCTTCACCGGCAATCTCGACGTCGTCGCCGACGGCGTGGTTGTGGCAACGAAGCCGGTCACAGTCACTGTTCCCGCCTGCCGCTGGCACCACAGTGTCGAGATGGTGTGCGGTGTGGAGGACAGGCGCCACGGTGACGACGACCACGGCGACAAGGAGGAATGCGAAACCGTCGTGGACGGCCGGTACGCCACGGCCGTGACCATCTACAACCCGACTACTTGTGCGGTCACGATCGTGAAGTACTTCGCGCCGCTCATCCTGCACGGCGATCCGGTGGGACGCGAGCCGCGGACGGTACGGGCGCGCCCGTTCGCCAAGATCGTGCTCGAGCCGGGCGAGGCCACCCTGGACGACTGCTGCAGCCTCGAGGAAGCGGTCGGCCCGACCGGAGGGCCGCTCGTACTGGGTGTCCTCGACGTCGTAGCCGATCATCCGCTCGAGGTCACCGTCACTCACACGGCGGCAGGCGCAGGGCGCTCGGCCACCTCGATCGACTCCCGGACGATCGTCCCTCGGCGCGCCTGAGATCGACCGGCAAACGCTCGGCTGGGTTTCCCAGCCGAGCGTTTGGCGTTCTTCTTCGGTGAAGGTCAAGCGGAGCGTCAGTGCCGCGGACGGCCGGTGCGCGAGCGGTCGACCATGTTGCGCAGCCGCTGGAGTACTTGGTCTGTGAACAGGCCGGCTAGACATCCGGTGAGGACCAGTACGGCGATGCCCGCGCTGGACGTGGTCTCGTCCCCGATGCTGATCAGCCCGGTGTTGACAGCGATGACGGACACCGAGCCGAGTAGCGCCGACCACAGCGGGCGCAGGACGTACCACCAAATGGATCGGACCGCTCCGCTCTGCGAGCTTCTGGTCAGTGTCATGCTCTGCCGAATGACGCTGCCGACGGCTCCCGCGGCTGCTCCGACGATGAGCAGGCTCATGTTCAGCGTGATGGAAATGTCCAGGATCCACCAGCCGAACGTGCGATGGGCCAGCCTGGTCGATCCGGCTGCCTCTTGGTCGGCTACGAGCTGTTCGGACACGCCGTAGGCGGCGATCAGCCAGAGCAGGGCGGCGATGGCCTCGGCGATGTTCACCGCGACGATCCGCCGCCAGGCCGGCCGATTCTCACCGGCGTACCGCTCCGGTCGGGTGATCGGCTTGATCGCTTTGTCCATCTGACGCCTCCACTCGGTTTCGGGCTTACACAGACCCGGAGTTCGGAGGAGGCATCTGGATACATCGGCCGGATAATGAGCGGTACGGCGTGACACCTGCCGGCTTCGTCGTTCCTGGTGCTCGGACTGTGACCCGCTGTGTATCAACGCGCGTGCGGCGTCCTCCGCTCCAGTAGACATCGAACCCGGAAGGAGGGACGGAATGCGCGATGATCCCGCCGTCATCCGAATGGTCGTGGGCGCCCGAGCTGGGGACAGAGGAGCCTGGGACGAGCTGGTGGAGCGGTATGCGCCGCTGGTCTGGACGATCAGCCGGCGCTATGGACTGTCCGCGGCGGACGTCGATGATGTCGGTCAGAGTGTGTGGCTGCTTCTGGTCGAGCACCTGCCCGGCCTGCGCGAGCCGGCCGCTTTGCCCGGGTGGATCGTGACCACGACCCAACACGAATGCCTGCGATTGCTCAAGGTCGGCCAACGGTCCGAGCCCGCTGATCCGGCCGAGCTGACCTCGGCGATGCCGGCGGACTCCGTCTCGGTCGACGAGGAGCTCCTGCGCCACGAACGGCGCGTCGCGGTCAGGACCGGGTTCGGTCAGTTGTCGCCGCGTTGTCGGCTACTGCTGTCGATGCTCGTTCAGGATCCGCCAGTGGCGTACCGCGAGGTCAGCGAGAAACTACATATGCCGGTGGGCAGCATCGGACCCAACCGGGCCCGTTGCCTCGAGCGGTTGCGACAGACGCCGGCTCTTGCCGTGCTGATCGGAACCCGGGACGAGCGCCCCATCGATTCGGACGGAGGTGAGCGGCATGGCCGGCCAGTGGTGGAGCGATGACGACCAGCTGTTCGAAGCTCTGGGTGATGCGTTGACCAGCGCGGGCGAGGTACCGCCGGGGTTCGTCGAGGCAGGCAAGGCGGTGTTCGCCTGGCGCACCATCGATGCGGAGCTTGCTGCTCTCACCTACGACTCCGCGTGGGACACCGGGGAGGTGTTGGTGACCCGGGCAGCGGAGAGCGCGAGTCTGCGCAGGCTGACTTTCGCCACCGAGAGCCTGAGCATCGAACTGGAACTGACGCCGGACGAGCTGATCGGGCAGGTCAGCCCACCGCAGGGTGGCACAGTCCAACTGACCGCTGGTTCCGACGATCTGGGCACCGCGCCGGTCGACGACCTCGGCTTCTTCGTGGTGCGGCCTGTTCCGCGCCATCCGTTCCAGGTCCTCTGCAGGACCGACTCCGGCGTGACGGTGCTGACCGGCTGGGTGTCTCCGTAGCCGACCCCGGTATTCGGTCACTGCCGGTATCAAACGCAGGCTTCGCGTCTCCGAGTCAGTGAGGTTCCTTCCACGGCCTCACCGAACTTGCGAGATGGGTGATCGCGATGGAGCTCGACGGTCGCCGGCCGGTGGCCGGAACCACGCACCTGCGGCGGCTTCTCGTGATGTGCGTGCTCGCGGTCCTGCTTGCCCTGCCGGCGGCTGGAGCGGCCCAGGCGGGGAACGGGCACCCGGGGTCGCTGAAGCTCGACCCGGCGAGCGGCCTGCCTGGCAGCTGGGTCACTGCCGTAGCAAGTGATTACGACCGATGCTTGCCAGTGGAGCCACCACCGCCGGTCCCGGAGCCGTCGTCAGGCCCTGGGGAGCCTGTGGCCGCGCCGGCCGCAGAGCGGGTGGCCGGCGGGCGGGTGGAGTTCCGTTGGGATGGAAGCACCTTGGTCGCCGAGGCGACAGACACCGGCGATGGTGTTGTGAGTGCAGAGTTCCTGGTTCCCGAGGGGGCGACGACCGGAGCGCATACCGTCATGGCGAAGTGTCGGGGTACGGACTCGCTGGACGTCTCTGCGTCGTTCGAAGTGACTCGTGCGGAGACGGAGCAGCCGGCCATCGTTCCGGACCTCATCGGCATGGATCGCGACGCGGCGGAGAAGGCGGTGCTCGGCGCGAAGCTGTCGGTCGGCCGAGTCTCCGGCCAAGGCGACAAGGTCACGACTCAGAGCCCCGGTTCCGGAACTGAGGCGGAGCCCGGCAGTCCGGTGGACATCGACCTTCGTCCGGTGAAAATACAGCCTCCGCGCACGGTGGTACCGAACGTGGTCGGGCGGAGTCTCACCAAGGCTCGGGCTGTCCTGCGCGGTCGCCGGCTGGTACTGGGGTCGGTGGCGGGCACCGGGAAGATCGTCATGGACCAGCGTCCAGTCCCCGGTTCGCGAGTTCTGGTCGGCACTGCCGTCGGCGTCAGTACCCGATCGGACATCAAGGCTCCGGTCATGATTCGGGTGCCTGACCTGAAGGGACGCAAGGTGTCGACCGCGCGGTCGACTCTGACGGCGGTCGGGCTGAGGCTCGGAGGAACACCGCAGAACGACCGCATCGTGGCGACCCAACGACCACTGGCCGGAACGTTCGTCACGGCCGGCCGCCTGGTGACCGTATCGCTGGTGGCGATCCCGCTCGTGCCCGTACCGGATCTTGTCGACAGCGAACCGGCCGATGCCCGGAAGGCCTTGCTCGCGGTGGTCCTGGCGGGGGCCGTCGCGGGTGCGGCTCGCCTGCTGCGACTGCGGCTGAACCGACGCTGGGTTCGACGCATGGTGCGCGTCGTCCCGACTGCGGCGCCGCTCTCGGTGCCGGCGATCACCAAGACGGACGCGAACCCGGCAATGCCGGTCGTACGGATCGAACCGCGTGGCGACCGAGGCACCCACATTCTCGAAAGGCATGACTCATGACTACTGCGACGCTGGTACTGGACGACACGTCACCTACTCCGCTGACCGTTCGCGCGCTCCTGTCCAGCAACGCGTCGGTATCCGATGCGATCGAGCAAGTGATCGGCGACGAAGACATCACCCGGATCGCGCTGCGACCAGTGCGCCGGCTGACCCGATCCGCGATCGCCGTGGTCGACCACGAAGTCGCTGCGATGGCCGAGGACTTGCTGGATCTGGATCTCGGCGACCTGCTGATCGCCGGCTGGCGGAAGTACTCCGAGCTGACCGATGCCGCGCGCCGGACGATCGCCGTCGCCGGCAGCCGGGAGATCGTGAGCCTGGCGGCGCACCGGATGCGATCGACGTCCAGGCCGCGGCTGGATCTGGTGGTGA
The DNA here is from genome assembly GCF_040681515.1 of Kribbella sp. NPDC051718. NCBI lineage: Bacteria > Bacillati > Actinomycetota > Actinomycetes > Propionibacteriales > Kribbellaceae > Kribbella > Kribbella sp. NPDC051718. Next base: position 218,320 of record NZ_JBFAYZ010000007.1, on the reverse strand, counting down.
ACGGGGCGACGCTTCATTCGTTCGAGTTCGAGCTGGATCTAGCCTTCGAGGTGACTGCGCTCGAGGCGGTCGTCCGGGCCGGCACCCTGCTGAGGCTGAACGGTGGCCGATGCGTCGTGACGGGGGCACTGAGCTTCGACGGTCTGCGCCTCGCCGAGCAGCAACGCGCCGTCGACCTCGAACTCTTCCTGCCCCTGAATCCTCCCGTGCCGTTGATCTGAAGGCTGGCGGATCCGTGACTCAAGCTCCGAGCGCGATGAACGAATGCGCTGCCGTGCGCGCGAACCGGCTGTCGCCCGCCGACGCCCTGGTCCCGGCCAGCGCGCCGGCGAGATCGTCGCCGGCGCACAGCCTGCTGTGCAGGTCGAACATCAGCGGCACCGTCGCCGGGTCGTTCACCGGTACGACGCTCGCCACGACCCCGGCCGAACCGAGTGCGATCAGCGCACTGACCAGACCGAGCAACTCGTCCGCGCCGCTGGGACCACCGAGCGCCGAGCTGCAGCTCGACAGCACCACCCGGTGCGGAGCCTGCTTCAGCCGTTCGAGGTCGTACACCGTGAGTGGACCGTCATCCAGCTGGAGCGCCGAGAACAGGGGGCTGTCCGCTCGGAACGTGCCGTGCGCCGCCACATGCACCAACGACGCCCCGTCCACTGCCGCCAGCACCGCCTCCGCCGTCGCACCACCATCGGTGAGGACGATCGAGGCCGGATACAGCTCGGACAGCCGTCGCACCTCCTCTTGTCCCGTTGACAACTCAGGACCGCCGACCAGTACTACTCGCTCGGTCGGTGGTGGTACGGCCCTCCGAGCGCGCAGCCACGCCGCGGCCGACGGAGCCACCGAGGTCGGCCGATGCCGCAACGACGGCAGGAGACTCCATGGGACCGCGTGCAGCCGGCCCGTCGGTACGACGACTGCGGGGCCGTCCCGCAGATGCCTGATCGCGTTACCGAGCAGGACTGTCTCGAGCCGGGCGCCGATGGCGTCGAGGTCGAGCTGGTTCGTGCCGTGTGCGGTTGCCTCGCGGCGCAGCGCGAACAATGCGTGGGACAGACGATGATTCGCCAGCGCGGTAGGGCCGACGAGCTCGAGGCGGACCCGGCCTCGGGCTACCACGATCGCGTACAACTGATCGTCGACGTCGGTGAGCTCGAGCAGGGTGCGGTCGCCGAGGTGGTCGAGCAACTCGGCGGTACTGAAACGGTCGGGGCCCTCGCCGACGCTGCCTGGCGTTCGCAGGACCCGCCGGCGGACTGCTGTTTCGAGGCGACGGCGTTCGCGGTCCAGTGGACCGGACCCAGGCCTGTGGTCGTAGTTCGTCTCCATCCGCTGGGTCAGGCTGCGCAGCGCGGCGAGGTCGGCGACGAGTCCGTCGTCGGCTTGCGGCCGGACCGGCGGGATCGCGAGCACGGTGGCCCGCCAGCGTTCGGTCCACTCCAGGACCTGCCGTGGATTGTGCCGTTGGATCGCGTACCGGAGCGCGATCGCGGCGAGCTCGGCGCCCTGGGAGGTGGCCAGGACGCGCAGTTCGGTGGCGCCGAGCGTACGCAGGTAGATCTCGATCAGACTGAGCCCCTGCCTGCAGGCGGCCAGCATCGCGCGCGATCGGCCGTCTCCCTGATGAAGTGTCGCCAGGGCGAGCCAGCCGGCGCCGCGGGCCTGCAGGCCACCGGTTCGGGCAGCGGCCGCGATCTGCAGATGACGCCTGGCCTCGGCCTGGTCGGTCTGCGCCATCGCAAGCCGGCCGGTCAGCAGATGCGCCTCGGCCGCGAGACTCGGGTCGAGCTGGTCGAGTTCGGCGCTGAGCCGTTGGCCGGTTCGAAGCAGACGTGCTGTCCGGTCGCCGCCCGCGTAGCGGGACTGGAGCAGCGCGAGCTCCGCGCGAGCCGCCCACCAGGGACGCTGCTGGCGGCGGAAGAGTACGAGCGCGTCGTGGCCGCGGCTTTCGGCGAGGTCCATCGCTCCGGCTGCGTGCGCCGCCAGCCCGGCGCAGTACAACAGCTCGGCCAGGCGTGCCGCGGAACCGTGCTGCTGCTGGATCCGATCGAGCGCACTGTCGATCTCGGTCAGAGCGTCACGCGACAGGCCGGCCGCCAGCAGAACCAAACACTTGTTGGCGAGCAGGTCTGGTTCCAGGATGCCGAGCGTTTCGACCACCCGTTGAGCGTCGTCGAGGTACTGCAGTGCCTTCGGCAGGTCACCACGGGCGAATGCGGCGGCGCCGCGTGCCTGGCGGGTGTCGGCGAACTCGGCCTGCTGACCGCAGCTCGCGAACAACTGCTCGCTGCGGGCATAGTCGTGGTCGGCGCGTTCGACCTCGCCCATCGCGAGCAGCACCATCGCCCGGTGCGTCAAGGCCCGGGCCTCCCAGACCAGGTCGCCGCCATCGCTCAGCAGTTGAACCGCTTGTTCGGCGTCGGCAAGGGCCTCGGGGTAGCGGCCGAGCAGTGCGCCGCGAACCCAGACCCGGCGGATCAGGATCCGGCCGGCCTGTACTCCGGTGCGGCCCAGCACGATCGAGTCGAGCATGGCCAGCCCGCGGCCGGTTTGACCAGCCATCACCAGGGCGACGCCGAGGCTCGCCTGGATATCCGCCGCACGGTCGGGATCGGACGCCCTGCGCGCGTACCGGAGCGCCGCTTTGAGTTCCGCGACCGCTTCGTGGATGTCACCGAAGTCCCGGTGGGCAACACCTGCCGCCTGATGGGCCGCCGCGGCCTCGGCGTCCGACGGAGACCCGGCGAGAACCTCGCGAGCCATCCGCACGGCGTCAGCGGGACGCGACAGGGCGAGCGCGTGCAGGTCGTCGGTGTCCACGGCACAACCGCCCCCTTCCCTGCCCAACAGATCGTAGTACGCCCGGGCAGTGCAACTCAGGACAGTTTCACCATCTAGGAGGGAACGGAAATGGAAGCGGATCAACGTCTCAAGGACGCACTCAGCCTCATCGTCAAGGACCTGGAGGACGGTGCGAAGCCGGACGCCGGGCGGTGGTACGACAGCACCGCCGTGCATCCCCACGACTGGGCGACCGGCGGGAGCGCCGAGTATTTCTACCGCCGGGACACCATCCTGGTCCGCACCGAGGACGTGGACCTGGTCGTCCTTGCGCTCCGAGCCGATCCAGATGCTCACGAAGCCGGCTCCGGTCCGATCATTCCCGAGAGCGTTGAGATCGAGCTGTTGCCGGTCATCGATGGCGTCACCGGTCTGGTCTGGCGCTACGGCAGGACCGAGCGATCGGCACCGGATGCCAAGGGCGTCACTAACAACGGCAACGGCAACGGCAACGGCGACGGCAACGGCGACGGCAACGCCGACGGCTCCGGCAGCGACTCCGGCAGCGACTCCGGCAACGGCAACGACTCCGGCGGCGACTCCGACGGCGGCCAGGATGATCGTCCTGACGATGACGATCCGCTGTCGACCCCGCGGGTGCTGGAGCGTTTGGACAAGGTGATCGGTGTCGGGAAGGCGACACCGGACCATGCGCTCTGGCTGTGTGGGAACGGGCATCCCTGCCCGGCGACGGAGCCCGCCGCGGTGCCGACGAAGTCGAGCGGACCGGTCCCTCCCGTCAACAGCGGGATCTGCTGCGGTACCCGCGGATGGGACGGCGACGGGGTGATGGTCGGTGTGGTGGACGGTGGCCTGGTCAAGGACGCAGTGACCAGGTGGCCGTGGATGGCCGGCGTGGACGGCGATCCCGATCTGGGCGCTCTCCCCAATCAAGACATCCAGCCCTACGCCTGCCACGGGACGTTCGTCGCCGGCTGCGTGCGGTGTACGGCACCGAAGGCCGAGGTGTACGTCAAGAAGGCGAAGGACATCGACCTGAAGAAGCACGGGGGAACGGCCTACGAGCACGAGATCATCCAGCGGATGAGCGACCTGCTCGACCTCGGCGCGGACATCATCGTCTGCGAGTTCGACGGTGTCACCAGGCTGCATCTCCCGATGCATACCTTCAACGCGTTCTACGACCGGCGGTTGCGTCACGTGAACGTCGTCGTGGTCGCTCCGGCCGGTAACGACGACTCGCGGCTGCCCACGTTCCCGGCCGCCTACTCGTGGGTGATCGGCGTGGGAGCGCTGTCCGCGGACGGCAACAGTCGTGCGCACTTCTCCAATCATGGCCACTGGGTCGATGTCTACGCACCCGGCGAAGACCTGGTGAACGCGTTCGCGGTCGGCGACTACCAATGTGTGGAGGAGCCCAAGAAGAAGAGGCATTTCGAGGGCCTGGTGAACTGGAGCGGTACGTCGTTCTCGACGCCACTGGTGGCCGGCATGATGGCGGCACGAATGTCCGCGACCGGTGAGAACGCGCCGCGCGCGGCAAGGGCACTCCTGCGATTCGCCCGCAGCCAGGCAGCAGCGGGGATCGGCCCGGTCCTGTACCCGGACCAGGTCTGCGGTACTTGCCCACCAGGTCCGCACTGACGGCCGGCAGCGATGATCAGCAACGACTGTCGCGTCGCACACTGGCTGGGGGTGATGTGTGAGCTGTTACGCGAGCCACTGACGGCGATGCCGACGAGCGGCATCATGGCCGAGCTTCGCGCGACGTTCGATGTCGTCGCGGTGACGTGGCAGTGGCGTACCGCCGCCGGTCAGGCCGGCTTCGACATCGACCGGCCGGAGGTCCTGGCCGGCGTGACGGAGGATCAACGCACCGAATGGTCGACGCCGGCCTTCATGCGACGACATCCGCTCGTCCGTTGGTACGACGTCGTACAGGACCCGAGGGCCCAGACAACCAGCCGGGTGCCGCGTTCGTTCGTACCGGAGCAGGATCGGCGCCTTGCGATCGACTTCCTTCGACCGGTCGAAGGAGATCAGCAGCTGTCTCTGCCTTATGTACTGGGCCCGACCGAACACCTTGCCTTCGTACTCGCGCGCGGCAGAAGGGACTTCTCCGACGACGACCTGCTGGTCGCGCGGCGATTGCAACCGGCGCTGGTCGCGCTGCACCGGCAGAGTCGTGCCTTCGCGAGTGCGGGGAGATCAGCTGCCCGGACCGCGGAGGATGCCGGGTTGACCGGCCGGGAGTTCGCCGTGCTCCGGCTGCTGGCGGATGGCCACACGGCACACGGGATCGCGCGCCGTCTCGTGATGTCGGAACGGACGGTTCACAAGCATCTCGAGCACATCTATCCGAAGCTCGGCGTCCACGACCGGCTGACCGCCGTCCGGGTGGCCTCCGATCTCGGCGTACTCGCGTCGCATTCGGCGGAGATCGCCGGGTCGACGCGGCGCTGACCGGCATACGCAGATCTGCGTATGTCGGGGGTGCGAAGGAATCCTGCATCGTCGAGAGATCCGTTGGTACCTGTCGGGTAGGGGGAAAGATCATGGCTGAGTTGAATCTGGCGGCACTGCAGACCGCCCTGGACGCGTCGACGGCTGACTGGCAGCCGAGTCGGAACCCGATTTCCGACCTGCCGCTCGACGAGTTTCGCAAACGGCTGGGCTATGTTCCCGGACCGCACGAGCCCACCCTCGATGATCGTGAGCTTGCGAGCGAGCTGAATCTGGCCGCCGCGAGCGTCCTCGGGCGTTCGGTGCTTTCGCCGGGGGCAGCCGCCGTGGCGGCCGTGGCAGCCGCGCTGCCGGCGAAAGTCGATCTCCGGGACATCGACGGTAAGTCCTACATCACGCCGATCAGAGATCAGCACAATTGCGGGTCGTGCGTGGCGTTCGGTGTGATCGCCGCGGTGGAAGGAACGCTGAAGTACGCGTTGCGGGACGCAGACCTGGACATCGATCTGTCCGAGGCGCAGCTGTTCTACTGCCACGCTCGCGCAGAAGGCCGTAACTGCAGCAACGGCTGGTGGGCCGACCGCGCGCTCGAGGCGTTCCGCCGGCTCGGCGTCGCTGATGAAGGCTGCTACCCGTATACCGACGTCGACCAGAACTGCACCGGTCTGTGTGGTGACTCCGACGGGCGGCTGACCTTCATCGACGGCTGGCGTCGCTTCGTCACGCCGGCCTCCATGAAGAACTGGCTGACGAGTGAAGGGCCCCTGGTTGCCTGCTTCTCCGTGTACGACGACTTCCGCTTCGTCGGCTCATCGGTCTACCGCCATGTGGCCGGCGAGTTCCTGGGCGGCCATTGTGTCTGCATCATCGGGTACGACGACAACGCCGGATGCTGGATCGCGAAGAACAGCTGGGGTCCGGCGTGGGGCGATCAGGGATTCTTCCGGATCGCCTACGGGAACGTCGGGATCGACGCTGAGATGTGGACGATCGAGGGTGTCCGCCCGCCGGCCGCTCCGCTCGACGCACACTTCGTGTCGCAACGCGTTCCCAGCGCGGCGACGCCAGGTCAGCCGGTGCAGGCATCCGTGACCATGCGCAACACCGGGATCCAGACCTGGACCAGGGGCCGGGCGTTTCGGCTGGGTTCGCAGGCTCCGCAAGACAACCTGACCTGGGGGACCGGCCGGGTGGAGCTTCCCCACGATGTACCGCCGTGGAGCGAGGTGACCTTCGCGATCCCGCTGACGACTCCAGCGCAACTGCCGGCCCATCTGCAGTGGCGGATGCTGCAAGAGCATGTCACGTGGTTCGGCGACTTCACCCCGGAGGTCGTCGTACCGCCCGCGGCAGCAGCGCTCCGCTTCGGCAGCGTCATCAAACTCCGGCACCTGTTGTCCGGAAGAGCTCTGCACTCACACCTGTTCGACTACGGGCACCCCGGCAGTTCGGGGCAGCAGCAGGTGACGTGCTACGAGAAGTCCGACGCGAACGATCTCTGGCGACTCCGGGGACCGGACGGTAGTGCGGACGCGGACTACGCAGGCCGTCCGATTCAGCACGGCGACGTGCTGCGATTCACGCACGTACAGACCAGGAGGAATCTGCACAGTCACGCAGGCTTCCCTTCTCCGGTGACCGGCCAGCAAGAGGTGACGTGCTTCGGTGCAGACGGAGCCGGCGATGGAAACGACGACTGGCGGGTGGAAGTCGCCGGTGGTGGTGCCTGGACGACGGATAAACAGCTCCGGCTGATCCATGTGCTGACAGACCATGCACTGCACTCTCACCTCGGCTATTCCGATCCGCAGTGGACGATGGGACAGCAGGAGGTGACCGGCTTCGCCGAGCGGGACGACAACGACTACTGGTTCGCTACGGATCTGGCCGAGCGAGACGCGGTTTTCCTTTCGCAGGCGGCACCAGCGACGCTGATCGTGAACGAACAGCGCAACGTCGAGGTCACGATGCGCAACGTCGGTCTGGGGACCTGGGTACCGGGCTCCTACCGGCTGGGTTCGCAGCAGCCGCAGGACAACACGATCTGGGGTCTAGGGCGCGTGGAGTTGGCTGCGCCGGTCGCCTCGGGGGAGGAGACGACGTTCCGGTTCCAGATCACGGCGCCGGCGACGCCGGGGAGGGCGTACTTCCGTTGGCAGATGCTCGAAGAGGGCGTCCAGTGGTTCGGAGAGCAGAGCGTGCCGATCGCTGTTGATGTCTTCACGGGCGCGGGACAGGTCGCTGTTCCCGACGTGGTCGGGGAGGTCCGTGCGGTGGCAGGCGCCAAACTGCGCGCCGCCGAGCTGAAGGCCCGGTATGTCGGTGTGGCGAGCCCGGCCGCCGAGGTCCGGGCCCAGAATCCGGCACCGGGGGTGCAGGTGGCACGCGGCAGCGTGGTTACCCTGCAAATGGGGCGACTGATAGTCCCCTGACGTAGTGGCTATGGGGAGAAGAAATGCTGCACATCCTCACCGAGTCCAGACACGGCGAAGCGATCGAGATAGCGGTCGGCGACACGCTCGACCTGACGTTGCCGGAGACTCCTAGCACTGGCTACACCTGGACAGCGGGGACGGACTCAGGGGAGACGCTCAAACTCCTCCGAAGCTCCTTCGATCCATCCACGACCACACCCGGCGCCGGAGGCGTTCGCCATCTCATCTACCAAGCCCAAGCCCCCGGACAAGCCCTCCTATCCGCCAATCTCGACCGCCCCTGGACGAACGACCCCATCAAACAGTTCGAACTGAACGTCAAGGTGATTGCCGAGTAGTAGCCCGCCTTGGGCGACTTCTCGAATACGCGCCGGCGAGCGTGGCCAAGGCGAGGGCTGCGGGGATTGTCAGGGCGACGGGTAGGGCGCCGCCTGTGTCGAGGGTTTGGCGGGGGGCGATGGTTAGGTGGACCGGGGTGCTGACGATCAGCGGGCCGTTCTTGGGGATCAGTACGACGTAGACGGCGAAGTGGCCGCTGTTTACTGCCTGGAAGTCCCAGTCGAGTTGGGTTTGTGGCTCGGCTGGGACGGGTTGGGTGACGTCTTGGGTCCAGTCCTCGAGGTCTACGTAGACGCCGTCGAGGCTGGTGACGTCGAGGTGGGCGATTGAGCCTGCTGGAGCGGTGACCTCGGATTGCAGCGTGAAGGATTGGCCGGTGACGCCGGCGAGTTGGTCCTGGCTCATGGTGATGTCGGGTGGTGTGGGGGCTGTGAGGATCAGGACGGTCGCGAGCAGGGGTAGAGGGATCATGATGAGGTCACTCCTGCGTTCAGCTTGATGATCTTGGGGCCGGCGACTATCAGGATCGTGAGGGTTGCGGCGGCGAGGAGGGCTGGTGCGGCGAGGTAGGTGGGGTTGTCGGTCCAGCTGCGGTGGCTGACCAGGACTTGGGCGATGTAGGTCAGCGCGGACCCGACTGGGTTGGCCCTGGTCAGGAATTCGCCGATGCCGGTTTTCGGCAGGGCCGGAATCTGGGTCGGGGCGAAGAAGATCAGCAACACCAGCAGGCTGATCGCAAGGCTGGTCTTGTTGGAGTTGGTACCGGCGCTGATCAGGAGACCGAGACTGCCCAGGCCCAGCGCGACCAGCGTGCCGACGCAGAACCCCAATAGTGCAGCGGATCCGGCGACAGCGACTCCGCGGCCCAGGACCCATAGGTAGGGGAGCGCGACGAGCAGGCAGGCTAGCCACAGTGTCATCGCCGCCGTCAGCTTGCCGACCACGATGGCGCGTCTGCCGACGGGGGTGAGCAGGAGGCTCTCGAGCGTGCCACGTTCGCGTTCGCCGCTGATCGCGTCGGCGCTGACGAGCAGGGTGAGCAGTACGCCGACCGACAGGGCCACCTGCAGGGTGAGGTTGACGGCTTCTCGTTGCTCGAGGAAGTTCATCGCCCGGTTCGTGGCCGCCAGGTAGGTCATCGCGCTGAGGAGGATGCTGTAGGCGAGTAAGAGCAGTGGCCCACGGCCGCCGATCCACAGGTCTTTGCACTCCTGGCCGGCTACCACCTGCACGGTCATGTCTGGTCCTCCTCGGTGAGGCTGAGGAACGCGTCGCTCAGTCTGGTCGCGTCGGTGTCGAACGCCAGCACCGCGATCCGCGCATCGAGCAGTGCCCGTAAGGCGTTGTCCCACGGGTCTCTGGCACTGCTGATCGCCTCCAGCCTGAGTTCACCGGGATGGTCCGGGTCGCCGGTGACCTTGAGACCGTTTACAGTGTCGAGCGTCGCCTGTGCCAGCGGAGTCAGGTCGGGTGCGACGCGCAGCCGGCCGGAGCGTCGAGCGCCCACTGTGGCGATGACGTCGGAAACGGTGCCTGCGGCAAGTAGTTTGCCCCGGTTCAGGATCAGCAGGTTGGTGCAGATCTGCTCGACCTCGGTCAGGGTGTGCGTGGACAGCAGCACGGTCGCTCCGCGTCGCTGCGCGATGTCGCGAACAGCAGCCAGTATTTCCCGCTGACCCGCCGGGTCGAGGCCGAGCGTCGGTTCGTCCAGGAAGACGACCGCCGGATCGTTGACCAGTGCCCGGGCGATTCCCAGTCGTTGGCGCATGCCACGGCTGTACGTCGAGATCCGTGACCCGGCCCGATCGCTCAGGCCCACGTCGGCGAGCAGGCGGTCCGTGACGTTGGCGGACTCGACACGTCCGAGACCGAACAGGCGGGCCGAGTAGCGCAGGTACTCCCAGCCCGTCTGACGTGCCGGATAGCCGGCGCTTTCGGGGAGTACGCCGATGCGTTCGCGGATCGCAGCCTGGTGCTCGCCCGGGATACCGGTGAGGGAGAAGGATCCTCCGCTGGGCCGCAGGATCGTCGTCAGCAAGCGGATCGTGGTGGTCTTGCCCGCGCCATTGGGGCCTAGCAGGCCGATGATGTCGCCTTGCCGCGTGCTGAAGCTCAGCGCGTCCACAGCGGTCCGGGCGCCGAACCGCTTACTCAGCTGGACCACTTCGAGACTTGACATGTGCCGACGGTAGGACGGCGCGGCTGAACCCTGGCTGAACGTCTCGTTCAGCCGCCGTTCAGCCAGAATGGACGACAATCACCTCCAAGGAGGTATCTGGGTGCGGGCATTGGTGGTCGAGGACGAACTCCGGCTGGCTGCCGGTCTGCGGACCGGGCTCGAGGCGGAAGGCTTCGCCGTCGACGTCGCACTGACCGGTACGGACGGGCTTTGGCTCGCCCGCGAGCAGAGCTACGACGTGATGGTGCTCGACCTGATGCTGCCGAGCATCGACGGCTTCGAGATCTGCGCCCGGCTGCGCAGCGAGAAGGTCTGGACCCCGATCCTGATCCTGACGGCCAGAGACGCCGACACCGACCAGGTCAGGGCCCTCGACACCGGTGCCGACGACTACCTGACCAAGCCGTTCGCGTACGCGGTACTGATCGCCAGGTTGCGCGCACTCGTCCGGCGCGGCGCCGCCGAACGGCCGGTCGTGATCGGAGCCGGCGAACTGCGGCTCGACCCCGCCGCGCGGCGGGCCTGGCGTGGCGATACCGAACTCCGGTTGACGGCGCGGGAACTGTCCGTGCTGGAGTTCCTGATCCGGCGGCAAGGGACGGTGGTGTCGAAGCGGACCATCCTCGAGCATGTCTGGGACTACGACTTCGACGGTGACCCGAACATCATCGAGGTCTATGTGCGGCGGCTGCGCAACAAGCTCGACCGGCCCTACGGACGGTCTTCCATCACGACTCTGCGCGGTTCGGGGTATCGGTTGACCGCGGATGACGACTAGCGAGCCGGTGCGATGACGGTGCGGGTGCGGGTCACGCTCGCCGCAGTACTGGTGGTCGGCTTGGCGCTGGTCGCCGGTGCACTCGCCCTGGTCGCCTTGCTCGGATCTGTCCTCACCGACCAGGTCTGCGCCGATGCCCGCGAGCGGGCGTCCCAACTGGCCGTGAATGAGGTCGGCACGGTGAACAGCTCCCGGCCGAGTGAGATCGTTCAGTGGGTCGACCGAGCAGGCGCGGAGGTGGGCACGCCCGCTGGCCTCAAACCGGCCGACCCCGGGGCGCGCTGCGTGAAGGTCGAACCTGCGGGCTTCAACGAGGACTTCGTCTTCGCGGCGGCGGCAGTAAGTCCCGACCGCGGCCAGCAGGTGGCGCGAGTGATCGTTGGTCGTCCGCTGGTCGACGTAGCGGACTCGACCGGTTTCGTCACCCGGGTACTGGCGGTGGGCCTACCGGTGATGCTCCTGATCGTCGGGGGAGTGACCTGGGTGGTAGCCGGCCGGACCCTGGCCCCGGTGGCAGCGATCCGGCGTGAGGTCGACGAGATTTCCGCGGCCGAGCTCCACCGGCGCGTCCCCTCCGTGCACAGCGGCGACGAGATCGGACGGCTGGCCGCCACGATGAACCGGATGCTCGACCGGCTGGAGCGGGCGCAGGACAGTCAGCGGCGGTTCGTCTCCGACGCGTCGCACGAACTCCGCTCGCCGATCGCGTCGATCCGCCAGCACGTCGAGGTCGCTCTGGCGCATCCTGACCGGTCGTCGCTCGCCGAGCTGGCCGGGACCGTGCTCGCCGAGAATCTCCGGATCCAGCGACTGGTCGACGACCTGCTCCTGCTCGCCCGGGCGGACGAGCAGGTTCTTCGCCTGCACAAGGATCCGGTCGACCTCGACGATCTGTTGTTCGACGAGGCCAGACGGTTGCGGGCGGCAACCGAACTGGAGATCGACAGCGCTGCGGTGTCAGCGATCCAGGTGCTGGGGGACGAAGCGTCGTTGCGGCGATTGATTCTCAACCTCGGCGAGAACGCGGCCCGGTACGCGCAGAGCCGGATCAGCCTCGGGCTGCAGCAGGACGGCGGCGACGTCTTGCTCACCATCGCTGATGACGGGCCGGGGATTCCGCTGCCGGATCGCGACCGCGTTTTCGACCGATTCGTCCGTCTAACCGCCGCGCGGGCACGCGACGAGGGCGGCAGCGGTCTCGGCCTCGCCATCGTCGCCGAGATTGCCCGGGCGCACGGCGGCTCTGCGCGAATGGCCGAAACACCCTCCGGCGGTACGTCCGTCCAAGTACGCCTCCCGCTCGGTTCAGCGTCGGTTCAGGAGCGCGATGGCAGGGTGCAGACCGGGTCGATCCGACCCGCGAACCCCAGGAGGCAAGGATGAAATCCGGATTCACCTTCGCACGAGGAGGACGATGGCTGGCCGCTGCGCTCACGGCCGCCATGCTCCTGCCCACCCAGCCGGCGACGGCATCAGCTCTGACTGCAGGGCGAAACTGTCCACTGCCGACGTTCGGGTCCGGAGCAACGTACCGGCCGCGGATCTCGCCCGGTGACTTCAGCCCGTACGTCACCAACCGATTCTTTCCCCTGAAGGTCGGGCGCACCCTGGTCTACACGGGAATCAAGGACGGGAAGAAGGCGCTGAACATCACGACGACCACCTCGCGTACCAAGGTGGTCGGCGGGGTCAGAACCCGGGTGGTCGAGGACCGGCTCTACCTGGACAGCGTGCTGGAGGAGCGGACGAGCGACTACTACGCCCAGGACCGGTGCGGCAACGTGTGGTACTTCGGCGAGGACACGGCAACCCTCGATGCCCGCGGCCGGGTGATCAGCACCGAAGGCAGTTTCCACGCAGGCGTGGACGGCGCGCAGCCGGGCGTTTTCATGCAGGCGCGTCCGCAACTGTGCCGCTGGTTCCGGCAGGAGTGGTACGCCGGGCAGGCCGAGGACACCTTCCGCGTGATCGACCGGTCAGCCCGGATCCGCGTCCCCTACCGATCGTTCCGGCACGCTTTGCGTACCGAGGAGAAGACAGCCCTCGAACCCGAGGTGCTGGACAACAAGTACTACGTCCCCGGCATCGGCGAGGTCTTCGAAGGCTCCGTGAAAGGCCCACGAGAGGTGCTACAGCTGGTCGAAATCATCTCCTGACCGCGCTGCGAACCCTGGGGTGTCAGGTAGCCGAGATGGTGCTTGTTGCTAGCAGGATGATGAGGGTGAGGCCTAGGGCTACTCGGTAGAGGACGAAGACCTCGATCGAGTGTTTGGTGACGAAGCGGAGGAGCCAGGCGACTGAGGCGTAGGCGACAGCGAAGCTGACGATGGTTCCTACGATGAGGGCCGCCGCGCCGACGTTGCCGCTTACGGCGTCCTTGAGTTCGTAGAGGCCGGCGCCGGCTAGTGCTGGGATGCCGAGTAGGAAGGCGATTCGGGTTGCCGCCACGCGGTCCAGGCCGCGGAAGAGGCCGGCTGAGATTGTTGCGCCGGAGCGGGAGACGCCGGGGATCAGGGCCAGGCACTGGACCAGGCCCATCACGATCGCGTCGGTGAAGGTGAAGTCGTCGAAGGGGCGGGTCCGGGTGCCTAGGCGCTCGGCGGCCACCATTACGAAGGACCAGGCGATCAGGGCGCCGGCCACCCACCACAGGCTGCGTAGTGGGCCCGAGATGAGGCCTTGGGCAACGAAGCCGATGATGCCGATCGGTAATGAGCCGACGAGTACGTACCAGCCCAGCCGGTAGTCGGCGTCGGCGCGATGTTGTGGTCGGGCCAGCCCGCGGACCCAGGCGGTCACGATTCGGCGGATGTCGCCCCAGAAGTAGAGCACCACGGCCGCGATCGCGCCGACCTGGATGACGGCGGTGTACCCGGTGATGGAGGGGTCGTCGATCTTCAGGCCGAGGATCTTCGAAGCGATCGTGAGATGGCCGGTGCTGGACACCGGGAGGAACTCGGTCAGGCCCTCGACGATGCCGAGGATGATGGACTGCCAGATCGTCATCGGCGGTCCGCCGGGGTCAGCTTCACGTTCGCTCCTGGATCGACTCGGTTGCGTCGAGCAAGGTAGTCGGCCGTTGCTGAGGATCCGCTGAGAGAGCGCTCCGGCTAGGCTTCAGAGATGGCGGAGCGAGGTGCGCGGCGTGGCTGCTGCACGGTGTGACCGATGAGGATGCCTGCGTTTGTGCGCAGCTCCGGGGTTCGGCTGCGGTCGACCGCAGCCGCTCTGGTCGTCGTTGCTGCCGCGCTGACGATCGGGGCGGCGGTCTTGCTTCTGCTGTTGCAGCGGACGTTGATCACCAGCGTCGTCGATCAGGCCGAGTCGCGGGCCTTCGATGTCGCTCGGCAGATCCAGGAGGAGGGTGAGGTCGGGCTGGGTCAGGAGCTGGTCGAGAACACCCGGGTCAGCCAGTTGATCCAGGTGGTGAACGCGCAGAACAAGGTGGTGGCGAGCTCGTCACCGAAGGGCGCGGGGGAGCCGTTGACCGCGACCAGGCCGCCGGACGGTCAGTCGGTGCGGGACGAGGTCGGTGAGATGCCGTTGCTCGACGACGACAGCCCGTACCTGATCGTTGCCCGCGGCACCGAGTTCGAGGGGGCCCGGTACACGGTCATCGTGGCGTCGTCGGTCGAGACCCAGCGCGACACGGTCACCACCGTCACGGGGTACCTGCTGATCGGGTTCCCGTTGTTGCTCGTACTGGTCGGGGTGGCGACCTGGATGCTGGTCGGGCGGGCGTTGCGGCCGGTCGAGCAGATTCGCTCGCGGGTGCACGGCATCGGAGTCGGGCAGCTGGCGGAGCGGGTGCCGGTGCCGGCCGCCGACGACGAGATCGCCCGGCTCGCGGTGACGATGAACGAGATGCTCGACCGGTTGCAGTCGGGTCAGGAGACGCAACGGCGGTTCGTGGCGGACGCGAGTCATGAGCTGCGGTCGCCGATCGCCAGCCTGATGGCGGCGCTCGACGTGATCGTGGCGGACGAGTCCGGCCGGGCGGCACCCGAGTTGCACGAGGTGATGCAGGCGGAGACCGAGCGAATGCGGCGGCTGGTCGAGGATCTCCTGCTGCTGGCCAAGGCCGACGACACCGGCTTGCGGATCCAGCGGACCGATGTGGATCTGGATGATCTGGTCGATGTCGAGTTGCGCCGGCTGCGGGCGAGCGGCGGGCCCTCCGTGGAGGGCGTAGTACCGGCGGTGCGGGTCACCGGCGACGCGGCGAAGCTCAGCCAGGTACTGCGAAACCTCGCCGACAACGCCGTCCGGGCAGCTCACTCGAAGGTGCGCTTCACCCTCGCCGAGGAGCCTGGTGCCGCGACGGTGACGGTGGAGGACGACGGGGACGGGATCCCCGAGCGGGAGCGGTCGCGGGTGTTCGAGCGATTCGTCCGGCTGGACGCGAGCCGCGACCGGGGCAGTGGTGGCTCGGGACTCGGCTTGTCCATCGTGCAGGAGGTCGTACGCGGTCACGGCGGCACCGTGGAGATCAGCGAGTCACCGCTCGGAGGCGCCCGCTTCGTGGTCAGGCTGCCCGTCGCCAGGTGATGGGTTTCGGGGCTTGAGTGGTCGTTGCCGTCAGCCACCATCTGGGTCGAGGCGGTAGCCCATGCCGCGGACGGTTTCGATCGCGTGCCGGCCGAACGGGGCGTCGAGTTTCAGGCGGAGGTAGCGGATGTAGACCTCGACCACGTTGGGGTCGCCGTCGAACGCCGGATCCCAGACGCTTTCCAGGATCTCCATCTTGGAGACGGTGTCGCCGCGGTGCCGGAGCAGGAACTCGAGCAGGCCGTACTCCCGCGGCGTCAGCGTGACCTCCTGGCCGGCCCGCTCGACCCGGCGCCGGGCCGGGTCGAGCGTCAGGTCGCCGGCTGCCATCACGACGGGGCGCTCGGGGCCGCCTCGCCGGATCAGGGCCCGCAGCCGGGCGACCAGCACCAGGAAACTGAACGGCTTGGTCAGGTAGTCGTCGGCGCCGAGGTCGAACGCGTCGGTCTGGTCGTACTCGCCGTCCTTCGCGGTCAGCATCAGTACCGGGGTCCAGACCCCGCGTTCGCGGAGCTGTTCGAGCACCTTGTAGCCGTTCAGCCGGGGCAGCATGATGTCGAGCACGATCACGTCGTAGCTATGCTCGGTCGCCGCCCAGAGCGCGTCCTCGCCGTCGTGGACCAGTTCGACCACGAATCCGGCGTCGGTCAGCCCCCGCCGGACCGTGTCGGCCAGCCGTACCTCGTCCTCGACCATCAGCACCCGCATGCCATCAGTCTGTCCCCGCTCCGCTGAGAATCAGCTGAGTGACGGGCTCAAACGTCCCGCCGACTGGTCAGGACGGCCGCGACAGTGAGTGGGACGAGCGCATATACGGCACAGATCAGCAGGCCCAGCGCTGGTGACGGAGCTCCGTCGGCAGGTGGTTGGGTCGAGATCAGCGCGTTGCCCGCGGCCCAGAGGTTCCACTTGGACGGCCAGCTGACCCAGCCCGACAGGTTCGCGGCGACCAGCGGTACGACGAAGACCAGCCCGAAGACCGTACTCACCGCGCCTGCCGTGTGCCGGATGATCGCGCCCAGGCCGAGCCCGAGCAGCGTGAGAGCGACCAGATAGATGCCCGCTCCAGCCACCGCGCGGAGTGCTGAGCCGTCGCCGAGCGAGACGTTCAGGTGGATGCTGCGCAGCCCCAGCTGTGCGACCAGGAAGCTGACCAGCGACAGCAGCTCGCCGACCACGAGCGCCACGCCGCCGAGCACCAGCACCTTCGCGGCCAGGACAGAGCGCCGTCTGGGAACCACCGTGAAGGTGGTCCGGATCTGCCCGGTCGTGTACTCCGAACTGATCGCCAGCACCCCGACCACCGCGAACGCCAGCTGGGCAAAAGCGAGCCCGTCGAAGCTCAGATTGACCGGATCGAAGGCAGCCTTCTCGGCGGCCGACCAGGTCGGGTAGTCGTGCGCCCGGCCGGTGGCCGAGAACAGCCCGCCGGCCACCGCGACCGCGAAGGCGGCCAGCAGGCTCAGCGGAGTCGAGCGGACGGATCGCAACTTGGTCCATTCAGAGCGCAACATCAGTTCGTCCCTCCGGTCTTGTACTGCGCGGCCGCATCGGTCAGATCCAGGTAGGCGTCCTCCAGTGAGCGGCCGTCCGCGGTGAACTCGGCCAGCGGTTTGTCGGCGATCAGCCGGCCGCGCCCGATCACGATCAGGTGATCCGCGACCAGCTCCAGCTCGCTCATCAGGTGGCTGGAGACGAAGACGGTCCGGCCCTCGTCGGCCAGCCCGCGGAGCAGCCGCCGGATCCAGCGGACTCCTTCGGGGTCGAGGCCGTTGACCGGCTCGTCCAGCAGCAGTACTGCGGGGTCGCCGAGCAGTGCGGCGGCGATCCCGAGTCGCTGGCGCATGCCGAGGGAGTAGCCGCCGACTCGTCGGTGGGCCGCGTCGGTGAGTCCGGTCAGCTCCAGTACTTCGGTCACTCGGCTGCTGTCGATTCCGGCGGCTTGGGCGATGCAGAGGAGGTGGTTGCGGGCGGAGCGGCCGGGGTGGGCTGCGTTGGCGTCGAGGAGGGCGCCTACCCGGAGTACTGGGCGTTTCAGCGCGTAGTACGGGGTGTTGTCGATCAGGGCGTGGCCGCTGTCGGGGCGGTCGAGGCCTAGCAGGATGCGGAAGGTGGTGGACTTGCCGGCGCCGTTCGGGCCGATGAAGGCCGTCACGCGGCCGGGCTGGATGGTGAAGGTGAGGCCGTCGACGGCTTGAGTGGCGCGGTATCGCTTGCTGAGTTCGTGGACTTCGATCATGGCCTCACGATCTCCGGGCCGGGGAGGGCCGGGCATTGCGCCGGCGGCAGAGATTTCGTGTCCACCTGAGGGCTGATGCCTGCCTCCGGATGTATGCCTGGAGGGTGATGACCGGCCGCCTTCCCGGCTCTACCGTCCTGACTATGGACAATCGGGCGCCACTGGTGACGCGGCTCGGGCCGGGACAGGTGCTGGCCGTGGAGAGTGGCCTTGCGGCGGCGTACGGCGGTGCTGCGTGGGTGCTGTTCACGCACAAGAGCCCTCATCCGGTGCTGGCACTACTCGGAACGGCTCTTGTCGCTGTGGCGATCGTGCTCACGAGGCGGCACCCGCTGTGGGCGTTCGTGAGCGCGTGGGTGCCGCTCGTGCTGATGCCGATTGAGACGTCGCTCGGCTTCGTCGCTGTCATCCCGCTGTGCTTCGCGCTGTTCCGGGTTGCGGGAGGCTTTGGACGGCTTAGCAGCGTGGCAGTTCTCGTAGTGGCTGAGCTGGGAGCGGTGGTTACGGCGTTGCCTGGGAAGCCGGGTGCGGTCGTGCCGTTCGCGATGATGTTCGCGGCGGCCTGGGTCATCGGTCACGTGGTAGCGCAGCAGCGCAGGCACAGCCAGGAGTTGGTACTTCAGCAGGAGCGGATGCGGATCGCGCGGGAGTTGCACGACATCGTTGCCCACAGCATGAGTGTGATCACCGTCCAGGCGGGCTACGGCCATCTGGTGATCGACGAGCAGCCCGCCGAGGCCCGTGCGGCGTTGGCGGCGATCGAGCTCACCGGACGGCAGACGCTGGCCGAGTTGCGGCAGCTGCTCGGCGTACTGCGGTCAGAACACGACGGAGCGGCCCTCGGCCCAGCGCCCGGACTCGACCAGCTGGATCAGCTGATCGAGCACACCGGCCGGGCCGGGGTGGAGGTGCGATTGACCGTGAAGGGTCAACCGGTCGACCTGCCCGCGGGAGTGGAGTTGTCGGCATACCGGATCGTCCAGGAGGCGCTGACGAACGTGGTCAAGCACGCCGCGACTGGGACGGCCGAGGCGCTCGTCGACTACCGGCAGGCCGAGCTTGCGGTCACGGTCGTCGACCGAGGGGTGGGTTGTCCGGACGGCGTCTTGGGCAACGGGCACGGGCTGGTCGGAATCCGCGAACGAGTCGCTCTGTACGGCGGATCGCTGCGAGCCGGGCCATTGCCCGATCGCGGATTCGAGGTGTCGGCCCGGCTGCCGTTGAGGCGGCCGGTATGACGGTTCGGGTGCTCATCGCCGAAGACCAGGCGCTCGTGCGCGCCGGACTCAAAGGCATCGTCGGTACCGCGCCCGACCTGCAGGTGGTCGGTGAAGCTGCTACCGGAGCCGCAGCTGTCGAGCTGATCCCGACCACGCTGCCCGACGTGATCCTGATGGACATCCGGATGCCCGGGATGGATGGGCTGGAGGCGACTCGCCTGATCACCGCATCGTCGGCGGCCCGGGTGCTGGTGCTCACCACCTTCGACCTGGACGAGTACGTGTACGCCGCCCTGCGGGGCGGTGCGAGCGGGTTCCTCCTGAAGGACACACCGCCGGCCGAACTACTCGCCGCGATCCGGGTGATCGCGGCTGGCGATGCACTGCTCGGGCCATCGATCACACGGCGGCTGATCGACGAGTTCGCGACCTTGCCACAAGCACCGCGACCGACCCTCCGCCTGTCGGCCGTCACCGAGCGGGAGCGGGAGGTACTGCTCCTGGTCGCCGAGGGAATGTCGAACGCGGAGATCGCCCGGCGGCTGCACATCGAGCCCGGTACGGCGAAGACGCACGTCGCGCACCTGTTGACGAAACTCGATGCTCGCGACCGGGTGCAGCTGGTGATCCTCGCCTTCCGCGCCGGGCTGGTCAGCGCCGTCTGAGGGACGCGAAGAGATCGTCGGCCAGGCGGCCGGGGGAGCGGCTGTGATCGACGAACCACTCGTGGCCGAGGGCCAGGCGGAACAGCCACGGCGGAAGTTTGAGCAGCAGCGCCAGGGTGCGGGCGTCGTCGTCGGAGGTCGCCTGACTCGCATGCGCCTCGAAGGACCGGCGCTTCGCGTCGGCGTAGGCGCGGACGTCGATGCGATGGGTGAGGTGCTCGCGGGCCGTGTACGCCGTGGCGAAGTCGGCGGCCCGAACGTCCGGGAGCACGCCCGGTACCGCCTCGACCAACCGGATCAGCCGGCGGATCAGCGTGCGGTCGATCGTTGCCTCTAGCACCAAAGGAGTGGCGGCCGCACGGGCGGCATACAGGCCGGCGGTGTGGACCTGCTTATGGTCGGGATGGCCATAGCCGCCCGCCGGATCGTAGATCGTGAGCGCATCGGCCTGCTCCTCGATCAATAGCTCGGCCAGCGGCGCGGCAGCCTCAGCCGACGACAGCGCGCTGAAGGTCCCGGGCGCCGGGGATGCCGTGCGGGACCAGCCTGAGTCGCGGAAGCCGAAGCGCACCACCCGCGCGCAACCGAGCGCCTCGGCCGAACGGTCGAGCTCATCGCGCCGATGGGCCGCCAGGTCCGCCCGGTACTCCGAAGACGCGGCGCCCGCTTCGCCGTCCGTCGCCACCGCGAGCACCACCCGGTGCCCCTCGGCAGCGGCCCGCGCGAGAGTGCCGCCCATCAGCAG
The DNA here is from genome assembly GCF_040681515.1 of Kribbella sp. NPDC051718. Classification (NCBI taxonomy): domain Bacteria; kingdom Bacillati; phylum Actinomycetota; class Actinomycetes; order Propionibacteriales; family Kribbellaceae; genus Kribbella; species Kribbella sp. NPDC051718. Next base: position 197,904 of record NZ_JBFAYZ010000007.1, on the reverse strand, counting down.
CGCCTCGTCGTCGGGATGGGCGTGGAAGGACACCAAGGTGTAGGCCACCCAACCACCATGACACGTCGTTGCCAGCGGCCCGAACCGTTCTCAGCGACCTCTCAGCGACCTGCTTCCACGATGAGCGGAGAGCAGCTCGAAGCGTCGGACAGGGTGGCGGATGAAGACGACTGGCAAGGCCCGGCGGGCGATCACCTCGGTGCTGACCGGCGCCGTGACCATCGCGCTGGTCGCGTTGCTGCCACGGGCAGTCGGTACCGACTGGGCGACCGTTGGAAGCCTGCTCGGTCAGCTGTCGCTGCCAGCGCTCGTCTTGCTGTCGGTGGTGTGGATCGCGGGGCTGTGGTCGCACTCGTTCGTCCTTGCCGCCTCCTTGCCCGGCCTCACCAAACGCAGGGGGCTAACCCTCAGCCTGACCGGCAGTGCGGTCGCCAACGTCCTGCCGCTGGGTGGTGCGGCCGGCACCGGACTGAACTTCGCGATGACGCGGCGGTGGGGATTCAGCTCCGCGGCTTTCGGTGGCTTCCTCGCCGTCACGACGCTGATCAACGTCGTGGCCAAGCTAGGTGTCGTCGCCGTAGCTCTTGCGCTCAGCCCTTTCGCTGGTACGGCGACCGCGTTGCCTATCGGACGTACCGGCCTGCTACTGATTCCGGTACTGGCCGCCCTCGCCGCGGTCGTCTGGTTCCTGGGCAGCGAGGGCGCCGCGACCACCGCAGGCCGTGGGCTCGACCGCCTGACGAGGGGGCGTACCAAGCTCGAGCGGTGCCTTCCTGCTCTGCGGATGTCGGTCCGACGAGTGTTCCGTGGCGGGTGGCGACCGATGACAGGTGGGATGGTCTGCTATCTCGCGCTGCAGCTCGCCCTGCTCTGGCTGTGCTTCCAACTGCTGGGCACCTCACTCAGTCCGGCCGTGCTGGTCACCGGGCTGGCAGTCGAGCGGCTGCTGACCCTCATCCCGATCACCCCCGGTGGCGCCGGGGTGGTCGAGGTGGGAACGACCGCGGCCCTGGTCGCCTTGGGCGGTGACCCCGCTGCTGTCACCGCGGGGATGGTGCTGTTCCGCAGCTTCACCTATCTGCTGGAGATTCCGGTCGGGGGAGTGACGCTGGCAGTCTGGTTGCTGGCGAACCGCAAGCAGGCGGTGGCGGCGTGAGGATCGCCCTCGTCAGCGATGTCTATCTGCCACGGCTGGGCGGGATCGAGATGCACGTGCATGATCTCGCGATCCAGCTCCAGCGGGCAGGCCACGCCGTCACCGTCTTCACGACCACCCCGTCCGACTCCCCAGCCACCGACGTGCCCGTACTACGCCTGCCCGTCGTGGCCGGCGTCCCCACCTCCGTCGAGGCCCTCCGGCTTGCTCTCGGGTCCGGGGAGTACGACGTGGTTCACGCCCACACCTCGTTCTTCTCCCCACTCGCCTGGACCGCGACCCGGATCGCCGCGGACTGCGGAGTGCCCGCGGTCATCACCCTCCATTCGTTGCCCGCCAACGGCGATGTCCTCCTGCCGCGGCTGCGGGCGAGAGTCAGCCCGCACGCGCAATGGACAGGCGTGAGCAAGGTGGTCACCGAACGGCTGCAGCGGGTTGCGCCGGCCGAGGTGCTGCACAATGGCATCGACCCGCAGGGTTGGCGCCTCCCGCAACAAGCTCATCGCCCGTTGACGATCGTCAGCACGATGCGCCTGACGCGGCGCAAGCGTCCGGGCGCCCTGCTCCACGTTCTGCGGGCCGTCCGCAACAGCATCCCGGCCGAGATCCCGTTGCGGGCGGTACTGATCGGCGCAGGTCCGCGAGCCGCGGCGACCGCCAGATCCGCGCGACGTCTCGGCCCCGAGTGGGTCGAACTGCCGGGCCGGTTGACCCGTTTCGAGATCCAGCAGCTCTACACCTCCGCGGATGTCTACCTGGCTCCGGCGGAACTCGAGTCGTTCGGGGTCGCGGCCCTGGAAGCCCGGTGCGCGGGGCTGCCAGTTATCGCCATGGCCTCCGGAGGGGTCGGCGAGTTCGTACGGGAGGGCCGGGAGGGCTACCTGGTTGGCAGTCACCAGGAGATGGCAGCGGTCGCGGCCGACTTGCTGACCGACCTTCCCCGACTCCGGAAACTCCAAGCCCACAACAGATCGACCGACCCGACGATGACCTGGCCAACCGTGATCGACCAGCATGTGGCGCTCTACACCGTCACTCAGCCGGCTCTCAGCGCCGGCTACCTACCGTCGAGAGCATGATGAACCTGCTCGACCCGCACAGCCTGCTCTCCCAGCTTGGCCCGTGGGCGGTACTGCTGGTGATGTTCGCCGAGACCGGCCTGCTGGTCGGCTTCTTCCTCCCCGGCGACTCACTGCTCTTCACCGCCGGTCTGCTGACCACGACCGGCATTCATCTGAACCTGCCGCTGACTCTCGTGTTTGCCCCACTCGGTGCGGTGATCGGAGCCCAGGTCGGCTACCTGATCGGCCGCAAGTTCGGCCCTGCGATCGTCGAGCGGCCACGGCTCAAGCGTGCGGCTGAGCGGGCCAGAGAGCACCTGGAGTCGTACGGCGTGGGCCGGGCCGTCGTGCTAGCCCGTTTCATCCCGGGTGTTCGCACGGTGATGAACCCGCTGGCCGGTGCATTGCGGATCGATGCCAAGGCCTTCACCCGCTGGCAGGTCGCCGGTGGTGTCGTCTGGACGCTCGGCCTGGTGCTGGCCGGCCATCTACTCGGCTCGCAGATCCCGGGCATCGACAAGTACCTGTTGCCGATCATCGCCGTCATCGTGATCGTCTCGCTCGTCCCGGTCGGAGTCGAGTTGCTCCGGCAACACTCCCGGCCCACGGCATGACCGACGACGACACGAGCATCTCGTTGAGCGGATGGGGACGGTCGGCCAACCGGCGGACCATCGTCCGCAGGCCCACGACCGACGAGGAACTGGTCGACGCGATCGGTTCGGCCGGCCAGGTGACGGTCCGCGGTGCCGGCTGCAGCTACGGCGACGCGGCGCTGCCCGAGCAGGGGATCGTGCTCGACCTGACCGCCCGCAACCGGGTGCTGTCGTTCAACCACCTCAACGGGGTGATCGTGCTCGAGGCCGGCGTGGTCCTGGGCGATCTCCTCAACCAGGTACTTCCGCTGGGATGGACCCTCCCCGTTCTGCCCGGATCGGCCAGGATCACCGTCGGTGGCGCCCTGGCCAGCGACGTCCACGGCAAGAACCACCCTGGCGCCGGCTCGTTCGGGCAGCACGTGCTGTGGTTGTCGTTGCTCGACGCCGAGGGCTCGGTCACCGAACTGTCGGCAGGCCACGACCCAGATGGGTTCTGGGCCACGCTCGGCGGGATGGGCCTCACTGGCGTGATCCTGAAGGCGGCCATCCAGTTGCAGCCGGCGGAGACCGGCTGGGCCAAGCAGCGCCGTCGGCGTACTCGCTCGCTGGATGACACGATCGCAGTACTCCGTGAGCTGGCCGTCAGGCAGGAGACCGACCCCAACCTCCACGTGGTGGCCTGGCTGGACACCCACGCTCCCGGGACGAGACTCGGCCGGGGAGTGATCGACGAGTCGCACCCCGCCCAGCTGGGCGACCTACCCAAGGGTGTGCCGCCAGACCCTGATCCGCGACGGTCCACCAGAAGGCGGCCGGTTCGTTCGCTGCCGGGGCCGGGTGTGGTCCTGGCACCCACGATCGCCGCCGCGTCGATGGCCCGGTGGCACCTAGGCGGGCCTCGAGATCGACTGCTTCCATTGCTGTCGGCCCTGTGTCCATTGGATCGTGCTGATGCGTGGCCTGCGGCCTTCGGGCGCCGAGGGATGGTCCAGTACCAGTTCGCCATCCCCAGCGAGGCGACGGCAGTACTGCGCCGAGTGCTGGCCTTCCTGGTCGGCAGCCGGATGTCGCCCGCTCTCACCACGCTGAAGAACCTCGGCTTCGGTACCGCCGGACCACTGTCCTTCCCCTTGCACGGCTGGACCCTGGCCGCCGACCTGCCGGCCCGCTGGCTGGGCGACGGCAGAACACTCCGCTCGATCGACGCGATGGTCGCCGAGGCCGGCGGCCGGGTCTACCTCGCCAAGGACTCGACTGTGGACCCAGCGCTCATCCCCGACATGTACCCCAGGCTGAAGACCTGGCAGCGAACCCGCGACCGCCTCGACCCGGACCGGCGCTTCGGCTCGGCCCTCGCCCACCGATTGAACCTGCTGCCATGACGGCTTCGGGCGCTAGCCGAGGGTTTTCAGGAGGGCTGTGACTGCTTGCTTTTCGGCTGTTGGGTCTTTGGTGGTGCGGACTGAGGTGAAGAGGGCGTCGTTCTGGCTGTCGATGTAGTCCCAGGCCTTGGGGTCGAGGGGCTGGAGTTTGTTCTGGGCGTCGTCCCAGGCCTTTTCGTAGTTGTTGACGGCGGTGTTGAGGGCGGGCTGGTCGTCGGTGTTCATGCCCTGGACCAAGGTGCGGAACTGGGCGATGTCGGTGGCGGGGAAGTGGGCGGTCGCCTGTTGCGGGGTCAGGTGAAGGTTTTTGGCTGCTGGGTTCGGGCCTTCGTTTTCGGCGGCTGCGTTGGCGTGTGGTTGGGCGGAGGCCCAGTTGAGCAGGATGCCGGCGGCGATGGTGGCGGCTGCCATCACTGCGACCAGCGGCCATTCGCGGCGCGGCTGGTGGTACTTGGCCGTTCGCTGGCTGTGCTGGTGTCCCTCGATGACGTCGGACTTGGTGAAGGTGAGGTAGACGACCGTCGCCAAAATCGCACCGAGGAAGATGAGGCTGGTGACCAGGGTGCCGAGTCCCAGACCCTGGTCGGGCACCTTGGGGGAGGCGAGCCAGTCGCCCAGGTTCGCGCCGAGCGGCCGGGTCAGGATGTAGGCGAGCCAGAAGGCCAGTACGGGGTTCGCGCCCAGTCGCCAGCAAGTGACGATGATCGCGATGAGGGCTAGCGGGAGAAGTACCGAGACACCCGGGCTCCAGCCAGTCAGCTCCAGGGTCCAGTCGCCGGCTGCGGTGCCGAGGGCAAAGGTGACCAGGACGGCGAGCCAGTAGAACAGCTCGCGGGGCAGGCTGACGATGCTGTGGATGGACAGGGTGCGTTCGCGGGCCCACCAGATGCCGAACACGGCCACCAGGGCGACGGTGAAGACGGAGGTACTGAGCCACAGCGGTACGCCGAGCTGGTCGGTGAGGATGTCTGTGTAGAGCGTGCCGGTGACGCTGACGACCACGACTGTGAGCCAGTAGGCGGCCGGACGATAGCGGGAGGTGCTCAGCTGCCAGCCCAGGGCCGCGGCGAACACCACGGTGAAGATGACTGCGGTGGCGATCAGGCCGACGCCGAGTTGCATGTTGATCCAGTCGGCGAAGCTCTCGCCGACGGTGGTGCAGAGAATCTTGATCAGCCAGAACCAGATGGTGACTTCGGGGACCTTGTTGAGCAGTACCCGGGGGACGGCCGGCCGGGACGCGGTATCGGTTGTCATGCGGCCCACCCTTGCCGGAAGCACCTGCACACAACCTGACTGCTTTCTGGTCAGGCTCGGGGGAACCGGATTTCGACATGTCCGTGGCCGTCGGCAACCGCGCGGACGTCGAGGCCGGTCGCGGTCGCGATCCGGCGTACCACCGCGAGCCCGAGTCCGTGCCCGTCGGTGCCGCTGTGGCCGGGTGCGAAGACGCGATCGAGTTCGTCCGGCCGGAAGCCCGGTCCGTCGTCGATCACCTGGACCAGGACGCTGTCGCCGACCGCCTGCGCGCACAGGGATACGGCTGTCCGCGCATGACGCGCGGCGTTGTCCAGCAGGGGTCTCAGGACAGCAGCCACCACGTCGGCGGGCACGGCGACCTCGAGATCAGCGGGTGCGTCGACCTGTACCTCGCGCCCGCCGGCGACCTGTCGTAGCGCGACCGACAGCCGGCAGGACGCCTCTGTGCGAGTACGAGACCTGGCCGCGTCGAGGATCGTGGAGACCGCGTTGCTGAGCCGGTCGGTCTCGGTGAGGACGAGCTGCGGGTCGACCCGTGTCCCGGCGAACTCGGCCAGCTGGGCGTCGCCGCGCAGTACGGTGATCGGCGTCCGCAGCTCGTGCGCGATCTCATCGGTCAGCCGGCGTTCGTCGGCGATGGTGGCCGAAACCCGGTCGAGGAGGCGGTCGAAGGTCTGGGCCAGTTCGCCGAACTCGTCGCGAGCGGGTCCGAGGCCGAAGCGGCGGCCCGGGTCGTGGTCGCCCCATTCGTCGGCGAGCGTGGACATCTGGTGGACGACGCGCATGGCACGGTTGACGCCGAGGTAGGCGACGAAGCCGGCTAGCAGGATGGCGAGGGCGCCGAGGATGAGCGACATGGTGAGGCTGCGTTGTTCGGAGTTCTCGTACGGCGCCAGGTCGAGGGTGACTACTACGGTTACCGCGTGGGCGGGTACTGGGAGCGGTACGGCGTACAGGAGATGGCGGCCGGTGTTGAGGAACCGCTCGCGGCCCTCGCGGCCGAGCTGGCCGACGGTCGCGGTGGACGGTGGGGCTCCGTCGATGAGGCGGCCGTCGGCGTAGACCCAGGCGACGGTGTCGAACGCGTCGCCGGTGCCCTCGACGAGTCGCACCGTCCCGTTGTGGACCTGGACAGTACTGGCGACCGCTTCGGCTCGGGTGCGGGCAAGCGTGCGGGTGTCCGCGTCGGTCGCTCGGGAGAGCAGCACGTGGCTCAGGACGACCAGGACGGCGACGACGAGCGTCGCGGTCAGCACCGCGAGCGAGACGATCCGCCCGCGGAACCCGCTCATCCCCATCGGTAGCCGACGCCGCGCACGGTGGCGACCCGATCGGCGAGGCCGAGCCGCTCGAGCTTCACGCGCAGGCGCCGGAGGTAGGAGTCGAGGGTGTTCTCACTGACCGAGGCGCCGTGCGGCCAGCCGGCGGCGATCAGTGAGTGGCGGCGGACGACCTCGCCGGGGACGGAGATCAGCCGGCCGAGCAGGCGGAACTCGGTCGGGGTCAAGGCTTCACCGGCGGCGCCTCGGCGTACCTCGTGACTGGCCGGATCGAGCATTACCTCGTCCGCGGTCACCGCCGTCGTGGTCCGCCGCAGCAACGCGCGAATCCGCACGAGCAACTCGGGTACGTCGAAAGGCTTCGTAAGGTAATCGTCCGCCCCCGCCTCGAACCCACTCACCTTGTGATGCATCCCGCCCAGCGCCGTCAGCATCAGCACCGGCGCATCCACCCCGCGCGCCCGCAGCGCCAGACAGACATCCCGCCCATCCGCATCAGGTAGCCCAAGATCCAGAATCACCACCTGCGGAACCGGTACCAACTGCCCCAGCAGGCCAGCACCATCCGAGGTGGCGACGACCGCGTGCCCGTCGCCTTCCAACGCCCGCCGCAAAACGCCACGCAACGCCGAATCGTCTTCACAGACAAGGACTCTGGCCACACCAAGACCGTACCGACGAACACCCCTCAGACCACGCTCCCGGCCACAACCCCCACTCAGCGTCCTCTCAGCCCTGCCCAGCTACGCCAAGGGCCGCCCAGCCGGGGAGCTGACCGGTTCGTCAGCGTAGGGTCTCGCTGTGATTTCTCGCGCTCGTCGTCCTCGTCCGGCCGATATGGCGGTCCCCGTAGGCGCGCGGTCGGTGTTCACCGATGGTGCCTGCTCGCGGAACCCCGGGCCTGGCGGCTGGGCCTGGGCGTTGTCGAAGACCGAGTATGCCTCCGGTCACGAGGCTGACTCCACGAACCAGCGGATGGAGATCCGTGCGGCCCTCGAGGCCGTGCGGGTGAACGACGGTCCACTGCTGGTCGTCTCGGATTCGACCTATGTCGTCAACTGTTTCCGCGACGGCTGGCACACCGGTTGGCTCGACCGAGGCTGGCTCACCTCGGCCAAGAAGCCGGTCGCCAACCGCGATCTGTGGGAACCCCTGGTGGATCTGGTGACCAAGCGCGGCGACGTCGCCTTCCAGTGGGTGAAGGGCCATTCCGGCCACGAGATGAACGACTTCGTCGACGCGCTGGCCGTCGCCGCCTGCTTTCCCCAGCACTGACTGCGAGTCCACTAGGTGGTCTGGCTCTTCCGGTCCGGCGGGGGAGAGTGTCACGATGCGGGGGTTGATATACCAGGAGAGCGCACGTGAGCCTTGCGAGTTACCCGGCCGTCACGGTGACTGCGGTCGCTATGTGGCAGGACCGTGACGACCTGCGCGGGATCGCTCGCGTTGAGTGGTCAGGCCCTCACGGAGGGTCGGAAGACAGCTCGATCGAGGACGTCATCCGGTGGCTGGACCAGAGTGCCGGTATCGCTTACGTCAGCGAGCGGGACGGGAGTCGCGGACCACGGATCCGCGTCGTCAACCTGAACTCGCAGCGGTACATCCGAAGCAACCCGGACGACGAAACGGAAGACGCGCTGCTGACCTTGCCGCGACTCGCTCCCGTCGACCCTCCTGATCGAAGCCCCGGCTACCGCAAGGCCGTCCGGCAACCAGGCTGGCGCTGGACAATCGGTCGGCGAGCCAGACCGGCGATGTAACCAGATCGCCTGCGGACAGACGCTAGCCTTCCAGGAACGGATCGGTCATGGCCTCTGGAGGGGGACATCGTGGCGAAGAAGCAGGTCGACCCATTGCCGCAGCACACCTTCGAAGAAGTCCGCGCCGCGTGCGAGGCTCCGCTGCCCCCGGGCGTGACGATGGTGCTGCTGAAGAAGACCGCGTCTCGGTCCTCGAGCGCCCCGACCGTCCATGGCGTCAGCTGCCTCCGGTGACGGGGGTGTCCCGAGGCATCTTCATCCGCAGCCGCCTCAGGCTCCGGTTCGCCGACGGGAGCAAGGCGACGGTACGCCCGTACAAGCTGAAGATGCGGTGCCTGCTCGAGACGGGCAAGCGGGACAGCTTGAACTTCTCCTCACCGAGCAGCGGCGATGCCCGCAGCAACGACTCGGCCCTGGACGGTCTCGCCGCCATCTTCGTGATGCTGGTGGCGATCGTGATGTTCCCGATCTCACTCATCCTGCTGGCACGCGAGGTGTTCGGCATCTCCGCCCGGGCCAAGCAGGCCGCACTACTGCTACCTCAGCTGCAGGCCATCGCCCGGCCCACGTAGGCCGGCGGCCGCTGGGTTGTCATCGAGATGGTTCGTGGCTTTCCGGGCGGTGCCAGGAGCTGACTTCGATGGAGGTGATGGCGGCGGCGACGTCCTTGGCCCAGGCGGTGATCAGGGGCCAGTCGCGGAAGTCGCCGGCGAGCTGGGTGCGGGCCAGCCGGGTGGCGAGGAAGCCGTCGGCGGTTTCCTGGGTCAGTTTGCCGGCGAAGGTCATCGCCGGGGTCGCGCCGATGCGGCGGGCCAGTCGCTGGACCTTCCTCGGCATCGGCTGGAGTTGGTCGCTGGCCGGGCCGACGGGGCCGCTGTGGAAGAGCCAGACCTGGCGGTTGCGCAGGTCGTTGGTGCGGTGGCGGAGGAAGGTGACGGCTTCCGGGCGCCAGCGGTGGGCATGGACGGCGCTACCGAGGACGACTGCGTCGTACCAGCCGATCGTGCTGACCTGCCCGATCTCGCAAACGTCGACCTGGTGGCCGTGGTCGCGGATCTCGGCGCCGATCGCCTCGGCGATGCCTTCGGCCCAGCTGGTGATCTGTTGCCAGTCGCGGGAGTCGCCAGCGAGGTTGCCGGTGGCGAGGTGACGGGCGATGAACCCCTTTGCGGTGGCGGGAAGGATGGCGCCCGCGAAGGTGGTGGCAGGGGCCGCGCCGATCCGGCGGGCGAGGCGGTGGACGCCGGCCGGCATCTCCTGGGTCTGCTCACGGTCGGGGCCGACCGGGCCGCTGTGGAACAGCCAGACGGGGCGGTCGCCGAGCTCGTCGGCGTACCGGCGCAGGAACCGGACGGCCGCCGGGCGCCATCGCCGGAGGTAGATCGCGCTGCCGAGGACGACGGCGTCGTACGGCGTGACCGAGCCGACGTCGCCCGCGTCGCGGACGTCGACCGGGTGACCGTGCTCGCGCAGTACCGTGCCGATCGCCTCGGCGATCCCGGCCGTCGCCCCCATCTTGCTGGCGTAGGCCACCAGAACCTTGCTGGACATCGGGAACCTCCTACGTTCTATCGGCGTAGGTCCAGCCAACGCCGGTCAGAGCGGCCTCAGCAGAGCCAAAGGTCCTGAGAACGGTGGGCCGATGGATCGGTCCCGGGAGGTGCCCGGACGATCGAGGACCTTCGGCTCTGATCAGCGGACCCCGGCTGTCCTCGAATGGGATCGACGGCAACCAACGGCCCGATCGCCGTGAGATCCAGAGGAGAACGCGTCATGACCGAGAACCAGTACGTCGTCAGCTGCGCCGGCCAGCGGGATTCGTGACCACGGCCGCCGCCTACCGCGAGTTCCTCCAGGCGGCCCGGCTCCGGCCGCTCATCGCGACCCAGCTCCGGCGGCTCCGCGAAGGTGCCGATCTGGTTGCCGTGGGCGCCTTCATCCGTACTGCGTACTTCGACGCAGAACTGCCGGCCGATCTCGCCGAGGCGATCGTCAGCGCGTACCACCGGCTCGGACGTACCAGCACCGAACTGGTGGTGGGAGCAGTCATCGCGGACGACCAGCTCGACGAGTTCCTGACCGGACCGCGCGAGATCTTCTTCGGCGTGCAGGGTGAGCAGGCCCTGCTGGCGGCGGTCAAGCGCTGCTGGGGCTCACTGTTCACCGACCGGGCGATGGTGTATCGCGAGGTGCGTGACATCGACCACCTGACTGTCGATCTCGCGGTCGAGGTCGAGCCGATCACCTCTTGGTGGGCGACCGGGCCGGTCCTCGAGGAGTCCTCGGCGAGCTGAGCGGTACCGGCGGTCAGTGTCCGTGCAGGGTCGAGGCGTGGTCCGGAACGGGGGTCTGCATCTCCCGCGGAGTCCGCTGGTATCCCTTGGAGGGTGGGCGTGGAGGCAACTCGAGTGGCGGGCGTTGCACCTCGTAGTACGGGATGGTGGAGAGCAGGTGGGCGATCATGTTGATCCGGGCTGACCGCTTGTCCTCGCTCTCCACGACGTACCACGGCGCCTCCGGTACGTCGGTGTGGACGAACATCTCGTCCTTGGCGCGGGAGTAGTCCTCCCAGCGGGAGATCGACTCCAGATCCATCGGGGACAGCTTCCAGCGGCGCATTGGGTCCTCGAGGCGGCTGCGGAAGCGGTTTTCTTGCTCGTTGTCGCTGACGGAGAACCAGTACTTGCGCAACAGGATGCCGTCCTCGACCAGGAGCCGCTCGAAGATCGGGGTCTGGTGCAGGAAGCGGGTGTACTCCGCGTTGGTGCAGAAACCCATCACGCGTTCGACGCCGGCCCGGTTGTACCAGCTGCGATCGAACAGGAGCAGCTCCCCGGCCGCGGGCAGGTGCTCGATGTAGCGCTGGAAGTACCACTCAGTGCGTTCCCGCTCGGTCGGGGCCGGCAGCGCCGCGATCCGCGCGACGCGCGGATTCAGGTACTCCGAGACCCGCTTGATCGTGCTGCCCTTGCCGGCCGCGTCGCGTCCCTCGAAGATCACCACCACCCGTGCGCCCTCGACCCGGACCCACTCCTGCAACTTGACCAGCTCGGCCTGCAACCGCAGCAGCTCCCGCTCGTAGATCTTCTTCGGCATCCGCTGCGCCTTGTCGCTCTTCCCATGAGCCATCTGCCGGCCTCCTGCCCCGAGGATCGCTGTCACTACCCACCGTACGGGCCGCTGGATCAGATCCCGGCGGGGATCACGGCGACCGGGCAGGTCGCGTGGTGAAGGACTGTCCGGCTGACGGAGCCCAGCGCCAGGCCGGTGCAGCCGCCGAGGCCGCGGGCGCCGATCACGACCAGCCGGGCAGCAGCGGCCAGGTCGAGAATCTCGCCCGCGGGCCGGCCGTGGATCTGTACCAGCTCGAGGGTGCGGCCGGCTATCTGCTCAAGCAGGTGAGCGGAACCGACCTGGTCGGCGCCATCCGCCGGCTGGCGGCGGGAGAGTCGCTGCTCGACCCGGCGATGACGACCGCGGTGCTCGAGCGGCTGCGTCATCCGGCCGCGGAGGACGAGGACCCGCGGTACAAGTCGCTGACCGAGCAGGAGCGGAAGATCCTCGAGCTGATCGCCGAAGGCAAGACCAACCGGCAGATCGCCCAGGACATGTTCCTGGCCGAGAAGACGGTGAGGAACTATGTCTCCGGACTGCTCCGCAAGCTCGACATGGAACGCCGCACCGAGGCCGCCGTCTACGCCGTCGAGCGCAACCGGCAGCATCCCCCGAAGTAGGTCCCCACGGCCGGTTTCCCGGCTCGTCTCGCTCATCGCCCGCTCCGTCCGGCCCGTGGTTACCGCTGCAACCCATCGAACCCGCCGACAGTGCTCGTGGTTCAGTGCCATTGGCCCTGAAAATCCGGGACCGACGTCCCGACCTGATCCGGCGGGGGCAACGCATAGGGTTCCGGTATGGGAAGCAGCGTGTACGTCGCATCGGTCGAGGGGTACACCGGGAAGTCGACGGTGGCTCTCGGGGTGTTGCAGCAGCTGTCCCGGCGGGTCGAGCGGGTGTCGGTGTTCCGCCCGATCGTCCGGCCGGACAGCGCGCAGTACGGCGGGCGCGACTACGTCCTTGACCTGCTCGTCTCGCATGATGCGGTGTCGTTGTCGTACGACGAGTGCGTGGGTGTGACCTACGACGAGGTGCACAAGGATCCCGATGCCGCGCTGGACCTGATCGTGCAGCGGTACCGCGACGTGGCCGACCGGGGTGATCCGGTGGTCATCGTCGGGAGCGACTACACCGATGTGGGGACGCCGACCGAGTTCGCCTACAACGCGAGGATCGCGGCCAACCTGGGAGCGCCCGTCCTGCTCGTGCTGAACGGTGCGGGCCGGAGTACGGCGGATCTGAGCACGCTGGCGGATCTGGCTGCCGCCGAGCTGGCGGCCAACCACGGTTCGTTGTTCGCGGTGATCGCCAATCGGGTCGGCAAGGACGAGTTGACGTCGGCGGTTGCTGCGCTGGCCGGTACCGGCGTACCGGCGTACGCGATCCCGGAGGAGGCGTTCCTCGGTGCGCCGGCTGTCGCGGACCTGATGAGCGCCGTTGACGGGACGTTGCTCAGCGGTGACTCCGAGTTGCTGTCCCGGGAGGCGAGTGGCCTGGTCGTGGCGGGGATGACGATGCCGAACGTGCTCGACCGGTTGTTCGAGGGTGCTGCCGTGATCACCGCGGCGGACCGTCCCGAGGTGGTGGTCGGCGTCTTGATGGCGCACGCGTCGCAGAACTTCCCGCAGGTGTCGGCGATCTTCCTCAACGGCGGGTTCGCGCTGCCGGAGCAGATCCTGCGGCTGCTGGAGGGCATCGGGAGCACGATGCCGCTGATCGAGACCAGCCTCGGCACTCATGCGGCGTCGACCGCGCTGACCGCCGTACGGGGAAGGCTCACCAAGAACTCGCCACGCAAGGTGGACCTGGCGCTGGCTCTGTTCGACCAGCATGTCGACGGCTCGGTGTTGCTGGACCGGCTGGCGGTGGCGCGCAGTGGTGCGGTGACGCCGCTGATGTTCGAGCATCAGCTGATCGACGAAGCGGTTGCCCACCGCAAGCACATTGTGTTGCCCGAGGGCGAGGAGGAGCGGATCCTGCGGGCGGCGGACGTCGTACTGCGCCGTGGGGTGGCGCAGCTGACCCTGCTCGGCGATCCCGTCGTGATCAGCGCTCGGGCCGCGGCGTTGGGTGTGGACGTCGCGGCGGCGCGGGTGATCGATCCCGAGCACGATGAGCTGGGGGAGCGGTTCGCGCAGGAGTATCACCGGCTGCGGCAGCATCGCGGCGTCGACCTCGACAAGGCGCGTGAGCTGGTCAAGGACGTCTCGTACTTCGGCACCATGATGGTGCAGCTCGGACTGGCGGACGGGATGGTGTCGGGCTCGGTCCACACCACGGCGCACACGATCCGGCCGGCGCTCGAGGTCGTCAAGACACTGCCCGGGGTGTCGGTGGTTTCGTCGGTGTTCTTCATGTGCCTGGAGAACCAGGTGCTGGTGTACGGCGACTGCGCGGTCAACCCCGATCCGACGGCGGAGCAGTTGGCGGACATCGCCATCTCGTCGGCCGCGACGGCTGCTGCATTCGGTGTCGAGCCGCGGGTGGCGATGCTGTCCTATTCGACTGGTACGTCGGGCAGTGGGACCGATGTGGAGAAGGTGTCGAAGGCAACCGAGTTGGTCCGCGAGCGGGCGCCTTCGTTGCTGGTGGAAGGGCCGATCCAGTACGACGCGGCGATCGACAGTGCGGTGGCCAGGACGAAGCTGCCGGACTCGGAGGTGGCCGGGCGGGCGACGGTGTTCATCTTCCCCGACCTCAATACGGGCAACAACACCTATAAGGCAGTGCAGCGTTCGGCGAACGCGGTCGCTGTCGGGCCGGTGTTGCAGGGGTTGCGGAAGCCGGTGAACGATTTGTCCCGGGGAGCGACGGTGCGCGACATCATCAACACCGTGGCGATCACGGCTGTTCAGGCGTACCAGCTATGAGCGACCACGTGCTGGTGATCAACGCGGGGTCGTCCTCACTCAAGTACAGCCTGATCGACGGCGCCTCCGGAGCGGCGGTGGCCTCGGGCCTGGTCGAACGCATCGGTGAGCCGGAAGGTCGCCATGTGCACCGCGGCCCGTCCGGCGAGACGAGTGCGACGCTGGAGATCGCCTCCCACGAGGAGGCGATGCGGGCGGTGATCGATGCGTTCGCGGAGTACGGGCCGTCCTTCGACGATGTCGAGATCGTTGCCATCGGCCACCGTGTCGTGCACGGGGGTTCGCGGTTCGCCGACCCGGTGCTGATCGACGACGAACTGGTTGCCGCGGTCACCGAGCTGGTGCCGCTGGCTCCGCTGCACAATCCGGCCAACCTCGAGGGGATCCGGGTGGCCCGGCGGCTCTTCCCGGATCATCCGCAGGTCGCGGTGTTCGACACGGCCTTCCATCAGACGCTTCCACCTGAGGCCTATACCTACGCGGTGCCGCTGGAGTGGCGCGATGACCACGGCATCCGCCGGTACGGTTTCCACGGGACCTCGTATGCCTTCGTCTCCGGCGAGGCGGCCCGGCTACTCGGGCGCGACCTCACCGATCTGAACCTGATCGTCCTCCACCTTGGGAACGGCTGCTCGGCGGCGGCCCTGCGCGGTGGCGTCTCGGTCGACACCTCGATGGGGATGACCCCACTCGAAGGCCTGGTGATGGGCACCCGGTCCGGCGACGTCGACCCGGCGATCCTGGCGTACCTGACGCACGAACTCGGCTGGACGCCGGACAAGATCGACCACGCCCTGAACCACGAATCCGGGCTCAAAGGCATTGCAGGCGACAACGACTTCCGCGAACTCACCGAACGCCGCTCCACCGGCGACCCCCACGCCCAACTGGCCTTCGACATCTACTGCCGCCGCATCAGGAAGTACATCGGCGCCTACTACGCCGTCCTGGGCACGGTCGACGCGATCGTCTTCACCGCCGGAGTAGGCCAGCACTCCGCCGAGGTCCGCGCCGCATCCCTGGCAGGCCTCGACCGCCTCGGCATCCAGCTAGACCCCGAACGCAACAACTCGGCCACCCCTGGCCTCGTGTCCACTGACGGCAGCGCGGTCGCAGTACTGGTCGTCCCCACCAACGAGGAATGGCAGATCGCCCGCGAGGCCCTCACCCTGCTCCGCTGACCAGCTAGGGACCAAAGACCCTGGCGCCGGGCCCGAGGTGGCGAGCAGAGTCGTGGCCTGTGTGCGCGATGGCGTCAGAAGGTGGTACGTGATCATCGGCTTGTCGGCAATGGAGCGAACCCGGCTCGAGGACCTACTCGGCGAGCCGCTGCTCGCCGAGGATCCGTTGATCGACCTCAAACAGGCGTCCGCGGTCCTGGAGGTGACTGTCGCAGTCGTGCGGGGCATGCTCGACGACGGTGTTCTCTCGCGCCAGAACGCTGCTGAAGGACGACTGTCCACCAGACCCGTCCGGTTGGCGGATGTGCTCGCGTGGGTGGAGTCGCCGCCCCGCATCACTGTGACGGAGGCGGCCGCCGTCCTCGGTGAATCCACGACCGCGGTCCACCGGCTGAGTGCCGTCCGGCTGCTTGGATGGCATGGTGGGCAGTTACCGCTGGACCGCCCCGAGGAGGTCCACCGGTTGCTGAGATCAGGCGACCTGTTGCACGCCAACGACGTCAGCCGCCCGGTGGACCGCGCGCAGGTCCCGTCACAGCACCAGCCCGTCCAAGCGTCGACGAGAGCGTCGACGCGGTTCCGGTAGCTCAGGAGGAGCTTCATGCCACGCCAGATCATCACGACCCCGAACGCACCGAGTTCGCCGCTCTACAGTCAAGGGGTCAAGGCCGGACCACACATCTTCGTCTCGGGCATCGTCGGCATCGACCCGAGTACCGGAAGTCTGGTCGAACCGGCCATCCAAGCCCAGACGAGACAGGCCCTGGCGAACTGTGAGGCCATTCTCCAAGCCGGCGGCGCCGGCCTGGACGACGTCACCGAGGTCGGCGTACTGCTCACCGACCCCGCCGACTTCGCCGTCCTGAACGAGGAGTACGCGCGGTGGTTCCCCACCGACCCACCGACCCGCTACGTGGCCAAACTCGGCGTCGATCTCCCCGGCCTGCTCGTCTCGATCAGAATGACCGCCTTCACCGGCTGATCCACCCGCCGCGCCGCCGCCGGGGTGATTGCTCGGCGCGCCCCGGGGTACCTGGGGCGCGCGGGGAGTTCGTACTACGGAGGAGTTGAGCGTGCAGCTGATCGACGGCGGACCGCTGAGTGACGAGGAGTTGCAGGGGCTCGATGCGTATTGGCGAGCCGCGAACTATCTGTCTGTCGGGCAGATCTACCTGCTCGCCAACCCGTTGCTGACCGAGCCCCTCAGGCCTGAGCACATCAAGCCCAGGTTGCTCGGGCACTGGGGTACGACCCCCGGACTCAACCTGATCTACGCGCACCTCAACCGGGTGATCCGGCAGCGTGACCGTGAGTTCATGTACGTGATCGGGCCGGGCCACGGTGGTCCCGCGATCGTGGCGAACAGCTGGCTGGAGGGCAGCTGGACGGCGACGTACCCGAATACCGGGCAGGATCTCGCCGGGCTGACCAGGCTGTTCAAGCAGTTCTCGTTCCCGGGTGGCATTCCGAGTCACGTGGCGCCTGAAGTACCAGGGTCGATCAACGAGGGTGGCGAGCTGGGCTACTCGCTCAGTCACGCGTACGGCGCCGCCTTCGACAACCCGAGGCTGGTCGTCGCGTGTGTGGTCGGTGATGGCGAGGCAGAGACGGGGCCGTTGGCAACTTCTTGGCACTCGAACAAGTTCGTCGACCCACGGCGGGACGGCGCGGTACTGCCGATCCTGCATCTGAACGGTTACAAGATCGCCAACCCGTCGGTCCTCGCGCGGATCGGCGAGGAGGAGCTGACCGCGTTGCTCCGCGGCTATGGTCACGAGCCGTACCTGGTCGAGGGTTCGGATCCGGAGGCCGTCCATCAGGCGTTGGCGGCCGCGATGGATCGTTGCCTGGATCGGATCGACGAGATCCAGCGAGAGGCCCGTACTACGACCAGCAGCGTCACTCGGGCAGCCTGGCCGATGATCGTACTCCGGACGCCGAAGGGCTGGACCGGTCCGCACACGGTCGACGGCGAGCCGGTCGAGGACACCTGGCGAGCGCATCAGGTGCCGCTGTCCGGCGTACGGACCAACGATGACCACTTGAAGCAATTGGAGGATTGGCTGCGCAGCTATCGGCCGGACGAGTTGTTCGAGCCGAACGGCCGGCCCGTGACGAGCGTGCTGGAGCTGGCGCCCTCGCCCGGGTTGCGGATGGGATCGAGCCCGCATGCCAACGGAGGGTTGCTCACTCGCGACCTGGAGTTGCCCGCGATCGCGGAGTACGCAGTACCGGTGAAGTCGCCCGGAGCCGAGGACGGTGAGCCGACGAAGGTGCTGGGCGGATTCCTGCGGGACGTGTTCACGGCCAACGAGTCGCATCGGAACTTCCGGATGGTCGGGCCGGACGAGACCGAGTCCAATCGGTTGTCGGCGGTCTACGACGTGACCGCCAAGGCCTGGAACGCGAGTACGCGCGACACCGACGTCAACCTCGCGGCCGACGGGCGGGTGCTGGAGATGCTCAGCGAGCACACCTGCCAGGGGTGGCTGGAGGGGTATCTCCTCACCGGCCGGCACGGGTTGTTCTCGTCGTACGAGGCGTTCGTGCACATCGTCGACTCGATGGTGAACCAGCACGCGAAGTGGCTCAAGACCGTCAGCCGGCTCGCCTGGCGCCGGCCGATCCCGTCGTTGAACTACCTGCTGACCTCGCATGTCTGGCGGCAGGACCACAACGGCTTCAGCCATCAGGATCCGGGCTTCATCGATCACGTCGTGAACAAGAAGGCGGAGGTCGTCCGGGTCTACCTGCCGCCGGACACGAACACGCTGCTCTCGACGATGGATCATTGCCTGCGGACGAAGAACTACATCAATGTCGTGGTGGCCGGCAAGCAACCCCAGCCGAACTGGCTCGGCTGGGAAGCGGCCGCCTTGCACTGCGCCCGTGGGATCGGCGTCTGGGACTTCGCGAGCAACGACGACGGGGATCCGGATGTGGTGATGGCGTGCGCGGGCGACGTACCGACGCTGGAGACGATGGCCGCGGTCGATCTGCTGCGCGAACACCTTCCCCAGTTGAAGATCCGGGTCGTCAACGTGGTCGACCTGATGCGGTTGCAGGACGCCACCGAGCACCCGCACGGCCTGACCGATCCGGACTTCGACGCGCTCTTCCCGCCTGGTACGCCGGTGATCTTCGCGTACCACGGGTACCCGTGGCTGATCCATCGGCTGACGTACCGGCGGAACAACCACCAGGATCTGCACGTGCGCGGGTTCATCGAGGAGGGTACGACGACGACGCCGTTCGACATGGTGGTCCGGAACAACCTCGACCGGTACCACCTGGCGATGGACGTGATCGACCGGGTGCCGTCGCTGGGCAGCCATGCGATCTCGACGCGGCAGTGGTTCGCGGACCAGCGGACCCGGCATCACGCGTACGTGACCGAGTACGGCGAGGATCTGCCCGAGGTCCGTGATTGGCGCTGGAGCCGATGAGCCTGCTGATCGTCAACGCCGGGTCGTCGAGCCTCGAACTGCGGGTGCTCTCCGACGAGGACGAGTTGCTGGACGAGAAGGATGTCTCCGAGTGGGACGGGTCGCCGGATCCCCTCGATGCGATGGCCGGCGACGCGGTGGTGCATCGGGTGGTGCACGGTGGTGAGCGGTTCGACGGTGCGGCGCTCGTCGACGACGAGGTGGAGGCGGCGATCGAGGAGCTGGTGCCGCTGGCGCCGTTGCACCAGCCTCGGGCGCTGGAGTTGATCCGGCACACGCGGTCGGGTGATCGGCCGGTGGTGGCTTGTTTCGATACCTCGTACCACCGGACGATCCCTGCGAGTGCGGCGACCTACGCTCTGCCGGGCAGTTGGCGGGAGCGGTTCGGGCTGCGCAAGTACGGGTTCCATGGGTTGTCTCACGCCTACGTCGCCCGCCAGGTGCCGGTACCTCGGCTGGTGAGTGCTCATCTCGGCGCCGGTGCGTCGTTGTGTGCCATCGCGGACGGGCGGTCGGTGGACACCACGATGGGGTTCACGCCGCTCGACGGGCTGGTGATGGCGACGCGCTCGGGGTCGGTGGATCCGGGCTTGCTGCTGTGGCTGCAGACGTCGGGCGGGCTCGACGCGCAGGAGATCGGCGACGCGCTCGAACACGAGTCGGGGCTGCTCGGGCTCAGCGGGTCGGCTGACCTGCGCGAAGTACTGGCCGGGGTCGAGAAGGGCGACGACGCCAGTCGGCTGGGGTATGACGTGTACGTGCACAGGCTGGTGGGGGAGATCGCCCGGATGGCGGCCGCGCTCGGCGGTCTGGACGCGATCGCCTTCACCGGCGGCGTCGGTGAGCACTCGGCCGCGTTGCGGGAAGACGTGGTCGGCCGGCTCGGGTGGCTCGGTGCTGTCGAGGTCCGCGTGGTCGAGGCCCGCGAGGACCTGACGATGGCGACGCAAGCCCGTTCGGTCCTCGTCAAGCAATCGTCGTAGGTATTCAACCTGTTCAGCTGACTGGCGCTACTTGTCGCCAGGGTCCATTTCGTGACCGGGGTGACCCGGCGTTGCTTCATCTCTGCCTCGGCGGGGTGCCGCTGACCGCCGGTGAGCTGGTCGCGCGCCGCCTTCTCGAGCCGGGGGAGCAGGCGGCAATATTGTCAACGGAATGATGACATATGGGTTGTCAATGATCCGATGACGCGTTATAAAAGTTCTGCGTGTTGACACCGACGAACAACTAGTCAGGAGGTGGAACGATGTTGATGCGCACCGACCCGTTCCGTGAGTTCGACCGGCTGGCCCAGCTGGTGACCGGCGGCACCGCCCCGGGGACCTGGTCCAAGCCGAGCCCGATGCCGATGGATGCCTATCGCTCGGGTGACGAGTACGTCGTGGTCTTCGACCTGCCCGGCGTCTCGGCGGACGCGATCGACGTCGATGTCGAGCGGAACGTGCTGACGGTGAAGGCCGAGCGCCGGCCGGTGGCAGTGGCGGAAGGCGTCGAGATGCAGGTGGCCGAGCGGCCGCTGGGTGTGTTCTCCCGGCAACTGTTCCTCGGCGACACCCTCGACACCGAGCGGATCGAGGCGGCGTACGACAACGGCGTACTGACTGTGCGGATCCCGGTCGCGCCGCAGGCCAAGCCGCGCAAGATCAGCATCAGCGCGCCGGCTGACGGTCCGCAGCAGATCGACGCCTGATGCCGGCCGCCTGACCAACCGCTTGGCTGCGGGCACTTCGATGCGAGGACCGACCTTGACCGAGCACCCGGCTTTCACCGACCCGGACGACCCCGATGTGCTGGTGTTCGTCCGGGAGGTTGCCGGCGGGCTCGACGGTCGGGAGCCTGACGACCTCCTCGAGGCCTTGACCAGGATCCGGGAGTTGCGCGAGCAGCTCACCAGATACGAACCTCGGCTGATCGAGGCAGCCCGGCGTCGCGGGGTGAGCTGGGCCCAGCTCGCCTCCGCACTCGGAGTGGCCAGCAGGCAAGCGGCTGAGCGGCGCTATCTGCGACACAGTACGAACAGCACCGATCCGACGCTGAACGGGGAGCAGCGGCTGCAGTCCGTCCGCGATCAGCGGGCCGGCGATCGCGCGGTGGCGACCTGGGCCAGGCAGAACGCGGCCGATCTGCGCAGGCTCGCGGGGCAGATCAGCTCGCTGGACGATCTGGATCCGGTGGTACAGGCAAGCGTCGATCGGGTCAGTGTGGCATTGGGCGAGGACGATTCCCTTGCCCTGCTCGAGCCGTTGGCCGCGGCGCGGGCCGAGCTGAGCCGGGATCATCCGGCGCTGGCGGATCGCATCTCCGACGTCAACGACCGGACCGACGAGGTACGCCAGGGCAGCCGGTTCCGCATCGCCGACCGCGAATCCACAGATCAGAAGGGGTAGCGATGAAGCTGTTGTTCGAGATCCGTCCGGTCGAACACCTGGAAGCCAGTGTCGACTACTACCGCGGCCTCGGCCTGGAGCCGCTGGGCTGGCCTGATGACGACACGGTACTGCTGGCTCCGCCCGAGGGGGAGGCGACGATCGTGCTCGTCCGCGACCCCGCCGAAGCCGCACTCGGCAGCGGAGGCGTGTACGAGGTCGGCGATGTAGATGCGTTCTTCGACGGCCATGCCGAGCTGGACTGGCTGATCGCCCCGGTCACCAGCTCGATCGGCCGGTACGCCGTGTTCGCCGACCGCACCGGCACCTGTGTCCGCCTGCTCGACCGCGACCCGCACCTGGGTACCGGGGCAGCTGACACGTTCTCCATGTATGCGATGGCTGGCTGAAACCGTCGATTCCCGCGGGCGTGAGGCCGGCCTGCACGGGTGGTCGAGAGAAGCTGGTCAGTCGGTGTTCCGGTCGGCGGCCAGCTTGTCGCGCCGGTCCTGTTCGCGCTTGGAGTAGGCAGCGTCTCAAGAGCGGTTGGCGGCGACCGGCCATCCGGGCCCGCTTCGGTGCGGCGACGCCATCGGATCGGTCGAGAGTGCGTGTCGATCATCTGCTGCCCTGGGTCGAACTTGTGCATAAGTTGTTCATGGCATGCTGGAGCCTCCGATCGGAGGAGACGTACTCATGGGTTTGACCAGCAGTACCGTCGTCGATGCACCTCGCTCAGAAGTGTTCTCCTGGTTCCAGCGGCCGGGTGCGATCGTGCGCCTCACTCCGCCGTGGATGCCGGTGCACATCAAACGCGAGGCGACCGATCTCGCCGATGGAACCGCAGTACTGGGCTTTCCCCTGGGTTTGGATTGGGTGGCGCGCCATAGGGGCGCGGTGCCACCTGCGCAGTTCGTTGACGAGCTGGACTCCGCACCGCTGCGCTGGCTTGTGCGCTGGCGTCATACACACGACTTCGAAGTAGTGCCACCGGACCACACCAGGGTGATCGACCGGATCGACAGTAATGTGCCTGCCGGTCTCCTGAAATCCATGCTCGCCTACCGCCATCGGCAGTTGACCGCCGATCTCGCCGCCCGCGCGCGAGCGATCGATGGCGGAATGCGCCCACTGACCGTCGCGATGACAGGCAGCCACGGGACGATCGGTACCGCCCTCGCAGCCCTGTTGTCGACGAACGGTCATCGGGTGATCCGTTTGGTCCGCGGAAACGGCGATGGCCCGGACGAGCGGCGCTGGGACGTGGAGAACCCAGAGCCAGGGCTACTGCGGGGAGTCGACGCGGTGATCCACTTGGCGGGAGCCTCTATCGCAGGCCGGTTCACCCCCGCGCACCGCAGAGCCATTCGCGATTCGCGGATCGGCCCAGCCAGACAGTTGGCACGTCTCGCTGCGGATACGCCGAACGGCCCGAGGGTTTTCGTCTCTGCCTCCGCGATCGGGTACTACGGCCCAGACCGGGGCGACGAGGTGTTGGGGGAGAACAGCGCCCGTGGAGAGGGCTACCTCGCCACGTTGGTGGCGGATTGGGAGGACGCGACCGAACCAGCTGCGGCCGGCGGTCTTCGAGTCGTCAACATCCGAACCGGCCTGGTGCAGACGCCGGCCGGAGGGATGCTGCGACTCCAGTACCCGCTTTTCGCCGCAGGATTGGGCGGGCCGTTGAGCGACGGTCACCAATGGCAGGCCTGGATAGGCATCGATGACCTTGTCGACATCTATCACCGCTCCTTGTACGACCCGGAGTTGTTCGGTCCGATCAATGCGGTCGCGCCTGAGCCGGTACGGAATCACGAGTACTCGGCCACGCTGGCCCGAGTACTGCATCGGCCCATGCTGCTCCGTGTTCCCGCCCTCGGTCCACGCCTCATCCTCGGCGAGGAGGGCACGAAAGAACTCGCTCTGGCCTCCCAACGAGTTGTACCGCGCCGGCTGACGGACCTCGGTCATACCTTCAGACACTCCGACTTGCGATCGGCTCTACGCCATCTGCTGGGCCGAACGGGCCCCGCGCCGAACTGAACGCCTCGCCCCCACAGGCTGATGCCACCCATCCGCGCCTGCATCGGTGGCGAAGTACCACGGTCAGTCGGAAGGCTGGTGTTGCCTCGGGGGTCTGACACTCCGTGCCGAGGCATTCCTCGGGCTGCTCGCTGGCGGCGTACACCCCAGCCGCCGTGCGACACCACGATTCTTCATTCGGAGCCAACCGTTGAGTGGATTGGCCAAGTCACCGATCTGGTGGCTCAGCAGCTCCGAATCGCATGCGTCCGCGTCGTCGAGCGAGAGGCTGGCCCCGATGAGCTCAACCCCGGCCGGGGCGGCCAATTTCGACGATGACGACTACCCCGCCTTCACGATGGGCCGGGCCGCGGAGATGCTCGGCACCACGCCGGGGTTCCTGCGCAGCCTGGACGAGGCGAAGCTGATCACCCCGCAACGCTCCGAGGGCGGTCACCGTCGCTACTCCCGCTACCAGCTACGCCTGGCAGCCCGGGCCCGTGAACTCGTCGACCAAGGCACCGCCCTCGAGGCCGCGTGCCGGATCATCATCCTGGAAGACCAACTCGCCGAAGCCCTGCGGATCAACGAACAGCGGCGGGAACAGGACTAGCGACACGGGGATGCGCTGGGCTGCAATGCCCGACACGAGGCTCTGCGGAACCAGAACCGCTCCTCCGCTGGGGTCATGAGGCCGCACATATGGAGCTGGAACAACACACGACGCCTATCGCCATCGCCGAAGGCATCCTGATCGAGTCCCTGAGTAGGTCATCCGCTGGCCGCTGGCGTAAGCGCCTGGCGCGAGATCACGGCCGGCGGCGCGACTCGTGCTCAGATGTGTGGGAGTTGTTCGTTGGGGTCTTCGTCTCCTTGTCGTGCGACTACTGGGCTTGTGGCTACCTTCCTGAGCGGCTCAGGGGTTGCGGCCTTCGGCGAGGAGGGCCAGGCGCTGGAGGGTTTCGGCGTTGCGTAGGTGCAGGATGGGGTCGAGAACCTGGTCGGGGATGAGTGTGGCGGGGCCCTTGGCGGTGTGTTCGCGCATGACGAGGTGGCATTCGCCGTACTCGTCGGTGGCTTCGAATTCGACGATGCCTTCGCCGGTGGGCCAGGCCCGGACGCGCAGCCGGAGCAGGCGGAGAGGTTCGTAGGCCTCGACAGTGGTGGAGTCGTCGATGAGCAGCGGCCACGAGCCGACCGAGTGATGGATGCTGTGGCCCGGCTGTGGCCAGTTCGCCTCCACGGTGCGGATCCGGGACGCGCCGACCACCCAGGACGCATAGCCCCAGCCGTCGGTCAGTACAGCGAAGACGTCGTCGACGGAAGCATGGATCAGGCGTTCGTTCTGGCTCATGCATAACTTTGTACCCAGGACCAACCGCTGCCTGGTTCGCTCGTGATGGCGCGGGTACCGGCGGCCGTATGAAGGCATTGACGTGGCAGGGCAAGCGGAAGATCGAGTACTCCGAGGTGCCGGATCCGGTGATCAAGGAGCCGACGGACGCGATCATCGAGGTCACCTCGACCGGGATCTGCGGGTCGGATCTGCATCTGTACGAGGTGATGGGCCCGTACCTGTCGCCCGGCGACGTGCTCGGGCACGAGCCCATGGGGATCGTGGTCGAGACAGGCACCGAAGTCCCCAACCTGAAGGTCGGGGATCGGGTGGTGATCCCGTTCGGGATTGCCTGCGGTAGTTGCTTCATGTGCGACCGTGGCCTGCAGTCGCAGTGCGAGACCACTCAGGTCCGCGATGAGGGGATGGGCGCCGCGCTGTTCGGCTACACGCGGCTCTACGGGCAGGTGCCCGGCGGGCAGGCGGAGTTCCTGCGCGTGCCGCAGGCGCAGTACGGGCCGATTGTTGTGCCTGCGGGGCCGGCTGATGATCGATTCGTGTTCCTGTCGGACGTGTTGCCGACGGCCTGGCAAGCGGTCGAGTACGCCGGGGTGCCCGACGGAGGGACGCTGGCGGTCATCGGCCTGGGCCCGATCGGCGACATGGCCGCCAGGATCGGTCTGCATCGCGGGTACCGGGTAATCGGGATCGACCTGGTGCCCGAGCGGCTCGGCCGGTCGCAGGCGCGTGGGGTGGAGACGCTCACGTATTCCGCTGATGTGGCTGAGCAGGTACGTCAGTTGACCGACGGTCGCGGTCCGGATTCGGTGATTGATGCCGTGGGCATGGAGGCGCATGGTTCGCCGAAGGCACAGGCTGCGCACAAGCTGGTCGGCCTGATGCCGGGCGCCGTCGCGGAGAAGATGATGGAGACCATCGGGGTCGACCGGCTGGCGGCGTTCTATCTGGCGATCGAGCTGGTACGCCGGGGTGGCACGATCTCGTTGAGCGGTGTGTACGGCGGGGCGGCTGATCCGTTGCCGATGCTGACCATGTTCGACAAACAGATCGCGCTCCGGATGGGCCAGGGCAACGTGCGCCGCTGGGTCGACGACATCCTGCCGTTGCTCACCGACGACGACCCGCTCGGCGTGGACGGCTTCGCGACCCATCGTCTCCCACTGTCCGAAGGCCCAGCGGCGTACGAGATGTTCCAGAAGAAGCAGGACGGTGCCGTGAAGGTACTGCTCACCCCGTGACCCGCGTCCTTGGTCGTCGTGGGTTCACTGCTCGGCAAGATCGCGACGCCCTACCTGAGCTCGTGGATCGGTCGTCCACCGCCACTGGTCGATCCGCCGGCGCGGGCTGCGTTGGATCCGCAGGCGCCGTGGACTCCGCCGCCCGGATGGGCCGAGGCTGAGGCGAGGTATAGCGACTCCTGCTCGACGTGGTGGGTGACCGCGTCGACCAGGTTCTGGAGGACCTCGAGCAGGTCGGCTGTCTGGGGTTGGTGGGGGCGCGCCTGGACGGTGCGGACCCCGCGCCGGTTGCAGGAGTTACAGGGGATGATCGCGGCGAAGCCGGCGATTCTGGAGCAGGAGCTCGGTCGGAAGCCCACCTCGGCCGAGATCGCCGAGCGGCTGGGGGTCGAGGCCGAGGAGATTCTGGAACCCCGGCAGGAAGAGGCGATCGCCTGCCGCTGGGCGGCGTCGAGGTCGGTGACCTCGAAGTCGAGGTGGATCTGCATCTGTTGCCGGTCGAAGTTGCTGGCCAGAACGACACCGATCAGGGTCGTGGTTGGCGGTCATGGCGGAGGGCGGCTGGTTTGTGGACGGCGGTGCTGTCTGACTTGTCGCTGCGTACCAGGTACTGCGGTTCCTCCGGTGAAGCGTCGACCGTTCGGCCGCCGGCTTCGGTGCGTTCGGTGATCTTGCGCTCGACCCTCCCGTGCGCGGTACCGCCGTGGCTGTCCCACTCGACGGCATCGCCCTGGTGGAACGTCTGGTCGGTCACTGCGGGATCCTTTCCTCGATCGCCTGGGTGATCACAGCTTTTCGAGTTGCTGTCTCATGCCCTGTTCGGCGTTGTCGCCGAGCTTCTTGAACTGGCTTTTGAGCAACGGGGCTGCCAGTCGTGCGACGCCTTGGAAGTCGAACTCGGCGATATAGGTGACCTCGGTTCCCGCGCCGACTGGCCGAAATGTCATCGTGTCGTACGAGGTCATCGAGTTGTTCTCGCCGCGGAGGCGGAATCGCTTCCGCGGTTGGAGGTCTTCGACGGTGTACTCGAGCTCGGTCTGGCGCCCGGCGAACGACGACGTGTTCTGATAGGTCGTACCGATTCCGCCGTTTCCACTCGTCCTGGTGGTCCGGACGGTGCCGGGATCCCACTCGTTGGTGTTCTCGAAGTCCGCAAGGTAGGCGAACACCAGGTCGATCGGCTTGTCGACGGTGATGACTCGTTCGATGGTGATCATCGGTGCCGCCTCAGCGCTCAACGGTATCGTTGGTTGGAGTGTTCGTTTCCGGCATCTGAGGCTCCTTGAGTAGGTTTCGGACAAGTTGCGGTACCCCTCGCCGGGCAACGGATGCAGCCGGCGGGCAACTGCATAAGTTTGCCGCTGTCAACCAAGGGCGGCCAGGAGGTCGGCCAGGCCTCCGCGTGCTCTGCCGGTGGTGCGGGCGCTGGTGAGGACGTCGAGGTCGCGGGGTTGCAGCATCGAGTGACCGGCGGCTTGCAGACGGAACCACAGGTCGCGATCCTCGCCGGTGTCCAAGGCGCGGTAGCCACCGACATCGGCGTATGCAGAGGCCCGTACGCCGAAGTTGGCACCGTGGATGTGGTCGTGATCGGCCGGCCGGATCCGTTCACCGATCAGGGTCCGGTAAGCCGATCGGAGCTCGGTCGTCAGGTGAGGTGCGGGTTCGAGGTCGACCAGGCCGGTCACGGCATCGGCTCCGGCGTTCGCGTGAGCCAGTTGCCGTTCGATCCAGTCGGGGCGGACGTAGCTGTCCGCGTCAGTTCCGAGCAACCAGACCTTGGCCGGGTCATGGCCTTCCAACTCTGCCATCAGGTACCGCATACCGAGGTCGCGCACCTGCCCGAGAGAACTCAAAACGCCGGTCCGGAGTAAGGAGGCTTCGGGCACCGTGGCCGTCGCGATCTCTACCGTGCGGTCCGAGCAGCGATCGGCGACCACGCAGATACTGATCGGTACCCGAACTGACGCGACGGCGTTCTGGAGGGCGTGCAGGCAGGCCGCGATCAGTCGTTCTTCGTTGTGAGCGGGGATGACGATTCCGGCGGCTCCGATCATCTGCGGGTGAAGACGTGCAGGAGAAACTCCTCGTCGACGTGTTCGACGATCTGGTCCAGCTCAGGGCGCTCCCGGAGGATCCGATGGGCCGCGGCGGCGTCGCGTGGTGCCTCGGGAGCCCACGGACGCCAATGCGCGGCGAGCAGATGACCGCCGGGCTCCAGGAGTCGCAGGAGGTGATCCAGACTGCACTGGAGTTCTTCGTCGCTCAGGTAGTAGAGGATTTCGCTGAGCACGATCAGGTCGACGGGGTGATCGGTCGCGGTCGCCGGCAGTGCGGTGACGCTCAGTTCTGCGCTTGGCGCCGCGTTCTTGGCGCGGAGTACCGCGTCTTCTACCGGGTCGAAGGCGATCACGTGGTCGCTGCGGGTGGTCAGTTGCCTGGTCAGTTCGCCGATGCCGCAGGCCGGCTCGAGAGTCCGGCGGTACCGCTCGGCTGGGAGGCAGGCGAGGATCACAGCGCGTTTGCGGCGCTCGTACCAGCTGTCGATCGTGTGCCAGGGATCTTCCTGAGCGGCGTAGAGACCGGCGAAGCGATCGACCGGGGCGGAGACGGTGGCGGGCTCGCGGAACAGGACCTCGAACGGCCGGCCGAAATGGGTGAGCATCGCGGGGTCGACGATCGGGTCTTCGCCGTTCGGTCCAGTGGTCAGTTGAGACTCGAAGATGTCGATGGCGTTCTGCTTGCGGGTGCGTTGGTCGTCGTCGAGACGACAGATGGCAGCGTGTTGCCAGGGGATGCCCGGGTCGTCGGTGGCCAGCCAGTGCCAGGTCCAGATCGGATAGGACCAGCAGTGGGCCTCGACCGGAGCGGCGGCCAGACCGGCCCGGCCGACGGCCGCGTGGTCGGGGTGCGGATCGCTTGGCCAGGGAACGATGACGCAGTCGGCGTCGTGCAGCAGTTCGTCGAGCCGCTCGATCAACTCGTCCTCGTGGTCGGCGATCCCCGAATCCGGCAACCCGAGCAGCTGAACGACCTCCGGATCGACGCCCAGGGCAACTATCGCGGCCGTCAGCTCGTCACGGCGGGTGGCGGCCAACCGGGCACGGTCGGCCTGACCAAGAGCCGGAAAGGCCGCCTCGCCATCGCTGGCGACGATCAGCGAGACTTCGGCACCGGCCGCGTGCAGTACTTGGACGACGCCGCCGGCGCCCAAGGTCTCGTCGTCGGGGTGAGCGGCCAGTACAACCACCCGGCGCAGCCCGCGCGGATCGAAGGCTGGAAGGTCGCGTGCGTCCAGGAACTCGCGCCAGTCCAGCTCGTCGGTCACCGGGCGGGCCATGTGCCGTCCTTTCCTTCGCTGATCAACCGGCCGAGCGCGGCCAGGTCGCGTTCGGCGTGATGTTGGCGGACGTACACCTGGAGATCGGTGAGTGCTTGGGCGAAAGCCCGATCGCGGGACAACGGGGTCGGGCCGGTGATCCGGGGGACCTGGTCGATCGTCGCCCGGACGGCGCGTTCGGTGGCTGCGCGAAGTACCCAGATCTCCCGCATCACATCGGTTTCCGGTTCGGCGTCGATGAGCCGAGCGGTTGCTTCCAGCAACGAACTGGTTGCCGCGAGGGTCGCTTCGAGGTCACCGAGATGAGCTAGCTGGTGCTCGTCGGGGCCCTTGCCCGACCGGAGGTAGTCGATTGTGCGGTCGACCAGGCCGCGAGCACCGCCGTACCAGACCGCGGCGACGCCACCCCCGCCCCACCAGAAGCCGGGACGGCCGAGATAGAAACCAGGCGGGCCGACGTGAGCGGCCGTGCTGACTGCGACGTCGTCGAGAATGATGTCGGGGCTGTCGGAGGCGTCCATACCCACCGCCTGCCAGGTGTCGGCCTGGCGCTGGATTCGCGGGTCTCGGAGATCGACGTCCAAAAGCATCGAGCCGCCATCGGGTGTGAGAGCCGCGATCAGAGCTCGGTCGAGGCTGTGCGCGCCGGAGCAGAACCTGACTGTCCCGGACAGTACGCCGTCTTTCAGGTACGCGCCCGTGCCGGCCGACCGCGCGGCCCAGACACCGTACAGAGCTTCCGGTATCTCGGCGCGGCCAGCTTGGTGGAGGATCGAGACCGCGTCCAGGTGGCCCTCGCCGAGTCGAGCCAGGGTCAGATCCCGACGGCCGAGCAGGGCCAGCGTCGCCCACCGCTCGATGGTGCGCCCGGCCCCCGGATCCGGAACCTCGATGGAGCCGTCGGCGACCAGCTGCCGAAGCTCGCGCGCCACGGATGCGGCATCTCGGGGAGGAGTCATGCGGCGCCGGTACCCCGGGGAGAAACGGACCCGGCGCAGAGGCTCAGCGGGGCTGCATAAGTTTGGGGCCGGATTTCCACCATGGCGAAGGTGGGTCAGGGGTACTTCGGGAGAGCAAGTCTTCGACCGTGGTCCGGAGAAGTGGCTGCGCCGTGGCTCGATGTCGCGAGGTCAAGATGTCTTCTTCCGTCACCACCACCAAACATGTGGAACCCATGCAGCGCTCGTCTGCTGAGCAGCGCGCCGATCGGGAGGCTGTCACCAGAGAGCTGTTCGACCGCCGCGAGTGCAGTACCGACCAGAACGAGCGGCAGGAGTTGCTCGGACAGATCGTCGAATTGAATCTGGAGATCGCCCGCGGCATCGCGCGACGTTTCGACCGGCGCGGTGCGGAGAGCGACGATCTGGCGCAGGTCGCCTGCTTGGGGCTGATGAAAGCCGCGAAGCGGTACTTCCGTGACTCCGCGTGGATGGTGCGGATCCCGCGCCGGCTTCAGGAAAGGGGGGCCCGCTGTTTTCCGTCCTGTCGCTGGTTCGGACCGATTGACTCGGGTACGTGCGGTTGATGGATGACACAGAGCTCCTGGAGGCGACGCGGCGGCTGTCGAAGTCGCTGACTGCGGGCGACCTGGACCTTACGCTGGGTCGCATCACGGCTGCGGCGGTGGAGGTGCTTCCTGAGGTGGAGTACGCGAGCATCACGGTGAAGCACAGCGACGGCCGGCTGGAGACCGCCGCGCCGACCGACGACTTGCTGTGGGGTGTGGACGCTGCGCAGTACGAGCTTCAGGAGGGGCCGTGCTACGAGGCTGCCACCGACAGCGTGCATGTCCTTTCCCCGGATCTTGCGTCCGATGCGCGCTTTCCGCGATACGCCGCAAGCGCGGTCGCCGTCGGTATCGCCGCGCAGGCCGGCCTCCGTCTTTTCGACGCGCCTAAATCGCAGGGGGCGCTGAATCTGTATTCGAAGACTGTGGGCTCGTTCGGGGATCTCGGCGTCATCGGCGTGCTCTTCACGCATCAGTCAGCGATGGCAATCGACTATGCACGCGAGATCAGCAATCTGCAGGACGCGCTGCGGACCCGGCGAACGATCGGCCAGGCGATCGGCATCCTGATGGAGCGCTGTACGCTGACGGATCAGCGCGCCTTCGCCTTCCTGGCTCGGTTGTCCCAGCACGGGAACGTCAAACTCAACCGGGTCTCCGAGGAGCTTGTCGCCGACGCCGATCGCATCGGCGAGGAGCGGCTCAAGAAGGACTGACACCGGGTACGCGCGTCAAGAGCGTTGGTTCCCGGCGCTGTGTTCTCAACACCGGGAACCTGAGCCAGTGGAGATCCGCGGGTCACCACCGGCCTGATCGCCCGGTGCCCCGGCGGACCAGGCCCAACCCAGGAGCCATCCGGTGAGGGCGAATTGGGTGCTGCACCGCGCACTATGAGCGAGGCCCTGCCCGTCGGCTTCGGTAGCGGGCGATGACGATGCCGCCGATGACCACCAGGATGACGAGGACGGCGATGAAGATCAGGGGAGTTCCCGTCCAGTCGTTCGCATCTCCATCGACATCCCCGCCGGGGAGCGGACTGGGGCTGGCAGCGGCACCGCCGGACCCTGAGGTGCCGACCACCACGGCTGCGGGGTCCGCGTTGTTGCTGCCGGCAAGCAAGACGGTGGCCGAGGCCAGCGAACTCCCGCTGATCACCAAGACGGCAACCACCGCCAGCAGCGCCGCCCCATCAAGCAGTCGCAACCGCGATCGAAGAGCATGGATCTTCGCTGACGCGGTCTCTGTAGCCATGCTGATGCGGTAACCGCGGCCAACCGGCCTGAAACCCCGGCAACCCCTGATCGGCTGAAACTTATGCGTGCCGGTGGCTACGCACGCGGACCGGTCGTCGAGCAGTTGGCAACGGATGTCGAAGAAGCGGACCTACGAGCTTCGCGGGCGGCGGCGATCAATCGGTGGATCGGAGAGCGGTTTGGGCCGTTGAACCCGCAGGTAACGATTGACTTACTTCTGGCGGCCGACGACAGTACGGCGCGTCGCGAGGAGCACGCGCCGTTCGAGGGAGCCCGGCACAACAAGAAAGCCGCGGACCCTCAGGTCTGCGGCTGTTTGTGTCCGAGGGGGGACTTGAACCCCCACGTCCCGTAAAGGACACTAGCACCTCAAGCTAGCGCGTCTGCCATTCCGCCACCCGGACGAGTGGTGTCTGCCGCTGTGCGGCGTCGACTGGAGAACCTTAGCAAACCCCACGGGTGTTTTTCACATCGGGTGCTGGCAGGGTGGGGCTATGACTTTTTCGACGCCCGGTGACCAGTCGTACACGCCTGATGCCGAGGTGGTGGAGCTGTGTAGTGAGCTGATTCGGTTCGACACCACCAACTACGGGAACGGGAAGAGCAACGGGGAGCGGGACGCTGCGGAGTACGTGGCGGGGAAGTTGGATGAGGTGGGGATCTCGTCCACGATCTATGAGTCCGAGCCTGGGCGGGCCTCGTTGGTGGCGCATTGGGAGGGCGAGGACCCGACGGCCGAGCCGTTGCTGGTGCATGGGCATCTGGATGTGGTGCCGGCGGATCCCAAGGACTGGAAAGTGGATCCGTTTGCGGGGGAGATTTTTGATGGGTGTGTGTGGGGGCGCGGCGCTGTCGACATGAAGGACTTCGACGCGATGGTGATCTCCGTCGTGCGGGCGCGGCAGCGGGCGGGGGTGAAGCCGCGGCGGCCGGTGCGGCTGGTGTTCACGGCGGATGAGGAGGCCGGGGGGCTGTACGGCGCGCAGTGGCTGATCAAGAACCACCCGGAGACCGTCGCGGACTGCAGCGAGGGGATCGGTGAGGTCGGCGGGTTCTCGGTGACGATGAAGGACGATCTGCGGCTGTACCTGATCGAGACCGCCGAAAAGGGGATGAACTGGATGCGGCTCAAGGCGCGAGGTACGGCGGGCCACGGGTCGATGGTGAACAACGACAACGCGGTGACGAACCTGGTCGAGGCGGTCACCCGGATCGGTAACCACGACTGGCCGTTGCGGTTGACGCCGACCGTGAAGGAGTTCCTCGCGACGCTCGAGGATGTACTCGGTACCGAGCTCGATCCCGAGGACATGACTGAGACGCTGGCGAAGCTCGGTAGCTTCAGCCGGATGTTCGGGGCAACGATTCGCAACACGGCGAACCCGACGATGCTCAACGCGGGGTACAAGGTCAACGTGATCCCTGGTGATGCGGAGGCGCACATCGACGGGCGGTTCCTGCCGGGGTACGAGGATGAATTCTTCGCCACCATCGACGAGTTGCTCGGCGACAAGGTGCAGCGGGAGACGGTGATCGAGGACATCGCGCTGGAGACCAGCTACGACGGCCGGCTGGTCGAGATCATGAAGTCGGTACTGTCCGCAGAGGACCCGCAGAGCCGGACGGCGCCGCTGTTGATGTCGGGCGGTACGGACGCCAAGTCGTGGTCTCGTCTCGGGGTGCGATGCTTCGGATTCGTACCGCTGCAGCTGCCGCCGGACCTCGACTTCATGGGCATGTTCCACGGCATCGACGAGCGGGTGCCGACCGCGTCGCTGGAGTTCGGCTCCCGGGTACTCGACCGCTTCTTCACGGAGGCCTGACAACGATGGATCTTCAGCTGGCTGGGCTCAAGGCGTTGGTGACGGGTGGGACCAAGGGGATTGGGCACGCGATTGTTGAGGGGCTGGTGGCGGAAGGCGCCACCGTCGCGTTCTGCGCGCGGACCGAGGCCGATGTGACGGCATCCGTCGAGAAGCTCAAAGCAGCTGGCGCCACCGTGAGCGGGCGGGCCGTAGATGTAGGTGACGCGGATGCGCTCGCGCAGTGGGTACGAGACAGCGCGGCCGAACTGGGCGGGATCGACGTCGTGGTGTCCAACGTGAGTGCGCTGGCGATTGGGGAGGGCGAGGAGTTCTGGCAGCGGAGTTTTCAGGTGGACATGATGGGGACGGTTCGGCTGGTTGACGCTGCGATGCCGTTTCTCGAGGAGAGTCGGGCGCCGTCGATTGTCACCGTGTCCAGCGTGTCTGGGCGGGAGATCGATTTTGCTGCGGGTGCGTACGGGACGTTCAAGGCGGCTATTGTGCACTACACGCAGGGGTTGGCGTATCAGCTTGCAGGGAAGGGAATTCGGGCCAATTCGATCTCGCCGGGGAACACCTATTTCCCGGGTGGGGTGTGGGAGAGCATCGAGCAGAACAATCCTGCGTTCTTCCAGGAAGCGCTCTCTCTCAATCCGACTGGGCGGATGGCCCGGCCCGATGAGATCGCTCGCGCCGCCGTGTTTCTGGCCAGCCCGGTTGCAAGCTTCATCACCGGAACCAACCTTGTCGTTGACGGCGCTTTGACCCGCGGGGTTCAGTTCTAGAGGCGGAATCCGCCGGAGACCTCTACGTTCTGGCCGGTCACCCAGCCGCTGTCGTCGGAGAGCAGTACGGCGACATCTTGCCGATGTCGTCGGGTTCGCCGATTCGGCCTAGTGCGGTCCGGGCGGCCAGTGGCTCGATCAGTTCGGGGTACTTCGCGAAGGCGTCGCCGCCCAGTCGCGTCCGGGTCGGGCCGGGGGCGACCGAGTTGACCCGGATGCCGCGTGGCGCGAGCTCCTTGGCCAGGTACCGAGTCGCGGAACTCGGCGAACGTGGTGCTGTCGCCGACCGAGAGCGGCAAGGCAACGGCCTTGCCGCCGAGCTTCTCGATCTGCATGATCGTGTCTTGAGCGCCGGTTTGTTCTTGCCCGCTCCTCTAGGGTTCTTGCCTGATCCTCTTAGGCTTGATCGGTTAGTAGGAGAACTGCTGTAGCTGGGTGCCGTCCGGGCTGTAGGTCCAGGCTGAGCGGGTGGCCGGGTCCAGTTGGAGTGAGGAGTCCTGGGTGCCGTGGAGCAGTAGGCCGCCGCGGTTGGTGACGATCCCGGTGTTCAGGGTGCGGAGTACCTCGCCGGTGCTGAGGTCGACGACCGCCACCTGGCTGGTCGCGTTGTTGTCGGAGATGAAGCCCTGTTGAGCGCCGAAGTAGATGGCGCCTTCAGGGGCCGAGAACGACACCAGCGCCAGGTGATGGATCCCATCCACGGCAAGCGTGCTCGGCGTGCCCTTGCGCAAGGCGAAGCCATCGCCTGCGGTCTGGGTGGTTTCGTCGTACGGCGTGAGCGTGGTGGTGGGCGCGATCTTGGTGCTAACCGAGCCGGCCGCCAGGTTGTAGAGCGTGCCCGCGCCGTCGGAGGCGATGCCGCGACCGCAGGCTGACACCGATCCCACCGTGGTCACCGTCGCGGTGTCGAGGTCGATCTTCGCCGGCGCGACCCCGCCGAGACAGAGGATCGCGCTGCCGATCTTGCCGAGGAACACACTGCCGGTGGACTGATCGAGCTCCAGCAGGCTGTAGGTGCCGGCCGCGATCGTACCGTTGCCATCAGCAATGATCGGGGCTCCGACCGTGCCGCCGGCGAGGTCGACCGGGAGCACCGAGTCCACGTTGCTGGTGATGGCGCGAACCAGTACTGCGGCCCGGTTGCGCTTGGCGTCGACCCTTCCGGCGACAACCCGGTACTCCGAAGCCCGGAGTACCGAAGTGCCGACCAGTGCGCCAAGAGCGGTGTCCCAGGTCTCGAGTCGGACGTCGCCGCCTGCTTGGGTTGCGTGCGCGAGTAGCACCCGGTGCGAGTCCGGGGATACGCCGATCACGTGGTAGTCGGAGCCGATACCGGGATCCGAGGTCAACACCGTGCCATAAACGCCGGTTTCCGTGGAGTAGCGCCGTACTTCGGTGCCGCCGGCGACAGTGCGCAGGGCAACGAGCGAGTTGTTGCCAGCAGCAATGAAACTCAGGAGGGTACTGCCGTCCGGCGCGCGCCCGTCGTCGACGACGAGATTCGACACGGGTGATGCCTGGCCGGTGATGCGCTGCTTGCTGTCGACGGCGAGGACGCGAACGCTGTAGCCGGCCGAGGTGCTCAGCCCGAGGGCCATGGCATCGAGGCGGACGGTACCTGACGTCGCGGAGAGGGGCGTTGGCGGTGGCGGCCGGGTTCACCGACGCGATGTTGTGGGTGGAGGCGGTCGCCGTACTGATCGCAGGGCTGCTCGCGATCGGGATCGTCGGGGAGCGCTCTCCGGCCGTGGCGGAGGCGCCCTCGATCCGGGGCAGCCTGGCGGGACGGCCCGACGTCTTGTACGGCTGGATTGCGCGCGGTACCGGCTCTTTCACCTGGTTCGCGTTCCCTCTCGGGCTGTCCGTGATCGGTGCTGAGCGCGGCCGGCCAGGGGTGTATCTCGCAGCGGGGATGTCGGGCTACGGCCTGGGCTCGGTGGTGGGCACGATCGTGTCGCTGGCCGTGGTCCGGCGTTTCTCTCCGGCGCCGCTGGCTGCTCTCGCCTGGACGCTGATGGGTCTGTGCTGGATCGGAATGGGGATCTGGACGACGCCCCCGGCGATCGCTGCAGTTGCCGCGCTCTCCGGAGCGACTCTGGTGCTCGGGATCACGGCGATCTCGCGAGTGATCACGAGATCATCGACCGGCGCTGAGCGGCGCGCGTTGCTCTCGGGCCAGACTGTGGTGGTGAACGCGGGTAGTTCGGCCGGCCTGCTGGTCGGTGGATCGGTGATCGCCGCCGCCGGTGCAGAACACACTTTGATCGGCGCGGGCGCGGTGACTGCCTCAGTCGCCATCGGAGTGCTGGTCGTGAGGAGAAATGCGGCTGCGGCGGAGAGCGCTCCCTGCCAGACTGCGATTCATGTCCGACGAGATCGTGATCACCACCCTGGCCGAGCGGCCTGAGCTGTTCGAGCTGCTGGAGGGGTTCAAGAGCGGCTGGCCGACGTTCATGGCGCAGGATCCGATCGGCGGCTCGCTGATGGGCCGGGTGCCGGAGCTGTTCCCCGAGCACTGCCTGATGGCGGTGGAGGGCGACGACCTGGTCGCCCACGGACGCAGCATCCCGTTCGAGTTTCCGAACGAGGATCGCAAAGAGCTACCCAGCGGCGGCTGGGACCGGGCGCTGATCTGGGGCGTCGCGGATCATCGCCACGGCCGTACGCCGACAGTCGCCAGCGCCCTGGAGATCTCGATCACCGCCAGCCACCTCGGCCGCGGCTTGTCGCACGAGATGCTCGCGACCATGCGCCGCAACGTCCAGGCGATGGGCCTGAAGACGCTCTACGCACCGGTACGCCCGAACGGGAAGCAGGATCCGCATCAGCCGATGGCCGAGTACATCCAGCAGTTCCGTGCGGACGGTCTGCCGGTCGACCCGTGGCTACGGGTGCACGTGAAGGCGGGCGCCGAGATCGTGCAGGTCGCGGAGCGGTCGATGGTGATGGCGGGCTCGCTCGACGAGTGGCGCGAATGGACCGGGCTGCCGTTCGACCGTACGGGCGAGGTCATCGTCCCGAAGGCACTCGTGCCGGTGCGTTGTGACGTCGAGCACAACTACGCCGTGTACGTCGAGCCGAACGTCTGGGTCCGGCACGACCTCTAGGCACAACCTCTAGAGGGTCCGCATCACCTTGATGATGCGGCGGCGGAGCCAGACCCGGCGGGTGCCGTCGGGATAGCGCCGTAGCCGGGCGAGTTCCCAGCCGCCGTACTCGGCGTGCTCAGTGAGCAGCCGCCGCACAGCCCCACGCGTCTCCGTCCGGGAAACCTCGAACTGCTGCAACTCGTATTCGGCCATCCGCACCTCCGAACCTTCCGGAACAAGCATTACCTCACGAAACATCCTCCAGCGCCGCCACGATGGCCGGCGGCAGAGTGAGTTCCTCCACACCCAGTACCGACTTCAGCTGCATCGCCGTCCGGGCCCCGACGATCGCCGCGGTCACCCCGGGCCGGTCCCTGACCCAGGTGAGCGCCACCTCGAGCGGGGTCCAGCCCAGTCCGTCAGCGGCACGGGCGACCGCTTCCACGATGCCCGAACCTCGCCCGTCGAGATAGGGGTCGACGAATCTGGACAGATGCTGAGACGCCGCCCGCGAGTCAGCGGGGATGCCGGTCCGGTACTTCCCAGTCAACACACCCCGCCCAAGCGGCGACCACGCCAGTACGCCGATGCCGAGCCCGCCGGCGGCCCGGATGGCGTCCGCCTCGGCGTCCCGGGCGAGCAGCGAGTACTCCACTTGGTTCGAGACCGGTACTGCGCGCCCCGGCCAGGCCTGCTGCCAGGTGACCGCCCGGGCGGACTTCCAGCCGGCGTAGTTGGACACGCCGACGTACCGGACCTTGCCCGAACTCACCGCGTGGTCCAAAGCCGACAGGGTCTCCTCGAGAGGCACGTCGTCCGACCAGGTGTGCAGCTGCCACAGGTCGATGTAGTCGACGTTCAGCCGCCGTAGAGACCCCTCCAGGTCGCGCAGGAGCGCGCCGCGGGAGGTATCGGTGATCCGCTCGCCCCGCCGGACGCTGAAGCCGGCCTTGGTCGCGATCACCAGATCGTCGCGGTCCACCACGTCGCCGAGCAGCGACCCGATCAGCCGCTCGCTGTCACCGTCCCCGTACGCCGCCGCGGTGTCGATCAGGGTGCCACCGGCGGCCACGAAGGCGGCCAGCTGCTCGCGCGCCTCGTGTTCGTCGGTGTCGCGTCCCCAGGACATGGTGCCCAGGCCGAGCCTGCTCACCGTGAGGCCACTGTGACCGAGATAGCGCTGCTGCATGGAGCGAGCCTATTGCGGGCCACCGACAAGGGCTCGTTAGGCTCGCCTGTCATGCGACTCGGACTCAACATCGGCTTCGTCTTCGGTGGCGACGACCATCTCGATCATCTGAGGCTGGTGAAGGAGGCCGAGGCACTCGGATTCTCGGTCACCTGGGCCGCGGAGGCGTACGGCTCGGACGCCGCCACGCTGCTCAGCTGGATCGCCGCCCAGACCTCCACCATCGACATCGGGGCGGCGGTGTTCCAGATCCCGGCCCGGACGCCGGCGATGACGGCGATGACCGCGGCCACCCTGGACCGGCTCTCGAACGGCCGGTTCCGGCTCGGCCTCGGCGTGTCGGGTCCGCAGGTGTCGGAGGGCTGGCACGGCGTCCGGTTCGACAAGCCGCTGAGCCGCACCCGCGAGTACGTCGAGATCGTGAACTCGGCGATGCGCCGGGAGACCGTCAAGTTCGAGGGTCAGCACTTCACCCTGCCGCTGCCGGACGGGCCCGGCAAGCCGCTCAAGCTGTCCATCCGGCCGGTCCGCGACCACGTGCCGATCTACCTGGCCGCGGTCGGGCCGAAGAACCTCGAGCTGGCCGGCGAGATCGCCGACGGCTGGCTCGGCATCCTCAACGACCCCGCTTACCTGGGAGAGCAGTTGAACCTGATCAAGGCGGGTCGCGCGACCCGTCAAGAGGGGCTCGGCATGGACGGGTTCGACGTCGTCGCGTCGGTCCCGGTCGTGGTCGGCGACGACATCGAGGCCGGCGCGGACCCGATCCGCGGCTACACCGCGCTCTACATCGGCGGGATGGGCAGCCGGGAGAAGAACTTCTACAACAACCTCGCGGTCCGGATGGGGTACGCCGACGAGGCCAAGGAGATCCAGGACCTGTACCTGGCCAAGAAGCACCGCGAGGCGATGGCGGCCGTACCGCTCGGCTTCATCGACTCCATCTCGCTGCTCGGCGGCAAGGAGCGGATCGCCGACAAGCTCACGGCGTACGCCGAAGCCGGGACCACGACAGTCGCCCTGACCCCCTTCGAGCCGACCGTGGAGCAGCGCATCGCGACCCTGCGCACGGTGGCCGAGGCACTCGACCTCGCCGGGATCGGTGACTGACACCCCATGTCGATCTGGGACGCCATCATCCTCGGCATCGTCGAGGGCCTGACCGAATTCCTGCCCGTCTCCAGCACGGGCCACCTGACCATCGCGTCGAAGCTGCTCGGCATGAAGATCGACGACCCGGCCGTCACCGCGTTCACCGCGGTGATCCAGTTCGGCGCGATCGCGGCTGTCGTGCTCTTCATGTGGAAGGACATCAGCCGGTACGCCGTCGCCTGGTTCCGCGGCCTGCGCCACCCCGAGCACCGCGGCGAGTTCGACCACCGGATGGGCTGGTTCGTGATCGTCGGCTCGCTGCCGATCTGCATCATCGGCTTCCTGGCCAAGGACATCATTTCCGGCCCGCTGCGCAGCATGTGGTGGGTCGCGGGCTCGTTGATCGTCTGGTCGTTCTTCATGGTCGCGGCCGAGAAACTGGGCAGCAAGGCGCGGCCGCTGACCCGGATCACGCTGATCGACGCGATCGTGATGGGCCTGATCCAGTGCCTGGCGCTGATCCCGGGTGTGTCCCGGTCCGGCGCGACCATCACGGCCGGCCTGTTCCGCGGGCTCGACCGGGTCGCCTCGACGCGGATGGCCTTCCTGCTCGGCATCCCGGCGCTCGTCGGGGCAGCGGTCTTCGAGTTGAAGGACGCGCTCGGCGGTGACATCGGCGCGGTACCGCTGCTGGTCGGCACGATCGTCAGCTTCATCGTCGGGTACGCCTCGGTCGCCTGGCTGATCCGCTTCGTCGCCAAGCACTCGACGTCGATCTTCGCCTTCTACCGCGTCCTGCTCGGCGTCGTCATCCTGATCCTGCTCGCCACCAGCACGATCACCGCCACCTGAGCCCAGCCGGTACGACGAGACGCCCGGGCTGCTCCCAACGCCCGGGCGTCTCGTCGTACCGGCTCAGACGCACGAAGCGGCGTCCTGGTTCAAAATCAGCGCCGGGTACTACGAGGGGCCGAGCCAGCCGGCCTTCCGGAAGCCGGCGTACATGGTGCTGCAGGTCACGACCATCAGGGCGACGATGGCGTAGTAGCCGTAGTGCCAGCGGAGTTCGGGCATGTTGTGGAAGTTCATCCCGTAGACG
The DNA here is from genome assembly GCF_040681515.1 of Kribbella sp. NPDC051718. Taxonomy (NCBI): domain Bacteria; kingdom Bacillati; phylum Actinomycetota; class Actinomycetes; order Propionibacteriales; family Kribbellaceae; genus Kribbella; species Kribbella sp. NPDC051718. The sequence continues at coordinate 156,653 of NZ_JBFAYZ010000007.1, read as the reverse complement.
CCGGCGATCATCGTCGGCGCGGCGGCGATCGCGACCCAGGCGGAGATCCGGCGCATGTCGTCGTTCTGCTGGACCGAGACGCGGGCCAGGTGCGCGTTCAGGGCCGAGCTGAGCAGGGTGTCGAGCGCCTCGGTCTGGTCGGAGACCCGGATCACGTGGTCGGCGACGTCGCGGAAGAACGGCGCGGCCTCGTGGCTGATCCCCGGTACGGCGCCGTGCGCGAACGCCTCGATCGGCTCCCGCAGCGGGGCGATCGCTCGGCGCATCTCCAGCACCTCGCGCTTGAGCGTGTAGATCCGGGCGGCGTCGCTGGTCCGCTCGGGGGAGAAGACCGAGGTCTCCACCTCGTCGACGTCGACCTCGACCGCCTCGGCGACCGTCTCGTAGCCGTCCACGATCGAGTCGCAGATCGCCCAGAGCACGGCGGCCGGGCCGTGGCCGAGGACCGCGGCGCGCTCCTCCAGGTCCTGCCGGGCGGTGGTCAGCGGGGCGCCCTCACCGTGCCGGACGGTGACGACGTACCGGCGGCCGACGAAGATGCTGACCTGGCCGGTCTCGACGGCGTCCTCGGCGTCGACGTACCAGAGCGTGCGCAGGACCATCACGAACGAGTCGTCGTAGCGCTCGACCTTGGGCCGCTGATGCGGTTCGAGCGCGTCCTCGACGGCGAGCGGGTGCAGCTTGAACAGGTCCTGGACGCGGGTCAGTTCGGCCTCGGTCGGCTCGTACAGGCCGACCCAGCCGAACGCCTGCTGGTCGTCGCCGATGGTCCGCGCCACCGTCTCGGGGTCCTTGGGCAGGTCGTGCCGCTGACCCTCCGAATAGACCCCGCAATCCACGATCACGGTCACATCATGGCATCGGTGACTTGCCCGACCGGATAACGTGCGGTCTATGCCCACGGTGATTCTGGTCCGGCACGGACGCAGCAGTGCCAATACCTCCGGCGTACTGGCCGGGCGGACGCCAGGGGTGAAGCTCGACGAGACCGGCCTGCAGCAGGCCGCCGCGGTGGCCGAGCGGCTCGCCTCGCTGCCACTGGCCGCGATCGTCACCTCGCCCCTGGACCGCTGCAAGCAGACCGCGGCGGCGATCGCCAAGCACCACCCGGCGTTGCGTCCGGCAACGGACCGGCGACTGACCGAATGCGGGTACGGCGACTGGACCGGGCAGAAGATCGCCACCCTGGCCAAGGACCCGCTCTGGGCGGTCGTCCAGCAGCACCCGTCGGGCGTCACCTTCCCGAACGGCGAGTCGATGCGCGGCATGCAGCAGCGCGCGGTGGACGCGATCCGCGCGCACGACGCCGCGATCGCGGCCTCGCACGGGGAGAGCGCGGTCTGGGTCGCCGTGTCGCACGGGGACGTGATCAAGGCGATCGTGTCCGATGCCCTCGGCCAGCATCTGGACAGCTTCCAGCGGATCGTCGTCGACACCGCCTCGACCACGATCATCACCTACACCAGGACCAGGCCCTTCCTGGTCAGGCTGAACGACTCCGGCAGCGAGCTCACCTCGCTGATCCCGAAGCCGCCGGAGAAGGCCAAGGGCCGCGCGAAGAAGTCCGCAGTACAGTCCTCTGACGCCGTTGTAGGCGGACGGTAATAGGGTCTAAGACATGGCGCGCGTAGTGCATTCGTATGACGATCCGGACCGGTTCGTCGCCGGCACCGTCGGTGAACCCGGTGCCCGGACCTTTTTCCTGCAGGCCAGGGCGGGTAACCGGCTGACCTCGGTGGCCTGTGAGAAGGAACAGGTGATGGCGCTCGCGGAGCGGCTGGACGTGATGCTGGACGAGGTCGCGCGGCGGTTCGACCGCGAGCCGGCCGGCCAGACCACGGTCGACGACACCGATCCGCTGGAGCAGCCGATCGAGGAGGAGTTCCGGGCCGGCACCATGACGCTGGCCTGGGAGGCCGACGCCGAGAAGGTGGTGATCGAGGTCTTCGCGGTCGTAGTGGCCGGCGAGCAGGCCGAGGAGGAGCCCGACCCGGTGGCGGCGGCGCTGGAGTCCGACGACGGTGAGGTGTTCATCGTCCGGATCAGCGAGGAGCAGGCCCGCGCGTTCGCCCGCCGGGCGGTCGCGCTGGTCGCGTCCGGGCGGCCGAGCTGCCCGTTCTGCGGCCGCCCGATCGACCCGGATGGGCACATCTGCCCGCGCGCCAACGGCTACCGCAGGCACGTCCGCGAATGATCGACCCGGACCTGCTCGCGCGTGGCGAGCTGGATCTGCTCGGCCGCCTGGTGGCCGCGTCCAACGGGACCTTTCAGGGCACGGTGAGCCTCGACGGCGAGTCGGCGACGGTCGTCTACAAACCCGTCGAGGGTGAGCGGCCGCTGTGGGACTTCCCGGACGGGACACTGGCCGAGCGGGAGTACGCGGCGTACGTGGTGTCCGAGGCGCTCGGTTGGCAGGTCGTACCGCCGACTCTGCTTCGGGACGGGCCGCTGGGCGTGGGCATGGTGCAGCTGTGGATCGATGAGGTCGAGTTGGCTCCGGGCAAGACGGAGCTGGTCGACATCGTTCCGCAAGGGCGGGTGCCGAAGGGGTGGGTCGGTGTGCTCGATGCGCTTGACGGGCGGCACAAGCCGGTGACCTTGGTGCACGCGGACAACCTGGCGTTGCAGCGGATGGCGGTGTTCGATGCCGTCGTCAACAATGCGGACCGCAAGGGTGGGCATGTGCTGAACCCGGGCGATGGACGCGTTTTCGGCGTCGATCATGGGGTCACCTTCAACGCGGACGACAAGCTCCGTACGGTCCTGTGGGGCTGGGCCGGCAAGCCGGTACCACCGGAGCTGCTCGAAGACGTCCGCAAATTGGCCGACGGGCTGGCCGGTTCGCTCGGTGCCGAGCTGTCCGAACTGATCACCGCCGTCGAGCTGACCGCGACCCGCGAGCGCTGCGCGACCCTGCTGAAGACCGGCAACTTCCCGCAACCGAGCGACGACTGGCCCGCAATCCCCTGGCCGGCCTTCTGACCGCCGAGCACGACCGAGCGTGAGCGGACGGTTGCTAGAAGCAACGACCGTACGGCGGTACCGGCCCGGCTGATGGTGTCCGAGCCGGTGACGATGCCGTTCCCGCGATGAAGACTGAGGTCGCTGCCAGGGGGCAGGGATGAGGACTCTTCACGACCGCGCGGTTCGCTGGTCTGTGTCATCGGTGCGGCAGGGAAATGCGGTAGGGGGTACGAATCATGTCAGGTTCGGCAACACCCGAAAACGGGTTCCAGATCAGTCGGCGGCAGGCTCTCGTGGCACTTGGCGTGGCGGGGCCGCCGGTGTCGACGCCGTCACGCGCGCGCCGAGCGCCCAGGCCGAGGTTCGCGGGGGTGTGCCGGCGATCAACGGCCGCGTCGTAGCGGTCGGCATTCCCGGCGCATCGGCGATCGCGCCCGTCGGCACGTTCCTGCCGGGCAGCCCGATCAATTCCAATCCCGTGCTTGCGGCCTTCAACCAGCCCGGCCGGGTCTGTGACCCGACTCGCATCCTGGTAGGGAGCAGGTCGAACTTCGGCGCACCGAAGGCGAATCCGGACCAGGCCGCGGGTTCGTTCCTGTCCATCGATCCGGGCAGCGCCGGTCTGGTCGTACCGGGCCGGTTCGCGGCCTCGGGCGGGCAGGCGTCAGCGCTGGCCGGAGCCGTCCAGTTGTACAGCGCGCAGAGCCCTGACTGGCACAACGGCATCTACACACCCACTGCCGTGACCGCGGACCAGACGGCGGTCGCGAACCCGCTCGGCATGTCGATCAACAATGCCTTCGGGCGGTTCTGGCCGGCCAACGCGCCGTACGGGCTGGACGGCCCCGGCTCCTCGTCGATCGCCGATCCGGACGGACGTCCATTGAACAATGCGCTCAACCCGAGCACAGGTGGTGTCTACTTCGACGACGTCACCGGCCGGACCCCGGCCCAGATCGTTCCCGGCGCGATTTCCAGGGCGGCTGCCGGTACCGCTCTCATCGGCCGATCGCCGGACGGTAGCGGACGGGCCGTGTTCGCTGTCGTGGTGGCTGATGGCAGCGTCGTACAGGAGCACACGGTGAAGGCGCTCGACGGCATCGCGCCGCCGCGGACGGTCCACCCGCTCGTGCATCGCTCCTGGGGCGATGCCCGGGGACACCGCGGGCAGGTTTCGCTGCCGCGGCTCGGCGTCGTGATGAGCTACGCGCCCGAGCTCGTCTTGTATGTCAGCCAGCCCTTCGACGATTCGATCAAGGTGATCAAGCTGACGGTCGGTGGCCCGCAAGGCAACGAGGTGTTCCTGCCCGGCGGCCTGCGCACCATCAGGTCGTCGACCTTCGACCAACCGGTCGACCTGGCTCCGGTGCGGATCGAGACCACGCATCCTGACCGGGCGAGCAATACGACGCTGCAGCCGGGCAGCGACTTCTACGTCTGCAACCGTGGCAACGACACGATTGTCCGGATGCGCCAGGACGGCTCGATCGTGGGCGTGCGCAGAGTTCGCCTGGGGCGTCACTCGCTCGGGGTCGCGCGGCTGAACGGAATCGCGACCTCGACCGACGGATCGAGGATCTGGCTGACCTACGTGGGTGCGCTGCCCGGCAGCGACGACGACCAGGGAGGCGTCCTCGAGCTACCCGCCTTCTGACGTCGTCCCGGACCCGGTTAACACGCTGTTCACAATCGAGCAACAGCTCCGTAATGGCCGATTGACACTGTCGGCGTCGGCCGGTTCAGGAACACCTGAGGGGACGGCCGCGACGAAGGGACAGACGGTTGACCTACAAGGCCGAGTACATCTGGATCGACGGTACCGAGCCGAGCGCACGGCTTCGCTCCAAGACGAGGATCCTCGCCGACGGCGCCGAGCTGCCGGAGTGGGGCTTCGACGGTTCGAGCACCAACCAGGCGCCCGGCGACAATTCGGACTGCGTGCTGAAGCCGGTCTTCTCGTGTCCCGACCCGATCCGCGGCGGCGACCACTTGCTGGTGCTGTGTGAGGTCTACCTCGTCGACGGCACCCCGCACCCGACCAACAACCGGGCCAAGCTGCTCCCGATCGCCGAACAGTACGCCGAGCAGGACTCCTGGTTCGGTATCGAGCAGGAGTACACCTTCTTCCAGGAGGGACGCCCGCTGGGCTTCCCGGCCGTCGGTTTCCCCGCCCCGCAAGGCCCGTACTACTGCGGCGTCGGCGCCGACGAGGTCTTCGGTCGCGAGATCGTCGAGAAGCACCTGGACGCCTGTCTCGAGGCGGGCCTGAAGATCTCCGGCATCAACGCCGAGGTGATGCCCGGCCAGTGGGAGTTCCAGATCGGCCCGGCGGGCCCGGTCGAGGCCGCCGATCACCTGTGGGTGGCCCGCTGGCTGCTCTACCGCATCGCTGAGGAGTTCGACGTCGCCGCCACCTTGGATGCCAAGCCTGCCAAGGGCGACTGGAACGGCGCCGGCGCGCACACCAACTTCTCCACGCAGGCCATGCGCGAGGGCTACGACGCGATCATCACCGCCTGCGAGTCGCTCGGCGCCCCGGGCAAGGTCGAGGAGCACATCGCCGGCTACGGCGACGGCATCGAAGAGCGTCTGACCGGCGCCCACGAGACCGCACCGCACGACGTCTACAGCTACGGCGTCTCCGACCGCGGCGCCTCGGTCCGCATCCCGTGGCAGGTAGAGGTGGACAAGAAGGGCTACATCGAGGACCGCCGCCCCAATGCCAACATCGACCCCTACAACGTCACCCGCCTCATCGTGAACACCTGCTGCGCCGCCCTGGAAAAGGCCGGCCAGGTCTGACCGCGCTTCACCCGAAAGCACCCGAAGGCCCCCAGGAGAACTCCTGGGGGCTCGACTAGCGCAGATCGGCCGGAAGCGCGCGCCGGATCGGGGAGTGGAACCGCTGCGTGTCGCGAAGTCGCTGACTCGATAGGCTCCTCCTCATGCAGGCGTGGACGAAACCAGAAATCCCGGTCGTACCCGGGCCGGCGCGGCGTCTTCGCCTCTACGACACCGCCTCGGCGGGTCCGGTCGAGGTGCCGCCGGGAGTCGACGGGTCGGCGCGGATCTACGTCTGCGGGATCACGCCGTACGACGCGACCCACATGGGGCACGCTGCGACGTACGTCACATTCGACCTGATCAACCGGCTCTGGCGCGATGCCGGGTACGACGTGCACTACACGCAGAACATCACCGACGTTGACGACCCGCTGCTCGAGCGGGCGACCGCGACCGGTGTCGACTGGACCGATCTCGCGCAGAACGAAATCCAGTTGTTCCGTGACGACATGACGGCGCTGCGGGTGATTCCGCCGCAGGACTACATCGGTGTGGTCGAGTCGATCGACCTGGTCGTCGGCTCGATCGAGGACCTGCAGCGGGCGGGTGCCGTGTACTCCGTCGACGATGACCTGTACTTCGCTGTGAAGGCCGACCCGGCGTTCGGTGGGGTCTCGGGCTATGACGTGGAGACGATGCGGGCGCTGTTCGCCGAACGCGGCGGCGACCCGGAGCGCGAGGGCAAGCGCGACCCGCTGGACAGCCTGCTGTGGCGGGCCGAGCGGCCGGGGGAGCCGGCTTGGGATTCCCCGTTCGGGCGTGGGCGGCCGGGGTGGCATGTGGAGTGCTCGGCGATCGCGTTGAAGCATCTCGGGATGACGTTCGACGTACAGGGTGGTGGGAGTGATCTGATCTTCCCGCACCACGAGATGTCGGCGAGCGGGGCGCAGGTGGCGACGGGGGAGCACCCGTTCGCGCGGGCGTACGTGCACCAGGCGATGGTCGGGCTGGACGGCGAGAAGATGTCGAAGTCCAAGGGCAACCTGGTACTCGTGTCGAAGGAGCGCCTGGCCGGTACGGACCCGATGGCGATCCGGCTGACGCTGCTGGCGCATCACTACCGAACGGACTGGTTCTGGACAGAGTCGGACCTGCTGGCTGCACAGGAGCGGCTGGACGTGTGGCGTGGGGCTGTCGGCCGGGGCACTGGCCCGGATGGGGCGGCTGCTGTCGACGCACTGCGCGCTGCTCTGACCAACGACTTGGACACCGTTGCAGCACTGGCTGCTGTAGACCAGTGGGCCGAGAGCAACGGCGACGACACTCAAGCCCCTGCCCTGGTGGCCCAAGCAGTCGACGCACTCCTCGGCATCAAGCTCTAGCCCGTACGCCTGACAGCCCGGCACCTCGCCGAGCCGGCCAGAAGCGGCGACCTTGAACATGAAGCGGCGACCTTGAACATGAAATAACGTGTTCAAGGTCGCCCAAGGGTGTTCAAGCCCACCAGTTCGTGTGCAAGCCCGCTAGATGTGGGCTTGGACAGTAAATGGGGGGTCAGCCGGTTACCGGGTGGTGGGTTTTTACCGGGGTGGGGACTGGGGCTGCGGGGGCCGGGGCTTCGCGGGGTGGCTGGGGGTGCGTGGTGGTGGGCTTGGGGGTCGGTTTGGCTGCGGGTTTGGCGCAGGTTGCCGAGGCTAGGCGGATTACCTCGGCGCCGCCGCCCAGGTTGATGGTGAGGCCGGTGATGGTGAAGGCGCCGTCTGGGTGTTTGGTTTGTTCGTTGACGGTGATCGTCGCCAGGGGAGCGGCGGGGATCGAGGCGCTTTGCTTGACCGTTGGGACGGCGATCCGTTGGCCGAGCAGGGTTAGCGCACCGATGTCGACGCCGCCGGTGTCGCCGGAGCACCAGACGTTGACGCCCTCGATGCCGAGCAGCGAGCTCGGCGGGGTGAGCAGCAGCTTGCACAGGTCCGGCAGATTCTTGACCGGCAGGTCGATCGTGCTCAGGTCCGGCAGCGGGATGCCCAGGTCGGGCAGCGGGAGCTTGGGGATCGGCAGGTCGTCGGCGCCCGTCGCGGGCAGGGTGTCGCAGCTCTTCTTGAGGTCCGGCGGGAGCTTGATCTGATCAAGGATGTTCGGCCCGACGGTGATGTCGAACAGTTCGACCGAGGCGGCGTCGTTCCCGGCGGTCGCCGTGCCGGCCCGCAAGGAGATCAGTGGGTTCTTCGGCAGCTCCAGCGCGGACGTGGTGTGCCGCTTGCCGTCCAGCGATTCCGCGTACGGAGTACGGGCCACTGGGACCTGTCCCTCGGCGCTGATCGCGTACGCCGATGAGGGCCGCGCGGCCGCATTGCCTACCGGAGCACTCGCCACCAACGTGAACGCCACGACCCCGGTCACGGCGGCGAACGTCGTGATGGTCGGTACCAACTGTCGTCGCATCAAGATCCCCACTCTCGAAAGGCTTACTTGCTGTCGATCAGAACGAGCGTCCCCAACGGGACCTTCTGGAGTTTGGCCAGCGCGACCTTCGGCACCCGCACGCAGCCGGCGCTGATCGCGGCTCCGAAGACGTCCGGTCTGGGCCAGCCATGGATCGCGACGGTACCAGGACCGCCACCGAACGTGTCCAACGTGGGACTGTGCGCACCCAACGGCAGCACGATCGGCGACGCCGACCGCTTGTTGTCGATGATGGATCCGAGCAGGAACGTCCGGCCGGGCGGTGTCGGCGTCTTCTGCGCGCCGACGCCGGCCTTCCAGCTGCCGAGGCTTTTGCCCTGCTCGAACAACTCGATCGTCCGCGACGCCGTGTGCACCCGGATCAGGTACGACGAGGAGGCGCGATCCAGCTCCTCGTCGCGGATCCACCCGGTCGACCGGTTCGGCTTCGACGGCAGGAGCACGCGCAGCCAGCCGTCCGACTGCTCGACGACGGGCAGCCAGGTCGGGCCGAACTGGGTCGGCCCGATCTTGGCGAAGGCGTCGCCGTCGGGCGCGGAGTACAGGGCGGTCTGGCTGCGTGGATGGACGACCAATCCGTCGGTGACTGCGAACGGATGCGGGTCGAGTGGCGCGGAGGGGATCGTCATCTGGGTGGACGTGCCGGTCAGCGTGGTCAGGTCGACCGCGGCCTCGGCGTGCTTGCGGTTGCCGAGGATCCCGACGACCGCGACGGCACCGAGGACCAGGAGCACCGCAAGTGCCCCGATCGATCCACCGCCGCGCTCGTCGGCGCGTACCTTCCGCATACGAAAGCTCCCCGTTGGTCCCCAGCGTCCCGGTCGACAATAGAACGCTTGAAGCGAAGAGGCTACTCCTCAGTACAGCTTTTCTATTCGGGTCGGTCCGTGTTCCTCCGGCGCAGATAGCGCTCGAACTCGGCCGCGATCGCGTCACCGGTGGCCTCGGGCAGATCTGTCGTGTCGCGCTGCTCTTCCAGCGACGCGACGTACTCCGCGACCTCCGGGTCCTCCTCGCTCAGCTCGTCCGCGCCACGCTGCCAAGCACGAGCCAGCTCGGGCAGATCGCCCTCGGGGATCGGCAGGTCCAGCAACGCCTCGACCTTGCTGAGCAGCGCCAGCGACGCCTTCGGGCACGGCGTCCCCGCGATGTAGTGCGGGATCGCCGACCAGATCGACACGGCCGGTACGCCGAGCGTGGTGCACAGGTCGGCGAAGACGCCGGTGATGCCGGTCGGGCCCTCGTAGCTCGACGGCTCGAGGCTCCACGACGCGTTCAGCTCCGGGTCGGACGACGACGCGGTGACCGGGATCGGCCGAGTGTGCGGCGAGTCGGCGAGCAGCGCGCCGAGCACGACGACGAGCTGCGTGTTCGACTCGTCGACGACCTCGAGCAGCTCCCGGCAGAAACCGCGCCAGCGCATGTTCGGCTCGATACCGCGGATCAGGATCACGTCCCGGCCGGTGTCATCCGGGCGCGCCAGGTAGATCCGGGTGGTCGGCCAGGTCAGCCGCCGGACTCCTTCGTCGTCGAACTCGACCTCGGGCCGTTTCACCTGGAAGTCGTAGTAGTCCTCGGGGTCGATCGCCAGGACGAGCTCGGCGTCCCATTCCTCGATCAGGTGATCGACCGCTCCGGTGGCCGCCTCGGCCGCGTCGTTCCAGCCTTCGAACGCGGCGATCACGACCGGATCCCTAAGGTTCGCGAGATCTGCCACTCGCCATCCCCTGTCCTAGTCGTCTCTGTGCCTTACCGGACTGCCCAGCCTACTTCTATCGCCCACTCGCTGGCTGCGGTTTCACAGCCAGCGGAAAGGTGTCGCCCCTGGCTTACATAGGATCGAGCCATGACGCTCCAAGCGGTGCTCTGGGACATGGACGGCACGTTGGTCGATTCGGAGCCCGTCTGGGTGCGAGTCCAGATCTCGGTGCTGGCCGAGCTCGGCGCGACCTGGACCGCGGAGGACTCCCTGGCGCTGGTCGGCAGTGACCTCAGCGACGCGCTGAAGGTCTGGATGGCGCAGCTGCCCGAGGGCCTGATCCAGCCCGACGACCTCGCGGCGCGGATCTACGGCGAGGTGATCCGCACGCTGAAGGACGAGGTCGAGGTACGTCCCGGCGCGCTGGAGTTGCTGACCGGGCTGAAGGCGGCGGGCATCCCATGCGCGCTGGTGTCGGCGTCGTACCGGACGATGATCGAGGCGGTCCTGTCCCATCTGCCGCCGGATCTGTTCGACGTGGTGGTAGCCGGCGACGAGGTGACCAACGGGAAGCCGCATCCGGAGCCGTACCTGACCGCGATGGCCGAGCTCGGCGTCGAACCGGCCAACTGCGTCGTCATCGAGGACTCGCCGGGCGGCACCCAGTCGGGTACCGCGGCGGGCGCGTTCGTGGTCGCCGTACCGCAGTGGGTGACGATCCCGCCGGCCCCGCGGCGGCTGGTGCTGGAGTCACTTGAATCACTCAGCCCGGACGCGCTGCGCGACTTGCTCCGCTGAGGGGCTACCTTCTTTGGGTGCTTACGGGGGCGTTCTGGGGAGGGTTCGAGGTGGTGACGGTGATCAAGCGGCGTGCCGTGTGGCTGGCGGCGGTCGGGGTGCTGGCGGGGTCGCTCGCGGCCTGCGGCAAACCGAATGCGGATCACCCGAGCCAGGGTGGGACGGCGCCGAAGGAAATGGTCATCAAGGTTGCGACCACCGACTCGGTCAGCTCGCTCGACCCGGCCGGACCGTACGACATCGGCTCCCGCACCCTGCAGGCCAACCTGTACCAGACGCTGCTCACGATCCTGCCGGACAAGCCGTCGCCGGTGCCGGACGCCGCCGACTGCCAGTACGACGCGCCGACGACGTACACGTGCAGCCTGAAGAACGGACTGACCTTCCCGAACGGGCATGAACTCACCTCGTCGGACGTGAAGTTCAGCTTCGACCGGATGCTGCGGCTGAAGACGCCCGGCGGCCCGGCCGGCCTGTTCAGCTCGGTCGCCTCGGTCAGTACGCCGGACAAGTTGACGGCCGTGTTCACGCTGAAGAAGCCTGACGCGCGGTTGCCGTATCTGCTGACCACGACGGCGGCGTCGATCGTCGACGAGCAGTTCTACCCGGCGAGCAAGCTGCTCAGCGACAACGCGATGGGCAGCGGGCCGTACCAGCTGAAGTCGTACAAGGCGGGCTCGGAGGCGGTGCTCGGTAGGTTCAAGGGTTACCGCGGACCGCGGGCCGCGCAGAACGACACCGTCGAGATCAGCCTGCTGACGACCGCGGCGGCGCTGGAACAGGCACTGAAGACCGGCAAAGCCGACTTCGGCGTCCACGGGTTCGGACCGAGCGCGCTGGACAGATTGCGCGCCGACGGGAAGCTGCAGGTCGTCGACGCCGGATCGGCGGAGATCCGCTTCTTCGCTTTCCACATGGCCTCGCTCGTCTCGCGCAAGCCCGCGGTACGCCGCGCCGTGGCCCAGCTGATCGACCGGCCGGCCATCGCGAAGAAGGCGTACGGCGACCACGTGACGCCGCTGTACTCCGTGGTGCCACCCGGGTTCGCCGGGCAGGTGGACGCGTTCCGGACGCAGTACAAGGACCCGAACAAGACGGCTGCGACCGCGATCCTGCGCGAAGCAGGCATCACGGCGCCGGTGACCCTGACCGTCGGGTGGACGCCGGTTCAGTACGGTGCGGGCGCCAAGGCCGAAGTACTGGAGCTGAAGCGGCAACTGGAGGCGTCGGGACTGTTCAAGGTCGTGCTCAAGAGCGCTGAGTGGCCGAGGTACCAGCAACTCGCCAGGGCCGGGGCATACGACCTCTACCAGGGCGGCCTCATCCCCGACTACCTGGACAGTGGTGACTACCTGCAGCCCTTCGTCCGCGACGGTGGTCTCTTCCAGAACGGCTATCGCAACTCGGCGGCGAACAAGTTGATGGACCAGCAGATCGCCGAGCAGAACCAGCTCGAACGCGAAGCGTTACTGACCGATCTGCAGAACCTGCTGGCGCAGGAAGCACCGGTGATCCCGGTCTGGCAGGGCCGGCTGACGGTGGTCGCGGGGCAGGACCTCGAGAACGTCGGCAAGACCCTGGATCCGCTGTCTTTCGTGTACTTCTCGCCCCTGCGCAAGTAGTTGCCCAGTGGCCCGTCGGTGCCAGTGACAGCGCGTCGCCAGCGACCCTGTGTGCGTGCATGCTGTACTGCGAGTTGTCCCACGATACGGGACGATTTCCTGCTCATCACGATCGGGCAACGCAGCACTTTCGGCGTTTGACTCCGGGCAGTAATCGCGGCAGGTTAAGGCGGCAGCCATACCGGCTTTTCTCTTTCGGCCGGTCCGACGACTTTCAGGCAGGGGAACACGACGCGTGACCACACCACTCGGGGCCGAGCCCGGTGCGACGGGAACAGATCCTGAGGCCGTCCTCACGGGTGCCGGCAAGATCGAGGGGCGCTCGCTCGGCCAGATCGCCTGGCGGCGGCTCAAGCGCGACAAGGTCGCGGTGGCCGGCGCGGTCGTGGTGATCCTGCTCATGCTGGTGGCGATCTTCGCCCCGCTGATCTGCAAGGCGATCGGTCAGTCGCCGAACCTGTACCACCAGGACCTGATCGACACCAAGGGCGGCACGCTGGCCCCGCTCGGCAAGTTCGGCGGCATCTCCTGGGAGCACCCGATGGGGATCGAGCCGGAGAAGGGCCGCGACATCTTCTCCCGGGTCGTCTACGGCGCCCGGGTCTCGCTGCTGATCGCCTTCCTGGCCACTCTGCTGTCGGTGGCGATCGGGACCACGATGGGCATCATCGCCGGCTTCTTCGGCGGCTGGGTGGACGCGCTGATCAGCCGGCTGATGGACATGTTCCTGGCCTTCCCGCTGATCGTCTTCGCGCTGGCGCTGGCCGGCGTGATGCCGGACGAGGCGTTCGGCCTGAAGGGCAACGGCCTGCGGATCGCGCTGCTGATCTTCCTGGTCGGCTTCTTCAACTGGCCCTACATCGGCCGGATCGTCCGTGGCCAGACGCTGTCGTTGCGCGAACGCGAGTTCGTCGACGCCGCCCGCAGCCTGGGCGCGCGCCGGCCGTACATCCTGTTCACCGAGCTGCTGCCGAACCTGATCGGCCCGATCCTCGTCTACTCGACGCTGATCATCCCGACCAACATCCTGTTCGAGGCGGCGCTGTCGTTCCTCGGCGTCGGCGTGAACGCGCCGCTGGCCACCTGGGGCGGCATGCTGTCCGAGGCCGTGGCGTACTACACGATGCCGTACTTCATGTTCTGGCCGGGCATGGCGATCTTCATCACCGTGCTGGCCTTCAACCTGTTCGGTGACGGGCTACGGGACGCGCTCGACCCGCGGTCCCGATGAGCCACAAGAACCAACCGGTCAAATAGCTCCCGGCAGTTTCGCCGAGGCTGAGTAGAAGATGGAAGAAGGGGTGGATCGGAAACGATGAACACCAGACGACTGCGAACGGCGATCGCCGCGGCAGCAGTGCTCGCTCTCGGCCTTTCGGCCTGTGGCGGCGGCTCCGACAACACCTCGGGCGGAGGTTCTGGGACGACCAAGGCGGAGTTCAACGCCGGTCTCGAAAAGGTGTTCAACCCTTCTGACAAGAAGGGCGGCATCATCAAGATCGCCGACGAGAGCGTGCCGGACTCCACCGACCCGGCCGACACCTACTACGGCAGCCAGTGGAACATGGTCCGTAACTATGTGCGGACGCTGACCATGTTCGAGGTCGGCCCGGGCAAGACCAGCGACAACGTGGTCCCGGACCTGGCCGAGACGCTGGGCAAGACCGAGGACCAGGGCAAGACCTGGACCTACAAGATCCGCAAGGGTGTCAAGTTCGAGGACGGCGCCGAGATCAAGGCGCAGGACGTCAAGTACGGTGTCGAGCGCTCCTTCGACAAGGAGATCTACCCCGACGGCCCGACGTACTTCAACGACATGCTCGACTGGCCGGCCGCCTACAAGGGTCCGTACAAGTCCAAGGGCATGAACGTCGACTCGGCGATCACCACGCCGGACGACTACACGATCGTGTTCCACCTGAAGAAGCCGTTCTCCGGCTTCGACTACGTGCTGACCACGCCGCAGGGTGCTCCGGCCCCGGCCGCGAAGGACACCGGCGCGAAGTACAAGGAACACCCGATCTCCTCCGGTCCCTACATGTTCTCCGACTACCAGGAGGGCAAGAGCTACACGCTCGTCCGGAACCCGAACTGGAGCGCCGACACGGACAAGAACCGTAAGGCGCTGCCGGACGGCTTCCAGGTCCAGATGAACGTCAACGCCGAGGACATCGACAACCGGATCACCTCCGGCGACCTCGACATCGCGATCACCGGAACCGGTGTCACCACCGCCAGCCAGAGCCGGGTGCTGAGCAACCCGGACCTGAAGGCGCGCGCGGACAACCCGACGCTGGCCCGGACCTGGTACACCTCGATCAACCCGACGGTGAAGCCGTTCGACAACATCGAGTGCCGCAAGGCGGTCATGTACGGGATGGACAAGACGGCCTACCAGACCGCTTACGGCGGCGCGTTCGCCGGTGGTGACCTGGCCAGCAGCATGCTGCCCCCGATCATCCCGGGCTACGCCGAGAACGACGCGTTCCCGACCCCGGACGGCAAGGGCGACCTGGCCAAGGCCAAGGAAGCACTGACCAAGTGCGGTATGCCGAACGGCTTCTCGACCCAGATCTCCTACCGGATCGAGCGTCCGAAGGAGAAGGCGGCCGCCGAGGCGTTCCAGCAGCAGTTGGCCAAGATCGGCATCAAGCTGACCCCGAAGGGCTACCCGCGCAAGGACTACTTCTCGACCTACGCCGGCAACCCGCCGTACGTGGTCAAGAACAACCTGGGTCTGGCCGTCAACGGCTGGGGTGCGGACTGGAACGACGGCTTCGGCTTCGAGTCGCAGATCTTCGACTCCCGCGTCATCCGCGACACCGGTGGTTCGTCCAACACCAGCGTCCGGATCCCCGAGGTCGACAAGATGCTCGACGCCGCGCAGAACGAGCTGGACAAGACCAAGCGCGAGGCCTACTGGGGCCAGATCGACAAGCTCGTGATGGAGCAGGCTGTCGTCTACCCGGGTGTGTGGGCCAAGAGCCTGCTGCTGCGCAGCAAGAACCTGACGAACGTCTTCGTCAACGCGCAGTACGGAATGTACGACTACCTGAATCTCGGCCACTCGTAAGTCAGCATTCAAAACCTGTTAGGTAGGTGAAGGCAGAAGGTGGCCGGTCCGGCGGAATCCGCCGGACCGGCCACCGGCGCCATCGGTAGTGGTCACATACATCATCAGGCGCCTGATCGCCGCAGTCGGACTGCTGTTCGTCATCAGCATCATCACCTTCGCCATCTTCTTCCTGGTGCCGCGGATCGCGGGTGCCGGACCGGACACGATGGCGGCCCGGTACGTCGGGCGAACCGCAACGGCCGACACGGTGCACGCGACTGCGGTGCGGCTCGGGTTCACCGACCCGATCGCGGTGCAGTACTGGCACTGGGCGAAGGGCCTCGTGGCGGGCGCGGACTACGACATGGGGACGTCGGTCGACCACTGCCCGGCCCCCTGCCTCGGCTACTCCTTCATCAACCGGGCACCGGTCTGGCCGGATCTGCTGGACCGAATACCCGTCACGTTCTCGCTGGCCATCGGCGCCGCGGTGCTGTGGCTGCTCAGCGGTATCGGTACCGGTGTGCTGTCGGCGCTGAAACGAGGCTCGATCTTCGACCGGGCGGCGATGACGGTCGCCCTGGCCGGCGTCTCGATGCCGATCTTCTGGACCGGCCTGATGGCGCTGGCGATCTTCGCCTACCAGTTACAGATCTTCAAGGGTGGCGGGTCGTACGTACCGTTCACCCAGAACCCGGTCGAATGGGCCCAGGGGCTGTTCCTGCCCTGGATCACGCTGGCCTTCCTGTTCTCCGCGCAGTACGCCCGGCTGACCCGCGCGGGCATGCTCGAGACGATGAACGAGGACTACATCCGGACCGCCCGGGCCAAGGGCCTGGTCGAGCGTGATGTGGTGGTCAAGCACGGGCTGCGCGGCGCGCTGACCCCGATCCTGACCATCTTCGGCCTGGACTTCGGCCTGCTGATCGGTGGTGCGGTGCTGACCGAGAAGGTGTTCAGCATCAACGGTCTGGGCATGTACGCGGTCACCGCGATCAGCGACCAGGACATGCCGAAGGTGATGGGCGTGGTGCTGGTCGCGACCGTCTTCATCGTGTTCGCGAACCTGATCGTGGACCTCTTGTACGCCGTCATCGACCCGAGGGTGCGAGCCAAGTGACTACCGAACCGTTCCTGCAGGTGCGGGATCTCAAGGTGCATTTCCCGACCGACGACGGCCTGGTCAAGTCGGTCGACGGTCTGTCCTTCTCGGTCGACCGGGGCAAGACGCTCGGCATCGTGGGCGAGTCGGGCTCCGGCAAGAGCGTCACCAGCCTGTCGGTGATGGGCCTGCACAAGCGCGGCACGGCGCAGATCTCCGGTGAGATCATCCTGGACGGGATGGAGCTGGTGAACGCCACTCCCGAGGAGGTCCGGCAGTTGCGCGGCAAGCGGATGGCGATGATCTTCCAGGACCCGCTGTCGGCGATGCACCCGTACTACACGGTCGGCCACCAGATCATCGAGGCCTACCGGGTGCACAACAAGGTGACCAAGCAGGTCGCCCGCAAGCACGCGATCGAGATGCTCGACCGGGTCGGCATCCCGCAGCCGGACAAGCGCGTCGACGCCTACCCGCACCAGTTCTCCGGCGGGATGCGGCAGCGCGCGATGATCGCGATGGCGCTGTCCTGCGACCCCGACCTGCTGATCGCCGACGAGCCGACCACCGCGCTCGACGTCACCGTGCAGGCGCAGATCCTGGACCTGATCCGGGACCTGCAGCGCGAGTTCAACTCGGCCGTCATCATCATCACCCACGACCTGGGCGTGGTGGCCGAGCTGGCCGACGACATCCAGGTGATGTACGCCGGCCGCGCGATCGAGTACGGCACGGCCGAGGACATCTTCGAGCGGCCGCAGCACCCCTACACCTGGGGTCTGCTCGGCTCGATGCCGCGGATCGACCGGGAACGGACCGAGCGCCTCATCCCGATCAAGGGCTCGCCGCCCAGTCTCATCAACGTGCCGTCCGGGTGTGCGTTCAACCCGCGCTGCAACTACGCCTCGCTGAACGAGGGCGCGAGTGAGACCGATCGGCCGGAGCTTCTGGACATCGGAGCCGGGCACAAGGTGGCCTGCCACCTGTCGCCGGGACAACGCCAGAAGATCTGGGACACCGAGATCAAGCCGAAGCTGTGACGGAGCAACCCACTGTGACTACTGCTGAAACCGAACCGGTGACGCCTGCCCCGGCAGACGGCGAAGACCTGCTCTCGGTGACGAACCTGACCAAGCACTTCCCGATCCGGCGCGGCCTGCTGCAGCGCCAGGTCGGCGCGGTCCAGGCCGTCGACGGCCTCGACTTCACCGTCCGGAAGGGCGAGACGCTCTCCCTGGTGGGGGAGTCGGGGTGTGGCAAGACCACCACCGGCCGGCTGCTCACCCGGCTGCTCGAGCCGACCGACGGCAAGATCGTCTTCGACGGCCGGGACATCTCGCACATGTCCGAGGGCAAGATCCGGCCGCTGCGCAAAGACATCCAGATGATCTTCCAGGACCCGTACGGTTCGCTGAACCCGCGGCACACGGTCGGCAAGATCGTCGGCGCACCGTTCAAGCTGCAGAACGTGAAGACCGAGGGCGGCACCAAGAAGGCCGTCCAGGAGCTGCTCGAACTGGTCGGTCTGAGCCCGGAGCACTACAACCGCTACCCGCACGAGTTCTCCGGCGGCCAGCGCCAGCGCATCGGCATCGCCCGCACGCTGGCCCTGCGCCCCAAGCTGATCGTCGCCGACGAGCCCGTCTCGGCCCTGGACGTCTCGATCCAGGCGCAGGTCGTCAACCTCCTCGAGGACCTGCAGAACGAGTTCGACCTCACGTACGTGATGATCGCCCACGACCTCTCGGTCGTCCGGCACGTCTCGGACCGGGTAGCGGTGATGTACCTGGGCAAGATCGTAGAAATCGCCGACCGGGTCGACCTCTACGAAACCCCGATGCACCCCTACACCCTGGCTCTCTTGTCGGCCGTCCCGATCCCGGACGTCAAGCGCCGCGGCAAGCAGGAACGCATCCGCCTCCAGGGCGACGTCCCCAGCCCGATCAACCCACCCCCGGCCTGCCGCTTCCACACCCGCTGCTGGAAAGCCCAGGACATCTGCAAAACGGTAGAACCACCCCTCCTGCAGATAGCCCCCGGCCACCAAACGGCCTGCCACTTCCCAGAAAACCAGCCAGGCACCGACACCCCCCGCAAAGCAACGGCCAGCTGAACCTGAAGAGTCCGAGACCAAATGGTCCCGGACTCTTTCAGTTCTCCTCGGCGAACCGCCGCAGGACGGCAAGCACGTCCTCGTAGTACCGCAGGACGATCGCGGCCCGCTGTCTCGGTGCCAGCCGCATCAACTCGTGCCACAGCCACACCCGGGCGGTCGCATCGTCACCGGTGAAGGCGTGATGAAGCCGGTGGATGGTTGGGTCGTTAGCTCCCCGGGCGGACGATGCCGGTCTCGTAGGCGTGCACGATGACCTGGGCGCGGTCGCGCAGACCGAGCTTGGTGAGCAGGCGGCCGACGTGGACCTTCACGGTCGCCTCGGACAGGTGGAGGTGCAGGCCGATCTCCTTGTTGGAGTGGCCGCGGGCGATCTCGAGCAGGATCTCGCGTTCCCGGGGCGTCAGGCCGGCCGGCGGATCGGAGGCCGGTACGCCGGGAGCCGGCAGGTGGTCGGCGAACTTCTCGATCAGCCGGCGGGTGACGTTCGGCGCGACGGCCGCGTCGCCGGCCGCGACGATTCGGATGCCGTTGATGAGGTCGGCGGGGAGGGCGTCTTTGATGAGGAAGCCGGAGGCGCCGGCTCGGAGGGCGGCGTACACGTAGTCGTCGAGGTCGAACGTCGTCAGGACCAGGATCTTGGCAGGGGAGCCGGAGGCGACGATTCGGCGGGTTGCCTCGATGCCGTCGAGGACGGGCATTCGGATGTCCATCAGGACCACGTCGGGGGCGAGCGTTCTGGTCAGCGCGACCGCTTCCTGACCGTTCCCGGCTTCGCCCACCACCTCGAGATCCGGTTCCTGGCCGAGAAATGCGCGGAATCCGAGCCGGAGCAAGGCTTGGTCGTCGGCGAGAAGAATCCTGATCATGCCGGCACCTTGGGATCGAGCGGTAGGTGGGCGTGCAGGTGCCAGCCGGTCGGGTGGAGCGGGAGGGCGCGGATCGTACCGCCGTAGGCCGTGGCGCGTTCGGTGATACCGAGGAGGCCGTGGCCGCCGGGGATCGGAGCGGAGGCCGGTGTGTGGGCGCCGTCGTCGGTGATGTCGAGTTCCAGCCCGTCGGGGGTGCGGTGCAGGCGGACCGTTGCGCGGGCGGTGGGGCCGGCGTGTTTCAGGGTGTTGGTGAGGCCTTCCTGGACGATCCGGTAGACGACCAGGCCGACGCCGGCCGACAGTGCTTCACGGAGTTCGCCGACGCTGAGTTCGACGGACAGCCCGGCCTCCCGGACCTGGGCGACGAGGTCAATGAGGTCGGTGATGCCTGGCTGCGGGGAGAGCGACTGACCGTCCCGCAGTACGCCGACCAGCCGGCGCATGTCGGTCAGGGCTGCCCGCCCGGTGGTGGACGACTGCCGCATCAGTTCGGTCGCCTGGCCGGGATCGGTCGCGGCCGTCGCGGCCGCGCCGTCGGCGAGCGCGACCATGACGGCCAGGTTGTGCGCCACCACGTCATGTACCTCCCGGGCCAGCTGGGTCCGCTCGGCCGCGACCGCGATCCTCGTCTGCGCCTCCAGTTCCTGCTGCCGGTGCCGGATCCGTTCCTGCTCGGCCGTCTCCCGCAGGCGGAGCGAGATCGCCAGCAGGCAGATGACGGCGACGATGGCGCAGATCCCGATCAGAGTCGACAGGTGGCCGTCGCTGGTCAGGGTCGCGACGACCACCGAGGTCAGCACCGCTGCGAGCGCGGGCCAAAGCTGGAGCAGGCGGGCGTACCGGGCAACGCCGTAGAGGGCGAACAGCGGGGCGAAGACTAGGTAGACGCCAGCGACATCCAGCAGGACGCAGAGACCGACCAGGACGAAGATCGACCAGAAGACGAGGACCGGGGCGCGCCGTCGCCAGATCAGCGGCAGATGTACTGCGGCGAACAAGACCCACGTGGCACCGGCGATCCCCGGACCCGATCCGATCGCTCCTGGCGCGGTAGAGCCGCCTACCGTCGCCGGGAGCACGATCAGCGCCACCAGTGCCGTGAGGCAGGCGTCCACCAGCCGTGGCGGACGGATGCTCCAACGGTCTCTCAACGGATCCTCCGGTGTCAGACGTCGCGGCGCCGGAGCAGCGCCGCGGCCCACGCCAGCAACAGGATGACCCAGCCGAGAACCACCATGCTCGAGACGCCGGGGGAGAGCATCACGTCCGGTGCGCTGCCGACCTGGACCATCGCCTCCGAAGTGTTCCGGAACATCCCCTGCAGCGCGAGGGTGGGAAAGTACGGCAGTGCGCCCTGGAACGACACGGGCAGCGCGGACATCAGTACCGACGGCAGGACGACCAGCAGGAGGATGTACGCCGACAGCGCGCCCGCAGTACTGCGCAGCAGCGTCCCGAACGCGAGCGCCATCAGCCCGGCAGCAACGGTCGCACCGACCGCTCCGAACAACGACCGCAAGATCCCCGGACCCCCCAGGGAGAGACGGAAAGCGCTGTCGGTGAACGCCTGGAAGGTGAGGAACGCGCCGAAGTACGCGACGAGCAAGGCCGGTGTCGCCACCACGACCAAGACGATCGCCTTGGCCCACAACACCGGCAGCCGCCGCGGTACCGCGGCAAAGGTCGCCCGGATCACCCCGGACTGGAACTCGCCGGTCATCATGGTCAGCCCGAACACCCCGATCGCCACCGCGAACAGCAGGAAGCCGCCACCCACGCTCAGGGTCGCCGGGGTCGCCTGCGCGTGGTTGGCATGCCCGATCCAGCCTGAAAGCGCGCTGAACACGACGGGCAGCGCGATCAGCGCGGCCCAGTTCGACGACGACAGTTTGGTCCATTCGGACCGGAGTACGTGCTGGAAGGTCATCGCGATCCTCCCGAGAACTCGACCGCGTCGCCGGTCAGCCGGAGGTAGGCCGCTTCGAGTGAGGCGTGACCGGAGGTGAGCTCGGCCATCGGCAGGTCGGCCAGCAACCGCCCGCGTCCGACCACCACGAGCTGGTCGGCGGTCAGGGCCATCTCGCTGATCAGGTGCGACGACACCAGTACCGTCCGCCCCTCCGCGGCCTGGGCGCGCAGCAGGTTGCGCAGCCAGTGGACCCCGGCCGGGTCCAGTCCGTTCGTCGGCTCGTCAAGGATCAGCGTCGACGGCTCACCCAGCAACGCCGCCGCGATCCCGAGCCGCTGCCGCATCCCCAGCGAGTACTCCGACGCCTGCCGTCCCGCGGCCGAGCTCAGCCCGACCAGCTCGAGCACCTCCTCCACCCGGCTGGTCCCGATCCCGTGCGTCTGCGCGAGCGCCAGCAACTGCCGGTACGCCGTACGCCCACGCTGCACCGGCGTCGCCTCAAGTAGGGCGCCCACCCGGCGCAGGGGATCGGGCAACTCGGCGTACGGGACACCGTCGATCGTCGCCGTCCCACTGGTCGCCCGGACCAGCCCGACGAGGATCCGCAGCGTGGTGGACTTGCCGGCCCCGTTCGGGCCGAGGAACCCGGTCACCCGCCCCGGCCCGACGGCGAAGGACAGGTCGTCGACGACGGCCGCGCCGCCGTACCGCTTGGTCAATCCCTGGATTTCGATCATGCTCCGACGCTAGGAATCAGCCACCGCTCCCGGCGTCTCCCCAAGGTCTGCGAACCGCCGCCACGCCGTACGCCGAAGGTCGTACGCAGCCCCGGCTGCCGCAGACCTGTGGCAAAGTGGTCTCGTTCGACAATGTCGAACGAGTGGCGTTGTGCCGCCTCGCTAACGCTCCTACATTCCAGTTCTCCGTGGTCGTCACGGGGTGGAAGGGAGATCAAGCATGGCTACGACCGAGGCGGTCAAGGCGAAGACCCTTCTGGGGGAGTGTTCCGCCGAGCTCGCCGGTACGTTCATCCTGATCCTGTTCGGCTGCGGCGTCGTCGCGCAGGTGGTCGCGGGCGGGATCGGGGACCACGACTCCATCGCGTGGGCCTGGGGACTCGGTGTGACACTGGGTATCTACGTGGCGGGCCGGATGACCGGCGCGCACCTGAATCCGGCGGTGACGATCGCGCTGGCGGCGTTCCGCGGGTTCAGCTGGAAGAAGGTGCTGCCGTACTCGGTGGCACAGTTCCTCGGAGCGTTCCTGGCGGCGCTCGTGGTTCGCTGGAACTACACCGAGGCACTCCACAAGGTCGACCCGGGCCTGACGATCAAGACCCAGGGCGTCTTCTCGACGCTGCCCGGCAACGGCAGCATGGATCTCGGCGTCCACATGTGGGGCGGCTTCCGGGACCAGATCATCGGTACGGCGATCCTGATGATGGTCATCCTGGCCATCACCGACCTGCGCAACACCTCCCCGGCGGCCAACCTCGCGCCGCTGATCGTCGGCCTGCTGGTGGTCGGCATCGGGATGGCGTGGGGCACCAACGCCGGGTACGCGATCAACCCGGCCCGTGACTTCGGCCCGCGGCTGGCGTCGTTCTTCACCGGGTACGGGGGAGCGATGAAAGATCAGTTCGGGGACGTCTATTTCTGGGTGCCGATCGTGGCACCGATCATCGGCGCCCTGGTCGGCGCGTTCCTGTACGACCTGCTGGTCGGCCGCAACCTGCCGATCTCCGACGAGGACGAGGAACCGGGCCGGATCCCCGAAGAGAACACCACCGCATGACCCGCGAGCGTGAGGAGAGGAAATTCCATGGCTGACTTCGTAGGTGCCGTCGACCAGGGCACCACGAGCACCCGCTTCATGATCTTCGACCACTCCGGCAACGAGGTGGGCAAGCACCAGCTGGAGCACGAGCAGATCCTGCCGCAGGCCGGCTGGGTCGAGCACAACCCGGTGGAGATCTGGGAGCGGACCAGCTCGGTCATCCGGACCGCGCTGAACGCCCAGGGGCTGCATGCGAGCGACCTGGCGGCGCTCGGCATCACCAACCAGCGCGAGACGGCGGTGGTCTGGAACAAGAAGACCGGCCGGCCGTACTACAACGCGATCGTCTGGCAGGACACCCGGACCGACCGGATCGCCTCCGCACTCGAGCGCGAGGGCAAGGGCGACGTGATCCGGCAGAAGGCCGGCCTGCCGCCGGCGACGTACTTCTCGGCCGGCAAGGTGCAGTGGATCCTGGAGAACGTCGACGGGGTCCGCGAGGCCGCCGAGGCCGGTGACGCCGTCTTCGGCAACACCGACAGCTGGCTGCTGTGGAACCTCACCGGCGGTACCGAGGGCGGCGTCCACGTCACCGACGTGACCAACGCCAGCCGCACGATGCTGATGAACCTGGAGACGCTCGAGTGGGACGACGAGCTGATCTCGTTCTTCAACATCCCCCGCCAGATGCTGCCGGAGATCCGGCCGTCGTCGGACCCGAACAAGTACGGCGAGACGCTGGCCAACGGGCCGCTGGGCGGCGTAGTACCGCTGACCGGTGACCTCGGTGACCAGCAGGCGGCCACCGTCGGCCAGGTCTGCTTCAACCCGGGCGAGGCCAAGAACACCTACGGCACCGGCAACTTCATGCTGCTGAACACCGGTACCGAGCTGGTCCGGTCGAAGGCCGGTCTGCTCAGCACGATGGCCTACAAGTTCGGTGACGAGGCCCCGGTCTACGCGCTCGAGGGATCGATCGCGGTCACCGGGTCGGCCGTGCAGTGGTTGCGCGACCAGCTCGGCATCATCTCCGGTGCGAGCGAGACCGAGACACTGGCCCGCCAGGTACCGGACAACGGCGGCGTGTACTTCGTACCGGCGTTCTCCGGCCTGTTCGCGCCCTACTGGCGGTCCGATGCACGTGGTGCGATCGTCGGACTGTCCCGGTTCAACACCAACGCTCACCTGGCGCGAGCAACACTGGAAGCGATCTGCTACCAGAGCAAGGACGTCGCCGACGCGATGGAGAAGGACTCGGGCGTCAAGCTGGAGGTCCTCAAGGTCGACGGCGGAGTGACGGCGAACGAGCTCTGCATGCAGATGCAGGCCGACATCCTCGGCGTACCGGTGAGCAAGCCGGTGGTGGCCGAGACGACGGCCCTCGGAGCGGCGTACGCGGCCGGCCTGGCGGTGGGGTTCTGGAACAACACCGACGAGCTGGTGCAGAACTGGAACGAGGACAAGCGCTGGAGCCCGGAGTGGAACGACGAGCAGCGGGCCGAGGGGTACAAGGGCTGGGAGAAGGCCGTCCAGCGCACCCTCGACTGGGTGGACGTGGACTAAGGCAAGCGCGGTAGGCGTTGTAGGTAGTAAGAGGCGAGACGACGGAAGGAACAGCACAGTGGGCGCAGTGGCACTGTCACCGCAGGCAAGGACCGAGGCCATCGACGCGATGGCCGACGGCCGCGAGCTCGACATCCTGGTGATCGGTGGCGGGGTGGTCGGCACCGGGTCGGCCCTCGACGCCGCTACCAGGGGCCTGACCACCGGGCTGCTGGAGGCTCGTGACTTCGCGAGCGGTACCTCCAGCCGGTCCAGCAAGCTGGTGCACGGTGGCTTGCGCTACCTGGAGATGCTCGATTTCCGTCTGGTGCACGAGGCGTTGCAGGAGCGTGGACTGCTCCTGCAACGCCTGGCACCGCACCTGGTGAAGCCGGTTCCGTTCCTCTACCCGCTGCAGCACCGGTGGTGGGAGCGGTTCTACGCCGGTTCGGGTGTGGCGCTGTACGACGCGATGGCGCTCAGCTCGGGTCTCGGCGCGGGCCTGCCGATCCACAAGCACCTGACCCGTCGCGGCGCGATGCGGCTGGCACCGTCGCTGAAGAAGTCCGCACTGATCGGCGCCCTGCAGTACTACGACGCGCAGGTCGACGACGCCCGTCACACGATGGAGCTGGCCCGTACTGCGGCGTCGTACGGCGCGCATGTCGCCAACCGGGTCAAGGTGACCGGCTTCCTGCGCCAGGGGGAGCGCGTCACCGGCGTCCAGGCGAAGGACCTGGAGAGCGGGCGCGAGTTCGAGGTACGGGCCAAACAGGTCGTCAACGCGACCGGCGTGTGGACCGACGACACCCAGGCGATGGTCGGCGAGCGCGGGCAGTACCACGTGCGCGCCTCGAAGGGCATCCACCTGGTGGTGCCGAAGGACCGGATCCAGTCCAGCACCGGGATGATCCTGCGGACCGAGAAGTCCGTGCTGTTCATCATCCCGTGGGGCCGGCACTGGCTGATCGGTACCACCGACACCGACTGGAACCTGGACAAGGCCCACCCGGCCGCGACCAGCAAGGACATCGACTACCTGCTCGACCACGTGAACGCAGTGCTGGTGACGCCGTTGACCCGCGAAGACGTCGAGGGCGTGTACGCCGGCCTCCGACCCTTGCTGGCGGGGGAGTCGGAGAGCACCTCGAAGCTGTCGCGTGAGCATGTCGTCGCGCACGCCGCCCCCGGTCTCGTGGTGGTTGCCGGTGGCAAGTACACGACGTACCGGGTGATGGCGAAGGACGCGGTCGACGCGGCCGCCAACGCCCTCGACGGGCGGGTGCCGAAGTCGGTCACCAAGAACACGCCGCTGGTCGGCGCCGACGGGTACCACGCGATGTGGAACCAGCGGCACCTGATCGCGCAGCGCTCGGGGCTGCATGTGGCCCGGATCGAGCACCTGCTCAACCGGTACGGCGCGCTCATCGACGAGGTGCTCGCGCTGGTCGAGAAGGACCCGTCGCTGGGGGAGCAGCTGCCTGGCACGCAGGACTATCTCAAGGCCGAGGTCGTCTACGGGGCCACGAACGAAGGCGCTCGTCACCTCGACGACATCCTCGCCCGCCGCACCCGGATCTCGATCGAGGCCTGGGACCGCGGGGTGGAGGCAGCCGAGGCGGCAGCCCGCTTGATGGCTCCGGTGCTCGGCTGGAACGAGGAGACGATCGAGCGCGAGGTCTCCTTCTACCAGCAGCGGGTCCAGTCCGAGCGCGACTCGCAGGACCAGCCCGACGACGAATCCGCCGACAAGGTGCGGTTGGGAGCTCCGGACATCGTCTCCCCGGCCTGACCGTTCTTGGAGTAAGCCCCGAAGAAATCTTCGGGGCTTTCTTCATGTCTGCATGACGGTGGCGATGAGGGCCGTGCCCGGAGCCGTGCGGCCGCCGGGGCCGGGCGAGGGGGTGGTGTTGGCGGTGGTGAGTTGGTCGCCGCACTCGGAGCAGCAGATGGTGGGAGTGGTCGGCTTGCCGCAGGTGGTGTGGGTGAAGCGGATCGGCTGGCCGGCGGGTGGGGTGGCCCAGCGGTCGCCCCAGGCGGTGAGGGCGATCAGGACGGGGATCAGCTCCTGGCCGGGTTGCGTGAGGGAGTAGGCGTACCGGACCGGGTTCTCCTGGTACGGCGTACGCGCGACCAGCCCGGCGTCGATGAGTGTGGCCAGCCGGTCGGTGAGCAGGTTGCGGGAGATCCCCAGGTCGGTGACGAACTGGTCGAACCGGTCGAGGCCCAGGTACAGGTCGCGCAGGATCAGTGGGCTCCACCAGTCGCCCATCACCTCGAGTGACTGGGCGAGGGAGCAGTGCATCTCGGCGAAGCTCGTGTTCCGCATGTCATCAGTTTAGTCAGTTGCTGTATTGAACTGACTAAGCCTAGGCTCGGAACCACATCGACGAGGGGAGAGCGGCATGTACCACCGGATCGTGGCGGGCAAGGTGCGGGCGGCGTTCGCGGAGATCAGCGCGGGCAACTGGGAGGCGATGGTGGCCGGGATGGCGCCGGAGTTCACCTATCGGTTCTATGGCGATCATGCACTGGGTGGCGAGCGGCATACCCACGAGGCGCTCCGGCGCTGGTGGGAGCGGTGCTTCAGGTTGTTGCCGGAGACAACCTTCCAGGTGCGGGACGTGCTGGTGGCCGGCTGGCCGTGGGACACCCGGGTGGCAACCGCGGTGACGGTTCGGGTCGGGGTGGTCGACGGGTCGCGGTACGAGAACGTGGTTCATCAGTTCGTCCGGATGCGGTGGGGGAAGATCACCGAGGTGCGGACGCTGGAGGACACGGCGGTGCTCGAGCGGACGCTGGACCGGCTGGCGGCGGCCGGGTATGAGGAGGCGCACGCCGCGCAGATCACCGACGAGGTGCCGGCGGTCGCCTGACCGTTGTCGTCGGCAAGCAGCTGAGGCGGCGCGGGTGGCTGGGGCCGGCTGGGGCGGCTGGCTAAAGTATGCAGTATGAATCTCGTGGAGTTGGCCGAGGTGGTCGAGGCCGAGCTGATGTTCGGAATCGCTGGGATCGACGGGCCGGTGCGTGACGGCCTCGGGATCAGCGGGCGGCGGTTCGGGCGTGGGGTCGCGATCTCGGTGCGGGAGGATCCGTCGGAGTACTGGTCCAGGGCGCAGGGGTTCGGGTTCGACCGGCCGGTGACGGCTGAGCTGATCGGCGAGGTGGTCTCGTTCTACCGGGACGCGGGGACGCCGATCGCCCATTTCCATCTGGCGCCGGACGTGTTGCCGGAGGACTGGGACGCTATCCGGGCGGCGTACGGCCTCGAAGCGGGCGGGACGATCGTGAAGCTGCTGCACGACGCCTCGCCGGTCGCCGCGGCCGAGTCGTCGTTGCGGATCGGGCCGCTCGATCGAGCGGACTCCGAGAGTGTTCGGGCGTGGGTCGAGACGCAGATGATCGGCTTCGGGCTGCCGGACCGGGACGGGCTGTTGAGGGGGATGCTGGCCGCCCTGTGCGACGTACCGGACTTTCAGCCGTACGCCGCCTGGGACGGCGACAAGTTGGTGGCGACGGCCGGGCTGTACGTCCGAGGTGAAGTCGGCGAATGCGTGAGCGCGGCGACCTTGCCGGAGTACCGCGGCCGCGGCGCACAATCCGCGCTGATCGCCCTGCGAGTGGAGGATGCGGTCAAGGCCGGCTGCAAGTGGATCTCCACCGAAACAGGCAAGCCGGCTGATGGCGAGCAGAACCCGTCCCTGGACAACATGCGCCGGGCCGGTTTCAAGGACCTGTACGACCGGCAGTCCTGGACCTGGAGGGCCTGAGATGTCGCACGACCGGATCACCGAACTGCTGGAGACCGCCGAGGCTGAGTCGGTTTGGGGGTATGAGACGTATGCGACGCCGGAGGTGATGGAGCGGTTTGGGATGGCGTCGGCGCGGATCGGTGGTGGGGTGGCGCTGGCGGTGCGGGATGATGCGACGAACTACTGGAGTCGGGCGCTCGGCTTTGGCTTCAGCGAGCCGCTCTCGGCTGAAGTAGTTGCCTCGGTCACCGATTTCTACCGCGGTAACGGGAACCCGATCGCGGTGTTGAACATCGCGCCGTCGGTGTTGCCAGTTGATTGGGATGCCATCTGCGCGAAGGAAGGCATCACGGGCGGCGGTACCTGGGTGAAGCTTGCTCGGCCCGCGGGGCTGGTTGCGGCGCCGGAGACAGAGTTGCGGGTGGCCGAGATCGAGCCGGTTGATGCCGAGTTGTGGGCGACCGTGCTGACTCGTGGCTTCGGGATGCCGGAGGAGTTGCTGGTGCCGATGTCGAAGGGCGTCGTGGGTCAGCCGGGCTGGACGGCGTACGGGGCTTATGAAGGTGACGAACTGGTCGCCGCTGCGACTGTGCTGATCACCGGTGAGGTGGCGGAGTTCTGTGGCGCGGCGACGCTGCCGGAGCATCGCGGGAAGGGCGCGCAGTCGGCGCTGCTGGCGGCGCGGGCGCAGAAGGCAGTGGCTGCGGGTGTGAAGTGGTTCAGCGCGGAGACCGGCAAGCCGGACGAGGGCGAGAAGAACAGCTCGCTCAACAACATGGTCCGGGCAGGATTCGAGATCCGGTACGACCGCCGGAACTGGATCTGGCGGCCCTGAGCCCTACTGGTCGGGGCGGATCCAGCCGAAGGTGCGCTGGACCGCCGCCTGCCAGTTCGCGTACTCCGTAGCGCGCCGGTCAGGGTCCATGTGGGGGAGCCACTGGCCGGCCCGGTGCCAGTTGCTCCGCAGACCTTCGAGGTCGGGCCAATAGCCGACCGCGAGACCGGCGGCGTACGCGGCACCGAGCGACACTGTCTCGGTGACCATCGGTCGCACAACTGGTACGTCGAGCAGGTCGGCGAGGAACTGCATCAGCAGGTTGTTCGCCGTCATCCCGCCGTCGACCTTCAGAGCCTTGAGCGCGATCCCGGAGTCGGCGTTCATCGCGTCGACGACCTCGAGCGTCTGGAACCCGGTCGCCTCGAGCACCGCCCGGGCGAGATGGCCCTTGGTGATGTACGACGTGAGCCCGGCGATCACCCCACGGGCCTCACTGCGCCAATGCGGCGCGAACAGCCCCGAGAACGCGGGCACGATGTAGGCGCCACCGTTGTCCTCGACCGTCCGCGCGAGCGTCTCGATCTCGGCCGCGGTGTGGATCAGCCCGAGACCGTCCCGGAACCACTGCACGAGCGAGCCGGTGACCGCCATCGACCCTTCCAGCGCGTACGCCGCCGGCTCCGACCCGATCTGGTACGCGACCGTCGTGAGCATGCCGTGCGTCGACCGGACGATCTCCTTGCCGGTGTGCAGCAGCAGGAACGACCCGGTCCCATAGGTGCACTTGGCCTCACCCGGGCTGAAACACGTCTGCCCGAACAGCGCTGCCTGCTGATCCCCGAGCGCCGCGCCGATCCGTACGCCCGGAAGCACCGCGGTCGCCGTGGCGAACACCCCGGACGACGGCCGGATCTCGGGCAGGACACAGCGTGGTACGTCGAAGGCCGCGAGCAACTCGTCGTCCCACTCGAGCGTCTCGATGTTCATCAGCATCGTCCGGCTCGCGTTCGTCACGTCGGTGGCGTGCAGGCCGCCGTCCGGGCCGCCGGTGAAGTTCCAGATCAGCCAGCTCTCCATCGTGCCGAACAGCACCTCGCCGCGGTCGGCTCGCGCTCGCAGCCCGGGGGTGTGGTCGAGCATCCAGCGGAGTCGGGGCGCGGAGAAGTACGTCGTCAGCGGCAGCCCGCAGAGGTCGGCGAACCGGTCGGTCCCTTCGTCGCCGGCCAACTCCTTGACGAGCCGGTCGGTCCGGGTGTCCTGCCAGACGACGGCGTGCCCGATCGGCTCGCCGGTCCGGCGGTCCCACAGCAGGCTGGTCTCCCGCTGGTTGGTGATGCCGATGGCAACGATCTGGGACGGCTCGGCGCCGACCTGCCGGATCGCGGCCGGTACGACGCGAGTGACGTTGCGCCAGATCTCCGCCGCGTCGTGCTCGACCCACCCCGGCTTGGGGAAGTGCTGCTTGTGCTCCCGCTGCGCCACCGACACCAACCGCCCACGCCGATCGAACAGAATGCACCGAGTCGAGTTGGTGCCTTGATCGACCGCAGCAACATATTGCTCAGCCATCAGCGGTCCTCGCGGAGGTCGCGGCCGATGGCTTCGGCGGTGGCTCGGACCATGGTGACCAGGTCGGTACGGTGGCGGAGGCGGCTGTCGCAGATGCGTTCGATCCGGCCGGTGAGGCCGACTGCGCCTACGACCAGGCCGCCGAGGCCGCGGATCGGTGCGGCGATGCCGGCCAGCTCGACGGTGTGCTCCTCGAACTCCCCGGCCCACCCCTTCGCGCGGACGGCTGTGAGCTCTTCGGCCAGCCGGGCGGGATCGGTGATGGTGCGCGTCGTGTAGGCGTCGAGCTTGCGCGGCCGGGTGGCGCCGGACGCGTCGAAGGCGAGCACCGCCTTGCCGAGAGCGCACGCGTGCGGCGGGAGCGTAGTACCGACATCGAGGTCCTGGTCGCTGTCGTCGGGCCGGAAGACGTGGTGCACGACGACGACCTTGCCCTCGACGAGCCGACCGACGCGGACCACCTCGCCGCTGCGGGAGGCCAGCGAGTCGGCCCAGTTGATCGCGCGGCTGCGCAGCTCGTTCGGATCGAGGTACGTCTCGCCGAGCCGGCCGAACGCGTCACTGAGCCGGTAGTGCGCCCCGCTGCGGTCCTGCTCCACGAAACCGACCTGATGCAGCGTCTTGAGGATGCCATGCACAGTAGTCTTGGCCAGCCCGAGTGCGTTGCCCAAATCGGCCACCCCCAGTCCGTTGGGCGCTGCGGCGAGGAGTCGCAGCACTGCCGCGGCCCGCTCGATCGACTGCACGCTGCCCGGCACACCCGCAGGCTACCTGCGATTGCGTGCCGTGGCTGCCCCTCGTAGCGGTACTGCGCACGCGTCACTCGGCCGCGATCGCCCGCAGTACGTCGAGCTTCGCTGCACGCCGTGACGGCCACACTGCAGCCAGTACGCCGACCACGCCCGCCACCACGACCGCGATCACCAACTGGACCACGGGGATGTCGAGCACGCTGAGGCCGTCCTCCCGCATCACATGCTGGATGGCCGCCCCGAACAGGACCCCGACCAGCAACCCCAGGAGCGCGCCGAGCAAGGCGATCGCGATCGCCTCCACCTGGAGCATCCGGCGCAGTTGCGGCCGGTCCATCCCGATCGCCCGCAGCAGACCGATCTCCCGGGTGCGCTCGATCACGCCGAGCGCGAGCGTGTTCACGATGCCGAGTACGGCGATGATGATCGCCAGCGTGAGCAGCATCGCGATCACGGCGAGCACCATGTCGATCGGCTGCTGCTGGCTCTTCGCGAACGCCTGCTGGTCGCGGGCCTCGACGGCGGGGTAGTCGGTCAGTTCGGCGGCCACCGCCAGCCGGACCTTGCCGAAATCGGTGCCGTCGGCAACATCGACGTACAGGGTGTTGTCGGTGGTCGCGCCGCCGGCCTTGGCGAAGCCGGGCTGGGCCAGGATGATCGCGTTGAGCTGGCGGTTCGGCGCGATGATGCCGGCCACCCGCAGGGTCTGTCTGCCGCTGGTCGTGGTCAGCTCGAACTTCTTCGCGACGACCAGGTCGAGCTGCTTGGCCAGGTTGCGCGGGATCACCGCCTCGCCGTCCTTCAGACCGTCGGCCGAGCCGGAGACGAACCGGGTGGTGATCGGGCCGTCGATGGTGCCGTCGTCGACCCCGGCCACGGTGACCCGGTGGCCGCCGATGTCGCCGGGCATCTGCCGGACCCGGTGCACCGCGGCGACTCCGGGGACCTTGGCGATCTTGTCGCCGACCTCGCTGCTGAACGGCTCGTCGCCGCTGACCAGGAGTTCGGCGGTGCCGATCGCGTCCTGCAGGTTGCGGTTGACCGAAGCCTTGGCGGAGGCGGCGATGACGACCAGGCCGCTGACCAGGGCGACCGAGATCATCAGCGCGGACGCGGTCGCCGCGGTACGCCGGGGGTTGCGCGCCGCGTTGCGTCGGCCGAGCGTGATCGGGGCTTTGCGGCCGAACGGGGCCATCAGTCCGCGGACGGCGTACCGGCTGATCAGCGGACTGGTCATCACCAGGCCGAGCATCGCGAGACCGGCGCCGAGGCCGAGCAGGATGGC
Organism: Kribbella sp. NPDC051718; assembly: GCF_040681515.1. Taxonomy (NCBI): domain Bacteria; kingdom Bacillati; phylum Actinomycetota; class Actinomycetes; order Propionibacteriales; family Kribbellaceae; genus Kribbella; species Kribbella sp. NPDC051718. The sequence continues at coordinate 123,818 of NZ_JBFAYZ010000007.1, read as the reverse complement.
CGCGGGCAGGCCTTGGAGGGTGAAGGAGATCGCGACCAGGAAGGCGGTCATCAGGAGCAGGAAGCCGCCGATGATCAGGCGGAGGAGCAGCGAGCGTTCCGGGACGCTGACGTCGTCGCGCATCGCTGCGACGGGTGGCAGCTTGCCGGCGCGGCGTGCGGCCGGGAGCGCCGCGAAGAGGGTGACGCCGATGCCGACGAGGTAGCAGGCGATCATGGTCGGAACGCTGATCTGCAGGCTCGAACCTGGGATCGCGAGGTCGAGCGACTGGTAGAAGGCTTGCAGGGCGGCGGCGACGCCGGCACCGACCAGCAGGCCGAGGGTGGAGCCGATCGCGCCGATGATGAGTGCCTCGATCAGTACCGTGCTCGTGACCTGGCCCCGGGAGGCGCCGATCGCGCGGAGCATGGCGAGCTCGCGGGAGCGCTGCGCGATGAGCATCGAGAAGGTGTTGACGATCAGGAACGTGCCGACGAACAGGGCGATCCCGGCGAACAGCAGCAGTACTGCGCTGAAGCCGCCGAAGGTGTGGTCGACCGCGCTCTCGCCGTCCGCCGAGACCTGCGCCGCGGTGCGGACGCTGACGTCCTTGCCCGCGATCTTGCTGATCGCCTGGATGACGGTCTGGACATCTTGGCCGGGCTGGACGGCGACGGTGATCGAGGTCCAGCCGGGGCTGCCGAGCAGCAGCCGCTGGGCGGTGACCGAGTCGAAGGTGATCAGCGGGGCGCCGGCGGACGCGCCGGTGAGATTCGGGGTGGTGATGGCGGTCATCGTCGCCGTGACGGCCTTGCCCGGGGTGACGACCTTGACCTGGTCGCCGATCTCGTAGCCCTCGCGCTTCGCGGTCGACTGGTCGAGGGCGAGTTGCTCTTGACCGGACGGTGGCTGGCCGTCGAGGAGCTTGACGTTCGCCGTCCGGAGGTCGTGCGGCCAGCCGGTGGCGTACGTCGGCAGGCCGAACGCTTCGGTCGGCTTGCCGTCGGTGCCGAGGATCTGGGCGCCGGGGACCAGTACCTGCGGGTCGGTGCCGGCGATGCCGGGGAGGTTGGCGATCTGGTTCGCGAGGTCGGAGGTGAGCGTGGCCGGGCGGGCGTTGGACAGGCCGGGGTTGTTCTTGAGGTTCTCGACCGGGGTTACGGTGATGTCGGAAGGGCTGCCGGCGAAGTTCTTCTTCAGCGCTGCCGACAAGGTGTCGGTGAAGATCAGCGCACCGCCGACGAAGGCGGTGCCGAGCAGGACGGCGACCGTGCAGAGCACGAACCGGAGCCGGTGCGCGAGCACCGACCGGAGGCCGAGCTTGAGCATCAGCCCGCCTCGTGGGTGTCGAGCTGCTTCATCTTGTCGAGCACGGTGTCCGCGGTCGGGTCGAGCAACTCGTCCTGCAGTCTGCCGTCGGCGAGGAAGACCACGCGATCGGCGTACGAGGCCGCGGTCGGGTCATGGGTGACCATCACGACGGTCTGGCCGAACTCGCGGACCGAGCGATGCAGGAAGCCCAGCACGTCGGCGGACGAGCGGGAGTCGAGGTTGCCGGTCGGTTCGTCGGCGAACACGACCTCTGGACGGGAGGCGAGAGCGCGGGCGCAGGCGACGCGCTGCTGCTGGCCGCCGGACAGCTCGGACGGCTTGTGGTGAAGGCGGTCCTGCAAGCCGATCGCGGTGATGACCTTGTCGACCCATTCCTGGTCCGGCTTGCGGTTGGCGAGGTCGAGGGGGAGCGTGATGTTCTCCATCGCGGACAGGGTCGGGACCAGGTTGAACGCCTGGAAGACGAACCCGATCCGGTCGCGCCGCAGATGGGTCAGGCGCTTCTCGTCGAGCCGGGTGAGCTCGACGTCGCCGAGCATGACCTGGCCGGTGGTCGGGCGATCGAGCCCGGCCAGGCAGTGCAGCAACGTCGACTTGCCCGAGCCGGACGGGCCCATGATCGCCGTGAACCTGCCCTTGCCGAACTCCAGGTCGACGTCGGCCAGCGCCTCCACCCGGGTGTCCCCGGATCCGTAACTCTTCCCGAGACCGCTGGTCCGGATGGCCACGCCCTGCCCGACAACTCTCACCGTCACAGCGAGAACGCTAACCCCCACCGGGTCCGCCCCGGTGGGATGGTCAGCTGTCAGGCGTCGATGACTACGGGGATGACGACTGGGCGGCGGCGCCAGTGGCGCCAGGTCCAGTTGCCGACGGCTCGGCCGACGAGCTCCTCCAGGGCGTTGGCGTCGCCGATGCTCTCCGCGGCCGCCTTGGCCAAGGTGTCCTCGATGACCGGGATGACGTCCTTGAAGGTGGTGTCGTCGTGGACGAACCCGCGGGCCAGGAAGTCCGGCGGCTCGGCCAGCAGACCCGTGTTGGCATCGACCAGCAGGACGACGGTGACGACGCCCTCCTCGGCCAGCGTGCGGCGGTCCTTGAGGTTCGCCTCGGTGACCCCGCCGACCGTCATGGCGTCGACGTACACATAGCCGGCCTCGACCTTGCCGACGATCTTCGCCCGGCCCTTGTCCAGGTCGACGACCACGCCGTCCTCGGCGATGATCACCCGATCGGCCGGCACTCCGGTGGCGACCGCGAGCGCCGCGTTCGCCTTCAGGTGCCTGTACTCGCCGTGGACGGGCATCACGTTGCGGGGCTTGATCAGGTTGTAGCAGTAGACCAGCTCGCCGGCGCTCGCGTGACCGGAGACGTGCACCTTGGCGTTGCCCTTGTGCACGACGTTCGCGCCCCAGCGGATCAGGCCGTTGATCAGGCCGTAGATCGCGTTCTCGTTGCCGGGGATCAGTGAGCTGGCCATCAGCACGGTGTCGCCCTCACCGATCCGGATCATGTGATCGCGGTTCGCCATCCGGGCCAGAGCCGCCATCGGCTCACCCTGGGAGCCGGTGCAGATCAGGGTGACCTTGCGGTCGGGGAGCTTCTCCAGCTCCTTCAGGTCGACGATCAGGCCCTTCGGCACCTTCAGGTAGCCCAGGTCGCCGGCGATGCCCATGTTGCGCACCATCGAGCGGCCGACGAAGGCGACCTTGCGGCCACCCAGCTTGGCCGCGTCGAGCACCTGCTGGATCCGGTGCACGTGGCTGGCGAAGCTGGACACGATGATCCGGCCGGGCGCGGTCCGGAAGACCGTGTCGATCGCCGGGCCGAGGTCCTTCTCGGAGGTGGTGAAGCCGGGCACCTCGGCGTTGGTCGAGTCCGTCATGAACAGGTCGACGCCCTCTTCGCTGAGCTTGGCGAAGCCGCGAAGGTCGGTCAGCCGGCGGTCCAGCGGGAACTGGTCCATCTTGAAGTCACCGGTGTGCAGGACGATGCCGGCCTTGGTCCGGATCGCCACCGCCAGACCGTCCGGGATCGAGTGGTTGACGGCGAAGAACTCGGTCTCGAAGGTGCCGACCTTGCGCCGGTCGCCCTCCTTGACCTCGATCGTCTTCGGGGTGATCCGGTGTTCCTTGAGCTTGGACGTGATGAACGCCAGGGTCAGCCTGGAGCCGATCACCGGGATGTCGGCGCGCTCCTTCAGCAGGTACGGGACGCCGCCGATGTGGTCTTCGTGGCCGTGCGTGAGGACGATCGCGTCGATCTTGTCCAGCCGGTCCCGGATGTAGCCGAAGTCGGGCAGGATCACGTCGACGCCGGGCTGGTGCTCCTCGGGGAACAGCACGCCGCAGTCCACGATCAGCAACCGGCCGCGGTGCTCGAACACCGTCATGTTGCGGCCGATCTCACCGAGACCGCCCAGAGCGACCACGCGGAGCGCGGTGTCGGGCAGGCGGGGCGGTTGGCCGAGGTCGGGATGCGGATGACTCATAGTGCGGACCGTATCCCGCCCAGGCGGTTGTCAATGGCATCGACCGGGTGTGAGCAGAAACTCAGCTCGGTGATAGGGAAGCTATTCACCCGTCGACTCCGACCAGATCGACGCCCGCGGACTCCTGGGCGACCTCCTCGACCGAGCGGTCCGGCAGCGGTGGCGGAGTGCCGCCCCAGGCGGGGCAGATGGCCTTGTGATCGCACCAGTCGCACAGCGGACCCGGGCTCGGCCGCCAGTCGCCGGACTCCAGCGCCCGGGTGATCGCGGTCCAGAGCGCGCCGACCTTGCGTTCACAAGCGCGCAAGTCGGCCTCGTCGGGCACATACCGGACGATCTCGCCGTTGCCGAGGTAGACCAGCTGCAGCATCGCCGGTACGACGCCGCGCAGCCGCCACAGCACCAGCGCGTAGAACTTCATCTGGAACAGCGCCTTGGCCTCGAAGAACTCCGACGGCGACCGGCCGGTCTTGTAGTCGACCACCCGGATCTCACCGGTCGGCGCGACGTCGAGGCGGTCGACGTAGCCCCGCAGGGTCAGACCCGACTCGAGCTCGGTCTCGACGTACAGCTCGCGCTCGGCCGGCTCCAGCAGGTTCGGGTCTTCGAGTTTGAAGTACTTGCCGAGCAGTCCGTGCGCCTCGGCCAGCCACCTGGCGAGCTCTTCGCCGTCGGCGTCCTCGGCGAACAGCTCGGCGACCTCGGGCTCGGCCTCGAGCAGCTTCTGCCATTGCGGCTCGAGCATCTCGGCGGCGTGCTCCAGCGTGCGTTGCCCGCTGGGCAGGTCGAAGAGCCGCTCCAGCACCGCGTGCACGACCGTGCCGCGGACCGCGGCCGCCGAAGGTTTCTCCGGCAGCCGGTCGATCACCCGGAACCGGTACTTGAGCGGGCAGCTCATGAAGTCCGCCGCCCGGGACGGAGACAGCGCTCCGTTCGGGTGGCCGTGCCTGTCGACTGCTGCTGCAACGCTCATGCCGCCAAGGCTAGGCGAGAGCTCCGACAGTCGGAGCCGTCGGCGCACTGGTTGTGGATAACAGGCTCACAGCGAACTCCCAGCAGGCTTTCGGGAAACCATCGGTCCCGGTCGGCACTCTGGACCCAACGAGTAAGGGAGACCGACATGCACGACCACGACAGAGGCCTCGAACACGACCTCGGCATGCTCCGCAGACGCAAGGTCCTGGGCCTGTTCGCCGGCGCGGGCCTGGCGGTCGTCGCCGGCTGCGCGAGCGACGACAGCCCGTCGAGCGGCTCGACCCCGAGTGCCTCCGGCACGAGCAGCCCGTCGCCGAGCGCTTCCGGCACGGCAAGCAGCACGCCGTCGGCGACATCGTCGGGTGCCGGAGTCGACGAGATTCCGGAGGAGACGGCGGGGCCGTTTCCGGGGGATGGGTCCAATGGGCCGAATGTGTTGACCGAGTCGGGCATCGTGCGTAGTGACCTCACCAAGAGCTTCGGTAGTGCGACCGGGGTGGCTGAGGGCGTGCCGCTGACGGTGCAGCTCGTAGTACTGGATGCGGCGAAGGACACGCCGCTGGCCGGGGCTGCGGTCTACCTGTGGCATTGCGACGCCCAGGGGCGCTACTCGCTCTACGACGGGGAGATCACCGAGGAGAACTACTGCCGCGGAGTACAGGCTGCGAATGCGGCCGGCGAGGTCACCTTCACCACGATTTTCCCGGCGGCGTACCAGGGGAGGTGGCCGCACATCCACTTCGAGGTCTACTCGTCGCTGTCCGAGGCCACTGCAGCAGGGAAGATCAGTGCGACCTCACAGCTCGCCCTGCCAGAGGACGCGTGCACTGCGGTCTATGCGACCTCTGGGTACGACGGGAGTGCCCGGAACCTCGCGAACACGTCGCTGCAGACCGACAACGTGTTCCGGGACGACGCAGCCGTGCACCAGCTGGCGACGATGAGCGGGGACGTGAAGACGGGATTCACCGCTCGGCTTGCCGTGGGGGTGTAAGGCTTGTTAACACGGGACCAGTAGCGTTGCACCGATGTCTGAGTCGCGTGATCCCCAGAGTCCCGCCCAGCCTGCCGGCCCTACCCCCGGTACCTGGGTGATCGGTCGTGTCCGCGGGATCAAGCTGACCATGCGGTTCACCTGGCTGCCGGTGGCGATGCTGCTGGCGCTCGGCTTCGCCAGCGTGATCGGGGCGCAGTTCCCCGAGTTGGGCAGCTGGCGGTACGTCGCGTCGTTCGCCTTCGTGGTCGCGTTCACCGCCTCGATCCTGATCCACGAGCTGGCGCACGCGCTGGTCGCGCTGCGGTTCGGCATCTCGGTGACCGAGATCAACCTCGGGTTCTTCGCGGCCGGCACGCACATCGAGGGGGAGCGGAAGAGCCCCTTCGAGGAGTTCGCCGTCTCCGTCGTCGGCCCGCTGGCGTCGTTACTGGTCGGCGGCCTGGCGTACCTCGGCTCGCGGGCCGTGGACGAGGGCGTCGGGTATGTCGCCCTGTTCGAGCTCGCCATCGCCAACCTGATCGTCGGCGTCACCAACCTGCTGCCCGGGCTGCCGCTCGACGGCGGCTGGGTGCTGCGAGCGCTGGTCTGGAAGCTGACCGGCAACATGCACAAGGGCACGATCGCCGCTGCCTGGGCCGGCCGGCTGATCGCGATCGCGGTTCTGGCGGCGCCGGTGATCCTCGAGCGGGTCTTCGACCGGCAACCCACGCTCGTCGACTTCATCATCGCGCTGGCGGTCGGCTTCTTCCTCTGGATGGGCTCCACCGCGTCCCTGATGCAGGCCCGGCTCCGCAGCAAGCTGCCCTCCCTGCAGGTGCGCACGCTGGCCCGCCGCGCGATCGCAGTACACGCCGGTACGCCGATTTCGGAGGCCGTACGACTCGCAGCAGGTGCTCAAGCCGGCGCGGTCGTGGTCATCGACGGCGACGACAAGCCGCACGCGCTCGTCTCGGAATCCGCCGTCAACTCGGTCGCCCAGAACCAGCGCCCGTGGACCACGGTCGGCGAGGTGGCCACCCGGATCGGCGCCGGCCACATCATCGGCGTCAACGACACCGGTGAGGAGATCCTCGCGACCCTCCGCGAGAACCCCGCTTCGGAGTACCTGGTCCTGGACGCCAACGGCCAGGTCTACGGCGTCCTCGCCACCGCAGACGTCGAGCAGGCCTTCCGGAACCGCTGACCCTCATTTTCTCGGCTTGCCGGGGTGGCGAAGTAGGGTGAGCGCCTTATGTCTGATCTTCGTGATTTTCCTGATGCTTCCTTCTCCGGGGTGCACCACGGGCCGCTGCAGGCCGGTGAGTGGATCACCCTGTCCGACTCCAAAGGGCGCCGGCACTCGGTGTTCCTCGAGCGGGGGAAGATCTTCCACACCACCAAGGGCGGGATCGAGCACGACGAGCTGATCGACGGGCCCGACGCAGTCACGATCCGGTCCAAGGGCGGGGTCGAGTACCTCGCCCTGCGGCCGTTGATGGCGGACTACTCGGTGTCGATGCCGCGGGGTGCCGCGGTGATCTACCCCAAGGACACGGCCCAGATCGTGACGATGGCCGACATCTTCCCGGGCGCGAAGGTGGTCGAGGCGGGTGCCGGGTCGGGCGCGCTGACCACGGCGCTGTTGCGGGCCGTCGGCATCCATGGCCAGGTGATCTCGTTCGAACGCCGCGAGGACTTCGCCGAGGTGGCCCGCAAGAACGTCAAGGGCTTCTTCGGCGCCGAGCACCCGGCCTGGACGCTGCACGTCGGCGACCTGGTGGAGTCGCTGGACGAAGAGGATGTCGACCGGATCGTGCTGGACATGCTGGCCCCCTGGGAGTGCATCGACGCCGCCGCGGGTGCCCTGGTGCCGGGTGGGGTGTTCTGCGCGTACGTGGCCACCACGACCCAGCTGAGCCGGGTTGTGGAGACGCTGCGGGCCCATGGCGAGTTCACCGAGCCGCGGGCCTGGGAGTCGCTGGTGCGGGACTGGCACGTCGAGGGGCTCGCCGTCCGGCCCGGCCATCGAATGCAAGGTCACACGGCCTTCCTGGTCACGGCTCGACGGATGGCGCACGGCGTACAGGCCCCGCGGAAGAAGCGCCGGCCGGCCCCGGGCGCGTACGGCGACGACTATTCCGGGCCGCGCAAGTCCGATACACCCGCCGACACGCCGGACACAACCGATTCATCCGCAACCGACACGTGATGGGATTCAGCTTGCTCGGCGTGCTTTTCTGGGTAAGGTCCATAGGGTCGAGCCCCACATGGTGAGGTGATGATCGTGGCTGGAGACGAGAGTCCTACCGCGGCAGAGCTGCGTAACCAGGTCCGTTACCTGGAGGCCGAGGTCGCAGCGTTGCGGCGGAGGTTGTTGGAGCACCCGGCGGACAGCCGGTCGCTCGAGAGCAGACTGTCCGAAACCCAGGCGTCCTTGTCGAGTGTGACCGCCCAGAACGAGCGGTTGGCGGAAACACTGCGCGAGGCCCGAGAGAAGATCATCGCCCTGAAGGAGGAGGTCGACCGGCTGGCGCAACCGCCGTCCGGTTTCGGTACCTTCCTGGGCCGCAACGACGACGACACGCTGGACGTGTTCACCGGGGGCCGCAAGCTCCGCGTCGCGGCGAGCCCATCAGTCGACCTGGACGCGCTCCGGCTCGGCCAGGAACTGATGCTGAACGAGGCGCTGAACGTGGTCGAGGCCTGCGACTTCGAGGTCGTCGGCGACGTGGTGATGCTGAAGGAGCTGCTGGCCGACGGCGAGCGGGCACTGGTGATCGCGCAGGCCGACGAGGAACGCGTCGTCCGGCTCGCCTCGCCGCTGCTCGACATCGCACTGCGGACCGGCGACTCGCTGCTGCTGGAGCCCCGCTCCGGCTATGTCTACGAGAAGATCCCGAAGTCCGAGGTCGAGGAGCTGGTGCTCGAAGAGGTCCCGGACATCGACTACACCCAGATCGGTGGTCTGGCCGGCCAGATCGAGGCGATCCGGGACGCGGTCGAGCTGCCGTACCTGCACAAGGACCTGTTCCTGGAGCACGAGCTCAAGCCGCCGAAGGGCGTGCTGCTCTACGGCCCGCCCGGCTGCGGCAAGACGCTGATCGCGAAGGCGGTGGCGAACTCGCTGGCCAAGAAGGTCGCCGAGCGGACCGGGGTGGCGGAGCAGAGGTCGTTCTTCCTCAACATCAAGGGTCCGGAGCTGCTCAACAAGTACGTGGGTGAGACCGAGCGGCACATCCGCCTGGTCTTCCAGCGGGCCCGGGAGAAGGCTTCCGAGGGCATGCCGGTGATCGTGTTCTTCGACGAGATGGACTCGCTGTTCCGCACCCGCGGCTCCGGCGTCTCCTCCGATGTCGAGAACACCATCGTCCCGCAGCTGCTGAGCGAGATCGACGGTGTCGAGGGTCTGGAGAACGTCCTCGTGATCGGCGCCTCGAACCGCGAGGACATGATCGACCCGGCGATCCTGCGGCCCGGCCGCCTCGACGTGAAGATCAAGATCGAGCGGCCGGACGCCGAGGCGGCGCGCGACATCTTCTCGAAGTACCTGACCACGACCCTGCCGCTGCACGCCGAGGACCTGAGTGAGTTCGGCGGCGACCGGGCCTCGTGCGTGAACGGGATGATCCAGCGCACGGTCGAGCGGATGTACACCGAGGCCGACGAGAACCGCTTCCTCGAGGTCACCTACGCCAACGGTGACAAGGAGGTCCTGTACTTCAAGGACTTCAACTCGGGCGCGATGATCCAGAACATCGTCGACCGGGCCAAGAAGATGGCGATCAAGGCCTTCCTGGACGACAAGCAGAAGGGTCTGCGGGTGCAGCACCTGCTGCAGGCGTGCGTCGACGAGTTCAAGGAGAACGAGGACCTGCCGAACACGACCAACCCGGACGACTGGGCCCGGATCTCCGGCAAGAAGGGCGAGCGGATCGTCTACATCCGGACGCTCATCTCCGGCAAGCAGGGCACCGAGCCGGGCCGGTCGATCGACACGGCCACCAACACGGGTCAGTACCTGTAACCAGCATCGACAGCAGCCGCCCCGGTCCGCGATCTCGGACCGGGGCGGCTGTTGCTTTGGCCGCCCGGTCGTGCTTTCTTAGGCTCCAAGGGGAAGGGCCTGGGGGAGGGCTACAGGGGGTGGGCGAACATGCCCAGGTTCAGCATGTCCGGGATCGTTCAGCAGGCGGTGCAGGCCGATTGGCTCAGGCCGTTCCTGGCCGGGTTCTTCATCGACGGCGTCGAGGTCACCCAGGTGATCCAGTACCGGCACGCCGCCGAGCATCTGATCGACTCGGACGATCATGGTCCGGACAACTCGATTCAGCTGGTCGCCGACAAAACGGCGTACGTGCGGGTGTTCGTGCACGGGGTGTTCAGGGATGTGCCCAACGTGCGGGCGACTGTGACAGTGCAGAAGATGCGGTACGGGATCTGGGTGGACGCCGGGTCGCTGGTCCAGCAGCTGCCGGGGTCGATCACCGCGCTCGCTGATCCGGACTACGCGACCGAACGGGGTTCGCTCTCGAACAGCCTCAACTTCGTCATCCCGGCTGCTCAGATGCGTGGCGCGTTCCGGCTGAAGGTGTCCGCGAGCAGCGGCCGCCAGGTGGCGGAGTACACGCAGGTGGTCAACGCGAGCCTGCTGCAGACGCTCAAGGTGCGGATGATTCCCGTCCACTACTCGGGCGATGACATCACCGGCAATCACGTCGACCTGCCGGCGCCGTCGCTGGCCGACCTGCAGGCGACGGTACGGCGGACGCTGGACTGGTACCCGGTCTCCAAGACCCCCGAGCTCTCGGTGGCCGGCCAGATGAACTGGTTCGTGCCGCTGATCGGCGGCATCGTCCAAGGCAAGTGCCCGGACGTCTGGAACAGCTTGCTGGCGTGGCTCTACCTGGTGAAGATGGCCGATGGCAACAAGCCCGGCTGGCTGTACTACGGGATGCTGCCGAGCGCGATCCCCCGCGACGGTACCGGCGGTTGCGGCGGCGGTGGAGCGGGACTCGGCGCCGGGCCGGTCGGATCGCAGGAGCCGATGGGCCACGAACTCGGCCACGTGCTCGGCTTCAGGCATGCGCCCTGTGGACTCAACAACGATCCGAAGGTCGACCTGGACTATCCGGCGTACGAGCCGTACGACTCGGCCACCAACAAGATGGCGTCGATCGGCGAGTACGGCTTCGACCTGGCCGGGCCGAACATGATCTCCCCGGCCGTCGGGCGCGACTTCATGTCCTACTGCAACCCGCGCTGGCCGTCGCTCTACCAGTACAAGCGGATGCTTCAGCACTCGGCGCTGAACCCGACCTGGATCCCGGGGCCCGGCGACATGTGGCCGCCGAACGTGGAGCTGGATCTGGACGGGCCGATACCGCACTACATCCCGGACCCGCCGCCACCGTGGGTGGTCGATCTGCAGAGTCCGGTGCTGACGCTGATGGTGTTCGGGCGGCTGGTCGACGGTCAGATCGAGGTCGAGCACGTGCTGACGCTGGAGACGACTGTTGCTCAGCTGGGGTCCAGCCTGCCGGGCACACGGCTGGACCTGATCGACGACGTGGGGCGAATCGTTGCCACGGCTCCGGTGCAGGTGGTCGAGACCGCTGCATGCGGGGATGGTCGTGGCGGCTGTGGAGGCTGCAGTGGAGGTTGTGCTGATCCGATGACCTCCGGGGTGATCTGTGCGGTCATACCGGAGCCGCCGCGGGGCTCCACGCTGCGAATCGTGCGTCACGAGGAGGAGACCTGGATCCGCGAGCCTGCTGGTGCTCCGCCACGGGTAGAGGGCCTGCAGGGCTCCGTAGAAGGCGACTGGGTCCGCCTGACCTGGCAAGAGGAGGTGTACGCCGAAAAGGTCCTCCGCCTGCTCCGCTGGTCGCCCGACGAGGGGGAGACCTGGCAGGTACTGGCCGGCGCGCTCGACGCGGGCGAGGCGACCGTACCGGTTGCCCCACTGACCGCTGGCTCGGCTTTGGTCCAGGTGATCATCTCGGACGGCTTCGACACCGCAGTAAGCGAGTGGACCCGACTCGACGTCCCCAGACGAGCACCCGAGGCGTCCATCCTTGCGCCCGCCCCCGGAGCGACTGTGCGAGCCGGCTCCTTGGTACGGCTCTGGGCACTGGCTACAGATTGCTTCGGCCGCCCACTGCCCGACGACCAGCTGCAGTGGGAGCTAGACGGGCAGCCCGTCGGTACAGGCTCTGAGCTCTTCGCGGACCTCATGGACTTCGAGGGCGACCACCGAGCCGTCCTGCGCGTCGACGACGGCAGCGGCCGCGTCGAGGTCGTCTCAGACTTCTGGGCGTCCGGCGACGGCCGAGTCCCGCACCGCCGACGCTGACCCGTGCCCGGCTGTCCGTCAGTGCCTGAGTAGGGATGACGGGCGGTCGGAGGGGGACGAGTGTGAGTGGGCCGAAGGGAATCGCCTACCAGGTTGTCAGCGCAGAGGAGTTGCTCCGCCGACAGACAGAGGCGACTCGTTCCCGGGTCGCGGCGCGACGGGCGGCGGTGGCTACCCTTCGGATCGCGGTCGGTGAGGAGTTGGTGGCCGACATACCGGCGACGCGTGCCGACTCACTCGGCACGGCGAATCTGGCGCAACTGGGTGTCCTGGAGAACGCGCTGGTAGCCGAAGAGGCCGCGATCTCAGCGGCACGACAGCGAGACCGCACTGCCCGGGCGCGTTCTGCCCTCGCAGCCGAGCTGGATTCCTTGCAGATCGAGCTGCCTGCCCTCCGGTTCCGGGGTACCAACGAGCCGCGGGCCGAAAGCAGGCCGGCGGCCGCACCGCAGCTTGTCCGTCGCTTGCAGGCCGTTCTCGATCTGGCGACCGAGTTGGACGACTCGCTGCAGGGTGATCTCCGGCGCTTGGCGGAGGTGGTCGCCGATCCAGCGGCGGCACCGGCGAAAGCCCTGGGCTTCCTCACCGAGATGGAAGCCAGGGTCACGGCGGCCACGAACCGGCAGCGCGCGCAGGAGCGACTGACCCGCCGGGTCGAGGAGCTGGGCTATGCCTTCGCCGACCTGCTCAGCAGCAAGACCGAGGAAGGCCTGAAGGCACACGTCATCCTCGAGAACCTGACCGGCCGGCCCGACCAGGTCGGCATCGATGCCGCCGTACGCCGTTTCGGCGAGCTCGACCGGAGCCGGGCAGCCGCGGCGGATCGGCGGTTCGCGGTGGAGCAGGCGACCGCCGTACTGCGCGAGATGGGGTACGCGGTCGAGGTCGGTCCTGTCGGTGCGGATGGCGAGCTGGTCGCGCTGGCGTCGACCCAGGCCTGGCCGCATCACGGGCTCAGACTGGTCTTTCCGGCCGGCCGGGCCGGGCTGCACACCATTCCGGTCGCCTTCGACGACACAGATGTCCGCGATGACGTCGCCTTCGAGGAGTCGTCCTGCGGTGACGTGGATCGGCTGCGCCAAGGCTTGTCGGAGCGCGGCGTACCGACGGATCTGACCCATCACGTCGCGCCGGGTGGTCTCGCAGTACGGCGCGAGACCAGATCTGCGGCCGCGCGCACGGCGACTCCCGCAGTACGGAAGCGCAAGCTGTGAGCCCGCGCGGTCTGGACCAGCACCCGACCTGGTTGCAGGAGATCGACTCCGCTCTGACGGTGACGCCGGCCTACGTGCTGCACGGCAACCTGCGCGACCGGTACCTGGTGCCGCGCGAGACCGGCGGCTGGCAGCCGCTCGACCTCCACCGGGCCCTGTGGGACACGCTGCGGCGAAGCGGCTTCTCGGCGATCGTCCGGCACACCCCGTCCGGTCTCCGCGTCCTGCCGGCCGACGAGAGCGCCCGCACCCTGGTCGCCAAGGTGACCGGCCTGTCCGGGGACCTGATCAATCGGCCGGTCGGACCAGACCAGTTGACCGGCGTACTCCGTGCGCTGGTGAACTGCCGTGACGCCCGGCTGGCCCTGACGATCGACTACGTGTCGCAATGGCGTCCGGCCGGCAACTCTCCGACGGATCCCGAACACGCGTTCATGCAGGCGGCACTCGCGGCCATCCACGACGCGCAGCCGACCGTAGTCGGCGAGCAGCGGTCGACCGGCCTCTACAACCCGTTCTTCTGGCTGGTCGACCGGCCGGCCGATCTGCCGCCCTGGCTGACCGGCGGGTCGGAAGGCATCCGGCAGATCTCGGTCCCCGCGCCGGACCTCGACTCCCGGCTGCAGCTGGCCCGGGGGCTGGTCGGATCCTTGCCGGGCGGGGACGCGCAACCACCGGCAGCGCTGGAAGGTGCCGCGGTCCGGTTCGCGGAGCGGTCGGAGGGGATGTCGTTGCACGCGATGATCGCGACGACCCAGCTGGCACTGGACCAGGCACTCGGCCCGGACCGGATCGACGACGCGGTCCGCGCCTACCGGATCGGGATGACGGAGAACCCGTGGGCCCGGCCGGGACTGCGAGACCGGATCAGGAACGGCGAGGAACTGCTCTCGTCGAAGGTCAAGGGCCAGCGACGCGCGGTCCGGCATGCCCTGGACATCCTGATCCGGTCGAACACCGGGATGACCGGAGCCGAGCGCGGCGGCGACCCGGCCGGTCCGCGCGGCATCCTGTTCTTCGCCGGACCGACCGGCGTCGGCAAGACCGAGCTGGCCAAGCGGATCACCCACCTGGTCTTCGGCGACGAGAACGCCTATGTCCGGTTCGACATGTCGGAGTTCGCCGCCGAGCACTCCGAAGCCCGGCTGATCGGCTCGCCGCCCGGGTACGAGGGCCATGGCGAGGGCGGGGAGCTGACCAACGCGGTCCGCCAGAAGCCGTTCTGCGTGGTGCTGTTCGACGAGGTGGAGAAGGCCCATCCGCGGATCCTGGACAAGTTCCTGCAGATCCTGTCCGACGGCCGGCTGACCGACGGCTCCGGGGACACCGTCCACTTCGGCGAGGCGATCATCGTCTTCACCTCGAACCTCGGCATCTCCGAGCTCCGCGAGGGCGAGCCGGTGCCGACCGGGCAGGAGCTCGAGAGGTCGGTGAAGAAGGCGATCGAGCACGAGTTCGCGGTCACCATCAACCGGCCCGAACTGCTGGGCCGGATCGGCGACAACATCGTGGTCTTCGACTACATCGACCCGGACACGGCCCGTCAGCTGGCGGCGAGGTTCATCGACAACGTGCTGGCCCGCGCGGCCGAGCAGAACGGCCTGGTCCTGACGCTCGGTGACGCGGTCCGTGAGCACATCACGGCACTCGCGGTCGCGGACCTTTCCAAGGGCGGCCGGGGGATTGGGCGGGCTGTCGAGTCGGCGCTGGTCAATCCGCTGTCGCGGGCGCTCTTCGACCTGCCGGATGGGACCACTGCTGCAACCGTCACCGACCTGGTCCGAGAGGAGGGCGGATGGCTCACCGTGAAGCTGGCCTGACCCTGCGCCTCGCGCGGATCCTGGCGCCCGTCACCGTGCTGGGGCCCGGCCGACGGGTCGCTGTGTGGGTCCAGGGCTGCGCGATCGCCTGTCCCGGCTGTGCGTCGGTCGATACCTGGGATCCGGCCGGCGGTGAAGCCGTACCGGTCGATGAGGTGTGCAAGCTTCTCGCTGACCAGATCGGCGAGCTGTCCCTGGACGGCCTCACCATCACCGGTGGCGAGCCGACCAGCCAGCCCGAGGCATTGGCAGAGCTGGTGACGTCGCTGCGGGCGCGCCTCGGGCCGCGTCCTCTCGATGTCTTGTTGTTCACCGGTAGGACCCACCCAGCGGCCACCCGGGTAGCACCGGCGCTGCTCGCCCTGGCCGATTGTGTGGTGGCAGGTCCTTATCGTCGTGAGCTCCCAGGGGAGGGGCGATTGGTTGCTTCGGGCAACCAGACGGTCAGCTACGGCTCGGCGGCCGCCCGCCGGCGGTACGAAGACTGGAACGCCGCCGATGGTGCTCGGCTTCAGGTCACCGCTGAGCAGGGCGATCTGCTTCTCGTCGGTCTTCCGGAGCCGGGCGATCTCAGCGAGTTCGAGAGCCGGCTACGGGAGCGTGGCGTCGGGCTGGGGGAGGTCTCGTGGAGAGCATGAGCTGCCGCGCCTGCGGTCGCCAGATCAGCCGGGACGTCTTCCTGTGCCCGTTCTGCCACTCGACCCAGTTCGAAGTGGGCGAGGAGGCGACGACGGTTCAGAGCGTGCCGCCGGCGCCGGTCTCCCCAGCGGTCGAGACGGCGATCTGCCCGCGATCCTGGTGCAGGCACGAGTACACGGTCGGAACCGCCGTTTGTCCGAGTTGTTTCCAGCCGTTGCCGACGGCCGGCCCGGTCGTGGCCGGACCGCGGATCTCCTCGGTGCGGCTGGTTCTGCCGGGCGGCGCGACCGTCGAGGTGGTGCCCGGGCGGGACCTGGTGATCGGCCGCGACAGCCTCGACGCGCGGATCGCGGACGGACTGGATCCGTACGACGGAGTCTCCCGCCGGCACGCTGAGCTGACCGTCTCCGACACTTGCGCGACGGTCACCGACCTCGGGTCGACCAACGGCACCTTCGTCAATGGAGCCCGGGCCGCCGCGGCCGGCGTACCGCTGGAACCCGGACACCACCAACTGCGCCTGGGCCGTCAGGCCGTCATCGCGGTCGACGTACTGACGGCGGTGTCCGGATGACGGCCTTGCGGGTCGCCGCGATCACGGACGTAGGCCGCGTCAGGTCGGAGAACCAGGACTGCGTACTGCTCGACGGCTGGGTCTCTGCGCGCGACACCCGGCGGAACGGCGACGTCCGGCTGCTGCCGGACGACCCGGCGTATGTGGTCGCGGTGTGCGACGGTCTGGGCGGTCACGCGGGTGGCTCCGTAGCTTCCCGGCTGGCGGCCATGACGCTGGCCCTGCGGCCTTGGCCGAGCGCTGGTTGTGATGCCATCACGGAGCGGGTGATCGAGGCGGCGCGCAACATCCAGCAGGTGTCGGACGCTGTCCGCGATCTCAAGGGTCTCGGCTCGACGGTCGCCGGTATCGCTGTCACCGCGACCGAGTTCAGTGTCTTCAGCGTCGGGGACAGCTCGGTCTTCAGAGCCGCGGACGGTTCGGTCGGTGAGCTGACCGTGCCCGACCGGCGGCCGGATCCACACCGGCCGGACGCATCCGTCCTTACCCAGAGCCTGTCCGTCTTCACCTCGACACCCGACCCGGCGGTACAGACCTTCCCCGTACTACGTCCCGTCCGGCTCCTCGCCTGCAGCGACGGACTCACCGACGTCGTCGACGCCGAACGACTCAGGTCAGCGCTGGGCGGCCCGATCGGAAGACCTGGTGGGGTGGAGAGCGCCGCCAGGGCGCTGGTTGCCGCCGCATTGGAGCAAGGCGCACCGGACAACGTCTCGGTGATCGTCCTGGATCTGATCCCGTCCGACGAGCATCCGGTGAGGAAGCCATGACCGACCGACCCGCCACTCGCCACGAAGCCGCCGACGGCAAACCGGCCACCCGGCACGAACCGGCGGACGGCGCCAAGCCGTCCACCCGCCACGAGGCGCCGGACGGCACCAAGCCGGCCATCCGGCACGAGGCCGCGGAGGATGGCAGGCCGGCTACCCGGCACGAGGCCTCGGAGGGTGGCAGACCGGCTACCCGGCACGAGGCGGCGGGCGGGCCTGTGCGACCGGCGGCGCGACGACGGTTCGTGATGCCCGACGCGGTTGATCGGGAGTACCGGTACGAGGAGGATCTGTCGTCCGGTGGGACGCAGGCCGACGTCGTGCTGTGTACGGATCTCAAGACGGGTGGCGCGGTCGCCATCAAGATCTACCGGCCCGAGGCCGCGGCGACCCTCAAGGACGAGGCGATCAGCCGGCTCTCCAAGGCACATCGCGATCACGTCCTGCCCTTCAGGCTGGACCGGGACGAGTACCAGATCTGGGAGGTCCAGGAGTACTGCCCGCTGGGCAGCCTGGAGGACCTTGCGCTGCGGCGAGGTGGCGGCGCGCAGGACCCGGCCTTCGTCTGGGCTGTGGTCCACGAGGTCGGCGAGGCGCTGGACCACATCCACGGCCTCGACATCGCCCATCGTGATCTGAAGCCGCAGAACATCCTGATCAGGCGCGAAGACCCGCTGGACTGCGTGCTGGCGGACTTCGGGCTGGCGACGGTGTCGGTACTGTCCAACGCCATCGGCTCGGTGGCCGGAACGTATACCTACACCTCGCCCGAGGGCAGCGTCGGCCGCGGCAACAAGGCCAACGACTGGTGGGGGCTGGGGATCATCGCCCACGAGTTGCTGACCGGGCGGCATCTGCACTCCTCGCCCGGCGGCGACGGCATGCTCAGCGAGCTCCGGGTCCGGGCCGCCTTCCTCGAACAGACCTGGTCGTACGACGACGTCACCGATCCGCGCTGGCGGCTGCTGCTCGACGGACTGCTGGCGCCGGCCGCCGGACGATGGACGTGGACGCAGGTCAAGGAGTGGCTCGAGGGTGGAACGCCCGAGGTCGGTGCCCGCTGGCCGAGCGGCGCGCCGACCTCGCAGCGGCGCAGGCGTGCGTACCACTTCGCCGGCGTCGAATGCCTGGATCCGGAGTCGCTGGCGGCGGCGATCCGGGAGAACTTCACGATCGCGACCGACCACCTGGCCGGCGTACGGGTGATCGATCTGAAGAAGTGGTTGCACGACACTCCGGTCGAAACGGCCGCCGACGACGTGCTCGAGGCCGTACGCGCCGGGCACAGCACACCGGCCCGTGCGGCGGTGGAACTCCAGGTGTTGCTCGATCCGGGGCACGAGCCCGGCTTCCGCGGGCGGGAGCTGTCGATGGCAGGTCTCGCCACGGCCATCCAGGCAGCCAAAACCGGCGACCAGGCCGCCATCGGGTGGATCCGCGAGCTGCGGCGCTCGTCGGTGATGTCGATCGTCGGGCACCATGCCGAGGAACCGCGGCTGTCGCGGGCGGACGAACTCCTGGTGATCTGGTGGCGGCAGGTGGACAGCGGGCAGCTCCGGAGCGGTCTGCTGGCCGCGCCGCAGCTGAAGGAGTTCGTCGACAACGCCCAGCAGACGATGGAAGGAACTCTGCTCGAGGCGGCGCTCAACGACCGGACCCGGCGGCAGATGTGGTCCCGGGCCCGGGAGCTGGCGACTCTGGTTCCGGCCGCGGCTGGAACCTGGATCCCGCCTCGTCCGGTGGCACTGCCGCCGGAGATCGACCTGGACGTCTTTCCCCAGGCCGCGCTACTGATGCTCGTCGTATCGCCCTGGCTCGACCGCATCGCGGAGCAGCAGAAGGAGGTCGCCCGGGTGGCGGCCGCCGCCCGGGCGAAGCAAGAGGCCGCGGCAGCCGAGGCCAAGCGGCAGCAGGACGAGCGGGAGGCCGCGCAAGCCCGGCGCCAACAGCAGATCCTGGAGGACCGTCGCAAGAACCGGGACTTCAGCGCACTGATGATCGGGTTCGGGGTCTGCATCACGGTGATCGTGCCGTGGCTGCTCGGGCACAACCTGCTGCGGGATCGGTGGCCCCGGCGCGAGGCGGCGGGCGTCTTCGAGTCCGAGGCGCGCGATGCCGGCGCGTACTTCCTGACCGACTGGGTGACCGGCTGTCTGGTGGTCGCGGTCCTCGTCGCGGCCTTCATCCTGGTCCGGCCGTGGCGGAAACGGACCTCGACCCTGGTGGTCGCGGCCGTGCTGCTCGGCTCCACCTGGTGGTGGGGGAAACCCTTCGTCGAGCAGGAGTGGAACCGGCAGGAGCAGGCGACGATCAGGGCGCTGAGAAGCACGCCGTACCCCTTCGAGAAGCACTACAGCTCCTGCGGAAAGGCGTCGGTGACCTTCACCAGCAAGCAGGTGGATCGGACGAAACCCGATGTCGTCTACACGTTGTTCGCGGCCAACACCCGGAGCAACACGGCGGGCCGGTGCAACATGCTGGAGTTCTACGAGGGCTGGCGGCGGGCCAAGACGATCGTGCTGCCGACCGGCGTATACATCGACGGCAGTATCTCCGCGCCGATCAGCGCCACCCGGCGGACGGCGCCGGCCAAGACGATGTTCACCGTCCGCCTGGAGAAGTCGAAGAAGCTGAGCTACTCGCTGCCGGCGCTGCTCAAAGCCGGGTGACGGGCCTGGACAGGGTGCGGCCGGGGTTGTCCCCGATGGTCGGCGGACCTTCGGCGTCGTACCTTGACGGGTATGGCGACGGACGAGATTCGCAAGGACCTGCGGGCCGCGGTGGCGGCGCGGCAGGAGCTGGGGCCGGAGTACGAGCTCGAGGTGATAGAGGGGTTCCTCTCGAAGCTCGATGCGCACACCGCCCAGCATCTCGCCACGCCGCCGGTGCAGGCACCGAAGCCGAGCCGCGAGGGCGACCCAGGTGGGCTCGCCCTCGCGATCGTCTCGGTCACCGCCGGTATCCCGATCACCGCCATCGCCGCGGCCCAGGAAGGCGCCTTCGCCATCGTCATCTGCTGGGGCGGCCTGGTCGGCATCAACCTGGCCCGCTCCATCTCCCGCTTCATCGGCCGCCAGCACTAGTACCGCAGCGGTACCTGGTTTCCGCTGGAGTCGAAGGCCCGGAACTCCTCGCGCTGCTCGACGCGGGGTGCGGTGCCGGTGTCCACGACGCTCTGGGTGAATCCGAACCCGTCGGCGACAGCGCCCTCGGACCACAGACCCGCACCGTCCTTCCAGACATAGCGGGACTCGAGCCGGGCGATGCCGGGCCTGACGCGTATCAAGGAGGTTCCTACCTCCGCTCCGACGTTGCTCCTGTCCGGCCTACTCTTGGGCAGCTCTCCGGGCCGGCCGGCCGGCCGGGTGAGGTCGGTTGTCCGGTCGATGATCAGGATGCCCTGAGCGGCAGTCGGGAGCTTGGCGATCTCGCGCTCCTCGTGGCCCGTTGCCACGGGAATCGGCGCCAAACAGAACGACAGCGGCGGGTGGCCCGCCGGCCTCGGCGCAGGCTCGCGCACCAGCAGGATGGTGCCTGGGGTGTCCGCAGGCCCGTCTGGTCCAAGCACGCGGCGGCTCCATACCGTCTGCAACGGCCGACTGTGGGGGATCATGCAGGCCTTGATCGCCGCGTCGATCTGCTGCGGGGTGGCCGGGCCGAGGTCGCGGTCGACGATGTCTGTGTCGCCGGCTGCCGGTGGGTCGGCCTGGTTCGAGCCGCCGTACTGGTCGACGGCTACGAGCGTGCCTGCCAGTACTGCCGCGACGGCGGCGGCCGTGATCGTAGGTGCGGCCCAGCGGTGGGAAGACCGGCTGACGGGCGCGGTCCGTTCCATCAGGTTGTTCCGGAGCCGGCTGCGCGTCGCGGGGGATAGCGGGGGGATCTGGGGTGGGTCGAGCTTGAGGTTCATGAGATCTCCTCGGAGAGGGTGACCCGGTCGAGCAGGTCGGGGAAGCGGCGGCGGGTGCGGTGGAGGCGGGCCTTGACGGTGCCCAGGGGGACACCGAGGGCGTCGGCGGCTTCCGCTTGGGTCAGGCCGGCCCAGACGACAAGTTCGAGAGTTTCGCGTTCGTGGCGGGGGAGTTTGGCGACCGCCTGGCGGATGCGGGACATCTGGCGCTCGTCGTCGAGCCTGCGGGCCACCTCGGCCGCGTGGTCCGGGCCCTGCGCGGGGTCGGGCAGACGGTCGATCAGGTTGCGGAAGCGGGCGGCAGTGCGGGCCAGGGTGCGGCACTCGTTGCCAGCGACGACCAGCAGCCAGCCGCGGGCGCTCGGGGCGGTCAGTGGACCTGGTGGGTTGCGCTGGAACCGGCGCCAGGTGTTCAGGAACGTGGTCTGGACGACATCCTCGGCGGTGTTCCACGAGGCGGTACGCCGGAACGCGAAAGCGTGCACGTCGTCCGCATAACGATCGAAAAGCTCGCCGAGGGCGTGTCGGTCCCCTTGCCGCAGCCGGTCCCACAACTCATGGTCCGGTGGGCTCCCTGCGGATCCGGTCGCCATGACGGGCTCCGTCTCGTCGGTCAGGATGATCTTCACACCGGGGAGTGACCGCTCGGTCCGCCGATGGTTGCATCACAGCCGGGTCAGGATCTCCGTGAGGCCGGTCTCGACGTCGTCGGGGAGGCCGAGCAGGAGCCCTCGGTGCACGCCGTACCAGGGGGCGAGGCGATGCCAGTCGAGCGCGCGGTCGCGGAGTACCGGGGTGATGTCGTAGGTCTCGGCCAGGCCAGCCGCCATGCCGTCCGGGGCGTCGTTGAGGAGCCAGGAGAGGTCTAGGGCCGGGTCGCCGATCTCTGCGTCGGTCCAGTCGATGATGCCGCCGATACGGCCGTCCTGGACGAGGATGTGCTCGGAGCCGAGGTCTGCGTGCACCAGCGCCGTCCGGGTGGCGGCTACGCGGCCTAGGAGTTCGAGGGCGGGTTGGTGGGCGTGGGCTGGGAGCAGTGGGACTACCTGCGCCCGACACTCGTCCAGGAAGACCGTCTTGGCTGCAGCGGCCGTCGCTGCGTCGACGGCACCTCGGGCGGCGGCCTCGGCCGGGTCTACGGCGTGCAGAGCGCTTAGGAACTCGCCTAGTTCGCGGCCGAGGGCAGTACTGCCCTCTTCGAGTGGCTCGCCGAGCAGGACGCGGTGCCGCACGCCGTACTGCGTCGGCTCGGGCACTGGGACCGGTACCGGGAGTTGCGGGGCCAGCCAGGGCATTAGGCGGGTTTCGGCGAGCAGCCGCGGGCGGACCGCGTCGCGGCGGGGTTCACGGTTGAGCCACTCGCCGTCCAGCCACGCCCGGCTGTCCCAACCGTCATCGGTGATGGTCGCGTAGGTCCGGACCAGTGGACCGAGCAGGGCGACGGTGTCCGGCATGAAGGACCACTCGTCGAACTTGGCGACGAGGTCAGCTGGTGACATCCAGGCGCCCCACTCGACCTCCTCCGGCTGGTGCTTCACCGGGCCGTCCCAGGCGCAGGTGTACAGGTAGGCGCGGTAGCTGGTGTGGTCGTCCGCGTAGTCGCCCTCGGCCAGTCGGGACAGCTCGACACCCGTGATGCCCAGCTCCTCGTCCAGTTCCCGTACGACGGCGTCGTAGGGGTCCTCGCCCGCCGCGACGACACCCCCGGCCGCGAAGTCGTACCGATGCGGGTAGACGTCCTTGGTCGGCGTCCGGCGGTGCACGTAGATCTCACCGGCACTGTTCCGGACCAGTACGCCGGTTGCCCCATGGCGCAGGTTTTCGCGCCGCATCACCGACCGTGGCGCCGACCCGCACACCCGGCCGTCACTGTCCAGCAGAGCCACCAGTTCGTCCATTTCCGAAGTCTCACAGATAACCCTGTGGACACTTCAACGCAATTAGTCCCTCGCACCGCGTAGGCTCGATCGCATGAGTGTTCGGCGGATCATGGGGACCGAGACCGAGTTCGGCATCTCGGTTCCTGGCCAGCCCGGGGCCAACCCGATGCTGACTTCGAGCCAGGTGGTGAACGGCTACGCCCAGACGCAGCCCTTGGCGCGCAAAACCCGGTGGGACTTCGACGAGGAGCACCCGCTGCGGGACGCGCGCGGCTTCGACCTGAGCCGGGAGGTGGCCGATTCGAGCCAGCTCACCGACGAGGAGACCGGCCTGGCCAACGTCATCCTCACCAACGGCGCCCGGCTGTACGTCGACCATGCCCACCCGGAGTACTCCGCGCCCGAATGCACCAACCCGCGCGACGTGGTGGTCTGGGACAAGGCCGGCGAGCTGGTGATCATGGAGGGCGCCCGGCAGGCCCGGCAGATCCCCGGCGCGCCACAGCTGAACCTCTACAAGAACAACACCGACAACAAGGGCGCGTCGTACGGCTCGCACGAGAACTACCTGATGCGCCGGTCCACGCCGTTCGCGTCGATCGTGCGGCACCTGACCCCGTTCTTCGTCAGCCGCCAGGTGGTCACCGGGGCGGGCCGGGTCGGGATCGGCCAGGACGGCAACACCAACGGCTTCCAGATCAGCCAGCGGGCCGACTACTTCGAGGTCGAGGTCGGCCTGGAGACGACGCTGAAGCGGCCGATCATCAACACCCGCGACGAGCCACACGCGAATCCGGACCGGTACCGCCGGCTGCACGTGATCATCGGCGACGCGAACCTGGCCGAGATCTCGACCTACCTGAAGGTCGGCACCACCTCGCTGGTGCTGGCGATGATCGAGGACGGCTGGCTGACCGACGACCTCTCGGTCGACCGGCCGGTCAGCGCCCTGCACGAGATCAGCCACGACCCGACCTGTACGCACCTGATGACGCTCAAGGACGGCCGCAAGATCACCGCCGTCCAGCTCCAGGTGGAGTATCTGGAGCAGGCCCGCAAGTACGTCGAGGACAAGTACGGCGACGACGCGGACCGGCAGACCAAGGACGTGCTGCAACGCTGGGAAAGCGTTCTCGACCAGCTCGCGACCGACCCGATGAAGCTGTCCGACCAGCTCGACTGGGTCGCGAAGTACAAGCTGCTGCAGTCCTACCGCGACCGCGACGGGCTGGAGTGGGACGACCCCAAGCTGCACCTGGTCGACCTGCAGTACGCCGATCTGCGGCCGGACAAGGGCCTGTACTACAAACTCGTCAAGAGTGGCCGGATGCAACGGCTGGTCAGCGACGAGGAGATCCGGATGGCGGTATCGCACCCGCCGACCGATACCCGCGCCTACTTCCGGGGCCGCTGCATGCAGCAGTACGCCGGTCAGGTGGCCGCCGCGTCCTGGGACTCGGTGATCTTCGACCTGCCCGGCCGTGAATCGCTTCAACGGATCCCGACGCTGGACCCGTTGCGTGGCACGAAAGCGCATGTCGGCGCCTTGCTGGACCAGTGCGACACCGCGAGTGACCTGGTTCGCACCATTACTGGGGGCGCTGCCGGGTAGGGTCTGCCGTAGAAAGAAATACTGCGAGGGCCGGTTGGGCGACCGTCGCAGACGGCGGTTCTAGGAGGTGTGTGCCATGGCTAAAGACGGCGGACAGCAGCACAAGCAGCCGAAGCGCTCGTCGACCGAGGAAGAGGTCGCCGAGACCAAGTCCAGTGAGGACGTGGCCGAGCGCAAGGAACGGCTCGACGACGACGTGGACTCGATCCTCGACGAGATCGACGAGGTGCTGGAGGAGAACGCGGAAGAGTTCGTCCGCGGCTTCGTGCAAAAGGGTGGGGAGTGAACCGCTAGATGACATTCGATGCCTCCGGCCGGTTGCCGGAAGCCTTCCTGACCCCAGGTGGCTCGTCCTTCATGGACTTCCTGGCCGGGCACGCGCCCGACCTGTTGCCCGGACGGCGCGACCTGGGGGCGGGTGATTTCGGCAAGGACGTCCCGCACGGGACGACCATCGTCGCCGCCATCTTCCCCGGTGGCGTCGTGATGGCCGGTGACCGGCGGGCGACGATGGGCAACGTGATCGCCCAGCGCGACATCGAGAAGGTCTTCCCGGCCGACGAGTACTCGTGCGTCGCCTTCGCCGGGACGGCGGGGCTCGGGATCGAGATGGTGCGGCTGTTCCAGGTCGAGCTGGAGCACTACGAGAAGCTCGAGGGCACCACGCTCAGCCTGGACGGCAAGGCCAACCGGCTGACCGCGCTGATCCGCGGCAACCTGCCGATGGCGATGCAGGGCCTGGCCGTGGTGCCGCTGTTCGCGGGTTACGACCACGACCTGAAGGCCGGCCGGATCTACTCCTACGACCCGACCGGCGGTCGGTACGAGGAGCTCGGCGGATACCACAGCGTCGGTTCCGGCTCTCTGTTCGCCCGTGGCGCGCTGAAGAAGCTCTACCGTCCGGACCTGAACGAGTCCGAGGTGGCGACCGTGCTGGTCCAGTCCCTGGTCGACGCTGCCGACGACGACTCCGCGACCGGTGGCCCGGACATGTTGCGGCGGATCTTCCCGGTGGTCGGCGTGGTCACCGCGGACGGCTACCGGCGGCTTCCGGCCGAGGAGGTCGGCGCGATCGTGGACACCGTGATGGCTGCCCGGCACGAGCGTCCCGACGGCCCGTCCGCGCCGCTGACCTGACCACCATCGACTGATAGAGGACGACACCCCAGATGAGTACGCCGTTCTACGTCTCGCCCGAACAGTTGATGCGGGACCGGGCCGACTTCGCCCGCAAGGGCATCGCCAAGGGGCGCAGCGCGATCGCGCTGCAGTACGCCGACGGCATCCTGTTCGTCGCCGAGAACCGGTCCCCGGCGCTGCACAAGGTGGCCGAGATCTACGACCGGATGGCCTTCGCGGCCGTCGGGCGGTACAACGAGTTCGAGAACCTGCGGATCGCCGGCGTCCGGCTGGCAGACATGCGCGGTTACTCCTACGACCGCCGCGACGTGACCGGCCGAGCGCTGGCGAACGCCTACGCGCAGACGCTCGGTGCGATCTTCTCCTCCGGTGGCGAGAAGCCGCTCGAGGTGGAGATCCTGGTCGCCGAGATCGGCGCCAGCACGGCCGAGGACCAGATCTACCGGCTCACCTACGACGGCTCGATCGCGGACGTCCGCGGCTACGCCGTGATGGGCGGCCCGGCCGAGCAGGTCGCCGAGTACGTCGGTGAGCACTATTCCGAGGGCATCTCGCTGGCGGGGGCCCTGCGTCTCGCGGTGGATGCGCTCGGTCACGACGGTACCGAGGTGAGGCAGCTCGAGCCGGACCAGATCGAGGTCGCCATCCTCGACCGGACCCGCACCCAGGTACGGAAGTTCAAGCGAATCTCGGACGAGACGCTGGCCCGGATCCTGTCCGAGTCGCGCCCGGACACGTCACCGGCCGAGCCGGTCACGCACGAACCGGAGGAGACCGTCAACGGCGGCTCCTACGAGAGCGACGCGGCAACCTCGACGGACGACGCCCCGGTGGCGCCGCCCGCCGAGGACGACACACCGATCGCTCCGCCGGCAGACCCGGACACCGACCGCCCGCTGTGACGCCTTCCACGTCGTCCGCCCCCGACTTCCCGTCCGGGGCGGACGCCGTTCGGCCTGGGGATCCTGAGCCGTGGGTGCTGGTCGGGGAGAAGCCGGGATACAAGGGCTTCTTGACGGTGAACGTACGTCGGTACCGCCTGCCCGACGGCCGCGAGGCCGACTGGGATGTCTCCGGACCCGAGTCCGGCGCGGACATCCGGGCCGGTATCACCGTGCTCCCGCTGACCCCGGACGGCCGGATCGTCACCGTACGGATGTTCCGCCCGGGCCCTGACCAAGTGGTCACCAACCTCCCCGGCGGCCTGATCGACCCAGGCGAGGAGCCCGCCGACGCCGGCCGCCGCGAACTCCTCGAGGAGACCGGCTACACCTGCGACTCGATCGAGGTGAAGGGCTGGCTCTGGGCCGGCGCGTCCTCGACCTTCCGCAAGTACGTCGCCATCGCCCACGGCTGCCGCCCCGACGGCCAGCAATCCCTGGACGAGTTCGAGGACTGCGTCCCGGTCGAGCTCACCCCAGCCGAACTCCGCGCGGACCTCCGGACCCCGGGCGCGATGACCGGCACCGACGCCACCTACTTGCTCCTGGACCACGCCGGCCTGCTCTGACAATTCGGTTGCCGCTGCTCCGGGGTAGCCCGAGGATTGCCGCGTGCTGACAGATCACTGGCCGCTGCGCCGGCTTCGCCTCACCACCGAGCGACTCGTCCTCCGGCTGCCCGACGACGAGGAACTGGCGGCGGTCGCGGATCTCGCCGCGGCCGGCGTGCATGAACCCGGTGAGCGCCCGTTTCTCACGCCGTGGACCGATCTGCCGCCGGCGGAGCGCGCGCGATGGGTGATCCAAGGGCATTGGAGCGGCCTCGGCAGTTGGTCGCCGGACGACTGGGGTCTGGGGCTGGTCGTCTTCCGCGATGAGCTCCCGATCGGGAAAGTGTGGATGGGCGCGACCCAATTCGCAGTACTGCGGGAGGTGCGGAGCAGCTCGTGGTTGGGGCTGGCGTATCAGGGACAGGGATACGGGACAGAGGCCCGTACTGCGCTCTTGCACCTCGCCTTCGCGGAACTCGGAGCGGAGGCCGCGCTGTCAGAGGTCTTCCAGGACAACCACGCATCGCAGGCCGTGTCCCGCAAACTCGGCTATCGCCCCGACGGCATCTCGCGCGACGCACTGAACGGCGGGGCCGTGATCTCCGACCGCCTGCGGTTGACGCGAGCCGATTGGCGGCAGCGCACCGACGTACAGGTGGAAGGTCTGGAGCAGTGCAGGAGCTTCTTCGGGGCTACGTAAACTCAGGGGCCATGAGTGCGAAGCTGATGGTTGGGACCGAGTTGGCTGCCGAGATGGTGGTGCGGGCGGGGGAGCGGGCCGCGAAGCTGGTTGAGGAGACCGGTGTGCAGCCGTGCCTCGCGACCGTGCTGGTGGGGGATGATCCGGCGTCGGCGACGTACGTGCGGATGAAGCAGAATCGCAGCAAGAAGGCCGGGATCGGGTCGCGGAGCGTGGTGTTGCCCGCGGCCACGACCACTGAGGAGCTGGTCGCCGAGATCTCGAAGCTGTCGGCTGATCCAGCGGTGCACGGGATCCTGCTGCAGCACCCGGTGCCGGCGCAGATCGACGAGCGGGCCGCGTTCGAGGCGATCGCGCCGGGCAAGGACGTCGACGGCGTCACCATGCACGGTTTCGCGGCGATGGCGTTCGGCGAACCGGGCTTCGTTTCCTGTACGCCGGGTGGCATCCTGCGGCTGCTGCAGGCGTACGACGTACCGCTGGAAGGCGCGCATGCCGTCGTCATCGGCCGCAGCCCGATCCTCGGCAAGCCCGCCGGAATGTTGCTGCTGGCATCGAACGCGACGGTCACCTACACGCACTCGAAGACGCGCGGGCTGGCCGACATCGTCAGGACCGCGGACATCGTGGTGGCCGCGGTGGGCCGGGCCAAGTTCGTCCGGGGCGACTGGCTGAAGCCCGGCGCCGTCGTGATCGATGCCGGATACAACGAAGGCAATGTCGGCGACGTGCACTTCGAGGAGGCTGCGCCGGTGGCGAGCCTGATCACCCCGGTCCCCGGTGGCGTCGGCCCGATGACGATCGCGCTGCTGCTGGAGCAGACCGTCGACGCCGCTGAGGCGCAGACGCCGCGCTGACGAGGTGCGGTTTCCGAGACGGTCGAGCACCGATTGGACGTTCTGTCCTAGGGTTGAGACTGCACAAGCATTCGATTGAGGAGGCAGACGCTGTGGCGGTACGGGCGATCCGCGGTGCCACCCAGCTCGAGGTGGACGAGCGGGAGCATCTGCTCGCACGCTCCGCCGAGCTGGTCAGGGCCGTGCTGGAGGCCAACGACCTCGAGTCGGCGGACTTGATCAGCATCCTGTTCACCGTCACGCCGGACCTGCACTCGGAGTTCCCGGCGGTGGCCGGCCGGCAGATCGGACTGACCGACGTACCGCTGATGTGCATGCAGGAGATCGACGTGCCGCACGCGTTGCCGCGGGTGGTCCGGATGATGGTGCATGCCGACTCGCCGCGGTCGCGGGAGAAGATCCAGCACGTCTACCTGCACGGTGCCGTCAGCCTGCGCCCCGACCTGACCGGCGCCCAGTGACCGAGCTGCGCGGCCCGGTCCGCATCGTCGGAACCGGCCTGATCGGTACGTCGATCGGCCTCGCGCTGGGCCGGCTCGGAGTCGTCGTGGAGCTCGTCGACGCCGACCCGGACAACGCGCTGATGGCCGAGCGGATCGGAGCCGGCTCACGCCTGGTCCAGATCGAGCCGCAACTGGTGGTTGTCGCCGTCCCGCCGGACCACGTCGGCGAGGTCATCGTCGAGCAGCTCCAGCAGACCGACGCGATCGTCAC
Source organism: Kribbella sp. NPDC051718 (assembly GCF_040681515.1). Lineage (NCBI taxonomy): Bacteria > Bacillati > Actinomycetota > Actinomycetes > Propionibacteriales > Kribbellaceae > Kribbella > Kribbella sp. NPDC051718. The sequence continues at coordinate 94,391 of NZ_JBFAYZ010000007.1, read as the reverse complement.
CGACGCTGCCAGCGTCAAATCGAAGCCACTCCGCGACGCACGCGCCCTGGTCGCTTCACCCGCGGACCTCTCCCGGTACGTCGGCAGCCACCCGATGGCCGGCTCCGAGCGCAACGGCCCACTGGCCGGCCGGGCGGACCTCTTCGAGGGTGCGACCTGGGCGATCACCCCGCACGAGACCAGCGACCCCGACGCCGTAGAGCTGGTACGCCGCCTCGCCGAGGCCGCCGGCGCCCGCACGGTCGAGCTGTCCGTTGCGGACCACGACCTCGCCGTGGCCCGCGTCTCGCACCTGCCCCAGCTGATGTCATCGCTGGCCGCCGGCACCCTCGTCGACGCGCCCGCCGCGCATCTCGAGCTGTCCGGCCAGGGTGTCCGCGACGTCACCCGGATCGCGGCCGGCGACCCCGGCCTGTGGACCCAGATCGTCTCGGCCAACTCGCCTGCCCTGAGCGGCTTGCTGGAAGGGATCCGCGACGAGCTCGACCGGCTGCTGATTGCCCTCGGCAAGGAAGAGGCCACCGACGAGGTGACTGCCGTGCTCAACCGCGGTGTCTCCGGCGCGATCCGGGTGCCGGGCAAACACGGCGCCCCACACATCGAGCTGGTCCCCGTGCTCGTCACCATCCCCGACCGGCCCGGCCAGCTGGCCCGGTTGTTCGCGGATGCGGCCGAGTCCGGCGCCAACGTCGAGGACCTGCGGATCGACCACAGCCCCGGCCGCCCGGTCGGTGAGGTCGAGCTGTCGGTCAAGCCGGCGTCGGTGGATCAGCTGGTAGAGGTACTGACCGAGCGGGGCTGGGCCGTCCACCGGTAATCTTCGGCCCATGATCATCGCTGTTGACGGCCCGAGTGGGTCCGGTAAGTCGAGCACGGCCCGCGGAGTCGCGACCAGGCTCGGTCTGCAGTACCTGGACACGGGCGCGATGTACCGGGCGGTGACCTGGTCGGCCCTGGAGCACGGGCTCGACCTGGATGACCTTGCGGCGGTGGCCGAGCGGGCCCGCGTGGTAGAGCTGTCGATCAGTACCGATCCACAGCGGGCGCGGTTCGCGGCGGACGGAGTCGATGTCACCGAGGCGATCCGGGATCCCCGGATCAGCGCCAGCGTCAGCAAGATCGCCACCAATCTCGACGTACGGGCCGAGCTGATCCGGCGTCAGCGTGAGCTGATCGAGGCGGCGCAGCCGACCGGCGGGGCGGTCGTCGAAGGGCGCGACATCGCGACCGTGGTGGCGCCGCAGTCGGAGCTGAAGGTGTTGCTGACCGCGGACCAGGACGCCCGGATGGCTCGCCGCAAGGCCGAGCTGGCCGAGGGCTCGGTGACCGCGGAGCAGTTGCGGGACCAGATCGTCCGCCGGGACGCCGACGACTCGACCGTCTCGCAGTTCCAGGTGGCCTCCGACGGCGCGGTGGAAATCGATTCGACCCACCTGACGTTGGAAGAGGTCATCGATGTCATCTGCCGACTGGCGAAGGAGGCTGAGGCCGCGTCACGCGACCGGGACTCATGACTGCTGACGAGCTGACCGGGCACCTTGATCTGCCCCGGACCGACGATCTGCCCGCGATCCCGCATCGGCTGGGCAGTGTCCTGCGCCACGTCGTCCGGCCGTACATGCGCTGGCGCTACGACCTGACGATTCACCACGAGGAGCGTTTCCCGGTCGGCGGCCCGGTGCTGATCGCGCCGAACCATCTCAGCCTGCTCGACGGTCCGCTGCTCGGCGCCGTCGCGCCGCGGATGCTGCACCAGCTCGGCAAGGTCGAGGCGTTCCAGGGCCTGCAGGGCTTCATGCTGCACCGGGCCGGCCAGATCTCGATCGACCGCTCGCAGTACGACGTACTGGCGATCCGCCGGGCGATCCAAATCCTGCGCGAAGGCCGCGCGCTGAGCGTTTATCCCGAGGGAAACCGCGGCCCGGGCGATTTCCGCCGGATCCGCGGGGGAGTGGCCTACCTCGCCATGGTCACTGGAGCGCCGATCCTGCCGGTGGCGCTGCTCGGGACGCGGCAGCCAGGGGGCAATATCGAGCACTTCCCGCCGCGCGGCAGCCGGGTCCACGTGGTATATGGCGAGACCTTCACGGTTGACCGCGTATCCTTTCCTCGGAGGCACGTCGACGTAAGCGCGGTTGCCGACCAGATCGGCGACGTGTTGCGGGCCCATGTGCAGGCGGCCGTCGAAGCCACCGGCCACCCGCTCCCGGGCGCGCCAGACCAGAAGGATCCTGATGAGTGACCTGCCCACCGGCTACGAGTTCGACGCGGAGCCGACCCACGACCGCGAGGACACCGGCCCGCTCCCGGTAGTGGCGATCGTCGGCCGGCCGAACGTGGGCAAGTCGACGCTGGTGAACCGGATCATCGGCCGCCGCGAGGCTGTGGTCGAGGACACACCGGGCGTCACCCGCGACCGGGTCTCGTACGACGCCAACTGGGCCGGCCGCGGCTTCACGCTGGTGGACACCGGCGGCTGGGATCCGGATGCGGTCGGCATGGCTGCTCTGGTGGCGGCGCAGGCCGAGGTTGCGATCAACGCGGCTGACGCGGTGCTGTTCGTCGTCGATGCGACCGTTGGCATCACCGACTCCGACGAGGCGGTCGTCCGCGTACTCCGGAAGGCCGGCAAGCCCGTCGTACTGGCCGCCAACAAGGTCGACGACGCGCGGGTCGAGGCCGAGGCGATGAACCTGTGGAGCCTGGGCATCGGGGAGCCGTTCCCGATCTCGGCGATGCACGGGCGTGGTACCGGCGACATGCTGGACGCCGTCCTGGCCGCGTTGCCGGAGGCACCTGCCGAGCGGGACGCTCAGCTCGGTGGACCGCGGCGGGTCGCGATCGTGGGCAAGCCGAACGTGGGCAAGTCGTCGCTGCTGAACAAGGTCGCCAAGGAGGACCGCGTCGTCGTCAGCGAGGTCTCCGGCACGACGGTCGACCCGGTCGACGAGGAGATCATCCTCGGCGGCAAGCAGTGGCGCTTCATCGACACCGCCGGTATCCGGCGCAAGGTGAAGAACGTGCAGGGGCACGAGTACTACGCCAGCCTGCGCACCAACAGCGCGATCGAGCGGGCCGAGGTCGTCGTCGTGGTGATCGACGCGTCCGAGCCGATGACCGAGCAGGACCTGCGGATCATGAACACCGTCGAGGAAGCCGGCAAGGCCCTCGTCATCGCCTACAACAAGTGGGACCTGGTCGACGAGGACCGCCGGTACTACCTCGAGCGCGAGATCGACCGCGACCTGGTGCAGTTCCGCTGGGCCCCGCGGGTCAACATCAGTGCGATGACCGGCCGCCACATGGAGAAGCTCGTTCCCGCCATCGAGGCAGCGCTGGACGGCTGGCAGACCCGAGTCCCCACCGGTCAGCTCAACGCGTTCCTCGGTCGCCTCGTCGCCGCGCACCCGCACCCGGTCCGCAGCGGCAAGCAGCCGAAGATCCTCTTCGGCACCCAGGCGACCACGATGCCGCCGACCTTCGCCGTCTTCACCTCAGGCGCCTTCGAGCCCTCGTACCAGCGCTTCATCGAACGCCGCCTCCGCGAAGACTTCGGCTTCGTCGGCAGCCCCGTCCACGTCCAGATCCGCCCCCGCGTCAAGAAGCCGAAACGCTAACCACCCCTGGTCCGAACTGGCCTGGGAATGGGGTAAGGTTTACCCGCTTGCTCCTGTTGGGCAAGCGAATTCGGGCTGTAGCGCAGTTTGGTAGCGCATCTGGCTGGGGGCCAGAGGGTCGCAGGTTCAAATCCTGTCAGCCCGACCGAAAAGAGGGGCACCGATCCCGTCGGTGCCCCTCTTTACTGTCTCCCCATGAACACCATCGGGGACAAGCGAAGCTGGACCGACCCTCAACTGCGCAAGGCAGTTGAGGACAACACCTCGTGGCGCGCGGTAGCCCGCGCTCTCGGCCTGAAGGACACGTCCGCGGGTGTGATCCGCACAATCAAACGCCACGCCCTCAGACTCGACCTGGACAGCGCACACTTCACCGGGCAGCCCCGGTGGACCGACGGTCAGCTCCGGCAAGCGTTGCAGGGATCGACCTGCTGGAGCGAGGTCTTCGTCAGCCTCGGAATCTCCGACAGCGGTCAGGACCGGGTCCGGATCAAGGGGCACGCTGTCCGGCTCGAACTGGACTGCAGCCATTTGAAGACGCCGCATCGGCCGTCGATGACGGGTGAGGTGTTCGATCTGCCGGTGCAGCCCGAGATGCTCAGTGCCGCGGCGCCCGGCATTGCCATGGCGTGGTTCGCGATGCGTGGTTGCGCGGTCGCGCTGCCGGTGGAGCCTCAGCTGTATGACCTCTTGGTGACCACTGCGGACGGGGTGCAGCGGGTCCAGATCAAGACGTCGGTCCGGCCGAACGGCAAGGGGCGGTGGAGTGTCGGGGTCGGACGGCGGCCGTACGCGCTCGACAAGTCGGCCGGGAAGATGCCCTACGACCCGGACTCCCTCGACCTGTTCTTCATCGTGCTCGGCGACGGCAGCATCTACGTGATCCCGAGTTCCGTGCTCGCTGGGCGGACCGGGATTTATGTCGATACCTACCTGCCTTATCGAGTGGGTGATGCCTCCGGCTTGATTGCTGGGTAATGATGTAATCAGGAGGTGCGAGATGATGGATGACGACGTGCTGGATGCGTACTCGCGGGTGGTGTCGGGAGTGGCGGAGTTGCTGATTCCGCGGGTGGCCAGTTTGCGGGTGAAGGGGCGGCGGGGGGAGTCGTCCGGGTCGGCGGTGGTGTTGACGGGGGACGGGCATCTGCTGACCAATGCGCATGTGGTCGGTGACGGGAGTAGCGCGACGGCGGAGTTCGCGGATGGTACGGCGGCGCAGGCGCGGGTGATCGGGGTGGATCGGTTGTCCGATCTGGCCGTGTTGCGGGCCGACCGCGAGATTCCCGATCCACCGGAGTACGGTGACGCCGACAAGGTGAAGGTCGGCAATCTGGTGGTTGCCGTGGGCAATCCACTCGGGCTGGCAGGCAGCGTGACGGCCGGGGTGGTGAGTGCACTGGGGAGATCGCTGCCGGTACGGTCCGGGACGGCGAGCCGGATCATCGAGGACGTGATCCAGACGGACGCGGCCCTCAATCCGGGCAACTCCGGGGGAGCGCTTGCCGACGGCAACGGTCGGGTGATCGGCATCAACACCGCGGTTGCCGGCATCGGTCTCGGCCTGGCTGTACCGATGAACCCGACCACCCGCCGGATCATCTACTCGTTGCTCCACGACGGCCGGGTGCGCCGGGCGTACCTCGGCTTGGTCACCACCCCAGCCCCGCTCCGCCCACAGCTAGCCGAGCGCTTCGGCCAGCGGAACGCGTTGCGGGTCGTCGAGGTCATCTCCGGCAGCCCGGCCGCCGACGCCGGGTTGCGTCAAGGCGACCTGGTCCTAGCCGTAGACGGCACGCCGCTCCGAGACGCCCAATCCCTCCAACGCCAACTCTTCGCCGACGCGATCGGCCGGCGTACCGAGATCACCGCGGTCCGCAACGGCGCCTTGGTCGACGTCGTCGCCGAACCCGCCGAACTCACCGACTGAGCAAGGCCTTGAGCAGCACACCGGCCCCAGGCGCCATCGGCGCTTTGGGGAAGGTGAAGTCACGGGTCACCTCGCTGAACCCCAACCTCTCGTGGAGGTCGAGGGTTGCCCCGTTGGCGATATTCGCGAAGCAGTAGATCTCCTCGGCGCGTTCGGCCGTCCATCGCATCCGCTCGAGAGTCAGCAGCTCCCCGATCCCGTACCGCCGCCAGGCCGGCGCGACGATCAGACCGACCAGGTAGTGCCCGGTCGGCGCCGCCGGATGCTCAGGTACGAACTCGTGCCGAAACACACCGCCGTAGCCAACCACCTCGGAACCCGCGCAGGCGACCGCAACGTATCGGTCAGCTCGCTCGAGATCGTCGAGCAACATCTCCCTGCGAGCCTCGCCCGGCCCGCCGGTCCTGGTGACGATGAGCTCGGCACAGGCTGCGAGATCTGTGGCGACAGCTGGTCGTACCGAGAGCGCGCTCTCCGCCGGCCGGCGGGACGAGTCTGGGTCGTAGGGCGCGAATCCGTTCATGAACGCAGAGCCTAGGCAGCAGGCGATCGGCGCCTGTTGCGGAGGTGGGCAACTACTTTTGGTGGGGGTAGGGTCGCGGGGAGTTAGCTACCGGACCGTCCCCTGGAGGCTGCCATGCGTCGTCGTACTCTGCTGGGCTCGATCGTTGCCGCTCCGTTGGGGGCGGCGGTACTCGCTCAGACGACACCGGCCGCGGCGGCAGCCAGCGTCATCGATCCGCGGGTCGACTGGGGAGCGTGGGAGGGCTGGGGAACGTCGTTGTGCTGGTGGGGCAAGGCGCACGGCAATCGCGACGACTTGGCTGACGTGTTCTTCACCCGCGGCAACGTCCAGTACCAGGGCACGACCCTCCCGGGACTCGGCCTGAACATCGCCCGGTACAACGCCGGCGCCTGCTCGACGAAGCCGATCAACGGTGAGTCGATGGTCCGGTCGCCCAACATCGGCGACCCGCGGCAGATCGACGGCTACTGGCTCGACTGGTTCAGCGCGGACCCGTCGTCGGCGAGCTGGAACTGGTACGCCGACAGCGCCCAGCGCAACCTGATGTGGAAGGCGCGCGACCGCGGCGTCAACCGGATCGAGCTGTTCTCCAACTCGCCGATGTGGTGGATGTGCCAGAACCACAACCCCTCCGGCGCGGCCAACGGCGGCGACAACCTGCAGACCTGGAACCACCAGCAGCACGCCGTCTACCTCGCCACCGTCGCCCGCTACGCCCACGACCACTGGGGTGTCGACTTCACCTCGGTGGAGCCGTTCAACGAGCCCGACGGCAACTGGTGGAAGGCCGACGGCTCTCAGGAGGGCTGCCACTTCGAACCGGCCACCCAGCGCCCAGTGATCAACTATCTGCGCGCAGAACTCAACTCACGCGACCTGGGCTGGATGCCGATCGCCGCGTCCGACTCCTGGGGCTACGACTCGGCCCTGTCCACCTGGAACAGCTTCGACAGCACGACGCGCGGCAACGTCGGCCGCATCAACGTGCACGGCTACCAGCAAGGCGGTGGCCGCCGGGACCTCCTGTACTCCGCTGCGAAGGCCGCCGGCCGCAAGGTGTGGAACTCGGAGTACGGCGAGAGCGACGCCACCGGGATGAGCCTGGCCAGCAACCTCAACCTCGACTTCCGCTGGCTGCACCCGTCCGCCTGGGTGTACTGGCAAGTGGTCGACGGCGGCGGCTGGGGTCTCATCCAGGACCTCGGCGGCGGCGTCACTGGGGGAGTCAACCCGAAGTACTACGTCCTGGCCCAGTACGCCCGCCACATCCGCCCCGGCATGCGCATCATCGACGGCGGCAACGGCAACACCATCGCGGCGTACGACCCCACCACCCGCAGACTGATCATCGTCGCCACCAACTACGGCACCGCCCAGTACCTCGACTTCGACCTCTCCAAATTCACCAAGCCCTCCACCGACGGCGCCGCCATCCCGCGCTGGTCCACCATCACCGGCGGCTCGGACCGCTACCAATTCCACCAAGACACCACCATGCACGGCACCCGCTTCTGGTCGTACTTCGAAGCGAACACCATCCAGACCTTCGAAGTACCGGACGTCACCCTCTGAGCGGACTGCGTGACCCGCTGGGGAACACTCACCCTCGTGGACCTCACCAGCGGCTGGACGTTCGTAGCGATCGTCGGAGAAGGCGACCCGCTAGAACTGGCAGGCACGAACCCATGGAGCGCCGACTGGGTGCCGGTGGCGGTAGGCAACGTCACCGTCGCGCACCCGTCGTATCCCCGCCAACACCACGACCTGCCCGTCTACAAGCTCGCCGGCCACGAACCAGCACTGTTCTTCGCAGCCGGCGAGCTCTCGAACGGCGCCTGGGCCTTCTACCTACCGACCGAACCGATGCAGGCGTTCCTGGCCGGCTACTGCTAGAGGAGTACGAGGTCGCCGTCGTCGAAGGCGATGGCTGCTCCTTCGATGCCGGGCAGTGCTGTGACGTCGAGGGTGCGCACGAGGTCGGCTCCGTAGGTGAGGACGTTCGCATGCGGCTGATCCGGCAGCATGGCGAAGTCAGCGAGAGCGACGTAGCGAGCGGTCGGCCACCAGCAGTAGTCGGTGGCCCATTCGCCGTCCGCGTCATCGGGATCGAACGTCGGGCAGCCGGCCACGTAAAGCGATCGGTAGCCGTCACCACCCGACAGGTTCGTGATCCCGAACCAGAGCCCACGCGTGGCCGGCAGGATCTCGGGCTGGAGATCGACCCACCAACGGGTCAAGGCAGCGACGTCCTGCTGAGTCGGGGGCACGGTGACCTACCAGCCGCGTTCGCGCCATTCGTTGAGGTGGGGGCGTTCGGTGCCGAGGGTGGTGTCGGCGCCGTGGCCGGGGTAGACCCAGGTTTCGTCGGGGAGGCGGGCGAAGAGTTTGGTTTCTACGTCGTGCAACAACGAGTCGAAGTTCTCCTTGACGCCTCTGGTGTTCCCTACGCCGCCGGGGAAGAGGGAGTCGCCGGTAAACAGGTGGGGTGGGCCGGTCGGGTCGTCGTAGAGGAGGGCGATCGAGCCGGGGGTGTGGCCGACCAGGGTGATCACCTCGAGCGTGAGTTCGCCGAAGTGGATGCGGTCGCCGTCGGTGACGGGCTCGTCGGTCGGTACCGGGATGCCTTCGGCGTCGTCGCGGCCGGCGACGGTGACAGCGCTGGTACGGGCGACTACCTCGGCCAGTGCCTGCCAGTGGTCGCCGTGCTGGTGGGTGGTGATGACGCGGCTGATACCGCCCTCACCGATCACCTTGAGCAGCGTCTCGGCCTCGTCGGCGGCGTCGATCAGCACCTGCTCGTCGGTGAGCCGGCTGCGCAACAGATAGGCGTTGTTGTTGCCCGGACCCACGGCGACCTTGGTGATCATCAGCTTGGCCAGCTCGTGCGTCTGCGCCGGCCCGCCGACGTGGACGTTGCCGTGATACTCCGTCATGCGCTCTCCTCGGTTCATCCCCAGGGCGGTGCCTGCGGCACGTCGCCACCCAGCTCACTACCGTCGCTCCGGCCGAGCACCCAGCTCAGCAGAGCGGCGCTGCCACCAGTGAGGATCCTTGCATCGGCCGGGTGCGCAGGCGACACCCAGGGGGAGTCCGTACTCCGTAACGCCACAGCAAACTCACCAGGCCACCTACTGGTCGTGTAGCTGAGCAGGATGTCGCGAGACGAGACCGGTACGTCGTCGAACGTGTACCCGAGCCCCAGGTCGACGTGGTGCACCTCCAACTCGCACAGCCGCGCCGTGACCACCTGAGTCGCGGCACGGACCGCACCACTCGGCCAGGTCACCTCTGCCTCCCACGCCGCCGCCGGGAGGTCCTCGAAGCGCTCCAGCAGCCGCGCCTGGGTGTCGGCGATGTCCTGTGCCTGCTCCGGCACCGGCCGGCCGGCTCCGTCCGCGATGTCGGCCTCGCGCGCTTCCACCGACACGTACATTGGTTTACGGACGCCGGTACGGGCCCAGTCGCACAAGTTCACGAGCGCGTCGGCATTGCGGGCGACGTGGCTCAGCACATGCCCGATGGTCCAGCCGGGCAGCAACGACGGACGCAGTACTGCCTCGTCCGGTAGTTGGGTAACGGTGTCGAGCAGGCGCCGGCTCGCGGACGGTAACTCGGCGATCAGGCGGCTCGTTGGCTCCGGTGCGACCATGTGGGGACTCTATCGAATATGCTTTCGAAAGCGCCTGCGGAACCGGCGCGGAAGTTTTTGTCGGTGGGCCCGGTTAGCATCACGGACGCCCCTGGAAATCCCTCGAGAACGGCTGAGAGTAGAGCTTGTGTCTGACCGTCTGATCGTGCGCGGAGCGCGTGAGCACAACCTGAAGGACGTCTCGCTCGACCTGCCGCGCGACGCCATGATCGTCTTCACCGGGCTGTCCGGGTCCGGCAAGTCCAGCCTGGCCTTCGACACGATCTTCGCCGAGGGCCAGCGGCGCTACGTCGAGTCGCTGTCCGCCTATGCGCGGCAGTTCCTCGGCCAGATGGACAAACCCGACGTCGACTTCATCGAGGGCCTGTCACCGGCCGTCTCGATCGACCAGAAGTCGACCTCGAAGAACCCGCGGTCGACCGTCGGCACGATCACCGAGGTGTACGACTACCTCCGGCTGCTGTTCGCCCGGGCCGGCCGCCCGCACTGCCCCGAGTGTGGCGAGCCGATCGCCAAGCAGACCCCGCAGCAGATCGTCGACCGGGTGCTGGAGCTGGACGAGGGCACCCGGTTCCAGGTGCTCGCGCCGGTGATCCGCGGCCGCAAGGGTGAGTACCTCGACCTCTTCCGCCAGCTCACCGGCCAGGGCTTCTCCCGGGCCCGGGTGGACGGCGAGACGATCCAGCTGACCGAGCCGCCGAAGCTGGACAAGCAGAAGAAGCACACCATCGACGTCGTCGTCGACCGGCTCGCGGTCAAGGGCACCGCGAAGCAGCGGCTGACCGACTCGGTGGAGACCGCGCTCGGGCTGTCCGGCGGCATCGTCACGCTCGACTTCGTCGACCTGCCGGAGAAGGACCCGGGCCGCGAGCGCCGCTTCTCCGAGAAGCTCGCCTGTCCGAACGATCACCCGCTCGCGATCGACGAGCTCGAGCCCCGCTCGTTCTCCTTCAACTCCCCGTACGGCGCCTGCCCGGTCTGCTCCGGACTCGGCACCCGGATGGAGGTCGACCCCGAGCTGCTGGTCCCGGACCCGTCGAAGTCGCTCGACGAGGGCGCGATCCAGCCATGGGCCGGCGCCAACGTCACGCAGTACTTCGAGCGCCTGCTGAGCGCCCTGGCCAAAGACCTCGGCATCAAGACCAGTACTCCGTTCGCCGAGCTGCCCGCCAAGGCGAAGAAGTCGCTGCTGACCGGCCACGAGACCCAGGTCCACGTCTCGTACAAGAACCGCTACGGCCGCGAGAGGTCGTACAACACGACCTTCGAAGGTGTGATTCCGTACGTCGAGCGCCGGCACGCGGAGGCGTCCAGCGACACCAGCCGGGACCGGTTCGAGGGCTACATGCGCGAGGTGCCCTGCCTGGCCTGCAACGGCGCCCGGCTGAAGCCGATCTCGCTCGCGGTCACCATGGGCGGCAAGAACATCGCCGAGATCGGCGCGATGTCGATCGACGAGGTGCACGACTTCCTGGCCGGCATGGTGCTGTCGCCGCGCGAGATGCAGATCGCCGAGCGGGTGGTGAAGGAGATCGGCGAGCGGCTGCAGTTCCTGCTCGACGTCGGCCTGGACTACCTGGCGCTGAACCGGCCGGCCGGCTCGCTGTCCGGTGGAGAGGCGCAGCGGATCCGGCTCGCGACCCAGATCGGCTCCGGCCTGGTCGGCGTGCTGTACGTGCTCGACGAGCCGTCGATCGGTCTGCACCAACGCGACAACCGGCGGCTGATCGAGACCCTGGTCCGGCTGAAGAACCTGGGCAACACGCTGATCGTCGTCGAGCACGACGAGGACACCATCGACCACGCTGACTGGGTGGTCGACATCGGCCCGGGCGCCGGTGAGCACGGCGGCCAGGTCGTCGTGTCCGGCACGGTCGAGGATCTGCGCAACCACCCGGACTCGATCACCGGCGCGTACATCTCCGGCCGTCGCGAGATCCCGATCCCGGCCGTCCGCCGGCCGTTGACCGAGGGTCGCGAGCTGAAGGTGTTCGGCGCGCGCGAGCACAACCTCAAGGACATCGACGTGGCGATCCCGCTCGGGGTCTTCGTCGCGGTCACCGGCGTGTCCGGCTCGGGCAAGTCGACGCTGGTCAACGACATCCTCTACACGTCGCTCGCGCGGCAGATCTACGGCGCCAAGACGATCCCCGGCCGGCACACGAAGATCTCCGGGCTGGAGCTGGTCGACAAGGTGATCCACGTCGACCAGTCGCCGATCGGACGGACGCCGCGGTCCAACCCGGCGACGTACACGGGGGTCTGGGACCACGTCCGCAAGCTGTTCGCGGAGACGCCGGAGGCGAAGGTCCGTGGGTACCAGCAGGGCCGGTTCTCGTTCAACGTCAAGGGCGGCCGCTGCGAGGCCTGCTCGGGTGACGGCACGCTGAAGATCGAGATGAACTTCCTGCCGGACGTCTACGTGCCGTGCGAGGTGTGCCACGGCGCCCGGTACAACCGGGAGACGCTCGAGGTGCACTACAAGGGCAAGACGGTCGCCGACATCCTGGACATGCCGATCGAGGAGGCCGCGGAGTTCTTCGCGGCGATCCCGGCGATCGCGCGGCACCTGACGACGTTGAACGAGGTCGGTCTCGGGTACGTCCGGCTCGGCCAGCCGGCGCCGACGCTGTCCGGTGGTGAGGCGCAGCGCGTCAAGCTGGCGTCCGAGCTGCAGAAGCGTTCGACCGGGCGGACCGTCTACGTGCTGGACGAGCCGACCACGGGTCTGCACTTCGAGGACATCCGCAAGCTGCTCGGCGTGCTGGGCAGCCTGGTGGACAAGGGCAACTCGGTGCTGGTGATCGAGCACAACCTCGACGTGATCAAGACGGCCGACTGGATCGTCGACCTCGGACCTGATGGCGGCCGTCGTGGAGGCACGCTGGTCGCGGAGGGTACGCCGGAAGAGGTCGCGGCCAACCCGGCGTCGTACACCGGGGAGTTCCTGGCCGAGATCCTGCACGGTCGCGCAGCCAAGCCGAGCGCGAAGCAGGCAGCACCCGCACCGGCCGTCAAGAGCACCGCAGCGAAGAAGGCGGCCACCAAGGCGCCGGTGAAGAAGGCTGTGGCGAAGAAGACCGCTGCTAAGTCGACGGCGGTGAAGAGCACGGCGACGAAGAAGGTAGCGCCGGCCAAGAAGGTAGCGGCCCGCAAGCGCGCCTGAGCTGCGGGCGGTGCCAAGCGCCTGGCCAGGTGACGGCGCCAAGCGCCTCGGATGGTGCGCCAAGCGCCTGGGAAGATGGCGGCGCCAGCGCCTGAGAAGGTGCTGGGAGTTCAGCGCGTCGGCTGACGCGTCGGGACCGGACTAGTACGTTCAGAACCCCCGCACCCGGGTCACCGGGGCGGGGGTCTGCGCGTATTCGGTAAAGGCCCGGTGGTCCGTTGAACCATCCGGCGGACTGATCCGTGTAGCGAAGGTATCGGCACCGGGATTTGGTGGCGTCGGCTACAACAGCAAGTAAGCAAGCGTTCAACTACTTTTGCCAGCAGGCTCTTGGAGGTCCAGATTCATGAGCGACGACAGAACGGCAGAACTCGCCCGGGCGATCGACACGTTGCGTGACCGGCGGGCGGTGCTCCGCGGCGCTGCGGTGGCCGGTCTCGCCGGTGTCAGCGTGCCGTTGCTCGCCGCGTGCGGTGGCAGCGACGACGCGGGCGGTACGCCGTCCAGCGGCGGCCCCACGTCAGCACCGACCTCGGCGCCCAGTTCGGCGCCTTCTTCCTCCGGTACGCCGTCCAGCGGCGGCGGGGGACCGGTCCTCGGGCCGGTGAGTGATGTCCCCGTGGGTGGGGGCAAGGTGTTCGACAAGATCGTGGTGACCCAGCCGAAGGCCGGTGAGTTCAAGGCGTTCACCGCGGTCTGCACGCACGCGGGCTGCCTGGTCCGCACGGTCGAGAACAACACCATCAACTGCCCGTGCCACGGCAGCAAGTACAGCGCCGAGGACGGCAGCGTCCAGGGCGGCCCCGCGCCGGCGCCACTCGCGGCGATCGCGGTCACCGTCTCCGGCGGCAACATCCTCGGCCCCGCCTGACGGGACAAGCCCACATCTGGTGGGCTCGGACACCTAACGGCGACCTTGAACAAGTAAAAACTTGTTCAAGCCCACCGGAAGGTGTTCAAGCCCACCAGGAGCTGTCCGAGGCCACCAGGAGCTGTCCGGGCCCACCAGGAGCTGTCCGAGCCCACCAGATGTGGGCTTGCAGGGGTCAAGGTGTGGCTGGGTCGACCTTGCCGACGTACAGGAGTTTGTTGGGGGAGCCGGTGCCGGGGTCGGCGACCTTGTCCGGGGTGGTTGCGCCGAGCAGGGCGGTGGCGACGTCGGCGGGTTTGGCGTCGGGGTGCGCGCTCAAGTACTGGGCGATGGCGCCGGCTACGTGTGGGGTCGCCATCGATGTGCCGCTCATCTTGGCCGTGGCGTCGGGTGAGGTGATGCCGACCGACTCGATGTCGACGCCGGGTGCGAAGAGGTCGACGCACTTGCCCCAGTTGGAGAACGTCGCCTTCGCGTCCTTGTCGTCGGTCGCGCCGACCGTGATCGCCGCGGGTGCGTCGGCCGGTGAGTTGTTGCACGCGTCCGAGGAGTCGTTGCCCGCAGCAACGGCATAGACGACACCCGAGTCGATCGACGCCTTCAGGGCCGCGTCCAGCGCGGCGTCCGCGCTGCCGCCGAGGCTCATGTTCGCGACCGCGGGCTTCTTCGCGTTCGCCGTCACCCACTCGATCCCGGCGACGACGGTCTCGGTGGTGCCGGAACCGTTGCAGTCGAGCACGCGGACGCCGTAGACCTTCGCGCCCTTGGCCAGCCCGAAGTTCGTCCCGGCGATGGTGCCGGAGACGTGGCTGCCGTGACCCATGCAGTCGACGCCGTTCTGCCCGTCGCCGACGGTGTCGGTGCCGACCGCCGCGCGGCCGCCGAAGTCCTTGTGGGCGGCGTAGATGCCGGTGTCGATCACGTACACGCTGACGTTGTCGGCCGTTGCCGAGGGCTCGTACTTCTGGTCCAGCGGCAGGTCCCGCTGGTCCGTACGGTCCAGACCCCACGGCGGGTTGTCCTGGTTCGCGGCGAACCGCTGGTTCTGCTGGACGAACGCGACCCGCGAGTCGCCGGCCATCTTCTGTGCCTGCTCCGGCGACATGCTCGCCGAGAAGCCCTTGATCGAGGCGCTGAACTGCCGGCGGACCTTCGCGTCGTAGGACGTCGCGAGGTTCTGCGTGGTCACCCGGGTCTCCGCGGCCGAGCGTGCCCCGGACAGCACGACGATGTAGCTCCCCGGAACGGCCGTCGGACTGGCGGCTCCACGGACCATGCCGGTCGGCGGAGTCGCCTGGGTCTGCTCGGTCGGCGGGGGAGACGAGGGATCGTCCAGGGGAATCAGGCCGGCCTGGCTGCTGGGCGCGGTGACGAGCAGTCCGGCCACGGCGAGCGCCATCGCCGCCGTCGTACCGGCGGCGGCTCGCAGCCGAGGCCGCGGCCGACGCGAAGACCAGCGCGGTGTTGTCACTGGGGACATGGGCGGAACTCCCTCGAGTCAGCGCGGGCCCGGTTGCCTCACGCACGGATCCTGCACGTCAACCCTGAGTGACAAGCTACGGACCGCGCCCATCCCAGGCCGGGATCAAACGGGCGCTAGGGGACAACCCGCAACACGACCGCCGGACGATCGCAAGGTGCGGCGTGTTCTGTCGGCGGGGCGAACTAGGCTGGGTCGGTGGCTGATCCCTCCTCCTACCGTCCCGCCCCGGGGTCGATTCCCGACTCGCCTGGTGTGTACCGCTTCAGCGACGCCGGCGGGCGGGTGATCTACGTCGGCAAGGCGAAGAACCTGCGCTCCCGGCTGTCGTCGTACTTCCAGGACGTGGTCAACCTGCACCCGCGGACCCAGACGATGGTGACGTCCGCGGCGAAGGTCGACTGGACCGTGGTGGCCAACGAGGTCGAGTCGCTCCAACTGGAGTACTCCTGGATCAAGGAGTACGACCCGCGCTTCAACGTGAAGTACCGCGACGACAAGTCGTACCCGTGGCTCGCGATCACCCTCAACGAGGAGTACCCGCGGGTGATGGTCGGCCGCGGCCCGAAGAAGAAGGGCGTCCGGTACTTCGGTCCGTACAGCCACGCCTGGGCGATCCGGGAGACCGTCGACCTGCTGCTGCGGGTGTTCCCGATGCGCTCGTGCAGCAAGGGCGTCTTCAACCGGCACCGCCAGATCGGCCGGCCCTGCCTGCTCGGCTACATCGGCAAGTGCGCGGCGCCCTGCACCGGCCAGGTCAGCCAGGAGGAGCACCGCAAGATCGTCGAGGACTTCTCCGCGTTCCTGTCCGGCCAGACCGCGACGTACGTGCGCCGGCTGGAGAAGGAGATGAAGGCAGCAGCGGCCGAGCTGGAGTACGAGCGGGCCGCGAAGATCCGGGACGACCTGAGCGCTCTCGACAAGGCGCTGGCGAAGAACGCGGTCGTCCTCGGCGACGGTACGGACACTGACGTGATCGCGCTGTCGGAGGATCCGTTGGAGGTCGCAGTACAGATCTTCTACGTGCGCGGTGGCCGGATCCGTGGTCAGCGTGGCTGGATCGCGGACAAGGCGGACGGTGACGCGACGACCGCCGACCTCGTCGAGCGGTTCATCCAGCAGCTGTACGCGGGGGAGAACGCCGACGCGATCCCGCGCGAGATCCTGGTGCCGACGGAGCCGGCGGGGGAGGAGGTCCTGGTCGAGTGGCTGTCCGAGTTCCGTGGCTCGCGGGTCGCGATCCGGGTGCCGCAACGCGGTGACAAGAAGGACCTGATGGCGACGGTCGAGCGCAACGCGCAGCAGACGCTGGCCATGCACAAGACCAAGCGGGCCAGCGATCTGACCACCCGCAACCTCGCACTGGAGGAGATCCAGGCCGCGCTCGACCTGCCCGAGGTCCCGCTGCGGATGGAGTGCTACGACGTCTCGAACCTGCAGGGCACCGAGGTGGTCGCCTCGATGGTGGTCTTCGAGGACGGGCTGCCGCGCAAGAGCGAGTACCGCCGGTTCGTGATCAAGGGCGTCGACGGCCAGAACGACGTCGCCTCGATCGCCGAGGTGCTGACCCGGCGGTTCAAGCGGATGCTGGAGGACCGGGCCGGGATCCCGGAAGGTGAGGACCCGACGGCGTACCTGATCGATCCGGACACCGGCCGGGCGAAGAAGTTCGCCTACACGCCGAGCCTGGTCGTCGTCGACGGTGGTCCGCCACAGGTCGCGGCCGCGCGGCAGGCGATGGACGAGCTCGGTCTCGGTGACATCCCGGTCTGCGGCCTGGCCAAGCGGCTCGAGGAGGTCTGGCTGCCGGACGACGAGGACCCGGTCATCTTCTCCCGTACGTCCGAAGGCCTGTATCTCTTGCAGCGACTGCGGGACGAGGCGCACCGGTTCGCGATCACGCATCACCGCAATCGCCGGTCCAAGTCGATGGTCGAGAGCGTGCTCGACGAGGTCACCGGGCTGGGCGAGGTACGGCGGAAGACGCTGCTCAAGCATTTCGGGTCGCTGAAGAAGCTGCGCCAGGCCACCGTCGACGAGGTCGCCGACCTGCCCGGTTTCGGCCGCCGGACGGCGGAGTCCGTCGTACTGGCAGTGAACTCCGCGGCAACGAAGGCCGACACTTCTCGTGCACCGTCGGTCAACACCGCGACGGGCGAGATACTGGACGACGACGGGCCGGAGCTCACCGGCCTGCGCCACGGGGATCCGAACGGGGAGAACTGAGAACTGATGGACGAGTCGAGCGGCAATCTCATCATCGTGTCCGGGATGTCCGGCGCGGGACGGAGCTCGGTCGCGGACGTACTGGAGGACCTCGGCTGGTTCGTGGTCGACAACCTGCCACCGATGTTCCTGACCACCATCGTCGAGCAGATCGTCGGCACCGGCGCCTCGCCGCGGCTGGCGATCGTGGTCGACGTCCGGACCGGGATGTTCTTCGACGAGCTGGGCTCGGCGATCCAGGACCTGCGGACCAAGGGCTACCGGCCGGTGACGCTGTTCCTGGAGGCCTCCGACGACGTGATCGTGCGCCGGCAGGAGAGCGTCCGGCGGCCGCACCCGCTGCAGGGTGAGGGCCGGCTGCTGACCGGGATCCAGCGCGAGCGCGAGCTGCTCGGCGACATCCGGGCCGGCGCCGACATGGTGATCGACACCTCGAACCTGAACATCCACCAGCTGGCCGCGAAGATCGTGAACGCCTTCGGGGACGAGGACAACGCCGAGCTGCGGGCCACCGTGGTGTCGTTCGGCTTCAAGTACGGCATCCCGGTCGACGCCGACGTGGTGGCCGACATGCGCTTCATCCCGAACCCGTACTGGCAGCCCGACCTGCGCCCGATGACGGGCCAGGACAAGCCTGTGTCAGACTTCGTGCTCGGTCATCCGCTGGCCCAGCAGTTCCTGCAGAACTACGTGGACGTGCTGGACACGCTGCGGACCGGATATCTGAACGAGGGCAAGCGATTCGTCACGGTCGCGATCGGCTGCACCGGTGGTAAGCACCGGAGTGTCGCGATGGCCGAGGAGATCGGCAAACGGCTGCGCGAGAAGGGTTCACCGACGTTGGTAGTGCACCGGGATCTGGGGCGGGAGTGACGCGAGCTCCACGGGTAGTCGCATTGGGTGGCGGGCACGGGCTCGCCGCCTCGCTGTCCGCACTGCGTCAGGTCACCGACCAGCTCACCGCGGTCGTCACGGTCGCCGACAACGGCGGCTCGTCGGGCCGGCTCCGCAAGGAGCTCGGCGTACTGCCGCCCGGCGATCTGCGGATGGCACTGGCGGCGCTGTGCCGCGACGACGAGTGGGGCCGCACCTGGGCCGATGTGTTGCAGCACCGCTTCCGCAGTGACGGCGAGCTGCACGACCACGCGGTCGGCAACCTGCTGATCGTCGCGTTGTGGGAGCTGCTCGGCGAGGCCGTCGACGGCTTGGACTGGGTCGCCCGGCTACTCGGCGCCCAAGGCCGCGTACTACCGATGTCCGCCGTACCGCTCGACATCACCGCCCGGGTGATCGGTCTGGACCCCGCCCATCCCGAGGCGATCACCGAGATCCGCGGCCAGGCCGAGGTCGCCACGACCGAAGGCCAGGTCGTGGACGTCTCCCTCGACCCAGCCGACCCACCTGCCTGCCCCGAAGCCCTGGTAGCCATCGCCGAAGCCGACTGGGTAGTCGTCGGCCCTGGCTCCTGGTTCACCTCAGTCATCCCCAACCTGCTGGTCCCCGCCCTCTCCCGCGGCCTCCAGGAGACCAGCGCCCGCCGCCTCCTCACCCTCAACCTCGGTGAGCAAAAAGGCGAGACAGACGGCTTCTCCCCGGAGACCCATCTCGAGGTACTGGCCGCCCACGCGCCAGACCTCCGCATCGACGTAGTCCTGGCCGACGAGCGGCACGTCCCCGACCCGGAGTCACTTCGCCGCACCGCCGACTCCCTGGGCGCCCACCTCGTGATCGCCGACATCGCCGACGAGGCCCGCCACCTCCACCACGACCCGGGCAAACTCGCCAAGATCTACCGCGAACTCTTCGAGTAGCTCAGCCGGGGGCGATGGCTGCCTGCTCCCGGAAGACGACCTTGCCGTTGGCGTCGAGGCCGACGATCTTGACGAGAACCTGCTGCTGCCTGGTCGGGTTCGGGATCCCCCAGGCGTAGAAGCCGTTCGAGACGCGCGCTTCCCACGGCTCGCCCTTGGGCGGTACCGCGACGACCCGCGTCACCGTCGGGGGGACTCGTGTCCAGTTCTCCCGACTGGGACCACCCGGGCCGGTCGGCGCCGCCGGGTGATCCATTTGGTCCGCCATCATCTCCCGGCCGTAGGACGATTCACCCGTACTGATCGTCTTGCCCTTCATGTAGCAGGTCCCGATCACCTTCTGGTCTGGCGAGACAAGGAAGGCCAGAAACACGTCGCCCTGGCCGATCTTGAGCGGGACCGTCCACCTGCGGTTGATCGGACCGGCCTTGTCCTCCTGGTTCGCCCCCTGTTCCGTCATCGACTCCAGCCATTCCTTGTCGTTCTGGCCGCAGCGCTTGATGATCTCGGCGTCTGCCAGCGGGCTCACCGGTGGGGCCGGCTTGGTCTTGCCGAACTCGGCGGGCGCGAATCCTTCGTGGCGATCGCCCTGCCAGACCGCGACCCCGGTGACGACCACGGCGGCGGTGAGACCGGCGGTGGCGATGGCTGCGAGCCGGCGGTGGCGGACCGAGCGGCGGCCGCGCTGGACGATGTCGTCGACAGAGTTCCGCAGCGGCTGGTCGGCGTCGTCGGCGGCGGCAGCGAGCAGGTCTTCGATGTCCTTGCTCATGACGAGGTCCTTTCGCCGAGTTGTGCGCGGAGCGCGAGCAGGCCCTTGGAGGTCTGGCTCTTGACCGTGCCGGTCGAGATGCCCAGCACCTGGGCCGTCTCCTCGATGGTGAGGTCGGCGTAGTGGCGTAGTACGACGCAGGCACGTTGGCCGGCGGGGATGGCTTCCAGGGCAGCGATCACGAGATGCCGGTCGTCGACCGTCGTCGCGGCGTCGGGGCCTGGGAGCTCGCTGGGGTCGGCGGTGGCGTGTTCGCGGCGCCAGGGGCGTCTGGACTGGTCGAGTACGACTGAGACGACGACTTTGTGGGCGTAGGTGATGAGGCCGTTGTGGCGGTTGAGTTTGTCCCAGCGGCGGTAGATCCGGACCAGGGCGTCCTGGGCGGCGTCCTCGGCCCGGTGCCAGTCGCCGCACATCAGGTACGCCGTACGCCGCAGCCGCCCGATGGCCGCGCCGGCGAACTCGGTGAAGTCCGCTTCGTCCTGTCTCCGCATCCCGCTCCTCTCGTCGGGAGGGTAACGAGGTCAGTGACACGAAAGGTTGCCGCAACGCGTAACACCAGCCACTTCTGACAGTTGGACCACAAGTGACGCGAGGGTCTTTGACAGCGGTGGGAGGATTCACTACATGGCGATGACAGCACAGGTGAAGTCCGAGCTGACCAGTATCCAGGTCACCAAACCCTGTTGCCGCAAGGCCGAGGTGTCTTCCGTGCTGCGGTTCGCGGGCGGTCTGCACATCGTGTCCGGCCGGATCGTGGTGGAGGCGGAGCTCGACAGCGGGGCGGCCGCGCGGCGATTGCGCAAGGACATCGCGGAGATCTTCGGGCACCCGTCGGACGTGGTGGTGATCTCGCCGTCGGGGATCAGGAAGCAGACCAAGTACGTCGTCCGCGTGGTCCGTGACGGTGACGCGTTGGCGCGGCAGACCGGCCTCGTGGACAACCGCGGGCGGCCGGTGCGGGGTCTTCCCCCGGCGGTCGTGTCCGGGGCGTCATGTGACGCCGTGGCGGCTTGGCGGGGTGCGTTCCTGGCACATGGGTCGCTGACCGAGCCGGGGCGGTCCTCGTCGCTCGAGGTGACCTGCCCTGGGCCGGAGGCCGCGCTGGCTCTCGTCGGCGCTGCACGGCGGCTCGGGATCGGGTCGAAGGCGCGTGAGGTCCGCAATGTGGATCGCGTGGTGATCCGCGACGGTGACGCGATCGGCGCGCTGCTGACGCGGCTCGGTGCGCACGAGTCGGTACTGGCCTGGGAAGAGCGCCGGATGCGGCGCGAGGTGCGTGCCACCGCGAACCGGCTGGCCAACTTCGACGACGCGAACCTGCGTCGTTCGGCGCGGGCTGCTGTCGCGGCCGGTGCCCGGGTCGAGCGGGCGCTGGAGATCCTCGGCGACGACGTACCGGACCACCTGCAGGTGGCGGGCAAGCTGCGCCTCGAGCACAAGCAGGCCAGCCTCGAGGAGCTAGGCCAGCTGCACGAGCCGGCCCTCACCAAGGACGCGGTCGCCGGCCGGATCCGTCGCCTGCTGGCGATGGCCGACAAGCGCGCCGCCGACCTCGGCATCCCGAACACGGAAGCCAACCTCACCCCGGACATGCTCGACCCGGCCTGACCGGCGCCCGCAAACGCTTACCTGCCGATGGCCTCCGGGGAAACTCCCGGGGGCCATCAGTTGTTCTCAGTGGTCTGCTCGAAGAGCTACCGGTGGGTCACGGTGGTTATATGTGGACGGTACCAGTGGGTCAAGTGGGCTGTTGGGCTAGTGTTTCGGGTGTAGCGGCAGTGCTCGAAAGCTAGTTTGAGGAGACGTAGTCCCGTGACCGTACGCGTAGGTATCAACGGCTTCGGCCGGATCGGCCGTAACTTCTTCCGCGCCGTGCAGGCGTCCGGTGCCGACATCGAGGTCGTCGCCGTCAACGACTTGACCGACAACCAGACCCTGGCCCACCTGCTCAAGTACGACTCGATCCTGGGCCGTTTCCCCGGTGACGTGTCTGCCACCGACACCGACATCAGCGTCGGCGACCACAGCTTCAAGGCGTTCGCCGAGCGCGACCCCGCGAACCTGAAGTGGTCTGATGTGGGCGCCGACATCGTGATCGAGTCGACCGGCTTCTTCACCGACGCCACCAAGGCCAAGACGCACGCCGACAACGGCGCCAAGAAGGTCATCATCTCCGCCCCGGCGAAGAACGAGGACCTGACCATCGTGATGGGCGTCAACCACGAGCTCTACGACGCGGACCAGCACACCGTCATCTCGAACGCGTCCTGCACGACGAACTGCCTCGCCCCGATGGCCAAGGCCATCCACGACGAGTTCGTCATCCAGCAGGGCCTGATGACCACGGTCCACGCCTACACCCAGGACCAGAACCTGCAGGACGGCCCGCACTCCGACCTGCGTCGCGCCCGCGCCGCGGCGATCAACGTGGTGCCGACCTCGACCGGCGCCGCCAAGGCGATCGGCCTGGTCCTGCCGGAGCTCAAGGGCAAGCTGGACGGCTACGCGCTGCGCGTCCCGGTCCCGACCGGCTCCGCCACCGACCTGACCGTCAACGTCGGCCGCGAGACCTCGGTCGAAGAGGTCAACGCCGCCGTCAAGGCCGCCGCCGAGGGTGCGCTGAAGGGCTACCTGCGGTACACCGAGGACCCGATCGTGTCGAGCGACATCGTCACCGACCCGGCTTCCTGCATCTTCGACGCCGGCCTGACCAAGGTGCTCGGCAACCAGGTGAAGGTCGTCGGCTGGTACGACAACGAGTGGGGCTACTCCAACCGTCTCGTCGACCTGGTCACCTACGTCGGCGCCTCGCTCTGACGTTCCTTTCCACAGCTTGCGTCCGAAGGTGACCCTGGTGTCGCTTCGGGCGCAAGCCTGTTTCCAGACAGGACAGCAAAGAACGTGAAGACGATCGAAGATCTCGGCGACCTCGCCGGGCGCCGGGTGCTGGTGCGCTCCGACCTGAACGTGCCGATCAAGGGTGACCAGATCGGCGACGACGGCCGCATCCGGGCCAGCGTGCCGACGCTGCTGAAGCTGGCCAAGGCCGGCGCCAAGGTGATCGTGACCGCCCACCTCGGCCGCCCCAAGGGCAAGCCGAACCCCGAGTTCACGCTGGCGCCCGTCGCCAAGCGCCTCGGCGAGCTGCTGGAGCCCGAGGGCGTCAAGGTGCACTTCGCCACCGACGTCACCGGCGACAGCGCGCAGGAGGCCGTCCAGGAGCTCGACGAGGGCGAGGTACTGCTGCTCGAGAACGTCCGGTACGACGCCCGCGAGGAGAGCAAGGACGAGGCTGAGCGCGGCGCGCTGGCCGAGGAGCTGGCCGGCCTGGCCGACGTGTTCGTCAGCGACGGCTTCGGCGTCGTGCACCGCAAGCAGGCCAGCGTGTACGACGTGGCCCGCAAGCTCCCGCACGCCGCCGGTGGCCTGGTGCTGGCCGAGGTCGAGGTGCTGAAGAAGCTGACCGAGAGCCCGGCCCGCCCGTACGTCGTCGTACTGGGTGGCGCGAAGGTGTCGGACAAGCTGGCCGTGATCGACAACCTGCTGGCCAAGGCCGACAAGCTGCTGATCGGCGGTGGCATGGTCTTCACCTTCCTGAAGGCGCAGGGCCACGAGGTCGGCAAGAGCCTGCTCGAGGAAGACCAGCTGGACGCGGTCAAGGGCTACCTGGAGACCGCGAAGGCCAAGGGCGTCGAGATCGTGCTGCCGACCGACATCGTGGTCGCGCCCGAGTTCAAGGCCGACTCACCGGCCACGGTCGTCGCCGCGGACGCGATCCCGGCCGACCAGCTCGGCCTGGACATCGGCCCGGAGTCCGGCAAGGCGTTCGCCGCCGAGATCTCGTCGGCCAAGACGGTGTTCTGGAACGGCCCGATGGGTGTCTTCGAGATGGAGGCGTTCGCCGGTGGAACCAAGGCTGTCGCGCAGGCGTTGACCGAGGTGGATGGGCTGAGTGTGGTCGGTGGTGGTGACTCGGCGGCCGCAGTACGGCAGCTGGGCTTCGCCGACGACCAGTTCGGCCACATCTCGACCGGTGGCGGCGCGTCACTGGAATACCTGGAGGGCAAAGAGCTCCCCGGTCTCGCTGTGCTGGAAGAGGACTGACTACCTATGGCTGACAAAGCTGCCCGTACGCCGCTGATGGCGGGCAACTGGAAGATGAATGTCAACCACGTCGAGGCCGTGCACCTGCTGCAGAAGCTGAGCTGGACGCTGCAGGACAAGAAGCACGACTTCGAGCGGGTCGAGGTGGCCGTGCTGCCGCCGTTCACCGACATCCGCAGCGTGCAGACGCTGGTCGACGGTGACCGGATGAAGATCGTCTACGGTGCGCAGGACATCTCCGTGCACGACGACGGCGCGTACACCGGCGAGATCTCGGCGGCGATGCTGTCGAAGCTCGGCGTGACCTACGTGCTGGCGGGTCACTCCGAGCGGCGGCAGTACCACGGTGAGGACGACGCGACCGTGAACGCCAAGGCCACCAAGGCGCTCGCGGCCGGGATCACCCCGATCGTCTGCGTCGGCGAGGGGCTCGAGGTCCGCAAGGCCGACGGCCACGTCGAGCACTGCCTCGGCCAGGTCGACGGCGCGATCGCCGGGCTGAAGCCGGACGACGTCCGCAAGATCGTGATCGCCTACGAACCGGTCTGGGCGATCGGTACCGGCGAGGTCGCCACCCCCGAGGACGCGCAGGAGGTCTGTGCCGCGATCCGGGGCCGGCTGGAGGAGATTTCACCGGCAGTGGCCGACTCGGTACGGATTCTTTACGGGGGGTCGGTGAAGATGGCCAGTGCAGGTGGCATCATGGCCCAGCCGGATGTCGACGGCTGCCTGGTGGGTGGAGCAAGCCTCAAGGTGGACGAGTTCGCCGGTATCTGCCGTTACCTGGACCTTCAGTTAGGCTACTCCTCGTGATTCTCGCTTTCTCGATCGTCGTCGTCATCTGCAGCCTGATCCTCACGCTGCTCGTGCTGCTGCACAAAGGCCGCGGTGGTGGCCTTTCCGACCTGTTCGGCGGCGGCGTCTCGTCCAGCCTGGGCGGGTCGTCGGTGGCCGAACGGAACCTCGACCGGATCACGATCGGCGTCGGCCTGATCTGGTTCGCCGCCATCGTCGGGCTCGGCCTGCTGTACAAGCTCGGCTGAGAGGGGAGTAGCTCCCGTGGCTGGTGGTGGCAGTGCTATTCGTGGCAGCCGGGTAGGTGCCGGACCGATGGGCGAGGCGGAGCGCGGCGACACCGCGCCCCGCCAGCGGGTCGTCTTCTTCTGTGCCAACGGGCACGAGACCGCGACGGTGTTCGCGGTGGAGGCGGCCGTACCAGAGGCCTGGGATTGTCCGAGGTGCGGTCTGCCGACCAGCACCGACGTCAACAACCCGCCGCCCCCCACCAAGATCGAGCCGTACAAGACACACCTCGCGTACGTGAAGGAGCGCCGCAGCGAGCAGGAGGCCGCCGAGATCCTCGACGAAGCCCTGCAGAAGCTGCGCGCCCGCCGCGCCCGCGGCGAGATCATCTTCTGATCTCAGCACCTCGAGCAGCGCCCGGCCTGTCACCAGACAGCCCGGGCGCTGACTCTTTCGTCCGGACAGCTACAGCGAGCCGAAGAGTTGGTTGAGTTCGGCTTGGGGGATCTGGTTGGCGGTGAAGGTGATCGTGCCGGCGGTCTGGAGTTCGTTTGCGGCTGAGCGGATGAACGCCAGGGCGGCTCGGGCGATGCTGCCGCCGAGGCTGATCCGGGTGACGCCCGCGGCGAGTAGGGCGTGGGTGGTGAGGGTGCTGGTGCCCAGGCCGATCACGACGTTGATCGGGGCGTCGATCTCCTTGACGAGGGTGGTGATGGAGTCGAGGTCGTTGACGCCGGGGACGTAGAGGCAGTCGGCGCCGGCTTCGCGGTAGAGGTTGGCCCTGCGGATCGAGTCGGCCAGCGTGGTGGGTGATGCCAGGAGCTGGCCGTCGGTGCGGGCGGTCAGGACGAAGTCGGGGCCGGCGGCCTCGCGGGCGGCGACGATTCGGTCGACGGAGAGCTGTTCGGCGTACAGGGTGTGGCCGTCGTAGTCCTCGATGTTGCCGCCGGCCAGGCCTGCCTCCCGGGCGAGGGTGATCGTTTCGGCCACCCGCTCGGGGCTTTCGCCGTAGCCGTCTTCCAGGTCACCGCTCACCGGTACGCCGGAAGCCGCGACGATCTGCTGGATGCGCTCGAACATCTGCTCGCGGGAGACCGCCTTCGCCCCGTCAGGCAGCGTGTGGTCACCCTTCGCGAGCGAGAAGGCGATGCCCGCACTCGTGGTCGCGATCGCGGGGAAGCCGGCCTCCACCAGCAGCACGGCGCTGCCGGCATCCCACGCGTTCGGCATCACAAATCCGGTGGTCGCTTCATGCAGCTCTCGCAAGGTCGTCATGACAGCCATCGTGCCATTCGGACTGTTCGGCCACCGGCGAACCAATCACAACTTCGAGGCGGCGGCCTCGTCGATCAGCCACAGCGTGCGGTCGATACCTTGGGGGATCGCTGCAGGCAGATCGCTGCTGCCGGAGAGAGCATCGGCGACCGCGTCCGCCTTGTCCTCGCCAGACACGACGAACCAGGTCTCCCGCGCGTTTGCCAGCGCCGGGAAGGTCAGTGAGACCCGCACAGGCGGCGGCTTGGGGGAGTCGAACACCGCGACCGTCGAGCTGTCCACGACGACCCGAGCCGGGTTCTCCGGGAACAGGGACGCGACGTGCCCGTCCGGCCCGACGCCGAGCATCAGTACGTCGAACGCCGGTACACCGTCCCCAAAGGCGGGTCCATCGCCCGCGTCGTCGACCGCGCCGTCCCGCGGGCCGGCAGCGGCTGCCAGCGTCTCGGCGTACGCCGCAGCGGCCGCCTCAGCGCCTTGGCCGGTGTCGGCGGGCATCGGGTGCACCAGCGCCTTGTCGACCGGCACGTGGGACAGCAGCGCGTCCCACGCCTGGGTGTCGTTGCGCTCCGGGTCGCCCTCGGGCAGGAAGCGCTCGTCACCCCACCAGAACTCGACCCGGCCCCAGTCGATCGCAGTACGGGCCGGAGACTCCGCGACGGCCTTGTAGACCACCGCAGCGACGCGGCCGCCGGTCAGTACGACCTGCGCGACCCCGCCGTTGCTCTGCGCGTCGACCAGCTTGGTGATCAGCCTGGCCGCGACGGCGTGGGCCAGGCCCTCGGCGTCGCGGTTGATCAGGATCGACGGTTTAGTCATGACCGTCCTGCCACCCTCTTGCTCGTGCTCTTCTTCGCCGTCGACTTCTTGGCCGTCGCCTTGCTGGCGGTGGTCTTCTTCGCAGCCGCCGCGGTCTTCGCGGGCGCCGTCTTCTTGGCCGCCACCGACTTCCGTGCCGACTTCGCCGCAGCGCTCGCCTTCCGGACCACTGCCTTGTTGGCAGCTGCCTTCTTCGCCGCGGGCCGCTTCGGTGCCGTCTTCCGGCTACCGGCCGCGTGCGCCTCGAGCTCAGGCGATGCAGTCTTCGCGGTGGTCGCAGTACGGTGCGCTGCCTTCTCGGCCGCCGTCTGCGCGGACCGGCGATCGGCCTCGCTGACGATCTTGGCCGACTCCGGCATGTTCTCCCGCTTGACCATGCACGCCAGCGTCTGCGCGTACACGTCGTCCGGGTCCAGCCGCCGCAGCTCCTCGCTCAGCAACTCGGACGTGTTCCGCCGCTTCAGCGCCACCGGCCGGTCAGGCTGACCAGGGATGCTGAACGTCGCCACCGCGCCGTCCGGCCGCGTCAACGCGATCGGCCCGGCCGGCGTGAACATCCGTACTGCGGTAATGCCCGGCCCTCGCGAGTTCCGCTGCTCCACCGGTACGCCGAGACGGCATTGCAGCCAAGCCGCCATCAAATCCGCCGACGCGTTGCCCTTGGCCGACACCACCTCAGCTCCCGACACCTTCGTCGGGTACTGGTCGAGCGCAGCAGCCATCAGCGCACGCCACGGCGTCAGCCGCGACCACGCGAAGTCCGTGTCGCCCGGTGCATAACCCTCGGCACGCGCCGGGAAGTCCACGGCAGCCCGTCGACCAGCAGCCGCGTCGGTCACCCGGCGACGGCCCAGCGCACCCAGCGGGTCCTCGTGCGGCACCTTCGGCCCGCCACCCGGCCACCAGACGATGACGGGGGAGTCGGGCAGCAACAGCGGCGTGATGACCGACTCGGGCACCTTGGCGAGCTCGCCGTGCAGCCGAAGCAGCACCGCCTCGCCAGGAATGCCTTCGCCGACCCGTACTTCGGCATCCAGCCCGCCCGCGCCCCGACCCGGACGCAGTATCGCGACGAGAACTCGCGAAGGGTGCTCGCGGCCGGCCTCGTTCGCGGCCTTCATCGCGTCGTGGTGAGAAGCCTCGTCGACGACCACGACGATGGTGCCGACCATGCCCATCGCCGGCGAACCGGCGTTGCGGCGGGCCCGCAGCAGTGCGGACGCGATCTCGCTGGACGTCGTGTTGGTGAGGTCGATGATCATGGCCGCCTCCAAGCGCGTCCGTCGCGGGCGAGCATCTCGTGGGCGGACGACGGGCCCCAGGCGCCCGACTCGTACTGCTCGGGCTTGCCGTGCTCGGCCCAGTAGTTGATCACCGGGTCGAGGATCTTCCAGCCCAGCTCCACCTCGGTGTGCTGCGGGAACAGCGGCGGGTCGCCGAGCAGCACGTCCAGGATCAGCCGCTCGTAGGCCTCCGGCGACGACTCGGTGAAGGAGCCGCCGTACGCGAAGTCCATGTTAACGTCCCGGATCTCCATCATCGTGCCGGGCACCTTGGCGCCGAACCGCATCGTGATGCCCTCGTCCGGCTGGATCCGCATCACCAGGGCGTTCTGGCCGAGTTCCTCGGTCTCCGTCTTGGTGAACGGCAGGTGCGGCGCGCGCTTGAACATCACGGCCACCTCGGTGACGCGGCGGCCGAGCCGCTTGCCGGTCCGCAGGTAGAACGGGACGCCGGCCCAGCGCCGGGTGTCCACATCCACCCGCAACGCGGCGAAGGTCTCGGTCGCGGAGTCCTTCGGGATGCCGTCTTCCTGCAGGTAGTCCTTGACCTTCGTACCACCGGCCCAGCCGGCGGCGTACTGGCCACGTGCGGTGTGCAGGCTGAGGTCCTCGGGCAGCTTGACCGCCGCGAGCACCTTCTTCTTCTCCTGCCGCAGCGACCACGCGTCGAAGGAGACTGGCTCCTCCATCGCGATCAGTGCGAGCAGCTGGAGCAGGTGGTTCTGGATCACGTCCCGGGCGGCGCCGATGCCGTCGTAGTACCCGGCGCGGCCACCGATGCCGATGTCCTCGGCCATCGTGATCTGCACGTGGTCGACGTAGTGGCTGTTCCAGACCGGCTCGAACATGGCGTTGGCGAACCGCAGCGCCAGCATGTTCTGGACGGTCTCCTTGCCCAGGTAGTGGTCGATCCGGAAGACCGCCTCGGGCGGGAAGACCGACTCGACCACCTGGTTCAGCTCACGAGCACTCTTCAGGTCGTGCCCGAACGGCTTCTCGATCACCACCCGCCGCCACGATCCCGGCGTCTCCTTGGTCAGCCCGTGCTCGTTCAGCTGCTGCACGACCTGCGGGAAGAGACCCGGTGGGATGGACAGGTAGAACGCGTGGTTGCCACCCGTACCGCGGTTGACGTCGAGCTCGTCGACCGTCTCCTTGAGCCGCTTGAACGCCTCGTCGTCGGTCAGGTCGCCGGGGACGAACCGGAAGCCCTCGGCGAGCTGCTGCCAGACCTCCTCACGGAAGGGGGTCCGGGCGTGCTCCTTCACCGAGTCGTGCACGATCTGGGCGAAGTCCTGGTTGGTGAAGTCGCGGCGGGCGAAGCCGACCAGGGCGAAGCCGGGCGGCAACAGGCCCCGGTTCGCCAGGTCGTACACCGCCGGCATCAGCTTCTTGCGGGCCAGGTCACCGGTGACGCCGAAGATCACCAGGCTGCAAGGCCCGGCGATCCTCGGGAGCCGCCGGTCCTGGGGATCCCGCAGCGGGTTCACCGGTCCGGTCGACTCCTCGTCGAAATCTGCGGTCATGCGCCGCTTGCCTCCGATTTGTCAGGTGCGTTGAGGAGAGAGATCAGCTGCTCGACACCGGCGGCGGGATCGGTGAGGTGCAGCCGTAGTACGGGCCGGCCGCGGTCGGCCAGTACGCCGGCGTCGCCCGCGGCCTGGGCCGAGATGAGGACGCCGAAGGTGAACGGACGGTCCGGGATCTCCACGTCGGACGACTCCGAGGTGGTGATCTGCAGGAAGACACCCTGCGGGTGGCCGCCCTTGTGGTACTGGCCGGTGGAGTGCAGGAAGCGCGGACCCCAGCCGAAGGTGACCGGACGCTGCGTCTTGCTCGCCAGGGCGGGCCGGATCGCGTGCAGCTTCTCATCCCGTGCCGAGTCCAGGTAGGCCATGACGGCGACGTACCCGTCCTCGCCGAGCTGACCCAGCAGCGAGTCGAGTGCACCGGAGACGGTGTCGACACCGTCGAGCAGGCCGTCCGTGCCACGGACCTCGATCGCGCCGTCGGTGAAGGCCGCGGCCTCCGGCTCCGGCTGAGCGTCGAGCAGACCGCGAGCGGCCTTCTTGGCGCTCTCGACGTCCGGCTGGTCGAACGGGTTGATCCCGAGCAGGTACCCAGCGACCGCAGTCGCCGTCTCCCACAGCAGGAACTGCCCACCGAGCGAACCCGACGTCAGAGCAGTCGGTACGCCGCTGTTCGGCTTGTCGGCCAGCAGCGCGTGGACGATGTCCGACCAGTCGCTGTTGAGCTCAGGCGCGTGGACACCCTTCACCGCGACCGGCAGGACGCCCTTGCCGAGCTTGCCGGTGCTCTCCGCGATCAGCTGCTCGGCCCAGTCCGGGAACCCGACGATGTCGGAGCCTTCAGCGGCCACGATCGCCTTGTCCCGGCCACCGCTGGCAGCCAGTACTGCGCCCAGCACGAGGGCCGGGTTGTCGACGGAGTCGGCCTGGAGCGCAGGAGCCGCCTCAGCGGCCTGGTCCAGCAGCTCGGCCACGTCGGCCCCGGCGAGAGCCGAGGGGACGAGACCGAACGCGGTCAGCGCGCTGTACCGGCCGCCGACGTTCGGATCCGCGAAGAAGGTCTTGCGGTAGCCCTCGTCGGCCGCCAGCTTCTCGAACGGCGAGCCCGGGTCGGTCACGACGATGACCCGCGAGGCCGCGTCGATGCCGGCGTCGGTGAACGCCTTGACGAACACGCGCCGCTGGCTGTCGGTCTCGACGGTGCCGCCGGACTTGCTCGACACCACGATCACGGTGCGCTGCAGGTCACCGGCCAGCGCCCGGGCGATGACGCTCGGGTTGGTCGAGTCGAGGACCACGAGCTCGACACCCGCAGTACGGGTGATCACCTCGGGGGCCAGGGACGAACCGCCCATGCCGGCCAGCACGATCCGGTCCAGGCCCTCGGCCCGCAGGTCGGCCTGCAGCGCCTCGATCTCGGCCAGCAGCGGCCGCGAGGTGTCGTGCAGGTCGACCCAGTTCAGCCGGATCGCGGACTCGGACTCGGCGTCCGGACCCCAGATGGTGGCGTCCTTCGCGGCGATCCGGGAGGCGATCTTCTCCGACACCAGCCGGTCGATCGTCTCGGCCCATTCGCCGTTGGCAGTGGAGACAGCCGGCTCGGTCACTTGGCGGCCGCCTTCAGCGACTCGGTGACGCTGTTCTGCAGCTCGGTCCAGGACACGTCGAACTTGCTGACGCCCTCGTCCTCGAGCAGCTGCACGACCTCGTCGTACGAGATGCCGAGCTTCTCGAGATCCGCGATCACCTTGCGGTCCCCGTCGTAGTCGCCGGTGACCGTGTCACCACGGACCTCGCCGTGGTCGGCGAAGGCGTCCATCGTTGCCTGCGGCATCGTGTTGACGACGTTGCCGACCACCAGCTCCTCGACGTACAGGGTGTCCTTGTACGCCGGGTCCTTCACGCCCGTGGAGGCCCAGAGCGGCCGCTGCACCTTGGCGCCGGCGGTCTCGATCTCGCGCCAGCGGTCGGTCGCGAAAACCTCTTCGAACACCTCGTAGGCGAGCCGGGCGTTGGCGATGGCGGCCTTGCCCTTCAGAGCCTTCGCCTCATCGGTGCCGATGGCATCGAGTCGCTTGTCGATCTCGGTGTCGACCCGGCTGACGAAGAAGGAGGCCACGCTGGCCAGCTTCGTGACGTCGTGGCCGTTGTCGATCGCCTTCTCGACGCCGCTCAGGAACGCGTCCACGACCGCCTTGTAGCGCTCGAGGGAGAAGATCAGCGTCACGTTCACGCTGATCCCGTTCGCCAGCGTCTCGGTGATCGCCGGGATGCCTTCCTTGGTCGCCGGGATCTTGACGAAGACGTTCTCCCGGCCGACGGTCGCCCACAGCTCCTTGGCCTGGGTGACGGTCTTCGCGGTGTCGCGGGCGAAGCCCGGCTCGACCTCGATCGAGACCCGGCCGTCGACGCCGTCGGTGTCGTCGTAGACGGGCTTGAACAGGTCGGCGGCGTCGCGGACGTCCGAGGTGGTGATCACCCGGATCGCTTCGTCGGTCGAGACGCCCTCGGCCGCGAGCCGGTGGACCTGCTCGGCGTACGCGTTCGCGTCCGAGATCGCCTTGGCGAAGATGGTCGGGTTGGTGGTCACCCCGCTGACGTGCTGGTCGTGGATCAGGTTCGCCAGGCTGCCGCTGGTCAGCCGCTGCCGGGACAGGTCGTCGAGCCAGATGGAAACGCCGGCGTCGGCGAGGTCTTTCAAACGATCGGTCATGTCCGAAGCCTCCGAATTTTGTCGTTGCTTAGTTGGCGGCGTAGGTGTCTGCCGGACCCACTGGCCCAGCCGCGGCACGTCCTGCCGGTACACCGCTGCCACCGAGCTCGGCTGCCGCGGCGATGCTGTCCTTTGCTGCCTGCACGACGGCTTCGGCCGTGATGCCGAACTCCGTGTACAACTTCTTGTAGTCGGCCGAAGCGCCGTAGTGCTCCAGGCTGACACTGCGCCCGGCGTCGCCGACCAGCTCGCGCCAGCCGAGCTTGATGCCGGCCTCGACCGACACGCGGGCCCGCACGCCGACCGGGATGACCGAGTTGCGGTACTCGTCGTCCTGCTCGTCGAACCACTCGCGCGACACCAGCGACACGACGCGGGCCTTGATGCCCTCGGCGGCCAGCGTCTTGCTCGCCTCGACGGCCAGCTGGACCTCCGAGCCGGTGCCGATCAGGATCACGTCGGGCGTACCGTCCGTGTCGAGCAGCGTGTACCCGCCCTTGTGCACGTTCTCCGTGGTCGCGTAGCCGTCGGTACCGCGCGGGTACGTGGGCACGTTCTGCCGGGTCAGCACCAGGCCGGCCGGGCGGTCGGTGTGCTCGAGGATGGTCGCCCAGGCGGCGGCCGTCTCGTTCGCGTCGGCCGGGCGGACCACGTCCAGGCCCGGGATCGCGCGCAGAGCGGCCAGGTGCTCCACCGGCTGGTGGGTCGGGCCGTCCTCGCCGAGGCCGATCGAGTCGTGCGTCCACACGTACGTCACCGGCAGCTTCATCAGCGCGGCCAGCCGGACCGCCGGGCGCATGTAGTCGCTGAACACCAGGAACGTGCCACCGTACGGACGGGTGCCGCCGTGCAGCGCGATGCCGTTCAGGATCGAGCCCATGCCGTGCTCGCGGATGCCGAAGTGCAGGACCCGGCCGTACTCGTTGCCCTGGAACTCCTTGGTGGCGTGCTCAGCCGGGATGAACGACGGCTGGCCCTTCGGAGTCGTGTTGTTGGAGCCGGACAGGTCGGCCGAACCGCCCCACAGCTCGGGCAGCGCCGGCGCGAGCTTCGTCAGCACCTCGCCGGATGCGGCCCGGGTGGCGACACCCTTCGCGTCGGCCTCCCAGGTCGGCAGCGCGTCCTTCCAGCCAGGGGTCAGTTCGTGCTTGTCCAGCCGGTCGAACAGGGCGGCCTGCTCGGGGGAGGCCTGCCGCCACGCGTCGTACTTCGTGGTCCACTCGGCCTGCAGCGCCTTGCCGCGGTCGAGCGCCTCGCGGGTGTGGGCGATCACGTCGTCGGCGACGTCGAAAGACTTCTCCGGGTCGAAGCCGAGCACCGTCTTGGTCGCGGCGACCTCGGCGGCACCCGCGGCCGAGCCGTGGATCTTGCCGGTGTTCTGGGCGTTCGGGGCCGGCCAGCCGATGATCGTGTGCAGCCGGATGAAGGTGGGCTTGTCGGTGACCGCGTGGCCCGCCTCGATCGCGTCGTACAGGGCCTGGACGTCTTCCTCGTAGCCCGTGCCGCCGTTGGTCCAGTCGACGTCGTGGACATCCCAGCCGTAGGCCGCGTAGCGGGCGGCGACGTCCTCGGAGAACGCGATGTTCGTGTCGTCCTCGATGGAGATCTTGTTGGCGTCGTAGATGACCGTGAGGTTGCCGAGCTGCTGGTGGCCCGCGAGGGACGAGGCCTCGGAGGAGACACCCTCCTCCAGGTCGCCGTCGGAGGCGATCACGTACACCCGGTGGTCGAAGAGACTGTCGCCCTTGGCCGTGTCCGGGTCGAGCAGACCGCGCTCACGGCGGGCCGCCATCGCCATCCCGACCGCGTTGCCGACGCCCTGGCCCAGCGGACCGGTGGTGGTCTCGACGCCGGGGGTGTGGCTGTACTCCGGGTGGCCAGGAGTCGCGCTGCCCCAGGTACGGAGCGACTTCAGGTCGTCGAGCTCCAGGCCGAAACCGGCCAGGTAGAGCTGGATGTAGAGGGTCAGGCTGGAGTGCCCGGCCGACAGCACGAAACGGTCGCGTCCGGCCCAGTGCGGGTCGGCGGGGTTGTGCCGCATCACCTTCTGGAACAGGAGGTAGGCCGCAGGGGCGAGGCTCATCGCCGTACCGGGGTGGCCGTTGCCGACCTTTTCCACGGCGTCCAGCGCGAGGACCCGCACGGTGTCGACCGCGCGCTTGTCGAGCTCGGTCCAGTCAAGCTTGGGGCTGGTCTTCTCCGTCACGCCGGCGGCGCTCCTCTCGATAGCTGCTGACACTGCAGACACTGACGCTCGAGGATCCGGCCGGACGCTTGCGTCCCACGCCGTCGCGCCCCCTCGCGTTACCGTGAGCGAGCCTACTCGCCCAGTCGTCCCGAGCCCTTCATACCTCCGCAACCGGGACCGGCCCGTCGTTGTTCCCCCGCGGCCCGGGGCGTCTGGCAGATCACATCGGTACCCCTCTCGACGGTGTCCACGCCTCTTATTCCACAGCTGGATTACCGCTGTCCGACGGGCGCGTTACTACGGCGCCACGGTTGTCCGGCGGACTGTCCGCGGCGGGTCGGCGACACCCCGGTGCGGGTGGGTGCAAAGGACTCCTACGGGGCGTCGTAGACTGTCGAACCGTCAGCGCCGGTCCCCGGCGTCAACCCACTCAGTTCGAGGTGTTCGTGACGGCCGTCGACCCGCGTCCAGCCGCGACGACGTCGTACCCGGCGCCGCTTCCGTTGGACCCAGCCCTCGAGGTATCCGGTCCGTCGGTACGCGACGTGATCAAGGCGTACGTCGGTCTGACCAAGCCGCGCATCATCGAGCTCCTGCTGATCACCACGGTTCCGGTGATGTTCCTGGCCGCCGGGGGAGTCCCCGGGCTGGGCGTCGTCGCCGCCACCCTGGTCGGCGGGATCCTGGCCGCCGGTAGCGCGAACACGATCAACTGCGTGCTCGACCGCGACATCGACGAGCAGATGCGCCGTACCCGCCGCCGCCCGCTGCCCCGGCACGCGGTCAGCCCGCGCTCGGCGACCGTCTTCGGCATCGTCCTGGGGATCCTGGCGACGATCGAGCTCGGCCTGCTGGTCAACTGGCTGTCGTCGCTGCTCGCGCTGGCGGCGAACGCCTTCTACGTCTTCGGGTACACGATGGTGCTGAAGCGGCGGACGGTCCAGAACATCGTCTGGGGCGGGATCGCGGGCTGCTTCCCGACCCTGATCGGCTGGACGTCCGTCACCGGCTCGCTCGCCTGGACGCCGCTGGTTCTCTTCGGTGTCGTCTTCTTCTGGACTCCGCCGCACACGTGGGCGCTGGCGATGCGCTACCGCGAGGACTACGCCTCGGTAGACGTCCCGATGCTCCCGGTAGTCGCCACTGCGGTCCAGACGGCCCGGCAGATCCTCGTCTACTCGATCGTCATGGTGATCACCTCGATCGCCCTCTGGCCGGTCGGCGGCACCGGCTGGGTCTACCCGCTCGCAGCCGTTGCCCTGGGCGTCGTCTTCCTCCGCGAAGCCTTCGCCCTCCTAGCCCGAGCCAACACCGGCGCCGACGGAGCAGCCCTCCGCCCGATGCGCCTGTTCCACTTCTCCAACATCTACCTGGCGCTCCTCTTCATAGCCGCAGCCATCGACCCGCTGCTGCGCTAGTACGCCGAAGCCCTCCCGCCGGTGTGGATGCGGGGTTGCCAATGGTGAGGGACTGTGGATCGCGTCGCCGGGCAACCCGCCAACCACGCCTCCCAGTCCAAGGGACTGTGGATGGCGTCGCGGGGCACCCCACCAACCACGCCTCCGACCCCAAGAGACCCTGGATCGCATCACTGGGCACCCTGCCAACCATGCCTCCCAGTCCATGGGGCTGTGGATCGCGTCGCCGGGCTGCTTGAGTGTCCTGGTCGTGGTGGTGTGCATCAAGGGCGCCATCGGCGTCCCTTCGGGATCGAACAAGTTCGACCCTTGACACACACCACCACGACCAGGGAAGGACGCAGCTATCTCGGAGCCGCTGAGAAGACCGGCCACAAATGAACGACGGGCCGGCCACCAAGGCCCGGCGCGCCCGTCATCCGGCCCGGGAACGGCACGGAGACTCCTGCAGGGTTGTCATCAGCCCATTCGGGCCATGTGACAGGAGCAACCTGCCCGATACGGCTCTCCCCAACCACCCTGCCCCGGACCGACACGCATGCACAACTCCCGGGAACCACCCGACACGCCGAGGTAAACGTTTGCCCGCCGAGTTGTGTATGCGCCCACGGCCGCCCGTTGCCCTCAGCAACCAAATCCAGCCGCCGTGCCGCCTCACCTCGCAACACGACCCGCCTTGCCCAAGTACCCCTTGGCTCAGACCTCTCCGCGGGAGCCCGCGAACCACAGTCCCTCAGCACAGCACCACGCAACCACACCGGCCTCACGGAAGTACCAGGTGCTGCGTATGCGAACTGCCCGATGGGGCAGAAGTGGTTGCCTGGTCGGCCTATGTGCCCTCGGTGTGCGGGTGGTGGCTGGGGGTTGTCCCGTTGACCTGAGCGGCGAGCGGTGTTGCCATGAAGGGTCCGTGGGGGGCGGCTCCACGCTGGGGGGACGGGGAATGTAGGGGGCACTGTGCGGAGTAGAACAGCACGAATAGCGGCGGTATCCGCGGTGGCGTTGGTTGGGACGGTGTTGGTGGCCGGGCAGGCGGACGGTACTGCGGGGCACAGCAGTTTGAAGCCGGTGGTTACCGGCCTGAATGGGCCGCGGGGCGTGGCGGCCAACGGGGCCAAGATCGTTTACAGCGTGGGCGATGGGTCGGTGTACGAGGCCTGGGGCTACGGGACCAACAAGGGGATCAGGAAGCTCGGTACCGTGCCGGGTGGCTTCCCGCCGGCGATCGATACGGATCGGTGGGGGCGGACGTACGCGCTGACCGGTGCTGGAGGAGAGCCGGGGCAGCCGCTCCCGCCAGGTAGCGCGACCTTGTTCAGGCTGCGGCCGGGGAAGGCGCCGGTCAAGGTGGCTGATATTGCGAAGTACCAGGCGCACGACCCGGATCCGTACAACCTGGCCGACGAGCCGACGGAGTCGAATCCGTTCGGGGTGGCCACGTTGCGCGACGGGACGGTGCTGGTGAGTGATGCCGCGGGCAACGACCTGTTGCGGGTCTGGCCGAACGGGAAGATCAAGACGGTCGCGAGACTGAAGCCGCGGGTCGTCAAGGCACCGGCTGAGTTCGGTGGTCAGCTGATGCCGGCTGAGGCGGTCGCAACGTCGGTGACAGTGGGATCTGACGGCTACTACTACGTGGGCGAGCTGCGTGGCTTCCCTGCGACGGCGGGGACGTCGGAGATCTGGCGGATCAAGCCGGGTTCAGTGGGCGCGGTCTGTGACCCGCTGAAGCCGAACAAGGGCAACTGCAAGCGGTACGCCGACGGCTACACGTCGATCGTCGACCTGGCCGGCGGTCCGCACGGCACGATCGCGGTCGTCGAGCTGGCCAAGAAGACCTGGCTGGCCGCCGAAGGCCCGAGCACCGAACCCGTGATCGGCTCGCTCTACCTGCAGTACCAGGGTCGGCACCACAAGGCCGGCTACAAGCGAGAACTTGCCAAGGGCAAGCTCGTCCTGCCGGCCGGCGCGGCGATCAACAGGTGGGGCGACGTGTTCGTCTCGTCGCCGCTCTTCGGTCCTGGCGCCGTTTACCGGGTTAAGTAGCAGGCGTTCCGCGTTCGCCGTACACCGCGGTGACCAGAGCGATCAGCAGGCCGGCCATGAACATGTGGACCAGTACCAGACCCCACGGCAGGCCGGTGAAGTACTGAGTGAAGCCGACCGCACCCTGTAGCAGCTCGACCGCCAGCAACCAGGCAGCGAGCTTGCGCAGGGTGCGGGAGGTCGCGGTCACCCGGGTCGCGATCACCAGAGCGATGGACACGCCCAGCAGGGCGAACACGCTGTCGGAGTGCAGCTGGCTGATGATCTCCGGGTCGAAGCCGTTCCGGCCCGTCTCCGGATCACCGGAGTGCGGCCCGGCGCCGGTGACAACGGTGCCGAGGGCAACGGTCAGCCAGACGCACACCACAGAAGCGGTTGCGAGCGCGCGGACCACCGGGGGAGTGTGCGGATAAGGGCTCGTGCGAGATCGCCGCATCATCGCCACGGTCAGCGTGATGATGATCGGCGACACCAGGAAATGCGCCGACACGATCCACGGGTTCAGCCCGGTGAGCACGCTGATCCCACCGATCACGGCCTGCAGCGGGACACCCAGCGCGGCCGCCGTCGCGAGCCGGCGCAGGTCGGTACGCCGGGGCCGGTACCGCATCACCACGAGCCAGGTACAGATCGCGACCGCCGCGACCACGAACCCGAGCATCCGGTTCCCGAACTCGATCGCGCCGTGGTACCCGAGCGCGCTGTGCGGGACGTACGACTCGTCGGTGCAGGACGGCCAGGTCGGGCAGCCCAGTCCGGAGCCGGTCAGCCGGACCAGTCCGCCGGTCACCACGATGCCGATGTTGACGATCACCGAGGTCCAGCCCCAGCGGCGGACGACGTCCAGACTCGGCTCTGGTACCAGTCGCCAGAATCCGCTGACGGGCTCGGTCGGGTGGGTGGGCGCTTCCGTGGTCACCGGCACACTCTAGAGAAGGCCTTGCTCAGTCCCACCGGAAGGTCCGGGACACCAGGTATCCGAGCACCGCCGCCCACAAGGCCAGGGACAGTGCGGCGGCCCACGGCACAACGCCTTCCAGGGTGGAGTTCGCCAGCCCATTGGCCAGCGCAGCGCTCGGCAGCAGCCGTACTACGCTCTGCATGCTCTCCGGGTACTCGTCGACCGGCGTCATGATCGCGCCGCCGACCAACAGCAGCAGGTACAGGAGATTCGCGGCAGCCAGAGTCGCCTCAGCTCGCAGTACGCCGGCCATGAGCAACCCAAGTGAGGCGAAGGCCGCAGTACCGCACAGCACCATCAGTCCGACGCCGAAGACGGCAGTAGCCCCACCAACCGGCTTCCAGCCCAGGGCGAACCCTGCGATGACCAGCACTGTCAGCTGGATCACCTGGATCGCCAGGACCGACCCGATCTTCCCGGCCAGCAGTCCAGTGCGAGACAGGGGAGAGGCGCCCAGTCGCTTGATGACGCCGTACCGCCGCTCGAACCCAGTAGCGATGGCCAGTGACGTGAACGACGTCGACAACACGGCCAGTGCAAGCACCCGCGGTACTGCGAGGTCCACCGCCGGCCCGTCGCCGAGCGGGAGCCGGTCACCCAGACCAGTACCGCCCAGGAGCAGCAGTAACCCCAGCGGGATCACCAGAGCGAGCAGCAGTTGCTCTCCGTTGCGCAGCAGCAGCCGGAACTCCATCACCGCATGCGAATAGACCTTGCGTGGCCAGGGGGCGGAACCGGGATGCGGGACGTAGGTAGTAGCCACTTGCTCTCCCGACGTAGTGCTCACTTGCTCTCCCGGGCCGTCAGCGCCAGGTAGACGTCTTCGAGCGACTTGGCGCCGTGCTCGGTCAGTGCGTCGGGACTGCCGGAGGCGATCACTTTGCCGGCCGACACCACATGCACCTGGTCGGACAGTTGCTCCGCCTCGTCCATCGCATGCGTGGTCAGCACCACAGTGACGCCGTCGTCGCGCAGATCCCGGATCAGCTGCCAGATCTCCCGGCGCCCGTGCGGGTCCAGCCCGGTCGTCGGCTCGTCGAGGAACACGATCTCCGGCCGCCCGACGATCGCCATCGCCAGCGACAACCGCTGCTTCTGCCCACCGGACAACCGCCGGTACGGCGTACGCCCACAAGTACCCAGATCGAGTCGCTCGACCAAGGCCGGCAACTCCAATGGATGGCTGTGCAGCGAAGCGACGTACCGGAGCATCTCCAGCGCGCGGACTCCCGACCAGGAGCCGCCCTCCTGCAGCATCACGCCGATCCGGGGCATCAGCTCGTCATGGTCGGCGATCGGGTCCAGCCCGAGCACCCGGACCTGACCCGAGTCCGGCCGGCGGAAGCCTTCGCAGCTCTCCACCGTGGTCGTCTTGCCGGCTCCGTTGGGGCCGAGCACGGACGTCACTGTTCCGCCGGTTACGGTGAGACTGAGCCCGTCGACAGCGGCCTTCTCGCCGTACCGGACGACGAGGTTGTCGATCTCCACCGCGACTGGCACAAGTGCAGCGTAGTAAACGCCTTGACGTGACGCTGCTCACGGTCACCCCAAGTGGCAGGCGCGGCGGTGTGAACCGGTTAGGGCAGCCTTATTTGAAGGGCTCCGGCAATTAGGTGACACTGATGTTGTGAAAACTTCCGCGCAGACCAGCACGGCCCCGGTGGGCACCGCTGTCGCGCGGGACGAGTCCACCCGGGACCGGGTCGCCCGCTCGATCCTGACCAACGGGCCGTCCAGCGCCGCGGTGCTGGCCGAAAGACTCGAACTGACCCCGGCGGCGGTCCG
The DNA here is from genome assembly GCF_040681515.1 of Kribbella sp. NPDC051718. NCBI lineage: Bacteria > Bacillati > Actinomycetota > Actinomycetes > Propionibacteriales > Kribbellaceae > Kribbella > Kribbella sp. NPDC051718. The sequence goes on along the minus strand of NZ_JBFAYZ010000007.1, from coordinate 53,196 downwards.
CCGGCACCTCGACCACCTGCTCGAAGCGGGCCTGGTCGAGAGCCGCGAGGAGCGTGTCTACGGCCCCCGTGGCCGTGGCCGTCCCGCCAAGGTCTTCGTGCTGACCGACACCGGCCGGCACGACTTCCACCAGGCCTACGACGACCTGGCCGCGACCGCGCTCCGCTTCATCGCGGAGTCCGGTGGCGACGAGGCCGTCGTGGAGTTCGCCCGGCAGCGGGTGGCCGACGTGGAAACGCGGTACCGGGAGCTGCTGGCGGCCGCTCCCGAGAGTGACAAGGCGCAGGTGCTGGCCGAGGCGCTCACCGCGGATGGTTATGCCGCCTCGACCATGCAGGCCGGTGCCGGCGAGCAGCTTTGCCAGCACCACTGCCCGGTCGCGCACGTGGCCGAGCAGTTCCCCCAGCTGTGCGAGGCCGAGACCGAGGTGTTCTCGAGACTCCTCGGCCGGCACGTCCAGCGACTGGCCACCATCGCCCACGGCGACGGTGTCTGCACGACGCACATTCCCGGTGCCCCGGCATCGGTTTCCCCTGTATCCGACAGCGAATCTGCGAGGACCACTCGATGACGCAAACCGCTCACCCCGAGCTCGAAGGGCTCGGCACGTACAAGTTCGGCTGGTCCGACAGTGACGCTGCCGGTTCCATCGCCAAGCGCGGCCTCAGCGCCGATGTGGTGCGGGGCATCTCCACGCTGAAGAACGAGCCGGAGTGGATGCTGGACCTGCGGATGAAGGGCCTGAAGCTCTTCGACCGCAAGCCGATGCCGTCGTGGGGCGCCGATCTGTCCGGGATCGACTTCGACAACATCAAGTACTTCGTCCGCTCGACGGAGAAGCAGGCCACCAGCTGGGAAGAGCTGCCCGAGGACATCAAGAACACCTACGACCGGCTCGGCATCCCCGAGGCGGAGAAGCAGCGCCTGGTGGCCGGCGTCGCCGCTCAGTACGAGTCCGAGGTCGTCTACCACCAGATCCGCGAGGACCTGGAGGCCCAGGGCGTCATCTTCATGGACACCGACACCGGCCTGCGCGAGCACCCGGAGCTTTTCCAGGAGTACTTCGGCTCGGTCATCCCGGTCGGCGACAACAAGTTCGCCGCGCTGAACACGGCGGTCTGGTCCGGCGGCTCGTTCATCTACGTGCCCAAGGGCGTCAAGGTGGACATCCCGCTGCAGGCCTACTTCCGGATCAACACCGAGAACATGGGCCAGTTCGAGCGGACCCTGATCATCGTCGACGAGGACGCCTACGTTCACTACGTCGAGGGCTGTACGGCGCCGATCTACAAGTCGGACTCGCTGCACTCGGCCGTGGTCGAGATCATCGTGAAGAAGGGCGCCCGCTGCCGCTACACGACGATCCAGAACTGGTCGAACAACGTCTACAACCTGGTCACCAAGCGCGCCACCTGTGAAGAGGGCGCGACGATGGAGTGGATCGACGGCAACATCGGTTCCAAGGTGACGATGAAGTACCCGGCCGTGTACCTGATGGGCGAGCACGCCAAGGGCGAGACGCTGTCGATCGCGTTCGCCGGCGAGGGCCAGCACCAGGACGCCGGCTCCAAGATGGTCCACAACGCGCCGTACACGTCCAGCTCGATCATCTCGAAGTCGGTCGCCCGCGGCGGTGGCCGGACGTCGTACCGGGGTCTGGTCGAGGTGGCGCCGGGCGCGCACCACAGCAAGTCCACGGTGCGCTGCGACGCGCTGCTGATCGACACGATCAGCCGCTCCGACACCTACCCGTACGTCGACGTCCGCGAGGACGACGTCGCGATGGGGCACGAGGCGACCGTCTCCAAGGTCAGCGATGACCAGCTCTTCTACCTGATGAGCCGCGGGATGGCCGAGGACGAGGCGATGGCGATGATCGTCCGCGGCTTCATCGAGCCGATCGCCCGCGAGCTCCCGATGGAGTACGCGCTGGAACTGAACCGACTGATCGAGCTGCAGATGGAAGGGGCCGTCGGCTGATGTCAGCCACCGAAACCCTGGTTGCGACCGGTAACCAGGCGCACTCCCACGGACCGGGCTCCCCGGTGCCGTTGCAGGCCCGGAGCGAGCGGACCACGTCGTACGACGTGGCCGACTTCCCGGTGCCGAACGGCCGTGAAGAGGAGTGGCGCTTCACCCCGGTCAAGGCCCTCAAGGCGCTGTTCGCCGACGAGGCCGGCACCGAGACCCCGAAGATCGACGGCCACGGCCCCGAGGGCGTCGTCCTCGAAGGCATCGCGGCCGACGCCGTCAAGGCGCTCACCCCGCAGGACCGGATCGCCGCCGTCGCCTGGAACCAGGCCGGCCAGACGCACGCCGTCCGGATCCCGGTCGAGGCCGAGCTGTCCGAGCCGGTGCACGTGAACGTCGCCAGCCTCGGCGGCCGCGGCTTCGGCCACCTGGTGATCGAGGCCGGCCGGCACAGCCGGGCGACCGTGATCATCGACCACACCGGCAGCGGGGAGTACGCCGGCAACGTCGAGATCGTCGTCGGCGACGGCGCCGAGCTGCGGGTCGTGTCGATCCAGCAGAGCGACAACGAGTCGATCCACATCGGCCAGCACGACGCCGTGATCGGCCGCGACGCGAAGCTCAACCACGTCGCCGTCACGCTCGGCGGCAAGATCGTCCGGCTGTCCACCAACGTCCGGTACGCCGGTCCGGGTGGTGACGCCGAACTGCTCGGCGTGTACTTCGCGGAGACCGACCAGCACCACGAGAACCGGCTGTTCGTCGACCACGAGGCGATCAACTGCAAGTCGAACGTGCTCTACAAGGGCGCGCTGGCCGGCGACCGGGCCCGCTCGGTGTGGATCGGCGACGTGCTGATCCGGGCCGCGGCCGAGGGCACCAACACCTTCGAGCTGAACCGGAACCTGGTGCTCACCGACGGCGCCCGCGCCGACTCGGTGCCGAACCTGGAGATCGAGACCGGCGAGATCGAGGGTGCCGGGCACGCCTCGGCGACCGGCCGGTTCGACGACGAGCAGCTGTTCTACCTGCAGGCCCGCGGCATCCCCGAGGACGAGGCCCGGCGACTGGTGGTGTCCGGCTTCTTCAACGACATCATCGGCCGGATCGGCGTGCCCGAGGTGACCGAGCACCTGCACGACGTGATCGAGCAGAAGCTGGCCCGGGCGGCTGAGCTGAGCGCGGCGGCCAAGGCCTGAGCATGAGCGATTCGTTCGAACGCGCGTGCGCGGTGGCCGACGTTCCCGACGAAGGGGTCGTCGCCGCCGAGGTCGGCGGGGTGGAGGTGGCCGTCGTGAAGAGCGAGGGCCAGTACTTCGCCGTCCGCGACGAGTGCTCGCACGCGCAGATCCAGCTGTCCGAGGGCGACGTCGGCAACTGCGAGATCGAGTGCTGGCTGCACGGCTCGCGGTTCAGCCTGAAGACCGGCGAACCGCTCAGCCTGCCGGCCTACGACCCGGTCCCGGTCTACCCGGTCCGCGTCGACGGCGACGATCTGCTGGTCGATGTCAAAAACCCCCTGAACCAGGCTTCCTAGCAAAGACGGAGATAGAAGAAACCCATGGCGACACTCGAGATCCGCGACCTGCACGTGTCGGTCGACACCGAGAACGGCCCGAAGGAGATCCTGCGCGGCGTCGACCTGACCATCGCCGGTGGTCAGACGCACGCGATCATGGGCCCGAACGGTTCCGGCAAGTCCACGCTGGCGTACTCGATCGCCGGCCACCCGAAGTACAACGTCACCAGCGGCACCGTGACGCTGGACGGCGAGGACGTGCTGGACATGGCCGTCGACGAGCGCGCCCGGGCCGGCCTCTTCCTGGCCATGCAGTACCCGGTCGAGGTCCCCGGTGTGTCGGTGTCGAACTTCCTGCGCACCGCCAAGACCGCGATCGACGGCGAGGCGCCGAAGCTGCGGACCTGGGTCAAGGACGTCAACAAGGCCCTGGCCGACCTGGACATGGACCCCGACTTCGGCACCCGGAACGTGAACGAGGGCTTCTCCGGTGGTGAGAAGAAGCGGCACGAGATCGTCCAGCTCGAGCTGCTCGACCCGAAGATCGCGATCCTCGACGAGACCGACTCCGGCCTCGACATCGACGCGCTGAAGATCGTCTCCACCGGCGTCAACCGGTTCGCGGAGAAGGGTGACAAGGGCGTTCTGCTGATCACCCACTACACCCGGATCCTGCGCTACATCACGCCGGACTTCGTGCACGTCTTCGTCGACGGCAAGGTCGCCGAAGAGGGCGGCGCCGAGCTCGCCGACGAGCTCGAGGCGAACGGCTACGAGCGCTTCCTGAAAACAGGCGCCAAGGCATGACCACCGCTCCGCGGCGGACCTTCAGCAGTCCGCTGACTCCATTTTCGAGTCCTTTGGACGTGCAATCGGTCCGGGCGGACTTCCCCATCCTGTCTCGTGAGCTGGCCGGCGGTTATCCGCTGGTCTACCTCGACTCGGCGAACTCCTCGCAGAAGCCGCGCCAGGTCGTGAAGGCGATCGAGGATCACTACCTGATCCACAACGCCAACGTGGCCCGCGCCATGCACCAGCTCGGTGCCGAGGCGACCGCGGCGTACGAGGGCGGCCGGGACAAGGTGGCGGCCTTCATCGGCGCGACCAACCGGGACGAGATCGTCTTCACCAAGAACGCCTCCGAGGCGCTCAACCTGGCCGCGCACACGCTCGGCGCGTCGCTGATGCCGGGGGACGAGGTGCTCATCACGGAGATGGAGCACCACAGCAACATCGTCCCGTGGCAGCTCGCCTGTGAGCGGACCGGCGCGACGCTGCGCTGGTTCGGCGTCACCGAGGAGGGCCGGCTCGACCTCAGCAACATCGAGGAGCTGATCAACGAGCACACCAAGGTCGTCTCGCTTACCTGGGTGTCGAACGCGCTCGGGACGATCAACCCGGTCACCGAGATCGCCGCCAAGGCCCACGCGGTCGGCGCGACGGTCGTGGTCGACGCTTCGCAGGCGGTGCCGCAGTTCCCGGTCGACGTCTCGACGCTCGGTGCGGACCTGCTCGCGTTCACCGGCCACAAGGCTGTTGGGCCGACCGGTATCGGCGTGCTCTGGGGCCGGTACGACTTGCTCGCCTCGTTGCCGCCGTTCCTCGGTGGTGGCGAGATGATCGAGGTCGTCCGGATGACCGGCTCGACCTATGCGCCGCCGCCGGCTCGCTTCGAGGCCGGTACGCCGCCGATCGCGCAGGCCGTCGGACTCGGCGCAGCGCTCGACTACCTGGCCGGCATCGGGATGGAGAAGGTCGCGGCGCACGAGCAGGCCATCACGGCGTACGCACTGGAAGGGTTGCAGACGGTGCCGGGGCTGAAGATCCTGGGGCCGACCGACATCGCGGACCGCGGTGGAGCGATCAGCTTCGAGCTGGACGGTGTGCACCCGCACGATGTGTCGACGGTGCTGGACACCCGCGGCATCGCAGTACGGGCCGGGCACCACTGCGCGCGGCCGGTGCACGAGCGGTTCGGAATGCAATCGTCGACCAGAGCGTCTTTCTACCTGTACACGACTCCCGCCGAGATCGACGCGCTCGTCGACGGGCTCGGCTTCGTCCGGTCATTCTTCAAGGTGGACTGATATGCAGCTCGACAGCCTGTACCAAGAGATCATCCTGGATCACTACCGGAGCCCGCACCACGCGGGGCTGTCGGACCCGTACGACGTGGAGGTGCACCACGTGAACCCGTCCTGCGGGGACGAGGTCACGCTGCGCGTCGAGCTCGACGGGGACACCGTGACGGGCGTGACGCACAACAGCGTCGGCTGCTCGATCAGCCAGGCGGCCACCTCGGTGATGAGCGACCTGGTGATCGGCAAGCCGGTCGCCGAGGGCATGGCGACGTACGAGAAGTTCCTGGAACTGATGCAGGGCCGGGGGAATGTCGAACCGGACGAAGAGGTTCTGGAAGACGGCGTCGCCTTCGCGGGTGTCGCGCAGTTCCCGGCCCGGGTGAAGTGCGCACTGCTGGGCTGGTCAGCCTGGCGGGACGCGACCGCTCAGGCACTCGCGAAGAAAGAAGGAGCCAGCAATGTCTGACCAGACCGACGAGAAGATCGAGCTGCCCGAGGTCGACCTCGAGGCCGCCGCGCAGCCGGCTGGTACCTCTCCGGTCGCCGTCGAGGACGTCACCGAGGCGCTCAAGGACGTCGTCGACCCCGAGCTCGGGATCAACGTCGTCGACCTCGGCCTGATCTACGGCGTCACCGTGGACGACAGCAACACCGCGATCATCGACATGACCCTGACGTCCGCGGCCTGCCCGCTGACCGACGTGATCGAGGACCAGACCCGGATGTCCCTGGACGGCCTGGTCAACGACTTCCGGATCAACTGGGTCTGGATGCCGCCGTGGGGCCCCGAGAAGATCACCGACGACGGCCGCGACCAGCTCCGCGCCCTCGGCTTCAACGTCTGAGATCTCACTGAATCTGCGCTAGCCCGGGTCAGGTGGCCCGGGCTTTCGCATGCCCCGATCGGTTCCCTCGGCGCTACTCGAACTGCAGCGTCAGGGTCGCCTCGAGGTCAGGGACATGGGCGGCGACGGCCTTGATCACGGCTTCTCCGACCGCGCCCGCGGAAGCGCGCTCGACCGGGATGGGCCACGATCTGTCCGACAGGCCGGGGAACGTCGCCCGGGCCGGAACCTTCGCCACCGGGGTTTTGCCGGTCGTCGTCAGATCGACCATCAGGCCGGCCATCGGCGCCGGGGCCGGGAGGCGGAGGATCAGGTAGACCTTGTCCTTCCCGCTGGGAACCCGCTGGCTGGGAGCGCCTTTGAAGGTCATTCTCGCCGCGAGAGTCCTGACCTGAAGCCGGTCCCGGATCTGGGCGATGGGCACCGCGTAGCCCTTGGTGAAGTCCGCGGAGGCCGCGACCAGAAGTCCGACCACCTGGTTCTGGATGCTGACCACGACCGAGCCCGAATCGCCGTTCTCACCGAACGTCCCCTCGTTCGCGGTGATCTCGAGCAGACCCTTGAGTTCGTACTTGCGGTCGCCGTCGATGAAGCTCACGGTCTGGTGGCTGGCGGTCACCTTGCCGTGGGTGATGCCGGTCTCCGATCCACGCTTGCTGACCGGGTAGTGCCCGATCTCGTCCGCGGTGACGTCGTGCTCGCCCAGTACGGCTCCCAGCCCGATGATCTGGGGGAGGAACTTGTCGTCGTAGCGCAGCAGGTCGGAGATCGCGAAGTCTCCGTGCTCGTCCTCCGTGCCGCTGACGGCGAGTTGCACCCAGCCGATCCGGTCGTTGTCGATGTCGTACGGCTGACCGACACCCGTGCCGACCGGGCCGACGACGTGTTCGGCGGACAGCGCGTACGTGCCGCCGTGCTGCAGCGCTGGGTTGTTCCCGTCCGGCCCGCCGTCGGGCCCGGTGTAGGTCACCGCGCAACCGATGCTTCCGTAGATGATGTCGATCCCGGAAACCCGCTCTGTGTAGCAGCCGCCCTGCAAGGGGCGGATCTTCTGTTTGTCGTAGTACGCGTCGACCTCTTCGATCTCCTCGATCTCCTGTGCGGTCATGGCTGGGCTCCGTTCGACTCGATGAGGTAACGCAACGTATTCGAGCGTAACGCGCGGTAGCCGAAGTGGCACCGGCAGCTTTGGCCAGCTGGGATGGGCTAGCGTCGGCGGGTGACTCGAATCGTGTCGGTGGGGCCTGAGCGGCTGGAGCGGTGGCTGGCCGGCTTCAGCGAGCGCCATGGCGTGACGTCGTACGACGTGACGGCCGCCCGGCTGATTGCAGTCGCGGAGGATGGGGCGCAGGCGGAGATCGCCGTACCGTTCGGGCCGTTGGAGGAGTTGAGTGCGGCTGGGCTGGTTGCGCATGCGCTCCAGGACCGGCGGCTAGGGGTGTTGCTGGTACGCCGCGGTGGCTATGGCGCAGGCGTGTTCGACGGACCCAAGTTGATCGACTCCAAGGTCGGCTCGAGACATGTCCAGGGCACGACGAAGGCTGGTGGGTGGTCGCAGCAGCGGTTTGCCCGGCGGCGGGACAATCAGGCCCGGGAGGCGTTCAACGCGGCGACCGAGGTGGCGGTACGGATTCTGGCGCCGGCCAAGCTCGACGTGCTCGTGTGTGGGGGAGACCGGAAGGCGATCGACACCGTGCTGGAGGATCCGCGGTTGAAGGCGTTGCGGCCGTTGGTCCGGCCGCCGTTTCTCGGGGTGGCCGATCCGAAGCAGAAGGTGCTGGAGCAGGCTGGTGTGGATGCTCGCGCGATCAGGATCGAGCTGACGGACCCACCGGCTCAGGCTGGGCCGTAGAGGGCGCGGAAGTCGTCGAGGGTGCCTCGGTAGTACTGGAGGTCGTCGATCAGCTTGCCGCGGGTGAGCATCTGCGGGTTCTGGGCGCGGGTCTGCGTGCCCAGGTCGGACCACACGCCGGCGTCGGGGACGTCCTCGGCGCCCTCGGGCAGGAACTTCAGGGCCTCGCCGACCGCGTCGGCGGCGAACTCCCAGTTCAGCTCGACGCTGTTGCGGTCCTGGTCGGGTTCGCCGGTGTAGGCGAGGTCGGCCGTCATCGCCCGGCGCGCGAAGGTCTCCGCGACCAGCACCCACTGCGCCGCGTCGACGAGCGACGAGACCCCGAGGCCGAAGCGCGAGCCGACCGTCCTGGCCGCCTGTTCGGACGCGTACGGCACCGAGATCGAGCCGGCCGTCGTGGTCAGCGTCCAGGCATCGTCGCCCTCGACGGCGTTCACACCCGGCTGGATCGGTGCGGGCTCGGCCGCCGGCAGCGACTCGTCGCTCGCGGTCGTCAAGCTCACGTAGACCTGCGCCTCGGCCAGCGTCCTTGCGGTCAGCATCGGTTAGTTCGCTCCTGTTTCCCGTACGAGTTCGGAATACGTGTCATGGACCACCAGCAGGCGGTCCAGCCGGAACCTACCCGGTTCGGCGTCGAATACCCGGCGACCCTGCGGTGTCCAGAACTCATCGGCCGGTACGCCGTCCCGCCCGGCCGGCACGAATTTGATCACCTCACCGACCGCCGCCCGCGCAATCGACAGCGCGATCCGTGCCTCGCCCGGATCCACCGGCACCTCGCCGGCAGCCTGATCGGCCACCGCCATCCACTGCCCCGCGTCGAGCAGCTCCGAAGGCTCCGTACCTCCGAACGTCGGCCACGAGTCAGGCGCAGTCTCCCGAGCAGGCAGCCCGAAGAGGTACTCGCGCTCAGCGTCACACCCAGGGCAGACCGCCGAATAGCTGATCGTCAGCTCGCCGTCGACCTCGATCAGCGCATGCTCCCAAGGTGCCTCGACCGAACCGCAGTCCGGGCAGGGCTGCAGCTCGAGGTAGAGATACGCCTCGTCCCTCGTGCGTGCGACCGCGAACGCCATCGGTCTCCCTCTCGTCGTCGTCGGACCATCATGCCCGCTGCCGGGTACGTGTCAGGAACCAGCCAAAGACGGCCCATGCCCGGTGATCGTCCTGGCCGACGTGGCGCCACCGATCTGCTGCCGCTCGCCCTGCCCGGATGCCGCGGGCAACTGCCGGACAGTCGCCGAATGGTCGAGCCCCTTCAGCATCGCCAGCGGAACGCCCTTGTCCACCAGCTCCGAGGCGACCTTGGCGTTGAACGACTCCGACCTCGGCGTGGCGTTGTACAGCTCGCGCAGCGGCACCCGCCCTTCACACATCAGCGCCACCCGCGGATGCAACTGCGCGAAGGCCTCGGCGTAACCGCTGTTGTCACCGATCTCGGTCATCGTGCCGTCCGCGAAAGCCTGGTAGTTCCGCTCCCCGCCGGCCTCCTCGATGGTCAGATTCACCGTCCGCTTCTCGTTCACCGCCTTGCTCAACGCGGCCACCATCGGCCGGTACGGCTCGTGAACTCTGTTGCCAGAGGCATCGATCCGGTACTCCGCCGCGCGCAGCTCGGCCTTGCCGGCCTTGGGTGCCGCGGCCTCCAGCGGGGGAGCGGCCTGTCGGCCCGACTCGAGTTGCCGGAGCCCGTCGAGGTACTCGTGCTGCAGCATCTTGAGGTAGTACACGGCTTTGGAGGTCTCGGGCAGGTGCTCCGAATGCTTGACCTTCGGCGCGCTCTTGCCAGTGTCGGACACCTCGTGAACCGTGACGCTGTAGACCATCGGCGCCTCGACCGTGCCGAGGGTGCCCTCGTGGAAACGGCTCGTCTCCAGCCGCGTCCCCTGGGAGTCGGAGGACGATTCCTTGAGCTGCTCACTGACCGAGCCGCCGACGTTGACCGGTCCACCGCTCGCACCACCGCTCGCCGTGCCCGGCGTCAGCCTGTTTCCGGTCGTGGTGATCCCGTTGCTCTCCATGTCACGCCACACCTGCCCGGCCTGACCGCCGGGAATCGGAGTGTCCTGGACCGTCCAGCCCACCGGCCTGGCCTTGACCACGACGACGAACTTGGTACCCGAGTTGCCTCGCCCCGCGATCGCCGTCAGCTCGAGGCCCTCTTCGCTGGTCAGGCGCTTGAGCGCGGCCCGCAGTGAGGTCGGTGAGAGCTCGCCCGCCAGTGCCACGTCGTGCTCCCGCATCGCCGCCTCGCCCAGCCCCTTGTGGGCGACCAGGTATCCCCGGATCTGCGCGTGTAGCTGATCGGTCTCCGGCTCGCCCGGTCCGTACGGGACCATCGCCTCCGCAGTCGCGCCTTCCGGCACCTGGAACGAGCGGTGATCAGGCTGCGGGGCTTGCTGAGCCGGAGCGCCGGGGGTGACCTCCTTGAGCAGCTCCCGCGGCACCATCTGCGTCATCCGGGCTCCGACCCGGACCGGCGTCGCATGGGTCGTCTGCTCGGCCGGCAGCGTCTTGTTGAGACGCCAGCGCACCCCCGCCATGGTTGCAGCGCCCGCGTTGCGGACCCTGGACACCTGGATGTCGAAGACGGCGTCGCGCTGGACCTCGGCCTGCTTGAAGTGACCCGTGCGGTCGATGTGCGTCTTCTGGGTGCCGCGTTTGGCCGCGACTGTCCGGCCGCGCTCGGTGCCGACCCCACCGGACAAGGAGGTATCGGTGGAGCCCTTCAGCTCCGCTCCGGCCGAGTACGTCGTGGAGTGCGAGACGGACTGATCCTGCCCGAGGTAGTCGTAGTTCTGCTTGAGCCCGATCGCGTCCACCTCGGGCACGTCCGGCGTACCGTCGACCATCGGCGGGCCGGCGTACTGCGCCTTGATCTGGACGACCACGAGGTCGGGCTGAGGCTGTCCCGGGACCGGTACTTCGACCTCGGTCACGAACCCGCGGAGGCCGTACATGTCGCCCAGGTGCCCCTGCCAACCGTCCGTCCCGAGATCGATGGCCAGAGCGGCCCTCAGCATCGGGTTGGTCGCCAGCACTCCCGGTGCCAGCTCCTCCACCTGACGTAGCGCCGGGGTGAGCAGGTCGACGTGTCCGCCGGGTTGGCCGATCGGGCTGATGTCCTCGATCTGCGCCGACGCCAGACCGACGTCGTACTGCGGTGGCAGGCTCATCGCGCGAGGCTGGTCGGCGAGCTGTTCGATCCCGACCACCACGTCGTCGAGCCGCGGGGCAGGGACCGCCGGCGTCGCCTGGGACTCCTTCGCCTGCTCGAGGAGGCGCGTAGCCAGCCGCTCGTCGGTGTGCTCGGCCGCGAGACCGGTCGTCACGCCGGCCTTCTCCTGCTTGTACCGACGGACGAAGGCGCCGGCATCCCGCGCACTGATCTTGAGCTGGCCACCCAGATACCGCTCGGCCGCGTCGCTGACCACCTCCAGCGGCAGGTCGAGTTCGCCACGTCCGTACAGCCGCAGCGCACGCCGTTCCGGCGTCGTCGTCTGCACCTTGGCGTCCTGCAGCGGCACGGACTGGACGACGTTGCCGTCGGCATCGATCACGTCCGCGACCAGCTTGTACCGGTCGATGAACTGGTGATGCGTGCCGACGTTGATCAGCAGGCCCTCTTCGCCCATCGTCTGGCTGTTGCTCGTCGACTGCGAAGTGCCACCGGTACGTCCCGCGCTGAGGCTGCCCGCGAACGAGGACCCGTCGGCCTGAACCGGACCACCCCCGCCGTCGAGCCCGACCCCGCCCGACGACGAGCGGCCAGAGGTGAAGCCGGTGTCCTTCATGGTGAGGTTGATGTCGCCCGAGTTCTGCTGCGTGATCGCGACGAACGCGCGGTCGACGGCCTCGCCCCGGACGACCACGCTGTAGCCGCGCGGCAGCATCGTGCCCTGCCGGATCGCGTCGACCGGATTGCCGGCCGGCGGGACGATCGTCAGCGGGAGCCGGTACTCGCCGTTCATCCACTCCTTGTGCGCGACCAGGCTGTCCGGCCCGAGCATCGCGTGCAGTTCGAGGTAGGTGTTGGAGCCCAGCTCGATCGCGTCGACGGCCGAAATGATCCGGTCGACCGGGTTGCCGGCGTCGACGTGAACCGGCATCGACTGCTTGACCGCCGCCATGCTCGGCGCCTTGGGCTGCGTACCACGGACCGGCTCCTCCGCACGCGACAAGGCGCTGTCGACGAAGATGCGCGCGCTGCCCGGCGCGGTGGCCAGGGGATCGGTGTCGCCCTTCGGCGTGATTTCCGTGACGACGATCTGGTGGCCGACCCGCAGGATGTCGACCGGCGCCGTGGTCTCGGTCAGCGACACCCGGTTGACCCGCCGGCCCGCCGACCAGCTGAAGCTTCGTCCCATCGCGCTCCGGCTGAGCTTCACGCCAAGGCGTCCGGCCCACCCGCGCGCGCCTGCGGCAGGGCCGTCGCTGACGCCGGCTCCGGCCGACACCGGCATGCCCTTCGACCGGCCGCCGGAGCGGCTGTTCGCATCGGAGGCGATGCCTAGCCGGACGACGTTGTCGGTGGTGCTCGTGCCTTCGCCGTGGACGTCGTCGAAGTCCTGCTGCACTGCGACCCGGAAAGTCCGGTACCGCGGCGCGTGCCCGGTTCGCTGGTCGATCAGGACCATCGGGATGCCGCTCTGCGAGGCCTGGTTGTAGCCGGCCTCGAGCCGGTCGGACCCGATGGTCTGGATCACCCGGTCGTAGTTGATCAGCTGCCCGCTGCGGAGTCTGCGGTCCTCTGGCAGGTTGGCGAAGACCGGCTGGAGGTTGTCGTCGAGCGGCGGGACCAACCCCTCGCGGCTGAGGCTGCGCAGGGTCTGCTCCAGCGCGTCGCGATCGCCGGTGAGGTTCTGGACGAGCGCCTGGCCGGCGCCGTGCATCTGCTCCGCGCCGGGTCCGATCACCGGTGGCAGCGTCTGGTCGCCTGTAGGGGGTTCGGGGTCGCCGCGGAGCAGGGCTCGCTTGTGCTGGTCGAGGCGGACGGTGTCGTCGGGATTGCGGAGTACCGCGTTCTCGTCGACCGCTGCGCCGGCGCGAAGCAGATCGTTCTCGGGAACCCGGAGCCTGGCGTCGCAGAAGTCGGTGATGACGACCGGCTTGGCCTTCGGGTCGCTGAGGCTGCGCAGCGTGGCCCGGACCCGGAAGCCGACCACCACGCCCTGAGTCGGGCCCTGGTTGCGGTGAACGACCGGAGTGATCGAGGTCGCGCTGACGCTCAGACCGCCCTGTCGCGAGACATTGCGCCCGGCCGAGACGCTAGGGCCGACATCGGCCGTCGTCGAGCCGACGTCCTTGAAGGTCCCACCGACCCCGACTGACGCCGATGCCGACGTGTTGGAGTTCTGGCTCGCGCTGACGCCGTTGAAGTCGACGCCGACCTTCTCCTGCCAGAGGTCGTAGCTGGCCTCACCGCTGAGCCTGGCTGTACTCCAGATCGGCTCGACCTCAAGCTGCAGGTGGTACACGGCTTCGCCAGCGCTGACGATCTGCCGGCCGTACCCGCCGGGCCGGCTCGTCTGGCGCAGCAGCCGGGAGACGTCCTGGGTGAGCAGACCATCGATCTCGCCATAGGCGACCCGGTCGATCTTGCCGAAGCGTTCGCGGCCGCCCGCGACGAGCCGGTCGCGGATGGAGCTCATGCGGTCGATGTGGGTGACGGTGTGGCGAGGGAAGGTGTCGCTGAGCTCGCTGGCCCGGCCGAGTTTGGCGAGCGTGACGGTCTCGGCCGCGGGCTTCACGGTGTACGCCGCCGACACCCACGTCAGCTGCGGGCCGGCGTCAAAGGCGGCGGGCGTCGACCAGGGCTCGGTCGCGGACGCGCGAACCTCGATCTCCCACTGCCCGGTCCAGCCGACTTGCAGCGACTCGCCCCGGTCGTCGTCGACCGAGCCTTCCTTCTCGTGCGAGCTGGACCCGCTCGACTCGCTCAGCCCGTGTCCGGAGGACACATCGACGCGGGGAGCGGCGAACTGGGACAGCGTGTGGACGGTGCTACCGGGCGGCGCCATCGCCATGAAGGGCTGTGCGCTCACGCCGAAGTTCACGCCCGTGGAGTGGGCCGCGGTGGTCGAGACGCTCTGGCCACCGTCGCCGATCGTGCCCGACATCTGCTCGGCCAGGTCGTAGTCCCGGTCGAGGTTCTCGCGCACATCCAGCGCCTTCAGCCGGAAACGCACCTGCGCCAGCTCGGTCACATCGGAGTTCGGACTCCCGCCGACCGTGAACTCGATCCCCTCTTCGGTCACCAATCGCCGGTACGCCGCCGGCGGCACTGGCAATGGGCCACTGCCCTCACCTAGCCGGGCGGAGATGCCGTGCGCGGCAAGTACCTGGTTGATCTCGCCAACAGGAACCGCTGGCAGCTCCCCAGCCGGTACGCCCGTGTGCAGGACGTTCTTGACGGGCAGGGCCGCGTCCGACGCGAGCTGGTACGCACTGGTCTTCTCCGCCGCGTTCTGGGCCAGCGCCGCGAGTGCTGCCTGAGGGCGGCTCGGGTCGGCCAGAACAGCATCGAGTTCAGCGAGCAGGTCGCGATGGCTGGCCAATGCCTGGTCGGCCGCCGCAACTGCGTTGTTGTAACCCCCGGCGATCTCGGTGTGCCGGTTGGCCTTCCTGACTTCGCCCGCGGCCTCGACCTCCAGCACCCGCACACGTTCGGGCCGGCCCTGGTCTTTGAATTTGCCCTCGGCAACGGCTTTGGCAGCCAGCTTCCGGGCTTCCTCGGCGGCCGCGGCCGCGCTCCCCGTCTTCGCATCGGCCAGCTTCTGCAGCGCCTTGACCTCCGACTCCAGGCCAGTGACCGCGTCAGCGACCTTCAGCCTCAACGCAGCCGGTGTGTATGGCGCCAGTTCGGCCGCCTCAGCCTGTACTGCGAGCGCCGCTGCCGTCCCCGCCGCTGCGGCCCCACGGACGTGGATCGCGTCGGCAGCCCAAGGGAGTGTGGGCTCGGTCCCGCCCTTCTGGCGGATCGAGGTCGCCAGCGCAGCGAGATCCCGCTCAAGCACTGCTGTGCGCAACGGGTCCTGCCGGTTCCTGGCCTGCTGCCAGGAGCTGTTGAGGAACTGGTACGACGCGTAGTCGGCGTTCAGCGTGCGATCGCGTTTGTCGCGACCGAAGGCCGAGCGGAGTTTGCTCATCACGCCTGCGGGTCGTTGCGTGTTGGCCGGATGGAGTTCGTGGGTCAGTTGGCTGAGCTGGTGGACCCAGACCTGGGCCAGTTGGTCGTCGGCGAGGCGCGGCGAGATTCGAAGGAGATGCGGATCGTTCGCCGTGCCCGAGCGGAGCCGTCCCTCGGCGACGAGGCCGCGGGAGGTGGGCAGGACCTCGACCCGGACGTGTTGGGGCGCATCGCTCGTGGTCGTCTGGAGCACGGCGAGTTGCGCGTGGGGGTCGATGGTCGGTCTGCTGGCGATGAAGCCGCCGAGTTCCGTGCGGCCGAGTTGCTGCAGGGCTGCGAGGGCTGTTCGCTCGTCGAGGTTCGGGTCGAGGGCCGGCCGGCCACCGATTCCGGTGACGAGTCCGGAGCCACGGACCTCGGGCGTTGCGGTCCGGGCGTTTTGGGCCCGCCGGTGCCTCGCGCCGGGCTGGGATCGATGCCGTCCGGATTGCTGTTGCGGCGCGATCGCGAGCGAGGTGCCGGTTGGTGCCTGGGCTGGTGCTTGGTGATCGAGGACGTAGATGTCGCGGTGGATCTGGCGTGCGGCGGCGACGAGTTCCGTCGGCCTGGTCGGCTGGGACCGGTCGGGCAGGGCGGCGAGGCGGGCCGCGGCGGTTTCGGAGTACGGGGCGGCGCTTTCGAGGACGATTCGGAGCATCGCGTCGCCCTCATCACGCCTCGCCTGCTGGAGGCCGGGGACGTGAAGGAGGCGGTCGAGGGCCGCGATCGCGCCGTCGGCAGGGTCGAGTTCGCGATTGCGGGCGACCTCGGCACCGACCAGAGCGACCGATTCGGCCAGCAGACGTTCGTCACTCGCGCGGTCGGCGGCGCGGCGGCTGAGGCGCTTGTCCAGGGCGTTGACGACGTCGGCCGGCAGGGCCTCGCCGGCATCCAGGCGGAAGCTGCCGTCGCGCAGCCGCACTCCGGAGGGCGCGATCACGCCGAAGGCGATGCCGAGAGCCTCGCGGGCGCGGGCATCGGCCAGGTCTCCCCGGGCCGGATCGCCCTGTGCCGCGATGCTCATCCAGCCGGCTCCTTCGTCGTCGGTGACGTGAGTGTGACCGCAAAGTAACCTCCTGGGTTCCCCCGGGCAACCGGCAAAAGATTTCAATCCGGCTACCGATCGATGGTGCTGAGTTCCGGCCGGTGCCGTGTCAGGCTGGTTCTCGATGAACGTGAAACTTTCTCCTTCCCAGTGGTCGGTTTCCGAGGCCAGAAGCTTGACTGCTCAACTGCGTCAGCTGGCCGACGGCGACAGCTATGACGGCATCGAGCTGTTCGCCGCGCTCTGCGAGTACCTGGATCAGCTGTACGGCGGTGCCGGGTTCGACGAGTTGCTGCCCGAGCCGGAGCTGACCGAGTTGGGCGGTCTCGTCCGGAGTGTGGGTTCGACCACTCCGGCCGACCCGGACGGCGATCCGCTCGACCGTCTCGATCAGCCGGTGAACTCGGCCGTGACGCTGGCCGAGGGCCGTCAGCTGGCGGCGTACCTGGCCGCTGCCGACGACTGGCAAGGCGAGCTGGGCCGAGCCTTGCAGGGGCTTTACAGCTATCTAGACCACTTGTACGGCGGCCCGGGAACCTTCACCCGGCTGCTCACCCGGGAAGAGCGCGAGCAGGTCGCGGCGAGAGCACCGAAGAGGTAACGGCAGGACCATTCGGTTCGAATGGTCCTCTCCGACCATTACGGTAGGCGCGTGAGTTTCTCGTCCTCCACGCGTCCCCCCGCCCCCGGCGCCCGCGGTTCCAAGGCGCCGCTCGGTGGCTCGAACCGACTTCCCTCCGGCCGCGAACGCCGTCCCGCGCTCGCCGCGCTGGCGGTGATCCTGATCCTGCTCGGCGCCGCCGGGTCGGCCCTGATCGCGCTCCGCAGCGGCGACCGGACCGACTACGTCGCGATCGGCGCCGACGTGATCAGCCCGGGTCACAAGATGACCAAGGACGATCTGGCCAGGGGAGACCTGGCCGGGAAGACCGCTGCCCTGATCCCGTCGGACCAGTGGGAGAAGCGGGTGAAGGGCAGGTACTCGATCGGCTGGCTGTACCCGGGGCAGTACGTCACCGACAAGGACTTCGCGGACAACCAGATCGCGCCCGGTGGCGTCGCGGTCGGCGTCAGCCTCGAGGCGGGCCGGGCGCCGTCGTCCGGTCTGACGGCCGGCGACATCGTCCAGGTGGTCCAGGTCCCGGCCGCCAACGCGGCCGGCGGCGTGTCCTCGATCCTGGTCAAGGCCGCCGAGGTGACGAGCAGCGCAGGCAAGATCACCGACGACAAGACCAACGCGAACACCACCCTGAACGTCACCGTCGTGGTGCCTGCCGCGCAGTCCACCCAGGTGGCGGGAGCCGCCGCGGCCAAGACGCTGGTGCTGGTCAAGCTGCCGTCCAACACCAAGCCCGAGATCCCAGCTTACGACGGGGACAACTGATGGCTCTTGTCGCCCTGGCGAGCGCGAAGGGCTCGCCCGGAGTCACCACCACGAGCCTGGTGCTCGGTGCATTGTGGCCGCGGGCGGTGCTGCTGGCCGAGTGCGACCCGGCCGGCAGCGACGTGGCGATCCGGATGACTGCGCCCGGCGGCCAGCCACTCAACTCCGACCGCGGGCTGATCAGCCTCGCCGCCGCCGGCCGCAAGGGGCTGGACGACGACGTCATCATGGCCCACAGCCAGCAGCTCGACGGTGGGCTGGACGTGATGATCGGGGTCCGCACGCCCGAGCAGATCGGTGGTATGGGCGGGCTGTGGGAGCCGTTGGGTATCACCTTCAACCAGATGTTCAGCTCGGACGTGATCGCGGACTGCGGCCGGATCGGGCCTGCTTCGCCGCAGCTTCCCGTAGTACAGGCGGCTCGGCTGGTTGTGCTCGTCTGTACTGCGACCGGCTCGTCCGTCGCGCATCTGCGGGAGCGGCTGTCGTCGCTCATCCATCACGTGGACGCGAAGCTCGGCGTCCTCGTGGTCGCCGACCCGAAGAAGCGCGAAGGCGTCAAGCAGGTCTGGTCCGTGCTCGACGCGATGTCCGTACCGCTGGAGCACCGCTGGCACCTCGCCTACGACCCGGTCGGCGCGGCGTTCTTCGACGGCCGCGGACAGGGCCGGCTGGACCGGACGCCGCTGATCCGGACCGCTGCCGACATCGCGGCCGAGATGGCGACGATCGTCTCGCGGCCGACCCAGCACGACTTCGACATGGCTCAGGCGGCCTTCCCGCCCGACGGCGGCTGGGACGGCAGATGAGCACGGATCAGGAGCTCGTCCGCAAACTCCGGGTCCAGGTCGCCGAGCGCCTGAACGAACAGCGCCGGCGCGACCAGGTCAACGGCGTACCGCCGATGAGCGCCGAGGACGAGCGGGAGTACGCCCGGTCGCTGATCGTCCAGGTGCTCGAGGACCACGCCCGGTACGAACTGGCCGAGGGACGGACCCCGCCCACGCCGGACGACGACGCGCAGATCGCCGGCGCGATCCATGCCTCCCTGTTCGGGGTCGGCCGGCTGCAGCCGCTGATCGACGACCCCGAGGTCGAGAACATCGACATCAACGGGTGCGACCAGGTCTTCATCCAGTACGGCGACGGTCGCGAAGAGCGACCCGGACCGGTGGCCGACAGCGATGACGAGCTGGTCGAGCTGATCCAGGTGCTCGCGGCGCACGCGGGTCTGACCAGCCGGCCGTTCGACTCGGCCAACCCGCAGCTCGACCTGCGGCTGCCCGACGGTTCCCGGTTGTCGGCCGTGATGGGCGTGACGTCGCGGCCTTCGGTCTCGATCCGGCGATCGCGGCTCGGCAAGGTGTTCCTCCAGGATTTGGTTGCCAACGGCACCATGTCCGCCGACATCGCGTCCTTCCTGCGGGCCGCGGTGGCAGCCCGCAAGAACGTGATGATCGCGGGCGCCACGAACTCCGGCAAGACGACGCTGCTGCGCGCGCTGGCCAACGAGATCCAGCCGCACGAGCGGCTGATCACCGTCGAGCGGTCGCTCGAGCTGGGGCTGGGCGAGTTCAAGGACCTGCACCCGAACGTGGTCGCGTTCGAGGAGCGGCTGCCGAACTCCGAAGGCGTCGGCGAGGTCAGCATGGCCGACCTGGTCCGCCGCTCGCTCCGGATGAACCCGAGCCGGGTGATCGTCGGTGAGGTACTCGGCGACGAGATCGTGACGATGCTGAACGCGATGAGCCAGGGCAACGACGGCTCGCTGTCGACGATCCACTCGAACAGCTCGATGGAGGTGTTCAACCGGATCAGCACCTACGCGATCCAGGCGTCCGAGCGGTTGCCGATGGAGGCGACCCAGATGCTGATCTCGGGTGCGCTCGACTTCGTCGTGTTCGTCCGCAAGCACAACGACTACCAGCACGGCGGCACCCTCAGCCGGTACATCGAGAGCATCCGTGAGGTGACCGGCTGGGACGGCCGCGTGCTGTCCGGCGAGGTGTTCGCTCCCGGTCCCGACGGCCGGGCCGCGGCGCACGCGCCGATCGCGTGTATGGACGAGCTCGAGCACTACGGCTACCAGCCTCTCGTGCACGGTCGGTGGGCCTGATGAGCAACGAAACCCTGCTGTCCCTCCTCTCCGGCGCCGTCGTCGGCGGCGCGATCCTGCTGCTGATCGTCGCGATCCGCGGTACGACGCCACGCGAGTCGACCCCGTCGCTGTTCAAGCGGGGCGGGAGCGCCGAAGGCCGCAAGCAGCTCATCCGGCTCGGCACCGGCCTCGGCGTCGGCCTGATCGTCCTCGTCGTCACCCATTGGCTGGTGCTGGCGGCGGCCCTCGGACTGCTGGCCGCACTGGCTGATCGCTTCTTCGGTGGTACCGGGGAAGAGCGGCGCGCGATCGAGCGGCTGGAGGCGCTGGCCACCTGGACCGAGGCGCTCCGCGACACGATCGCCGGCGCGGTCGGTCTGGAACAGGCCATCCCGGCCACCGCGATCAACGCGGCCCCCGCGATCAAGCCCGGCCTGAACCTGCTGGTCGACCGGCTGCGGATCCGCGAACCGTTGCCCTCGGCACTGATGCGGTTCGCGGACGACCTGAACGACCCGTCCGCCGACCTGATCGTGGCCGCGCTGGTGCTGAACGCGCGACTGCGCGGGCCTGGTCTGCGCGAGGTGCTGAGCGCCCTGGCCGACTCGGCCCGTGAGGAACTCGACGTCCGCCGGAAGGTGGCGGCCGAGCGTCGGTCGACCCGGCGAAGCGTGCAGGTCGTCGTGGCGATCACGCTGCTGGTCGCGGCCGCGCTGATCCTGTTCAACCCGACCTACGTGCGGCCGTACACGAGTTTCATCGGTCAGTTCGTGCTGTTCATCGTGATCGCCCTGTACGCCGTGGGGCTGGTCTGGCTGCGCAAGCTGGCGAAGATCGAGGTACCGGACCGGTTCCTGATCCGCAGTGACGATCGGCGGGCGGCCCGCAGTGGCGACGAGCGGATGGAGGTGGTGGGCGGATGACCGGCGCTTTCATCACGGGTGCGATGGTCGGGCTCGGTGTCTACTTGCTGATCCGGATGCTGATCCGGCCGAAGGCCAACGTGCTCTCGACGATCGCGCGGATCGATGCCGGGCGGTCGGGGTACGTCAGTGCGGCGACCGCGAGTGCGGCGGGGGAGCGGGTGCTCGGCGGAGTCGACCGGGCGCGCGAGACACTCGGTCAGCGGCTCGAGGCCGAGGCGAACGCACGGGGCTGGACCTTCGGGCGGTTGCGCCGCGACCTCGCGGTGATGAACCAGCCGTTCGCGGCGATGCTCGCCACCAAGGTGTTCTTCGCCCTGGGTGCGTTGATCTTCATCCCGTTCGTGCTGTTCTTGTTCGCGATGCTGGGGTTCAGCGCGCCGGGTGCCACGCCGGCGATCGTCACCCTGGCGGCGATGACGTTCGCGTTCTTCCTGCCCGACCTGGCGTTGCGGCAGGAGGCCGAGGCGCGGCGGCGCGACTTCCGGCATGTGGTGGGCAGCTTCCTGGACCTGGTCGCGATGAACCTGGCCGGCGGCCGTGGTCTGCCGGAGGCGCTGATGACGGCCTCCACGATCGGCGACCACTGGGCGATGGCCCGGATCCGGCAGGCGCTGGCGAACGCGCGGCTGATCGGCATCACGCCGTGGGACGCGATGGCGCGGCTGGGCGAGGACCTCGGGGTCGAGGAGTTGCGCGACCTGGCGTCGGCGCTGGCGCTGGCCGGTGACGAGGGTGCGAAGATCCGGGCCTCGCTGCTGGCCCGGGCGGCATCGCTGCGGCGCAAGGAGCTCGCGGACGTCGAAGGCAAGGCGGGCGAGCGGTCGCAGTCGATGCTCGTCGCGCAGCTGGTCATGTGTGCGGCGTTCATGTTGTTCCTCGGATACCCGGCCGGTGCCGCGATCCTGGGCAGTTAGTGATGGCAGTCACGGGGAACAAGGATCCATCGGGCATTTGTGTCCGTCCTAGAGGGCATACTGAGGCTCGAATCGGGCTCAGGACTGAAGTAACGAGTTTCGGAGGGTTAACCGGATGAACGTGGAAACGCAGTTCGTGCGCGCGATGGTCGGCTACGCGCTGGCGCGGGCCCACACCCAACGGGCCCGGGGCGCGGCCGCCAAGGCCCGCGGCGCCCGCCGCCGCGACGAGCTCGGCGCCTCTGCGCTGGAGTGGGCGATCATTTCTGCGATCCTGGTCGCCGCGGCGCTGGCCATCGGTCTGGTGGTCCGGGGCGTGATCGACAAGCGCACGGGCGAGATCCAGAACGGCTGAGGCGTTGTCGCGGTCACCTCGTCCTGGGGAACGAAGTGCGCGGCGCCGGGTCCGGAGCCGGGCCCGGGTCGTCCGTAGCCGGCGGCGGTCCGAGCGGGGCGCGTCCTCGCTCGAGCTGGCCATCCTGGCGCCGTCGATCCTGGCGCTGATCTTCATCTCGATCCAGACCGCGCTGTGGTTGTACGGCCGGTCGGTCGCGCTGAACGCGGCCCAGGAAGGCGTCTCCCGGTTGCGACTCGTCCAGCCGCCGTTGTACACCAGCGCGATCGGCGAGAAGGTCCGCGGCGACATCGAGGCCTACGCCCAGCAACTAGGCGGCAACACCCTCGGCGACGCCGTGGTCGAGCCGCCCGCCTACAACACCCCCGAGGGAATGGTCTCCTTCACCGTCACCGGCG
This sequence comes from Kribbella sp. NPDC051718, assembly GCF_040681515.1. Classification (NCBI taxonomy): domain Bacteria; kingdom Bacillati; phylum Actinomycetota; class Actinomycetes; order Propionibacteriales; family Kribbellaceae; genus Kribbella; species Kribbella sp. NPDC051718. Next base: position 30,640 of record NZ_JBFAYZ010000007.1, on the reverse strand, counting down.
AGACCATCTCCCTCGTCCCCGGCCTGAAACTCACAGTAACCCGCACCGCCACCGGCCCCATCGAACAATTCCAAGCCGACAAATGAGCGAGGCATGACACCCACCCGCCCGCGCCGCCCCCGCGGCACCCCCGCACGCCCACCCGCGGTCCGCGCGGACGGTGGAGCCGGAGCACCCGCGCTCCGCGCGGACGGTGGAGCCGGAGCGCGGCGTCGCGGTGGGCGAGCCTTCGCCACCTACCGCGCTCGCCGCGCGGAGCGCGGTGAGCGCGGGACGATGGCTTTGGAGATGGTGATCTTGGCGCCTCTCCTGCTGATTTTGTTCATGTTCTTGCTGGCTTGTGGGCGGTACTTCCAGACGTCTTCGTTGTTGGAAAATGCGGCGCGGGACGGTGCGAGGTCGGCTAGTCAGACTCGGTCGTTGGGGGATGCTCAGACGCAGGTGGATTCCGCGGTGACGCGGACCATGGATCAGGCTGTGAAGTCTTGTAAGGACAGTGCCGGCGGGACCATCACCAGCGCGTTCGCGGCGGGGGCGACGTTGTCGGTCGAGGTGACCTGCACGATCAACTACCGCGACCTCGGCCTGCTCGGCATCGGTGGCGACACCACCATCACCAAGCGGTTCAGTTCCTCCATCGACCCCTACCGAGGCGTGCGCGATGGCAACACTCCCTAGGCCCGTCGCGCGTCTGGTCGCGTTCGTGCGGGTCGATGCCCCGCGCAACCAGCGTGGCGCGCTCAGCCCCGCGGTGGCGATTCTCGCGGTGATGATCTTCACGCTGGCCGGCCTCGTCATCGACGGCGGCCGGCAACTCGGCGCCAAGTCGCGCGCGGTCGGGTACGCCCAGGAGGCGGCCCGCGTCGGCGCCGCCACCATCCAGCTGAACACCACCGAAGCCAAGATCGACACGACCAAGGCCGGTGCCGCGGTCGCCGCGTTCTGCTCCGAGGTCTCCTCCAACGACAAGGCAGTCCAGAGCTGCGGTGCCACCGAGCTCACCGACGACGGTCTCAAGGTGCAGGTCGTCATCGGCAACCAGACGACCTTCCTCGGCATGGTCGGCATCGGCCACCTCGACGCCACCGGCACCGGCGAGGCCCACGCCGAACAAGGCGTCAACAAGGCCGACGACAGCCCCAAGATCCCGCCGATCGTCGTCAGCGGCCGCACCGACGGCCCCGGCGAGATCCCCGTCACCACCGCCGTACCGCCGACCCTCGACATCCCGTGCCCGTCCCCTTGGTACGTGGGCTCGCCGACCCCGACCTGGACCCTGCCGTTCCCGATGCCGGCCAGCTGCACCCCGAGTGGAACCCCGTCGACGCCCGGCACCAGCACCCCGCCGACGTCGCCACCGACCTCGCCGACGTCCACGAAGCCGACCAAGCGGCCGCCGCCGTCGAGCACTCCGAAGACGACCAAGCCACGCGGCGGCGGCGCGCCTGCCGGAGTACCGCAGAACTCCCAGCCCCCGGAAGCCAACTGATGACCGACCTTCGAGGAGTCCGAGTCGTGCGACGTGCCGGCATCCCAGCCGTCCTGCTGGCCGCAACCCTGCTGCTGTCCGCCTGCGGCAGCAAAGACGACGGCGGTATGCCCGTACCCGTCGGCGACGGTGGCGGCGACTCCCAGCCCACGATCACCCTCAGTGGTCCGCCGTCCGCCGACCCCACGTCCGCGCCTACCGCCAAGACCTCGGCCCCGCCGGTGACCGTCGCGCCACCGCCGGCCGAGGGGCAGGTGATCGTCGTACCGGGGAACTTCGCGGCCCTTCCCGCCGTCCAAGGCCTCGTGAAGAGCTACCCGCTGTACTTCAGCGCTCTGATCGCTCGTGACTCGAACATCATCAAGAACAATTTCCCTGCCTATTGGTACGCGGACACCGCACCGGTGGTCGACGACGCCAAACGCAACGGCTGGGTGATGAAGCCGCCGGGCAGCGTCGTGGTGATGGGGACCGCGAACCAGCCGTACGACGTCGTCCGGGTCAAGTTGTGCCTGTCCCAGACCACCCAGTTCTGGGATCCGAAGGGGAAGCGCTGGGCCGTGGCGGCCCCGAAGGGCGTCGCGCAGTCGATCGACATGATCCGGACCGGCCTCGGCTGGTTGCCTTACCGAAAGGGTCCGTCGGGCGGCAGTAATTGCGGAAAGGTGCACTTTCCGGCCTAGTCCGAAATGCAATCGTTTTGCGCAATGGCGTGACGAGACAGAATTCACCGGGCATGATGCCCCTGGCTGAAGATAACCTGCGAGTAGCTGACCGAGACTCTGGAGTGAGGATGCGCAACCGAGTGAGCCGAGGGCTGATAGCCCTGACCACGGTGCTCGCACTTCTACTGGTCTATCCGGCCCCGACCGCCTCGGCGGACACCATCACCCAGGGTGACCGCGTCTGCACGATGTACGTGAACTCCATCGGTTTCGGCGCCTACTGCAGCTCGGGCCAGGCGTACTTCGGCGGTGGTTCGGTGCCGACCTGGAAAGAGAAGCTGGGCAACAACATCTTCGTTCCGTGCCGGGACTTCCCGCTGCCGAAGGGGATCGACCCCGGCAAGGCGCCCGAGGGCAAGACCTGGGTCCTGCGGGTGACCATCACGGACTACGACCTCGACAGTTACGACGGCGGCTCGAAGGTCCACCTGGAGCGGGCGATCATGCCGGTCTCGCAGCAGGAGCGGGACCAGTGCCGCGACATGCCGTACATGGACAAGTTCTGGGCGACCTTCGACAGCACCTACCCGGATCCGGCGCTGCAGGTGATGCCGACCTACACGCCGCGGGTCAACGTCCCGGCCTACTTCTCGCTGACCCGGGACAGCTCGATGATCTTCCACACCGAGCAAGGCGACGCGGACCTGGACAGCGCGTTCTACGACCCGACGCACAACCTGACCATGCGCGGCCTGGTCACCGTGATGGAGGTCGACCCGGGCGACGGCACGAAGCCGTTCTTCTGCCTGATGGGCGCCGGCAAGGTGGACGACAACGACGACGGGTACGACGGTGAGAACGACCCGTTCCACCAGATGAGCACCTGCTCGCACAAGTACACGAAGTCGAGCGCGAGCCAGCCCGACGGGATGTACACGGTGAAGCTGACGATCACCTGGACGGTCGACTACTGGAAGGGTGGACCGACCTGGAACCCGGTCGGCGAAGCCCAGATTCACGCAGTACAGCGCCTGCCTGTGCAGGAAGTTCAGGCTATCGGTGGGTAAGGGAGGGGCGACGATGGTGAAGACGGGTGAGCCGGTGCGGAACGCACGGCTGCCGCAGCGTAGTGGCGGGGGAGCCGGGGACCGGCTGAAGGGCCTGGCTTCGTTGCTGGCGATCGTCGCGATCGTCGGCGGGGTTCCGTACGTGCTGCTGACCTTCTTCGGCAAGCCGTGGCCGAGCCGGATGCCGAGTCGCGACCTGCTGTTCGACGAGCTGAGCGCGAAGACGATCATCGGCATCATCGCCTTCTTCATCTGGGTGGCGTGGCTGCACTTCGTGATCTGCCTGATCGCCGAGGCGGTCGCGGAGGTCCGCGGACACGGCCTGTCGCCACGGATCCCACTCGGCGGCGGCTCGCAGACGCTGGCCCGCCGGCTGATCTCGGGTGTCGTGCTGATCGCGGGTGCCGCCAGCGTCACGCTGCCGGTCGCGAACGCGGTGACGGCGACCTCCGTCGGCACGCCGACCTCGGTGAGTGTTGCCCAGGGCAACGACAACAGCTCGGTCGAGGCGTTCCGGCAGACCGAGCCACGCAGCTCGGTGCAGATCGGTGTCGCGCCGGTGGTGAAGCACACGCACACCGGCGTGCGGACGAACAGCGACCACACCGGTCAGGTCGTCAAGTACACCGAGGTCCGGCCGCCGCAGGGTCGCAACTACGACTGCCTGTGGGACATCGCCGAGCGGTACCTGGGTGAGGGCCGGCGGTACAAGGAGATCTACGACCTCAACCACAACAAGCTGCAGCCCGACGGCCGCCGCCTCACCAACCCGGATCTGATCCTGCCGGGCTGGCAGGTCCGACTGCCCGCTGACGCCAAGGGCGCCGGCGTGCACACCGTCCTCGTCAACGTGGACCACCACCCGGCCGCCAAGACCACCACCACGACCCCGGCTGGGAAGCCGGCCGCCAAGCCGGTGGCCAAGCCCGCTGAGCGGCCGACCACCCAGGCGCACCCGGCGAGCGAGACGCGGACCGCCGAGCAGGGCGGGAACGCAGTCGGCAGCCGCTGGTTCGAGCACGAAGAGGCGGGCTCGTCGATCGGCGTAGCCGGTACGACGACCAAGCCTGATGCCTCGACCCCGGAGACGACGGGCACCGAGGCCGCCAACCCGGCCGTGGACGGCGCGAAGGTCGAGGCGCCGGCGGCGAGCGGGTTCGACGTCCAGCAGGCCGGGATCTACGGCGTCGGGGCGACGTTGCTCGCCGCCGGCCTGGCCATCGCGCTGAAGCGTCGTCGCGGCTGGGCCCAGGGGCCTGGTCCGAAGGCGGCCGGGCACCGGCAGACCGAGATCGGGCTGCGGCTGGCTTCCGACGTACCGACTGCCCGGTTCGTCGACAACGCGCTGCGTTCGCTCGGCGCGACGATGACCAACGACAACCGGGTCATGCCGACCGTCGTCGCAGCGCTGGTCACCGACCGGGCGCTGACGCTGGTCCTGGAGCCGGGGGAGTCGCAGGCTGCGCCTCCTGGCCCGTGGCAGGCCATCGCTGACGGCACTCGCTGGGTACTACGCCGTGCGTACGGCCCTGAGGGTGATGTAGACGCGCCCGCTCCGTACCCGACACTCGTGACGCTCGGCAGCAACGCCGACGGCGCGACCGTCCTGGTCGACCTCGACACGGCAGACGGCATCGTCAGCTTCGGTGGCGTCACCAACGCCTCGCGCGACGTCGTCGGCTCGCTGGCGGCCGAGCTTGCCACGAACCTGTGGTCCGAGGGCGCGCACATCAGCATGGTCGGCTTCGGCGACGACCTGTCGACGTTGGCGCCGAGCCGGTTGTCCTACTGGGTGAGCCTGGACGACGCGCTGCGCGAGGTGACCCGGCGTACTGACGCTCAGGTGCAGGCCTGCGGCCGGCGGGATGCAGACTCGGTCGCCGACGCGCGGATGGCGTTCCCGGACGCTCAGTTGTGGGGTGCCGAGATCATCTTCGTCTCCGCGCCGCCGTCGCCCGAGGAGGAGGCAAAGCTCGCGAAGCTCGCCTCCGACCCGAAGCGTTGCGTCGCGGTGGTCGTCGTCGGTGACGTGATGAGTTCGCCGTGGCGGTTCGTGGTGGACGAGAAGAACCAGGCCGTCTGCCGGCTGCTCGGCATCGAGGTCGATGCCCACAGCATCAACCCGTCCCAGTTCGCGGACCTGGTCGCGCTGTTCGGCGTGGCCGAGGCCGAGGCGCTGGACAAGCGGCGCGCGGATCTGGACATGCCGGCGTACGAGTTCTCGGCGACCGACCTCAGCCGGCCCGCGCCGGTCGAGATCGACCTGCTCGGCCCGGTCGAGGTGGACGCGCGCGGCGAGATCGACCCCGGTCGGGTCGCGCTGTCGACGGAGATCGTGGCGTTCCTGGCCAGCCAGGACTACGGCGTACACCCGAACGTACTGGCCGGAGCGATCTGGCCGCGGGGCATCAGCGAGGAGCTGCGCAACGCGGCGCTGGAGCACACCCGCAACTGGGTCGGCGTGGACGCCATGTACGCCGACGAGTCCGGCCGCTGGCTGCTGAACCGCAGCGTCGTCCGGGTCGACTGGGATGTGTTCCGGACGCTGGCCAAGCAGGCGTCGATGATGGAGGACCCGCGTGGTCCGCTGTCGACGGCTCTGAGCCTGGTGCACGGCCAGTCGTGGTCGAACCTGCCCGCAGGCCGCTACTCGTGGCTGGCGGCGTCCGGTGTCGAGCGCAAGATGGCCGAGTCGGTGGTCGACGCGGCTCTGCGCCTGGCCGAGGCCAGCCTCCGGCACAACGACGGCAACCTGGCCCGTACGGCCCTCCAGACCGGTCTGAGCTTCTCGCCGGCGTCGGAGGACCTGTGGCGAGCGACGCTGCGGCTGGCCGCTCACTTCGGTACTTCTGAAGATGTGGGCAACGTCGCCGCGCAGATGTACGCCGCGCTGGCCAAGCACGGCGCTCCGCGTGGGCCCGAGGCCGAGACAGATGCTCTGGTCGACGAGCTGCTTCCGGGGTATCACCGGCCGGCGGCAGTCGCGTAGTACCAGTCTTCAAGCAAGAAACCGCCCCCGGGAGGACTTCCTCCCGGGGGCGGTTTGCTGTCGCGGGGTCAGAGCGGGTTGGCGGACCAGGTGTCGCAGCGGGTCATGTCACCCGAGTCGAGGCCGGTCTGGAACCACTTCATCCGCTGTGCGGCGGTGCCGTGGGTGAAGGACTCCGGGTTCGCCTGGCCCTGGGTCTTCTGCTGGATACGGTCGTCGCCGACCGAGGCGGCGGCGTCGAGGCCGCGCTCGATGTCGTCCTGGGACAGCTCGGTGATCAACGGCTTGCCGCTCTTGGTCGGGACCGTCGTCGCATGGTTGGTCCAGATGCCGGCCAGGCAGTCGGCCTGGAGCTCGGACCGGACGGAGTCGGAGTCGGCGCCCTCGCGGGACTTGATCCGGTCGAGGATGCCGTACAGGTCCTGGACGTGGTGTCCGTACTCGTGGGCGACGACGTACGCCTCCGCGAACGGGCCGCCCTTCGCGCCCAGGTCGGTCTCCAGCGTCTTGAAGAAGCCCAGCTCCAGGTACACGGTCTTGTCGGGCGGGCAGTAGAACGGCCCGACGGCCGCCGTCGCCGGCCCGCAGCCGGTGTTGACCGAGTTGCTGAAGACCCGCATCGGCGCCTTGGTGTACTTCTTGCCGCGGCGGGGGAGCTCGGCCGCCCAGAAGCCCTCGATCGAGTTCTGGTACGCGACGAAGGCGCAGTCCGGGTTCTGGCTGATGTCCTTGCCGGTCTTGCAGGAGCCCAGGTTGCCCGCTGCCGTGTTCCTGGCCGCGGGCTGGTCACTGCCGCCTCCGCCGCCCAGGGTGCCGTTCAGGAGCAGGATGACGACCAGCAGGATGACGCCGCCGATCCCGCCGCCGACCGGGATTCCCATCCCGCCGGGCAGCAGTCCGCCGCCTCCACCACCGCTGCCTCGGGTGTCTTCGACACCGCTCGTGTCCAAGTCGGCGTCAGGGTTGAATTTCACAGCACATACACTAGACCTCGTCGCCGCAAGAGGCTGCCTTGTGACGCGGCGCTGCGGCTCTGCCCGCAAGCCCGCCGCTGCCGCCGCCGACACAGCCCGCTCATTTCCGACCTGAGGACACCTGCGCCGCCATGATCACTGCCACCAACCTCGAGGTACGCGTCGGGGCCAGGCAACTGCTGTCGCCTGCCTCTTTCCGCGTCGGCCCAGGCGACAAGGTCGGACTGGTGGGGCGGAACGGCGCCGGCAAGACGACGCTGACCAAGATCCTGGCCGGTGAGGGCCTGCCCGCGTCCGGCTCGGCGACGTCGTCCGGCGAGATCGGCTACCTGCCGCAGGACCCGCGGACCGGCGACCTGGAGATGCTGGCCCGGGACCGGATCCTGGCCGCGCGTGGGCTGGACGAGGTCGTCCGGCGGATGCGCAACGCGGAGAAGTCGATGGCCAGCGCCGACGAGAAGACCCGCGAGAAGGGCATGCGGCGGTACGAGCGCGCCGAGGCCGACCTGCACGCGGCCGGTGGGTACGCCGCGGAGTCCGAGGCGGCCCGCATCGCGGCCAACCTGGGCCTGCCGGATCGGGTGCTGGGGCAACCACTCGGAACGCTGTCGGGCGGTCAGCGGCGCCGGGTCGAGCTGGCCCGGATCCTGTTCGCCCAGGCCGAGACGCTGCTGCTGGACGAGCCGACCAACCACCTGGACGCCGACTCCGTCGTCTGGCTGCGCGACTTCCTGAAGAACTACCCCGGTGGCGTGATCATGATCAGCCACGACGTGAACCTGCTCGAGGAGACCGTCACCCGGGTCTTCCACCTGGACGCGAACCGGGCCGAGATCGACATCTACAACGTCGGCTGGAAGGCGTACCTGCTGCAGCGCGAGACCGACGAGCGCCGCCGCAAGCGCGAGCGGGGCAACGCCGAGAAGCAGGCCTCGCAGCTGATCGCCCAGGCGAACAAGATGCGCGCCAAGGCGACCAAGGCGACGGCCGCGCAGCAGATGCTGAAGCGGGCCGAGAAGCTGATGTCCGGGCTCGAGGACGAGCGTCAGTCGGACCGCGTCGCGAAGATCTCCTTCCCGACGCCGGCCGCCTGCGGCAAGACCCCGCTGATGGCCAAGGAGCTGTCGAAGTCGTACGGCTCGCTGGAGATCTTCACCGACGTCGACCTCGCCATCGACCGCGGCTCACGCGTCGTCGTGCTCGGCCTCAACGGCGCGGGCAAGACGACCCTGCTCCGGGTGCTGTCCGGCATCGAGAAGATGGACACCGGCGAGGTCATCGACGGCCACGGCCTCAAGCTCGGGTACTACGCGCAGGAACACGAGACCCTCGACGTGAACCGCACGGTCATCGAGAACATGAAGTCCGCGGCCCCCGACCTGAACGAGACCCAGGCCCGCTCGGTCCTCGGCTCCTTCCTCTTCAGCGGCGACGACGCCGACAAGCCCGCCAGCGTCCTGTCCGGCGGCGAAAAGACCCGCCTGGCCCTGGCTACGCTCGTCGTCTCCGCCGCGAATGTCCTGCTCCTGGACGAGCCCACCAACAACCTGGACCCCGCTTCCCGCACCGAGGTCCTCAACGCAATCCGCTCGTACCAGGGCGCCATCGTCCTGGTAACCCACGACGAAGGCGCCGTAGAAGCCCTCGAACCCGAGCGAGTCCTACTGCTCCCCGACGGCGTAGAAGACCTCTGGACCAACGACTACGCCGACCTCGTCTCCCTCGCCTGACCGGTCAGGCGAGCAGCGTCTCGAGGTCTGGGAGGCGGGCGTAGAGGTCGGGTAGTCCGTGGATGCCGTTGAGGGCGGACTCCTGGGAGAGGGCTAGGTCTGGGCCGGTGGTTGCCTCGACGGTGGATAGGCAGCGGAGGATGTTCCATCTGGTGTGGCCTAGCCAGCCGCTGATGAGGTAGGCGAACCAGCTTGGGCCTGGCGGTGGGAGCGTTCCGCAGGCTGCGGTGTAGCCGTTGAGGACTGAGCGGAAGATGGTGGGCTCGATGGTGTCGAGGCCGGGGCCCTTCGCGATGCTTAGGGCGGTCGATCCTAGTTCGCCGGACAGGTCGAGCAGGCCGGAGAGTTCCCAGTCGAGCAGTACCGGCCGGCCGTTTCGAGCGAGCAGGTTCCAGGGCTGGATGTCTTTGTGAGTCAGGACAACGGGGCCGGGCCGTTCGCAGGTGTCGACGAAATGGGCGATTGCGAGGAACGTCTCCACCTGGGAGGCGAGTTCGTCGGCCCACGGCTGGTTGGTCGCCGCTGCGCGCTGGGCGAGTACAGGCCAGTCCTGTGGTGTCGGTTCCTCGCTTGGGTCCTCGGCCCACTCGACGTCCAGGGCGTGGATGCGGGCGAGGAGCTCGCCGACCTCGAACGCGTACGCCTCCGACACCGGCGCTTCCGGGATCTTCTCGCCGTCGACCCAGCGGTGGACGAGCGTGTGCTGGTCGGCTGAGATCGGCTCCGGCATCGGGATGCCGGCGGCGAAGGCCGCGCGCTCCAGCCTGAAGACGTCCTCGACGCGGTAGGTCCAGCGACGATCGGCGAGGTTCAGTTCCTTCACCGCGAACGATCCCTGGTCGGTGTCGAGGCGGTACATCCGGTTGGCGAATCCACCGTGGACACGGGTCATCGGCCCGGTCGGCGTACCGAGATGGGAGAGATTCACCTGACGCACTCTAGGCTTGCGCGCATGGATGTCGATGCTCTTTTTCCCGCTGACCTGCCGGAACCGGCGTACTGGGAGGAGCAGTTCCCGCAGCGCGAGTTGCCGGACGGTGCGAAGGTCACGCGGCTTGGGCCGTCGCCGACCGGGTTCATCCACATCGGTGGCATCTACGTCGGGATGATCGACCGGGACATCGCGTCGAACACCGGCGGCGTGTACCTGGTCCGCGTCGAGGACACCGACCAGTCGCGGGAGGTGGAGGGCGCGCTCGAGCAGTTCGCCCGCGGGTTCGCCTACTTCGGCATCGAGTCCGACGAGGACGCGGGCCACGGTTCGTACGGTCCGTACCTGCAGTCGCAGCGTGAGCAGATCTACCTGAGCTTCGTGCGGCACCTGCTCCGGCAGGGCAAGGCGTACCTGTGCTTCGCCACCAAGGAGGAGCTCGCCGAGACGACTCAGCGTCAGCAGGCGGCCAAGGTTCCGAGCGGGTACTACGGCAGGTGGGCGATCTGGCGCGACGCACCGGTGGCTGACGTCGAGGCCAAGCTCGCCGAAGGCGCGGCGTACGTCGTCCGCTTCCGCGCGCCCGACGGTGCCGACGGGCAACGGGCATCGTTCGTGGACGCGATCCGCGGCCGGCTCGAGCACGAGGCGAACCGGAACGACGCGGTCATCCTGAAGTCGTCGGACCAGTCACCGCGGCTCCCGACGTACCACTTCGCGCACGCCGTCGACGATCACCTGATGCGGGTGAACCTGGTGATCCGCGGCGACGAGTGGATCTCGTCGGTACCGCTGCACCAGCAGCTGTTCGCGGCGCTGGAGTTCGAGCCGATCGAGTACGCGCACATCGCACCGCTGATGAAGCAGATCCCCGGCGGCAAACGAAAACTCTCCAAGCGCAAGGACCCCGAAGCCGGCGTCGACTTCTACATCGGCGAGGGCTTCCCGGCCGAGGTGGTCCTGTACTACCTCCGCGGCCTCGCAAACGGCCGACTGGCCGAGATCCCACTGCCCGAGGCGCTACAGGCACCGATCCACCTCGACCAGTGCGGCGTTGCCGGCCCGCTCGTCGACCTGGTCAAGCTCGAGGACATCAGCGCCAACCACATCGCGACGCTGACCGGCCAGCAGATCTTCGACGCCGTGCGGGTGTGGGCCACTGCCTACGACCCCGAACTAGTCACGGTCCTTGATAACTCGCCAGAGCTGGCACTCCGAGCTCTGGCCGTCGAGCGAGACGGCGTCGAGAACCCACGCAAAGACCTTCGGAAGTGGTCCGACTTCCGCCCCGAGTACGGCTTCTTCTTCCCTGAACTCTTCACCCCACTGACCGGCCCGACAGACGAGCGCCTGGCCGGCCTGAACGTCGCACCCGATGTCACCACAGCCTTCGCGTCGGAGCTGATCGCCGGCTATGAACACCTGGATGACCCGCAAGCCTGGTTCGCCCAGATCCGAGACCTGGCTGTGAAACAAGGCTTCGCTCCCAATGCCAAGGAGTACAAGAAGGCCCCCGAGGCCTTCCCCGGCTCGATCCGCGAGGCCTCCCAACTCGTCCGAGTAGCCATCACCGGCTCCACCCGCAGCCCCGACCTACACGCCACCACCCAGGCACTTGGCGCACCCGAAACCCTCCGCCGCCTTCAGGGTCTACTGGGCAGCTGACCCACGCCCACGCGCGGCTCCTCCGTCGCCGTGCTCCACACCCCCCCCCAGGCGAGTTGCTCCTCCGTCGCACCTCGGCTGCCGTGAAAGCAACCACACTGCGTGCGACCCCACTTCCACCAGGCAACTCGGAGCGGACTTGCCCGCTCGACCGATCGCTGTAGGCCGGAGCCGTTCCCCCAACGGGGCCGGCGTCGGCTCCCCGCAGCCACATAGCGCGAGGGCGCGTTGCCAACGTGCTCCTTGGAGCGAGCCAGCAGACAGGTGACCGCCAGCCCGAGCCTGCCGGCCGGCGACCCAGCCGGTGTGCGCCCAGAGCAGTCGTTCCGATGCCGCCGACGCAATCAGTCGCCGCACTCGCCTACTCTGCATACGACCCCGCTGCGTGACCTCCTCGGCGCTGGCCGGCCCGCAGCAGGTTCCTCGGACCACGCTGCTTTGTCCGAGCTGACGGGCGCATGCCAGGGCCGACGTGCCCTACAACTTCCAAGGGTTGTCCCAGCGTCGGGTTGTTCAGTGGCCAGCCAGCTCGAACGAGCCCGGTAGCAGCCGGCTCTCGCGCAGTGTGGGCGTGGGTGGGCTGCCCCGGCGCTCGCCGGCCTGTTCCGCGGCCAGCCCGCTCGAAGGAGCCCGGTAGCAACCTGGCTCCCACGCAGTTTGGGTGTTCTCGCGGCAGCCGAGGTGCGACGCAGGAGCGCCTCGGGTGGGGGGTGGGGAGCACGGCGACGGAGGAGCCGCGCGTGGGCGTGGATGCGACCAACGCCTCACGGACAGTTGAGTGCCGGTGACGTATGTTCCTGGCATGGCTGAACTTGGATTGCGGTTGTCGGTGGACGGGCCCGTGGCCCGGGTGGTGCTGGATCGGCCGGAGGTGCGGAATGCGCAGACTCCGGCGATGTGGGCCGCGCTGTCGGACTTCGGGGCTTCGTTGCCCGATGAGGTTCGGGTTGTCGTGGTGTCGGGGGAGGGGCAGTCATTTTCAGCCGGGCTGGATCGCAACCTGATGATGGGGGAGCCGGTCGATGGCCAGGAGCCGCTGCTCACCCTCGGGAAGAAGCCCGCGGACGAGTTGCAGGAGTTGATCTCGCATTTCCAAGGCGGGTTCTCTTGGCTGCGCAAGCCGGAGATCGTGAGCATCGCTGCGGTCCAGGGCCACGCGGTCGGGGCTGGGTTCCAGCTCGCGCTGGCTTGTGATCTGCGGGTGGTGACGCCGGACGCGAAGTTCAGCATGCGGGAGCCGGCGCTAGGACTGGTACCTGACCTGGGCGGGACGCAGCCGCTGGTGCAACTGGTCGGCTACTCGCGAGCGCTGGAGATCTGCGTGACGTCGCGCTGGGTCGAGGCGGCTGAGGCCAAGGAGATCGGCCTGGCGAACATCGTCGTACCGGCCGACGAACTGGCCGGCACAGTGAAGGACCTGTCAGAGGCGGTGTTGTCGCCGCTGGTCGGGGCAGTACGCGAGACCAAGGCATTGCTTTTGGGTGCGTCCGACCGTACGTACGAGGAGCAACTGAAAGCCGAGCGGGAGGCCCAGGCCCGGCGGCTTGCCGAGCTGATCGCGGCCTTTGGCTGAGTAGAGGGAAGCAACGGCTGACTTCAAGTGTTGTCAACGTTGACGAGTTGACTGTGGGGAGGGACCGGATGTCTGCAGGGATGCGCATGGGTGGCGGCGGCAGCGCGATGAGCTGGCGGCGGCAGGACGCGTCGGTGGTTGATCAGAAGCTGGCGAAGGGCACGCTGCGGCGCATCCTGCGGTTCGCGAAGCCGTTCAAGTGGCACATCACCGCGTTCCTCGCGCTGGTGATCACCTCGGCGTTCCTGGTGATCGCCTCCCCGCTGCTGTTCAAGAAGATCGTCGACGACGGCATCAGCAAGGGCAACGGCGGCCTGGTGACCGCCCTTGCCCTGATCGTCGCGCTGCTCGCGGTCTTCGACGCGGCCCTCGGCCTGATGCAGCGCTGGTTCTCCGCGCGCATCGGTGAGGGCTTGATCTTCGATCTCAGGACGCAGGTCTTCGCTCACGTCCAGCGGATGCCGGTCGCGTTCTTCACCAGGACGCAGACCGGCGCCCTGGTCTCCCGCCTCAACAACGACGTGATCGGCGCCCAGCAAGCGTTCACCTCGACCCTCTCCGGCGTCGTCTCGAACGTCATCAGTCTGATCCTCGTGGTCGGCGCAATGCTTCTCCTGAGCTGGCAGCTGACCGTCGTCGCGATCCTGCTCCTGCCCGTCTTCCTCCTTCCAGCCCGGTACCTCGGCCGCCGGCTCGCCGCGATGACCCGCGAGCAGATGACGCTCAACGCCGAGATGTCGACCGCGATGACCGAGCGCTTCTCTGTCGGCGGCGCACTCCTGGTGACGCTGTTCGGCAAGCCCGAACTGGAGAACGCGCAGTTCGCCGACAAGTCAGGCCGGGTCCGCGACCTCGGCATCCGGATCGCAATGCTGGGCCGGGTGTTCTTCACCGCGCTGACCCTGGTCGCCGCGCTCGCGACAGCACTCGTCTACGGCGTCGGCGGCAACCTCGCGGTACGCCAGACCCTGACCGTCGGCACCCTGCTGGCACTCGTCGCGCTGCTCGGCCGGCTCTACGGCCCGCTGACCGCGCTCTCCAACGTCCGCGTCGACGTGATGACCGCGCTGGTCTCCTTCGAGCGCGTCTTCGAGGTCCTCGACCTCGAGCCGATGATCAAGGACGCTCCGGACGCCAAGCCGCTGCCACCCGACGCGGCCTCGGTCACCTTCGACAAGGTTGCCTTCGGCTACCCGACCGCCGAAGAGGTCTCACTCGCCAGCCTCGAGTCCGTGGCCGTCCTCGACAAGCGGGTGAACGCGCAGGTCCTCGAAGACATCAGCTTCACGGTCGAGCCCGGCCAGATGTTCGCCCTGGTAGGCCCATCGGGCGCGGGCAAGACGACCATCACCAACCTGGTCGCCCGCCTGTACGACGTAACGGGAGGCGCGGTCCGGATCGGTGGCGAGGACGTCCGCGAGGTCACCCTGGAATCCCTCCACGACACCATCGGGTACGTGACGCAGGACGCCCACATGTTCCATGACACGATCCGCGCCAACCTCGCCTACGCCAAGACGGACGCCACCGAAGAGGAGATGGCCAACGCCCTCCGCTCGGCGCAAGTGTGGGATCTGGTGTCGTCCCTGCCCGACGGCCTGGACACAGTGGTCGGCGACCGTGGCCACCGGCTCTCCGGAGGCGAGCGGCAGCGCCTCGCGATCGCCCGGTTGTTGCTGAAGGCGCCGCACATCGTGGTACTGGACGAAGCGACCGCCCACCTCGACTCCGAGTCGGAGGTCGCCGTGCAGAAGGCGCTCGACACCGCGCTCGAGGGCCGGACCTCACTGGTCATCGCCCACCGCCTGTCGACGGTACGGAACGCGGACCAGATCCTGGTGGTTGACCACGGCAACATCGTCGAACGCGGGACGCACGAGCAACTGCTCGCCCTCGACGGCGAGTACGCCGACCTTTACCACACCCAGTTCGCCGAATCGGGCTCAGCCGCAGGCGTGTAACTGCCTGACAAGGTAGCGTTTGTACTGACGTGAGGTCGTCAGGGGAGTCCGCCACATGATCAAGTTCGCGCTCGTCCTAGGGGCCGGCTACACCGGCTACAAACTCGCGTACCACTCCGAGGACGGCCGGCACTACGGCAAGGTAGGCGAGCAAGGCCTCCGGGCCACCCTCTCCCTGGTCTTCGCCGCCCTGGCCGCCGGCTGCACCTACGCCGCCCTGCTCATCCACTGACCAGAGCCAGATGGCGCCGCACCGGCGCCGCGACGGACGGTCGCATCGCCAGCAGCATGCGCACCACGTCGTCACTGGTGAAACGCAGCTCGGAAGGCAGCGGCCCGGGCGTGCGCAGCGGCCTCACGGTCCCGGCCGCGACGTGCTTGTAGACGGCGTACACCGAGATCCGCAGCAGCTCCGCGACCTCGTCCGTCGTGTAGAGGGTTGGACTCACACCTGTCTAACGAAGCTGACTACTTTTCGTCTTGTTCCAGCAGATGAAGAACCGGTACGCCGAGATGCCGGCGGGCCGAATTGGTCCAGTCGAGGTGGAAGAACTCCGCCACGATGTGCGGCCGGGTGAGGATGATGACCTCCCGCCCGCCGACCTTGTCGACCGTGGCCGTCAGCGCGTCGATCGGCCGGTCATGCGAGATCCCGCCCTCGGCCTGCTGGCCGAGATCGCGCAGCCGCTGGATGCTGCGCCCGGTGCAGTCGGTCGCCTCGCTGTCGATCGCTTTCTGCGCCTCGGCGAGGTCGGCGCGCTGCTCGGTGAGTCCGGGTCCGTAGAGATCCGCCGTCCCGAGCGCGCTGATCGACGCCTCGACGCCGGCCTCGGCGTTGTGGCACGGCACGAGTACGTGGTACTTCACCGGCTCCGGCATGTCCTGGTGCAGCTCGACCACGCGCTGGGCATCGGGTTCGGTCAGTTCCTGCTCGACCAGCAGTACGACGTCGTACATCTCGGTACCTCCGGTTCGTACCAGTCGGTATTGGCTCCATCATGCCCCCGAAAGGAACCTGATGGGGGCAGAATGGCGGCCATGAAGCTCCCCGTGATGCCGCCGGTCCCGCCGATGCTGGCGAAGCCGATCAAGCAGATCCCGGACGGTAACGTCAGCTTCGAGCCGAAATGGGACGGTTTCCGCTCGATCATCTTCCGCGACGGCGACGAGGTGGAGATCGGCAGCCGGAACGAGAAGCCGATGACCCGGTACTTCCCGGAGCTGGTCGAGGCGATCAAGGCGAACCTGCCCGAGCGCTGCGTGATCGACGGCGAGATCGTCGTGGTCGGCGCGTCGGGGGACCGGCTCGACTTCGAAGTACTGCAGCAGCGGATCCATCCGGCCGCCTCCCGGGTCAAGATGCTGTCGGAGACGACGCCGGCCCGGTTCGTCGCGTTCGACCTGCTCGCACTGGGTGACACCGACTACACCGACCGGCCGTTCGCCGAGCGGCGGGAGGCGCTGGAGCAGGCGCTGGCCAAGTCCGCGGCGCCGATCCATCTGACCCGGACGACGACGGACAAGGCGACCGCGACGGAGTGGTTCCACCAGTTCGAGGGGGCCGGGCTGGACGGGGTGATCGCGAAGCCGCTCGACGGCCTGTACGAGCCGGACAAGCGGACGATGTTCAAGATCAAGCACGAGCGGACCGCGGACTGCGTCGTCGCGGGGTACCGGGTGCACAAGAGCGGCGACAACCGGATCGGGTCGCTGCTGCTCGGACTCTTCAACGCCGACGGCGTGCTCGCCAGCGTCGGCGTGATCGGCGCGTTCCCGATGGCTCGCCGCGAGGAGCTGTTCGTGGAGATGCAGGAGCTCGTCACCGACTTCGACGACCACCCGTGGGCCTGGGCGAAGCAGGAGGAGGGCAACCGGACACCCCGCAACGCGGAGGGCAGCCGGTGGCAGGCGGGCAAGGACCTCAGCTTCGTGCCGTTGCGGCCTGAGCGGGTGGTCGAGGTGAAGTACGACCACATGGAAGGGGTCCGCTTCCGTCACACGGCTCAGTTCGTGCGGTGGCGGGAGGACCGGACGCCGGAGTCGTGCACCTACGAGCAGTTGGAGGAGCCGATCAAGTTCGACCTGGCCGACGTACTGACTGCGCGCCCTTGAGGCGGAGCTGTGCTGGACAGGTGAACCCGGAGGCACGGACAATCCAGGCATGACGGCGGATCGGATCGAGCTGGCGCGTCCCTCGGACGCCGAGCGTGATCGGGCGCTGGCGATCCTGCGCGACGGGGCGGGCTCGGGGCGTCTCTCGCACGACACCTTCATCCGCCGGATGAACTTCGTACTCCGCGCGCAGAGCCGCCGCGAGCTGGCCAACGCGACCCACGACCTCCCCGGCACCGAGCCGCGCGTCGTCCAGTTGCTCAATCGCCTGCTGGCCCGCATCCCGCGGCTGACGATCACCCCGCGGGCAGCGGCGCCGTACGTCCGCCCGCAAGGTCTGGCGCTGCCGTCGCCGGACTCGCCCACGGTCCGCATCGGCCGCGGACCCGGCGCGACGCTGCGGGAGACCGACCTGTCCGTCTCCCGCTTCCACGCCGAGCTCCGCCACGTCGACGACGGCTGGCTGCTCCGCGACCTCGGCTCGATGAACGGCACCCACCTCAACGGCCTCCGCATCACCACCCCGGTCCGCGTCCGCCCAGGCGATCACGTCCGCTTCGGCGCCATCACCTACCGCCTGACCTGGACCGACCAGAGCTAATTAGCGCTCCTGGCCCGTGGACTTCTCGGGGCCGTCGGTGCCTGCCTTTCGGGCCTCGGGGGCGGCTGTGGGTGTGCTGACGGCCTGGCTGGCCGGTGCTGTGCCCTGGAGGGCCGCCTGGTTCGCCTTCGCGACCTGGAGGTTGGGGTGTGAGCCCTGCTTCTCCGGCGGGACCAGCGAGTTGAGCTTGTGCGCGAAGCCCTTCAGGTCCTGCTGGGTCGCCATCTTGTCGATCAGCTCAGGCATCGTCTGCGGCGCCCGCCGGTTGCGGTCGACCATCTTCTGCATCGCCCCGACCACCTCCCGCGGGTGGTCGTCCGCGAGCTGGTTCAGAAACTCCGACGTCCGCTCGACCTTCATCGCATGCGGACCAGTGGCCGGCGGATCGAAGTCCTTGGTGTTCTCCGTGACCAGCACGTCGGACTCGCCTTGAACAGCAGCGGCGAGCACGTGCTTGTCCTTCTCATCCGCCTGCATCTCCGGCGCCAGACCTTCGTACCCGGTCGTCATCGCGGCCGGGAACACCTTGTTCATCTGCGCGAACCGCTTGTTGACCTGCTCTTCGCTGACCCCCGGCGGACGGTTGCGCCCCGCCTCGTTCAGCACATCCTGCGACCACTGCGGCTGGTACAGACGCTCGGCCGCGAGCGACATCATGATGTCGGTGGTCAGCTGCCCGCGCAGGACGTTCGCGTCGAGGAATGCGCTCCGCGGATTCGTCATCGGTCACCGTCCTGCGGATCGTCCCACGGCTCTTCCTCGGCGAACGACTGGAGCATCTCGTTCCGCTCGGCGTCGAGCCGGGCGCTGAGAGCCAGTACGTCGGACAGCTGGACCCAGTCGACGTAGTCGGACGACCGGAACGGGATCTCGCCCTGACTCACCAGCAACCGGAGCTCCTTGCGCGGCATCAACGCCGCGTCGGCGGCCTCGTCGATCGGCAGCTCGTGCCGCAGCGCGGTGATCTGGACGGCGTAACCCTCACGAAGAGTCGCCTCGAGGTAGGCCATCGCCTCGTAGACCTTCAGCGGGATGTCGTGCCGCGCGCCGGACGGGTCGATCAGTGCGGGGCCGTTGGCAACCAAATTGCGGTCCTGCTCGGCGAGCAGGAACACCTTGGGCCGGCTTGGCGTGACGTCCATGCCAAGGATTCTAGGTGTTCATGGGGTGAGCACGGTCGGGTGCGCCCCCGGGTTGAGGGACCACCAGGGCCGGGTGGCGGCGTGGGTGGCGATGGTCTGGCGATAGACGTCGGTGAAGGCGCGGTGGATGAGGTCGACGTCCGTCTGCGGCGTGCTGTCGGCACGCCAGCGGAGGGCCCGGCGCCAGAGCAGCGGCGCCCCGGTGATCGGCAGGACGATCGTGTTCGGGATCTCGCGCACCGTCGGAGCACACAGACTGATACCGCGCCCCGCGCCGATCAGTTGCTCGATCTCGGACGTGTCGAGGTTGGCGTAGCGGAATTCCGGGGTGAATCCGGCCGACTCGCAGATGCTGCGGAGGTACGCGAGATCGCCGTCCTCCTTGCCCGCCGGCGGGCAGATCCAGATCTCTTCGGCGAGGTCGACCAAGTCGATGGTGTCCTTGCCCGCCAGCCGATGGTCGGCAGGAAGGGCGACCGCGAAGGGCTCGGGCCAGACCATCGTCTGCTCGCGGATCCCCGGCGGGCACGGTGGCGCATAGGCGTCATCACACCGCCCGAGCATCACCACGTCGACCACGTCGGCGGCCAGCAGATCAGTCAGTACGGCGCACGACGGATCGACCTGCGCCGCGATCTGGCGGCCCGGCAGCAGCTGTTCGAGTCGCGACAGCCAGGCCCCGAACATCACGGTACGGACCGCGCCGAGGCGTAGTACGGAGGAGGTGGACGTATAACGTCGACTGCTGCCGACGAGCTCGTCCATGTCGGCGAGCATCGCCCGGGCACGGCCGAGCACGTGCTTGCCGAGGGGCGTCGCGACCACGCCGGACGGGCCGCGTTCGAACAGAACGCCGCCGATCGCGTCCTCGATTCTGTGCAGCTGGGCGGTCAAAGACGGCTGGGAGACGCCCAGCGCGGCCGCGGCCTTGGAGACGCTGCCCGTGTCGGCGAGGCGGCAGACGACCCGCAGGTGGCGTAGTTCCAGCTCCATAGCGGTGAGGTTATGCCCTGCTGGGATAAGACAGCCATAACTCGCAGGTGTCAATCTCTTCCAACAGAGGAAGCCGGGAGTTCATCCACCTGCCCACGGAACTCTTGCGGCGCGCACGCCCACGTGCGTCATCAGGCATCCTCGCCCCCGCCATCGGCCGGCCGTGGATTGCAGCCCCCCGGCCCGTGGCGGGGGCTCCCGCCCCCTCAGTGAGGAAGTGTCCCAGTGAAGAGCACAGCCCTGCGCGTCGTCGCAGCCGGTTGCGTGCTGAGCCTGGCAGTAGCCGCCACCGCGGTGATCGCCATGAAGATGCCGTCGGCATCGGCTCAGCAAGACGCAGCACCACCGGCAAATCCGCGAGCCGCCGCGCTCAAGACGGCGGACCGCCTGGTCCAGGGCCGGGTCGCCGAACTCAAGGCGAGTCCGAGCGACCAGTTCGTCCGCCAGCAAGACATCAGCACGCCCTGGGGCCTGCAGTACGTGAGCTACCAGCGCACGTACCAGGACCTGCCCGTGATCGGTGGCGACTTCGTGGTCGCGACCGATGCCAAGGGCAACGCCAAGAGCCTGACCGTGGCTCAGCAGGACGTCATCACCGTCGACCGGCACCCGGTGGTCACCAAGGCCGCCGCCCAGAAGACGGCCCTGAAGGCCATCACCGACGGCAAGGCGGCTCCTGGTGAGCCGACGCTGGTCGTCTACGCCGGTACGAAGAAGCCGGTACTGGCCTGGGAAGCGATCGTGCAAGGCCGCAACCACGGCGAGCTGAGCCGGCAGAAGGTGTACGTCGACGCGCGCACCGGCAAGTTCCTGCAGGCGATCGAGCAGACCGCGGCCGGCACCGGTACCGGGATCTGGAACGGCTCGAACCTGACCATCGGCACCACCAAGTCGGGTACGACGTACTCGATGACCGACCCGGCCCGCCCGAACCTGCGGTGTGGCGACCAGTCGACCGGCAGCACCTATTCCGGTTCGGACGACGTGTGGGGCAGCACGTCGAAGACCGACAAGGAAGCCGGCTGCACCGATGTCATGTACGTCGCCGCCGGCGAGTGGGACATGCTGAAGAACTGGTACGGCCGCAACGGGCTCGACGGCAACGGCAAGTGGGCCGACGCGCTCGTCGGGCTCGGCGACGTCAACGCGTACTGGGGTTCGCAGTACAACTCCGACGGTGTCGTCTTCGGGTACAACAACGCGCGCAACTGGATCACCGCGACGGACGTGGTCGCCCACGAGTACGGGCACGGCCTGGACGCGATGACACCGGGCGGCATCTCCGGCTACCCGTCGCAGGAAGCCGTCGCCGACATCTGGGGCACGCTGAGCGAGTTCTATCTGAACAACTCCAACGACGCGCCGGACTACGAGATTGGCGAGACGATCAACCTGACCGGCAGCGGCCCGATCCGGTACATGTACAAGCCGTCGAAGGTCTCTGGGCACCCGGACTGCAACTCCAGCAGTCTGCCGAGCGAGATCCACGCGTCGGCCGGCCCGATGAACCACTGGTTCTACCTGCTTGCCGAGGGCACCAATCCGAGCAACGGCCAGCCGGTGAGCCCGACCTGCAACAACACCACGCTGACCGGCATCGGGCACCAGGAAGCCGGCAAGCTGTTCTACAACTCGATGCTGATCAAGACGTCGAACATGTCCTACGGCAAGTGGCGTTCGACCACGCTCACCGCTGCCAAGAACCTGGACAGCAGCTGCGCGTTGCACGCGAAGGTAAAGGCCGCTTGGGATGCCGTCTCCGTCGGCGCCCAGTCCGGGGAAGCGACCTGTACTCCGAGCGGCAACGACTTCACCCTCTCCGTGTCACCGGCCAGCGGGTCGGTCAAGCCGGGAGAGAGCGCGACCGCCACGGTCAACACCGTGATCGGCAGCGGCTCGGCCCAGACCGTCCGGTTCACCGCGACCGGGCTGCCGAGCGGCGCGACCGCGACCTTCGACCCGAGCTCGGTCCAGTCGGGCAACTCGTCGACCCTCAAGATCGCCACCACGTCGAGCACGCCCGACGGCGCGTACAACGTGACGATCACCGGTGACGGCACGGACGTGGACAAGACCGCGACGTACCGGCTCACCGTCGGCGGTTCCACCCCGCCCGCCGGCGTACCGGACATCGACGTGGAGAAGGTCAAGGCACACCTGGCCGCGCTGCAGCAGGCGGCCGACAACAACGGCGGCAACCGCCGGGCCGGGAGCGCGGGCCACACCGCGTCGGTCAGCTACCTCGAGCAGAAGCTGCGCGACGCCGGCTACACGGTCGTCAAGCAACGCTGCACGAGCTGCCAGTACCCGTCCGACAACCTGATCGCGGACTTGCCGGGTGGTGACGCCAACCAGGTCGTCATGCTCGGCGCGCACCTCGACAGCGTCAGCGCGGGCCCCGGCAGCAACGACAACGGCTCGGGATCAGCCACCATCCTGGAGGTCGCGCTGCGGCTCGCCCAGGACAAGGCGACGCTGGCCAAGCACGTCCGGTTCGGCTGGTGGACCGACGAGGAGCAGGGCCTGAACGGCTCCGAGTTCTACGTCGGCCAGCTGTCCTCGACCGACAAGTCGAAGATCAAGGCGTACTTCAACTTCGACATGGTCGCCTCGACCAACGCCGGCTACTTCGTCAACAACATCACCACCGAGACCGGCAAGGTGCTGAAGGCCTACTACGACGGCCTGAACCTGCAGCCGGAGGAGAACCAGGAAGGTGTCGGCCGGTCCGACGACGCCTCCTTCAAGAACGCGGGTATCCCGACCAGCGGCGTGGCCGCCGGTGCCAGTGCCCGCAAGACCACCGCTCAGGCACAGAAGTGGGGCGGAACGGCCAACCAGGCCTACGACTCCTGCTACCACTCGGCCTGCGACAAGTACCCGTCGAACATCTCCTCGACGGTGCTGGACCGGAGCGCGGACGCCGCGGCGTACGGGCTGTGGAAGCTGGCAGTCGGCGGTGCCCCGCCGACCGGTAGCGACTTCTCGCTCTCGCTGAGCCCCACCTCGGGGTCGGTTGCCCCGGGCACCTCGGTGCAGACGACGGTCGGTACTACGACCAGCAGCGGCGACCCGCAGTCGGTGCAACTGTCGGCCAGCGGTCTGCCGTCGGGTGCGACCGCATCCTTCTCGCCGTCGACGGTGACGTCGGGCAGCTCCTCCACGCTCACTCTGGCGACGTCGGCCACAACGCCGGCCGGGACGTACCAGGTGGTCGTGAAGGGGACGGGTGCGGTCAGCCACTCGGCGACGTACAGCCTGACGGTGACGGGGTCCTCGACGGGCACCGTGACCGTACAGAACCCGGGCAGCCAGTACGGGTTCGTTGGCTGGTCGGCCTTCCCACTGCAGATCCGGGCCACCTCGAGCGCCGGCCTGCCGATCACCTTCCGAGCGACAGGCCTTCCTGCGGGCTTGTCCATCAGCGCGGCCGGAGTGGTGTCAGGTACGCCGACGACCCGCGGCTCTTACACGGCGACAGTGACTGCGACCGACAGTGGCGGGGCGACAGGTAGCGCCACCTTCGGTTACACGATCTGGTAACGAGCCAACGCGGCAGGCACCCCGGACCGTCCACCAGGCGGCCCGGGGTGCTCTGCGTCGTGCTCGGGTCAGGGCTTGGTGACCTCGATCTGGAACTCGTGCACCCATTTGGACTGGTCGTCCGGGTCGAAGGCCAGGCAGACCTCCCGGGCGTAGCCGACGCTGCGGTAGCCGCCGTCGTCGATCCAGCGGGCGAGGATCTGCATGCTCTGGTCGGCGTCGTCCATCGAGCCCTGGTGGACGATCGTCGCGGCGGTCGCCAGCTCCGGCAGATCGACGACCTGGAAGTCGCCGTCGGCGGTCTGCTCCGGCTTGACGGTCACGGCGGCGTGCACGACGACCGCCTCGCCGTCGGTCTTCTCGTAGTACGCGACCGGCGGACCGTCCGGCTGGACGCTCGCTGCGCCCAGCCGCTCCCAGATCTGGCCGTACAGCGGCTGGATGACCGGTGTGATGTCGGGTCCGTCGTAGCTCGCCGCCACGGCCGACAGCTCGGCGACGCGGACGGACGGGATCGTCTTCAGGACGACGTCGTCAGTGGACATGTGCCCCTCCTTCTCGATGATCCGGAGCCTCGCCTCGACCGCGTCGAGCCGGATCGCGTCCTCGGCCAGTCGTTCCGCCAGTTGCGCGCGGCGGAGCCGGAGCATGCCGCGCAGCTCCTCGGGCCCGAGCTTCTCGTCGACGATGGCGCCGACCTGCTGGAGGGTGAAGCCGAGTTCCTTGAGCGCGACGATCCGGTTCAGCCTGCGCAGCTGGTCGGCGGTGTAGTACCGGTAGCCGGTGGCGTTGTCGACGCCGGCCGGACGCAGCAGGCCGATCGCGTCGTAGTGCCGCAGCATCCGCGCCGACACCCGCCCGAAGGCGGCGAAGTCTCCGATGGTGAACATGACTCAACGGTGAGGCTTGACACGGTGTGAAGGTCAAGCGGGGATCAACACGACTTTCCCGACGGTCTCGCGATTCTCCAGCGCACGGTGGGCGTCGGCAGCCTTGGACAGCGGGTACTTCGTGAGCAAGGGAGTCCAGTTGCCCTCGATCGACTGCTTCAGTGCTTCGGCCTCCAGCGCGCGCAGTTTGCGCATGAGCTTCGGGCCGATCGCCCAGGTGGCGGTGAGGCCGCGCGCCATCAGGTCGTCCGTCGTGACCTGGATCGGGCCGCCGCCGGACCAGCCGAACATGAGCAGCCGGCCGCCGATGCCGAGCAGCTCGAAGGCCCGCTGCCCGTTCTCACCGGCCACGCCGTCCAGTACTACGGTCAGCTCGCGCTCGTCGAGTTGCTTTGTGACCTGCTCCGGCCAGTCGTCGGCTGTGTAGTCGATCGCGATCTGGGCGCCGAGGTCGTGCACCTGCTCGACCTTCTCCGGTCCACCGGCGAGGCCGATGGTCAGGGCCCCGGCGTTGCGAGCCGCTTGGACGAAGAGGCTGCCCATGCCGCCCGCCGCTGCGGTGATCAGGACGGCGTCTGTTGGCTGCAGCGCTGCCTGCTCGAGGATGCCTGCCGCCGTTCGCCCGGTGCCGATGGTGGCGACCGCCGTTGGACTGTCCAGGTGGTCAGGGATCTCGTGCAGCGACTGCACCTTCGCCACCGCCAGGTCGGCGTACCCACCCGGGTTCGCGCCGAGGTGGACGACCACACGCTTGCCGATCCAGGACTTGGCCACGCCTGGACCTACCGCGTCGACCCGGCCCGCGATCTCACGGCCGGGGATCGTCGGCAGTTCCGGCGGGGCGATCGGTCCACCACCGGCGTTGCCCGCGCGGAGCACGGTGTCCACCAGGTGCACACCGGCCGCTTCGACCTGGATCCGCACCTGCCCATGCTCGGCTTCCGGGTCCGGTACTTCCTCATAGGTCAGGTTCTCGGCGGGACCGAACTCGTGCAGCCGTACCGCGTGCATCGGATCTCCTCACTGGGGGTCGTTGCCGCGAAGCTATGACCTCAAGCGGAGTTGAGGTCAACTCTTTGTAGGGTGAGGGCATGCCGATCCGACTCAGCGAGCGCCGGCCGGAGGTGAGTCCGGACCGGTTGCTGTCCGAGTGCGTGCCACCGCCGCGCTTCGCCGACGTCCGCTTCGACACCTACCGCCCCAACCCTGCCGAGCCGAGCCAGGCGGAGGCCCTGGCGGTACTGCGCCAGCGCGGGCTGGCCTTGGCGGAACCGCGCAGGGAGCGCTCTCTGTGGGCCCGGCTGCGCGGGGCGAAAGCGCTCTCCGCCGGCAAGCCCGGGTTCTATCTCGACGGTGGATTCGGCGTCGGCAAGACCCATCTGCTCGCGTCGCTGTGGCACGAGTCGGCCGGCCCGAAGATGTACTGCACCTTCGTGGAGCTGACGAACCTGGTCGGGGCGTTGGGGATGCGTTCGGCGGTCGAGGCGCTTTCGGCGTACCGGCTGATCTGTATCGACGAGTTCGAGCTGGATGATCCGGGCGACACGGTGTTGATCTCGCGGTTGCTCGGGCAACTGGTCGAGGCCGGGGTCGAGCTGGCGGCGACGTCGAACATACTGCCGGACAAGCTGGGGGAGGGACGCTTCCAGGCGACGGACTTCCTGCGGGAGATCCAGGGGCTGGCGGCGCATTTCGACGTACGGCGGATCGACGGGCCGGACTATCGGCATCGTGGACTGCCGGTCGCTCCTGAGCCCTGGGCGGACGAGCGGGTGGAGCAGACTGCGGCCTCGATTCCTGGCGCGTCGTGCGATCACTTCGTGGATCTCTATCAGCAGCTGGCTGAGCTGCATCCGAGCAAGTACGGCGCGCTGCTCGACGAGGTGACCACGGTCGGCATCACGGACATCCGGGAGCTGACCGACGAGAACGTCGCGCTGCGGCTCGTGGTGCTCGCGGACCGGATGTGCGACCGTGACATCCCGCTGCTGGCCGGGGGAGTGCCGCTCGACCGGATGTTCACGCCCGAGATGCTCAAGGGTGGTTATCGGAAGAAGTACCTGCGAGCGCTCTCTCGGCTGATCGCGCTCGCCCATGTCGGGATGGCCCCGGCGAGTTGAGTGGTCTTACTCACGCTTGGTGGGCCGGTGCCGTGGTTCGCTGAGGACATGACTTCACAAGAGCAGCGATCGCTTCCCTCGCCGGTGGTGGGTGGTCTCGGGTTGCTGGGCCTGGGGATCGTCCTGCTCGGCGTCGGCGGCTTCGTGCGGTTCCATGACAGCTCGGGGTCCGGCAGCGATCGGTGGATCCTGCCGCTCGGGTTCCTGGCGGCGCTGCTCGCTGCCGGCGGGGTCGGTATCGCCTTCGTGAGTACTCAGTCGAGGCGGTGGGTCGGGGGCGCGCTGGTGTTGCTGGACGTCGTACTGGTCTGGCAGAGCGCGGTGAACGACGGCTTCCGGTTCATCTGGATGGCTGATGAGGGTGAACTCATCCTGCTGGAGATTGCGATCGGGCTGCTCGGGCTGGTGCTGCTCGCCTTGTCCATCCAGTTGCCGGCCCCGGTCGCCGGTGGTTCGAATTGGTTGGTGCGTGGAGCCCTGTATCTGTCCAGCGTCGTGGCCGCGGTGATCATCGGGTTCTTCATCGGTGTGCGGGGGTACGAGGCGAAGTACTGCGGCGTGGGCGAGGGGTGTGACCCCGACGATCTGACCGGCCTGGGCTGGGGCGTGACCGGGAGCCTGATCGCGTTGGCCGTGGGGGTGGTCGCCATCGTCGTCGCCGAGGTGGTCCTGCGGCAGCAGCGCAAGGTCGGTACGCCTGCCTGAGCCGATCCCGGCTGTTGATGAGGCAGGATGGGCGGATGGCGAAGAAGAAGGCTCCCAAGCCGGACGACGTGGCGGGTGGCAGGCTGCTGGACCAGTTGCGGGTGCCGCAGGGTCCGGTCGATCTGAGCGCCTGGGACACGAAGGCGACGACCGGGTTCACCGGTAGCAAGGACGAAGGCAAGCTCGCGCTGGACGCGATCGGGCCCGAGGTCTCCGACTGGCAGGAACGGCTGTTCGCCGAGGGACGCAAGGGCGGCGAACAGCGGATCCTGCTGGTCCTGCAGGGGATGGACACGTCCGGCAAGGGCGGCGTGATCCGGCACGGCGCGGGGTTGATGGACCCGCAGGGGCTGAAGATCACCTCGTTCAAGGCGCCGACTCCGGCGGAGAAGCGGCGCGGGTTCCTCTGGCGGATCCGCCAGGCGCTGCCCGGTCCCGGCATCATCGGCATCTTCGACCGGTCGCACTACGAGGACGTACTGATCGCCCGCGTCCGCAACCTGGTCGCACCGCCGGTCTGGAACCGCCGCTACGAGCAGATCAACGAGTTCGAGGCCGAACTGGCCGCGAGCGGCGTCACGGTGGTCAAGTGCTTCCTGCACATCTCCGAGGACGAGCAGAAGGCCCGCCTCGCCGAGCGCCTCGACAACCCGACGAAGTACTGGAAGTACAACCCCGGCGACGTCGACGAACGCGAACTCTGGCCCGCGTACGCCGAGGCCTACCAAGCAGCCCTCGAAAACTGCAACAACCCCGAGACGCCCTGGTACGTCATCCCCAGCGACCGCAAGTGGTACCGCAACTGGGCCGTCACCACCCTCCTCCTCGAAACGCTGAAAGACATCAACCCGGAATGGCCGAAACCCGACTTCGACATCGAAGCCGAAAAGGCCCGCCTCGCTGCGACCTGACCGCCCACGCACGCACAACTGCCTGATCGCCCGACGGCTGAGCGGGCGGACCGGGCTGACTCTGGAGTTGTGCGTGCGTGCGGGACCTGTGGACAACTCAGAACAGCCGCGCTCCGAATCCGTCAGACTCCCTCCATGGCGGACGTCGTGGAGATCCTCCAGCGCGCCGGCGGTACCGTCCGGTACGCCGATCTGGCGGCCCTCACCTCAGGGCGATCGATCCGCCGCGCTCTCGAGCGCGACGAGATCACTCGAGTCGCGAAGGGCGTCTACGCCCTCCCGACCGAGCCGTCGGACCTGACCGTGGCGCTCGCCAACGGTGGCGTGCTGTCCCGGCAGAGCGCGGCACTCCACCATGGACTCCAGGTGGTGACGCGACCACTGGTCCCGCACGTCACGATCAGCCGCACTCAGCGCCCGCGCGAGACAGAGCTGGATTGCGTGCTCCACCGCTCCAATGAGCTGGCGGACGGCAACGCCACCCCGCCGCTCCGGACAGTGCTCGACTGCGCCAGACATCTCCCGTTCGGGGAGGCGCTGGCCATCGCGGACTCCGCTCTACGACTGAAGAAGGTCGAGCCGGCCGCCTTGACCGAGGAGGCGGGTGCGTCTCGGGGACCAGGGCGGGCCGCCGTACTGCGGGTGGCCGCGGCGGCCGACGAGCGTGCGGAGTCGGCGCTCGAGTCGATGCTCAGGGCAAGGGTGCTGGAGGCGGGCTTCACCGGTTTCGTACCGCAGTACCGGATCAGGGATCGGTCGTTCTACGCGCGGGTCGATCTCGCCGACCCGTTGCTGCGGATCGTGCTGGAGGCCGACAGCTTCGCTCATCACGGCACCCGCCAAGCCCTCCGCAAGGACTGCCGCCGGTACGTCGAACTGGCGATGCGCGGCTGGACCCTGCTGCGCTACTCCTGGGAAGACGTGATCCTCGACCACTCCTGGGTCGGCACCTCACTCAACGCGCTGACCGCCCGCCCCACGCAGGTGCCCCCCACCGCGACCCACCTCGCCGCCTGACCCACCCCGCCGCCTCGCCGTTGCCCCGGTATCGCCACGCACGCATAACCTCCGCGGGCGGCCACGACAGGCCGCGGAGAGCGCTTGCTGGGTGGAGTTGTGCGTGCGTGGCGGTCCGAGTTGCCGCTAGGTGAGACGGCAGAACCCCGCCGGGGAAGGTTCCGGCGGGGTTCTGTGTCTGCTGGCTCAGGCGGTACGCACCAGCTCCGGGCGGAGCAGGGTGGGGCGTGGGGCGGGGGCCAGGGTGAGGAGGTCTAGGCCGGCTACGCCGTAGCGGAGTAGGACTAGGCGGGCTACTTCGGCGCTGACGCCTAGGGGGCGGGAGACGGCGACTGCGCCGGCCTTGCGGGACATCTCTTCGGCTCGGTCTGGGAGGACGCCGGGGGCTAGGAAGAAGGAGCCGACTGCTACGTGGCGGCGGCCCTCCAGGCGCCATTGGAGGACGGCTTCGGCGGGGCTCGGGGTGGCTGCCGTGGTGAAGGCGGCGGTTACCGGGAGCTTGTGGCGTTGGCCCCAGAGCCGGGCGAGCCGGGTGACGGCTGCGTTGGCCTGGGCGTCGCTGGAGCCGGCGCAGGCGAGGACGAGGGCGTCGAGTTCACGCACCCGGCCGTCCTTCAGTTCGGCGCGCATCCGGCGGTCGAGGACGTCGAGCAGCGTGTCGTCGTACCCGAGCACGTCGGAGGCGATGATCCGCAGATCCGGGAACCGGCTGCGCGCCTCGTCGATGACGGCCGGGATGTCGGTCCGCGCGTGGAACGCGGTCGAGAGCAGCAACGGCAACACCACGACCTCCTCGACGCCCTCGGCGGCGAGTTTCCCGATCACCTGGTACGGCGTCGGCGGGCAGTGGTCGAGGAAGGAGGCTTCGATCCGCAGGTCGTCCCGCATCTCGCGCAGGCAGGCCACGAGCGAGTGGACGGTGGCGGCCGATCGCGGATCGCGGCTGCCGTGGGCGAGGACTACGAGCGCTGGTGCGGTCACAGCAGTTCCCCTTCTTCGTCGTCGATCATTCCGGCCGCCAGTGTCCACCCGTCGTGGGCGTC
This sequence comes from Kribbella sp. NPDC051718, assembly GCF_040681515.1. Taxonomy (NCBI): domain Bacteria; kingdom Bacillati; phylum Actinomycetota; class Actinomycetes; order Propionibacteriales; family Kribbellaceae; genus Kribbella; species Kribbella sp. NPDC051718. The sequence continues at coordinate 519 of NZ_JBFAYZ010000007.1, read as the reverse complement.
GATCAGCAGGAACGATCCGGTGGTGTTGTTGCTGGAGTACGGGTCGGCGGCGAGTGGTGCGGCGATTTTGAGCTGTACCTTGCCGATGTCGTTGAGTTCGAGTCCGGTGGCCGGCAAAACGCAGAGCGTGCCTGTGCCACTGACATCGAGCGCGCCGTTGATTTTGGTGACGATGGCCTGGGCGGTGGTGGTGGTGTGCTTGATCAGCAGCCGGGCCCCTACGGTCAGCGGGCGTTCCGACAGCCAGCACAGGGTGGCCGATAGTTCCCGGCGGGTGCCGGGGGAGGAGTCGGCCGAGACGATGACCGAGCCGCGGGCGACGTCGAGGTCGTCGGCGAGCCGGACGGTGACGGCTTCGCCGGCGACCGCGGATGGCCGTTCGGCGACCGCGGTACCGGTGGCGCTGATGACTGCGCGGTCGATGCCGGCGACCGACGTGCGCCGGCCTGCCGGCAGTACGATCACCTGGTCGCCGACGGACACGGTGCCCGAGGCGACGGTTCCGGTGTAGCCGCGGTA